>CAYXIO010000042.1:4257-35205 GCA_964465125.1 uncultured Planctomycetales bacterium | reverse complement strand
TGCAAGCGTGCGGGCGCGGACGTCGGGCTTTTTCAGCCCGCAGCGTCCTCGCCCGCAATTTCTTTCGCCGAGTCGTGGCGAAACTAGTAGATTCGCGTCGCTTCGGTCTCGGTCACCGGCGTGTCGATCTGGTCGCTCTTCATGCTGACGCCGAAGCGCACGTCGCCGACGCTGACGCCCTTGACGGTCAGCAGGAACGATGCCTTGGCCTTGGGGGCCAGGGTGGCCAGCGGAGCGAACGTGACGGTCTTGCCGCTGGCGGTCGGCTGGGTGGCGCCGCCGCCCTTGACGAACTCCTGTTCGCTGGGCAGCGTGCAGACGACCGCGATGTTCGTGCCGGTCTCGGTGCCCTGGTTGGTTACGGTGATCGTGTAAGTGACCTCGCTGCCGACTTCGATGGGGTCGGGATCGTCCACGCACTCGAGCAGGATGGCGGGGATGCCCTTCACCGGGAACTCGCACTCCGCGACCGCCTCCGAGCAGTACGCGACGCGGGCGCTGTTCTTGACCGTCGTGATCGTGTTGCAGTGGACGGTCATCTTCAGCGTGCGGCTCTCGCCGCCGTTGAGCGTGCCCAGGCGCCAGACCACGTTGTTGCCCTCGCGCTGGCCGTCATTGTCGGCGTTGCGGAACTCCACGCCGTTGGAAACGGTGTCGGTCACGACGACGTTGTTGGCGGGGCCGTCGCCGCGGTTGGTGACGACGATCTCGAAGGTGGCGTCGCGGCCGAGATAGCGGAGCTGCGGGCAACTCTTAGTGATCTCGAGCACCGGCGCTCCGACCGCGAAGAACGGGTCGGGCTCGACCGGCGCCGGCGCGGGCAGCGGGCCGAAAACCATGGACGCAGCCGACAGGTGCAGCAGAATCGAAACGGCAAACGACATCATGGGCATACTCCCTCGGAATGGACTCGGTTAGGCGTTCGAAACAGGTAGATTGACCGCCCCGCCGGCATTGTCGGGTGTCGCGAGCGAAGCGTCAATCCGCAGGGGCGGCGCGACGTTCGGAAACAGTTCGCGGGAGTCGGGTCGGGCGATACGATCCTCGTGGCGGACGGGCGCAGGACGCAAGGGAGGTCGGGCGATGTCGGTGATCGATCAATTCCGCGTGGAGCCGGGCAGCGCCGTCGATCTCAAACGCTGGGAGCCGGACGACGACGACCCGCGCGACAAGGAAGCGACGCAAGCGGAGTTCGCCGAGCTGCACGAGCGCTTCATCGAGCTGACCGAGCTGCTGTATGCCGAGCGCAAGCACGCGCTGCTCGTGGTCTTGCAGGGCATGGACACCAGCGGGAAGGACAGCACGACGCGGGCGGTCTTCGGCGGGGTGAGCCCGACCGGCATCGACGCCACCAGCTTCAAGGCCCCCAGCGAGACTGAGCTTGCGCATGATTTCCTCTGGCGCGTGCACCCTCACGCCCCGGCGCGCGGCGAGATCGCGATCTTCAATCGGTCGCACTACGAAGACGTGCTGATCGTGCGGGTGAGGCAGCTTGTACCGGAGGAGCGCTGGAAGGCGCGCTACGAGCACATCAACGCGTTTGAGCATCTGCTGGCCGACGAGGGCGTCACGATCGTCAAGCTCTTCCTGCACATCTCCAAGGCGTATCAGAAGGAGCGGTTGCAGAAGCGCGTCGATAACCCGAAGAAGCACTGGAAATTCGATCCGAACGACCTCGTCGAGCGGCAGCGCTGGAGTGATTACCAGGCAGCTTACGAGGACGTGCTCAGCCAGTGCTCGACGAGGCACGCGCCGTGGTACGTGATTCCGGCGGAGAAGCGCTGGTTCCGCGACTGGCTGATCACGAAGGTGCTGGTGCAGACGCTGGAGCGGCTGGAAATGAAGTATCCGCCGGCGAGATTCGGGCCGCAGGAGATTCACTTCGACTGAATAAAAGCGCTCCCGGGGCGCCGACCACGGCCGCCGCCCGAGACGGGTCGTCTTCACCTTTCAGAAGCCGATGTTCGCTTCTGGGATGCACAAGGAGAATTCGCCATGTCTCGTTTCATTTCTTTCAATGCGGTGGCGGTGTTTGCCGGCGCGGCGATCGGAATCGCGGCGAGCGGGTGGTTTGCAGGCGCTGCGCTGGGCCAGGGGCAACAGCGTCTCCCGGGCGCTCCGCTGGTTCCGCTCCACGACCAGCACACTCGGACACCCACGAGCTTCGCGCTTGACGCGCCGAGTTTTGCTGAGCTTGTCGCTGTTGAGACCCAATCCGCTCCCTTGACCGGCTTCACGCGTTTTGCGGATGACCCGCGGCTGGCGTTGCCCGGCGGCGTTCTTCAGATCGACGAGCTGGAGTGGCACGTCGCCGCCGACCATCCGCTCGGCGCGATTCGCATTACCGCGCTTAGCCCGGTGGGGCTTGAGGTGAGCGCGCAGGGCGGCGGCAGCGGCTCGGCCGACCTGGACGTTTGGCTGCCGCTCTACGACGAGCACTGCCTGGCGCAGGCCGAGATGCAGTGGTTTCCGGGGCCGCCGGCTGGGTTCTTCGAAGTTCAGCTCATGATTCACCCCGCCAGCCCCTGGCTGGAGCCGGCGTACATGATCGCCCTGCACGCTTTGCAGGAGCAGGATGGCACGACAGCGCAGCGAATCAACAAGCTGATTGACGATCTCGACGCCTGGGACATCGCCACGCGCGACGCTGCTACGCACGAGCTGATCCGGATCGGCCGCCCGGCTCTCCGGAGCCTCGAGGATGCCCTGGCCAACGATCCGTCGCCCGAAGCGGAGAACCGGCTGCGCGACATCATCGAGCAGGTCCGGGGCGTGACGCTGCAATCGGCCGAAGCCACCGACGGGGCCTTCCGGATCTGGACGTTCAAGTACACAATCCACGTACCGGCCAACGGAAAGGCGTGGACCACCGGCGTGTATGACATCCATTTCGTGGTGGGAACTCCAGCCCAGGTTGGCGGAGTCATCGACCACTCCGCCAGCAACATCACGCATACGCTGCCGGAGGGCTGGATGTGCCGATACGACCCGGCCGCGGGCGAGTACGTCTGCGAAGCGTGGACCGCCGCCACGCCTCCGCTGACACCCTGCACCGCCTACCAGATCACCATCGAGACGGGTTCGGTGCCCGATGGCAAGCTGCCTCAGGACACGATGGGCTATCACTGGACTGACGGCGCCAACGCTAAGCTGGAGGGCGCCGATCACGGCGTGACGAAAGGCCCGATCTTCAAGTAGCGGTGCGCAGGACACGCGCCGGCCGGAACGCGCTTCCGGCCGGCGCGCTTGCGTTTCAGGGTTTCAGCCGCAGCTCGTGCCGAAGACGATCAACAGTTCGCTCAGGTCGATCAGGTCGACGTTGCCGTCACCGGTCAGATCGCCGTCGGCATACGTGGCGCCGCCCATCTGCCCGAAGTGCGCCAGCAGGGTCGACAAGTCGAGCAGGTCGATCTGGCCGTCGCCGTTGAGGTCGCCGGGGCATCCGACGGGGATGCTGGCGAAATCGATCTCGATCGGCGCGCTGCGGCCGGTCAGCAGCCATTGATCGAAGAGGATGTCGCCGGTGTCGTCGGTGACGTTCTCGTCGCGCAGAAACTCGACGTATTCGCGCGACGTGAGCTGGTAGTACACCCGCACGTCGGCGCGGGCCGCGCCGGGCGGAATGGCAAAGGGCACGTCGTCCCAGTGCTGGCCGTCCGCGTACGTGGCGCCCACTGGCGCAGCCTGCACCGACGCGAGGCCCGCGTTCGTGAACCCCATGGGCGGGATGCGGTTGTCCTTGTAGACCACGTTGGCCAGCACGAAGTGGAAGCTGGGCCCCTCGGGAACGCCGGTCAGGGAGGCAACGGTCGCATCCAGGCCGATTCTGGCTTCGTAAACGCGCGTGTCGGCGGTCGTTAGCGTGGCGCTGTTCGGGTCGTAGTGACCATGCTCTTCGATCAACGCGTCGGCCGCGTTGAAGAACTGCACGTTGAGCCATACCCGCCGACCCTCGGGGTAGCCGGTCGGCAGCTTGTGACCGGTCTGGTTGATGACGCGCGCGGTGAGCGTAGCCGCGTCCGCCGAAAGCTCGAGATCGCTGGCGGCCTGGAGCATGCCGACGGCCCGGTCGATCGAGTCAGCCACGCTGTTCGGATCCAGGAACGTCTCCGAATCGTCGTAGAGATTGCGGATCGCGTTCAGCACCCAGGTGTTGCCGCCGTTGAAGAAATGCCGCCCCAGGTACGGGCGCACCTCGCCGAACATGCAGCCCAGGCCCTCGACCCGCGGCATGTGGCAGTCCTGGCACGAGCTGACCAGCGGGTTGTTGCCGCCGAAGCGCCCGCCCATATCGACCGGCGCCGCCGCGAACGCGCTTTGCGTCCATTCGCTGTACGTCCGCTCGGCGGGGAACTGCTCATACTTATCGTTCGACGGCGGCGGCGCATCCAGCGAGTTGAGCGCGTACGTGCCGTCCGGCTGGCGGCTGAAGACCGGATTGCTGACGTCGTGGCAGTTGCCGCATATCGCCGAGTCGGAGTGGTAGGGCGATTGCAGCCAGTCGTGCGAGAAGAACATGCCGAGGTCGTAGGGCCCGCGACGATGGTCGAAGGGGTCGACGACAACCTGCCCGCTGTGCGGGTTCACCGGGGGGCCGGCCACCAGGTCGTTGATGATCCCCTCGTCGATGGCGGGGCTCTGGCCGGGCACGTAGACCGGGTTCACCAGCCGATGGCAGTAGTTGCAACTGATGCCGCTCAGGTCGTTCGGGTCGAGCGCCGAGCCGTCGGTCGGAACGCTGCGACCGGCCAGCCAGCCGCGGGGCACGTGGCAGCGGAGGCAGATCTCGCCGGCAAACGCGGCGTCCTGATTCGCGACCGCGAGGCAGGCGAGAAACATCGGATCGCGCGCCGCCTGTCCCATCATGCTGGCCGCCCATGGCCGAAACGGCTCCGTGTCCTTGTCGAAGTAACCGTGACATCCGCCGCAGGTCGCCGGATTGATGATGTCAACGATGATCTCGTTCGGCTGGGTTCCCGGCCCGAAGAAGTCATTGAGCGTGGTGGGCACCTGGGTGGCGCGGGCGGCGACGAAGGTGAGCGCCAGCGGCACGCCCAGCAGCCCGATCAGCAAGGCGAACGGCGATCGTCCGATGCGCGTGAAGTTGATCATGGTTGGATTCCGCCTCCGAAGATTGGCTCCGCGGCTCGTCGCTCCGATCGGTGTCAGCCGCCGCGGAAGGCTGTCGGAGCGCCAATGGTAGCCGAAACGCAACCCCGGACTCAACGTCGGCTGGCGCCGCCGCGCCCGGATCGTCGGAATGCCGATAATCCCTTCGTCGCAGCGAAATCGATGCCTGGCTACAATCCGCGGCAACGCTGGAATCTCAATCGCTCTGCTGCTGTGAGGAATGCATGCCCGAGCTGATCCGAACCCGCTTCGCGCCGTCGCCGACCGGGTAC
Organism: uncultured Planctomycetales bacterium; assembly: GCA_964465125.1. Taxonomy (GTDB): domain Bacteria; phylum Planctomycetota; class Phycisphaerae; order UBA1845; family Fen-1342; genus CAYOHG01. Next base: position 29,803 of record CAYXIO010000042.1, on the reverse strand, counting down.
CTGCACATCGGCGGCGCTCGCACCGCGCTGTTCAACTACCTGCTGGCGCGCCGTCTGGACGGGCGGTTTCTGCTGCGGATCGAGGACACCGACCAGACTCGCAACATCAGCGGCGCCACCGAGAAGCTGCTGGCCGACATGCGCTGGCTCGGGCTGCACTGGGACGAGGGGCCCGAGGTCGGCGGCCCCGCGCCGTCGTATCTACAGAGCGCGCGGCAGCGGCAGGGGGCGTACCAGGCGGTCGCGCGGCAGTTGCTCGACAGCGGCCGTGCCTACTACGCCTTCGAAACGCGCGAGGAGCTGGACGCGATGCGCCGTGCCGCGCAGGCGCAGAAGCGCGCATTCCGCTATCCTCGGCCGTCGCGCTTGCCCTCGGAACAGGAGGCGAACGAGGCCCGCGCCGCCGGCCGGCCGGTGGTGATCCGCTTTCTCATGCCCGACCATGATTTCGTGGTCAAGGACGCGATTCTCGGCGAGGTGCGCGTCGGCGCGCGCGAGGTCGACGACTTCGTCGTCGTCAAAGCGGACGGCTGGCCCACGTACCACTTCGCCGTCGTCGTGGATGACGAGGCCATGCGGGTGACGCACGTGCTCCGCGGGCAGGAGCACCTGATGAACACCCCCAATCACTTGGGTTTGCAGGAGGCGCTCGGCTATCGCATGCCCGTCTACGCACACCTGCCGATCATCCTGAACCTGGACGGCTCGAAGATGAGCAAGCGCGAGAAGGACGCGGCGGTGCGGACCGCGTATCAGGCGCGCGTCGCCGCGGGCACGCTGGATGAAGGACAGGCGCGCGAGTGGACCGGCTGCGACGTTGACACGTTCGCCGCATGGCGCGACGCGAAGACCCAGCTCCCGGGCGAGGCGTTGGCGGCGCTGGCGCGGCAGCTCGGCGTAGTCGTGCCGGAGATCGAGATTCACGATTTCCGAGTCAGCGGGTACCTGCCGGAGGTGCTGCTGAACTTCATCGCGCTGCTGGGGTGGTCGCCGGGCAACGACCTCGAGAAGATGACGCTCCAGGAGATGTGCGAGCGCTTCGAGCTTGAGCGCATCGGCAAGACCAACGCCCGCTTCGACCGCGCCAAGCTGCTGAATTTCAATACCACGGCTCTGGCGGCGGCGGACGCGAAGCGGAACCTGGATGCGTTTCGCGACTTTCTTGAGGTCAACCCGCAGTCGCCGCTGCGCGGCCTCGGCGAAATCGCCATGACGCGCCTGCTGGCCATGAACGAGGGCTTCCGCACGGTCCGCGACATCGAAGCCAAGTCCGGCATGCTCTTCCTGCCGGATGACCGGTTTCCGATCGACGAATCGGCCGTGCGCAAGAACCTGGAGAAGGGCGACGCAGCCGCGCTGCTGAAGGACATGCGCGCGGCGCTGGCGGAGCAGACCGACTGGAGCCCGGCGGCGCTGGAGCAGCTCATTCGCGGCTTCGCCGAAGCCCGCTCGCTGGGCCTCGGCAAGGTGGCCCAGCCGCTGCGCGTCGCCGTCACGGGAGGCACCGTGAGCCCCCCGATTTTCGACACCGTGGCCCTGCTCGGCCGCGAGCGCGCCCTGAAGCGGATCGATCGCACGCTGGCCGAGCTTGAGCGCCGACGAGCGGCGGGCGCTTGAGCCGCCGCCGAGCTGAGCGGGGACGACCCGCGCGGAGGATTTCGTGATGGCAGGGGCCGTTTCCATTCGCCGGGCACGCGCCGCGGTGTTGAGTCTGCTGCTGCTGGCTGCGGGCGCAAGCGCCGGGTGTGGCCGGGCGCTGGTCGGCCACTGGTACATGCAGCGCGCGATCCCAAACGCGGACGTGTTCGCGATTCGCGATGCCGTGTTCAACCGCGACGGGACGTTTTCGGCGCGGCTGACCCTCGAAGGGCGCAGCCGCGACGAGGTCGGCACGTACTCGTTCAACGGCTACAAGCTGACGCTGCGGCCCCAGGCCGGCGGAACGCGCACCTACACGGCCGCCCTGAAGGGCTTTTCGCTTGACGTGACCGACGGCGAGCGAAAGGTGGTTCTCCGCAAGAAGGACTAGCCGGCCATGCAGACCGAGACGTTGCGCGTGCGCGTGCTCTACTCGGGGCGGGTGCAGGGCGTCGGATTCCGCGCCACCGCCCGGCAGATCGCCGGCGATTTCAGGGTCTGCGGATTCGTGCGCAACTTGGCGGATGGAACCGTCGAGCTTCAGGCCCAGGGTGAGGATGCGGAAGTCCGCGGACTGCTTGAGGCGCTGGCCTTCCGCATGCGCTACAACATTCAGAGCGCCGCGCGCGGCGAAATCGCGGCTCGCCAGGATGAAACCGGCTTTGACATCGCCTACTGAGCGCAGCCGCAGGAAAAGCCGCACTTGTGCCGGCCTCGTCAGCTCGGCGTCTGGCCCGGGGTCTCGACGTTGTCCGGCGGCGGCGTGACGTCCCGCTTGGGCGCGGTCCGGCGATACTCGTCCATCAGCTCGGGCTCGGGGAACGCGCGCGTCACGTCAAACCCCACCCGCTGGCACTCCAGCGCGAAGATTTCCTTCAGGTCGTCGTAGACCGCGTGCTTCAGCGGAAGCGGCAGCGAGTTCCAGAGCCGAATCTTGCGGACCGTGTCGAAGCCCGAGCGCGGCACGACCAGGAACCACTGGCGCAGCACGTCCGAGGTGCACTGCTCGAAGGAGGGCAGCCGCAGCTTCTCATTGAAGACGAGGTCGCGGCCCTTGTTGTAGTTGCGGTGCAGGTCGAACGCGACGTAGTACAGCGCGTCGTATTGCGCCAGGTTGCCGTCCGCCAGGTTGGTGAACGCGCTCATCAGCACGCCGAAGAGCGCGTTGCGCACGTCCGTCTGGCTGTAGTCCTCGCGGAAGGTGTCGAAGACGAAGTCGCGCAGCGGCTTGTCGAAGGCGGTGTTGCGCTGACCCTGGCTGGTGGTGTCGTACTCGCTGCGCAGGTAGTTGTAATAGTGCGACGCGTCCTCGATGCGGCCCGCGAAATAGAGCAGGCGGATAGCCTCGGCCAGGAAATTGACGTGACCCGAGCGGAAGGTCCCGCCGACGCCCTTCTGCTCGGGGTCGGGGTCGATTCCCTTGGCGTAGCTGAGGAAGGCGCGGTGCATCGGCTCGATGAAGTTCAGGTCAGGATTGAAGTTGATGTAAGCCTTGTTGATCTCGCGGCCGGAAGGCTCGAAATCCATCCGGTTGCGCAGGTAGAGGTTGTGCAGGCTGAAGAAGACCAGCCGGGCCGTGTTGGTCTTGTCGTTGCCGAAGTCGTTGATGGTCTGCTGCGAGCGGACCAGCCCCTCGTTGAGCCAGTAGAGCGAGTGCGCGTCGACCATGCGGAAGTCGATCGGCCCGAACAGCGCGATCAGGTCGGCCATCTTCCGGGGGGCGAGCTTGTAGACTTCCTCCAGGACCTTCTTCTGCACGAAGTGGAGCAGCGCCGCGCCCGCCGGGTTGCCCGCGCGGACGCCGACGATCTGGTCGAAGCGCTCGATGTTGGCGGCGTCGGGGTCGAGCGTCGCGTTCTCGAGCACCTGGGACAGCATCGAAGGCGGGTCGCTCAGCACGCGGTAGCGGTAAAAGAACGTCCACGCCAGGCCGTCCACCTGGCTCCAGTAGTGCTCCTCGTCGAGCCGCGGATCGTCGATCACGGCGCCGATTTCGCGCAGCTTCTGGACCATCTCGCGCGTCTCGGGCTGCCGGCCGTACAGCTCGGCCAGCGACGCCGGCGCGTCGGCGATCTGCATCATCGCCTGTTGAAACGCGCGGGTGGTGATGCGGTAGTCGAGCGACATCGGCGCCTCGAGGTCGGGGTTGGTCTCGCCGGCGGCGATTTCGCCGTTCTCGTCCGCCGGGATTTCCCACGGCCGCAGCATGCCCTCGCGCTCGCGCTTCTCGCGGCGGCGCTGGGCTTCGACTTGCAGCGCCTTGGTCATCGCGTCCTCGCCGATCTGCAACTCGGACTGCTTGACCCGCTCGCCGGGACGGTAGTCGTCCAGCGGGTCCGGCGGGGGGCCGAGCACCAGGTGCATGCGGTAGGCCCAGTTGCGCTTGTAGGTCAGGTGGTGCTCGTCCACCGTGTCGCTCATCTTGTTGACGAAGATCCAGGCAAGCTGCTTGTAGAGGTTGGTGGCGTTCGGGTTGAACTGAATGCCGTAGTCGCGCAGCAGCTTGGCGCCGTTGTAGACCCAGTTCCAGCGCTCTTCGGGCGTCCAGGTGGTGACCGAGATGTTCCAGGCCATGTTCCAGGCCTGGAATTCCCAGACCGAGGGAAAATGCGGCTGGAGCATGCAGATCCAGTTCGCGAGCTGCATCGCGTCGTAGTGCCGGCCCTCGTTCTTGTACTGCTCGGCCCGCATGAAGGCGATGTTGGTGATCAGGCCGCGGAACGCCCCGAAGGCCTGAACCGCGAAGGCGTATTCCGGCGGAATGTTCACCTGCGATGCGAACGCGCCCTGCGTCACCAGCGAGGCGCGGACGGAGTTGATCTGCGGCGTAAGCCGCGAGGATGCCAGCAGAAGCGCGGCGCCCAGCGTGATCGCGAGGGCTTGAACGGCCCGAGGACTCATGGCCATCTCCGTGTCAGACGGTGACTTCCGCCACCTCTCGATTGTAGAAGATCAGCCAGCCGGGCAAAGCCAGCAGCACCAGTCCGTACGTGAGCGTGCGCAGCGCGGCGCCGGCGACCGCCTCGGCCCGGATGGCGAAGCCTTCGACCAGCAAGCTGTTCCCGTTGTAGCGGGTGAAGTCGGGCAGCAGGTAATCCAGCAGCGGCGCGAGCAGCGCGCGGATGTAGGGACCGAGCGCGCCGTAGGGGTCGAGGCTCGGATCATACACCTGCATCTTAGCGCCGATCACGTCCAGCCAGTCGGGCTTGAACGAGCACAGCACGTAGAGCAGGAGCACCGTCACGCTGGCGGTGGGGAAGGAGACGAACGTGCTGAAGAACAGGCCCAGCGCCGCCAGAAACGACAGCCGCATGAGGATCAGCAGCACGCAAGCGAGGTAGTTGCCCTCGAAGCCGCCGACGCGGTAGAGCAGCTGCAATCCGTCGTTGCCTTCGAAGTAGATCGTGATCCTGTCGGTCGGGTTGATGACGCCCAGCGCGGCGCGGCCGTCCTTGACGACCTGGATGGGAATGAAGAACTGGTGCACCTGCCCGTGCCGTTCGTTGGAGTCGAGCATCATCTCGACGCCGCCCGTCTCGGGATCGACCACCGCCCAGGTGATCGGCAGCAGCTCCTCAGGCGGAATGGGGGTCCCGCGGGCCTTGAAACGCACCTGGTAGACGCGGCTGCCCTGATCGGGCGCGGGCAGGTCCTTGAACTCGTAGAGCCGCTGCTCGCCGGGCCCCACCTGGCGCCAGCGCTCCTCCAGGTCGTGCTGGGCCTGCGCGCGGGCCGCGTCGGCGCCCTGCGAGAACGTGCGGCCCTGCTGCACCTGCTCGTCGATGTAGCGGCGGGCGTCCTCGGCGAAGTCGGGCACGACGGGCGTGCCCGCGACACGCGCCGTCCAGATCGTGTCCTCGAGCTTGACGCGGTCGCGCTCGAACTGGGCCGGGCGGTTCTTGACGAAGACGGCCAGCGAGTAGATCGCGAGGGCGCCGGCGATGAGCAGCGCCAGGTTCAGAAACGTGATGCCCAGCCATTTGCCCAGCAGAATCTCGATCCGTGCGACCGGCTTGGTGACGATCAGGTGCAGCGTTCGCGTGCGGAACTCCGTCGAAAGCGTCGAGCAGGCCAGGAAGACAGTCGAGATGCCGAGCAGAAAGCCCAGCGCGCCCAGCGAGTAGGCCAGAAACGTCTGGAGCCGGCCCGAGACCGTTTCGTCGCCCTTCAGCGCGAAGGGAAGCTCCGTCACGATCAGCACCAGGAGCACGACCATGACGAGGACGATCCGCATGCGGATGCCTTCGCGGACCGTCAGTCGTGCGATGGCGAGCGCGTTCTTCATGGCTTCTCTTCGCCGCGATCGCCGCTCAGACCTTCGAGCAGGTCGCGGTCCACGTCGTCCAGGGACCGGCCGGGCTGGGATGCGGCCGCCTGCGGCGGCGCCGGGCTCGCGGATCGAGCGCGCGTGAGGTTCTCGAGCAGCTCGGCTTGCGGCGCGGGCGTCGCCGTCTCGGGCGGCGCTTCGGACAGCGGCGCGACCGGCTCGGCGCGGGTCAGCGATTCGAGCAGGCCCTGGCCCTCCGCGGTGCCGCCGAGGAAGCCGGCGATTTCGCCCGCGGGCGCGCTGCCCGCCGTCGCCACCTTCTGCGCGTGCGCTTCCTGGACAATGCGCAGGAAGAGCGTCTCCAGCCTTTCGCGTGGGGTGCTGACCGTCAACGACTGGCCGGTTTCGCGCTCGATGAGCTGGCGAATCCGCTCGAGCGTGCTTTCGGACAGTCGGGCGGTGGTGAGCTGGAGCTCGTCGTGTCGGCTGAGCACTTCGCCGAGCGTGCCGGCGACGCGGATCTTCCCGCCGAAGAGGATCGTCACGCGGTCGCAGACTTCCTCGACGTCGGCGAGCAGGTGGCTCGAGAGCAGGATCGTCTTCTTGAAGTCGCGGCCGAGCCGCAGGATGATGTCCTTGACGAGCTTGGAGCCGATCGGATCGAGTCCGCTGGTGGGCTCGTCGAGAATGAGCAGGTCCGGATCGTTGATCAGGGCCTGCGCCAGCCCGATGCGCCGCGCCATGCCCTTGGAATACTCGCCCACGGGCCGGCGGGCGGCCGAGCGCAGCCCGACCATTTCGAGCAGCTCTTCGATGCGCCGCTGCCGCTCGCGCCGCGGAAGCTGGAAGAGCGTCGCGTAGTACTCGAGCGTCTCGCGCGCGTTGAGGAATCGGTAGAGGTAGGACTCTTCCGGGAGATAGCCGATGCGGCTCTTGGTGCGCACGTCGTTGGGCGGCCGACCGAAGACGGAGACGCGGCCGCGGGTCGGGTGAAGCAGCCCGAGGATCATCTTGATCGACGTGCTCTTGCCCGAGCCGTTGGGGCCGAGCAGCCCGAACAGCTCGCCGGGCTCGACCTGCAAGTCGACGTTGTCGACCGCCTGGACGCGCGCCCGGTGCCAGAAGTCGCGAAAGACCTTGGTCAGGCCGACGGCGGAGATTACGGGCGTCGCGCTCACATCAGGCTCCGGGGCGCTGCGGGATCAGGGTGCCTGCGGGGCCGGCTGCTGGAAGCGCTGCTTGTAGCGCTCCGTGTCGGCTTCGAGCAGGCGCTGGATGTTGCGGTTGATGATAATCTCGACGTCCTGCGCGATGGTCGGCATGAAAAACACTTCGAGCTGCTTGTTGCCGAGGACGGCGGCGCGCATTTCGCTCCACAGGCGCGTGGTCGTCAGCGCCGGCTGCTTGCGGTAGGCCGGCAGAACGTTCTGGAAATACTCGAATTCCTGCCGGGCCGTCTCGCGGATTTCGGTCGCGCGGGTGCCGGCTCTTTGGAGCATCACCGACACCTCGCCGCCGGCCTGGTCGAGCAACGCGTCGATGCGGGCGCGCCGCTCGTCGCGCTGCGGCTCGGTGTGCGCCTGGCCGTAGTCCTCGATGGCCTCGAGCAGCGATGCATACTGCGGGCCGGCGGCGCCGTTGAGCAGTTGCTCGCGCGTCTGGCGGGCCTCGTTGATCTCACGCTCGCGGTCGCTCTGCGCCTTGGTCACGCCGATGAACGCCTGGCGCACCTTGCCGGGCTCGACCGTCTCCGCCACGACCTTGTCGATGACCAGCCCGGCTTCGAGCCGGTCCAGGGCGTCGCTGAGGCGCCGCCGGACTTCGAGCGTGAAATCCGCCTGGGACGGATCGACGCGCGTGCGCGTCAGGCGCTCGACGGGCATGCCCGAAGCCGTCTGGACGATCGCATCCTCGGCCAGTGCCCGCAGCAGCGGCCCGGCGTCGGTCGGCCGCTCGCCCACGGTTCGCACGAAGTGCTCGGCGTTCGCGACGCGATACTCGATCGTCCAGAGGCCGTGCGAGAGCCCGCGGTCGCCGCTGAGCATCGTGCCGTCGACCCGCGGGTCGAGCTTGTCGCGCGGCGGGACGTTCTCGGCGACGGGCTTGCCCTCGTCCTCCTTGCCGCGGCCGTACATGAACGTGCGGATGGGCAGCGTCTGGGTGCTGCCGGAGATGCGGATCTGCTGCTCGAACGGCTCGGGCAGCGAGGCGTACGAGCCGGGGCCGAAGACCGGCGTGCCGGTGTAGTCGGACGCGCCCGAGCTGTTGAGACGGAGCTTGCCGAGGCTGACGATTAGCCCCTGCTCGCCGGGCTCGACCTTGAACCAGCCGGAGAGGAAGTACGCGACCAGCAGGATCACCATCAGGACGCGCAGGACGTTGAAGCCGGAGCGCAGCGCCTGGCTCAGCGATTCCTGGGCGGGGTCGAACGCGTCCGTCGGCCGCCGGGGAACGTCCTCGCGGTGTCTTTGGCCGAGCGCGGGGTCATGTCCGTCGTGCATTACGGAATCTCCACGACCGCGGCGGGCTCGCGCTCGGCGGCGGCGGGTGCCGACGTGGGCTGCGCCTCGGCCGTCGGCGCGCCGCGTGGCGCGGGGGCGCTTACCGAGGGCGAGGCGAACGGAGCGAACAGCACGGACTGCGCGTCGAGGACGAGCGTGCCGTCGCTCTTGAACGACGCGCGCAGGGCGTCGAGGTAGCGCAGCCAGATGAAGAACTCGGAATCCTCGTCGCTGACCTGGGCGAGGATGCGCTCAGTGGCGCGGGTGCCTTCCGCCTCGATCTCCTTGGCCTTGCTGTCGGCGAAGGCGAGAATCTGGTCCTTGAGCGACTCCGCCCGGGCGCGGATCGCCGCCGCCAGGCCCTTGCCTTCCTCGCGATACTTCGCGGCGAGCTTCTCGCGCTCCTGCTTCATCGATTCGAGCACGCTCTGGGTCGCTTCCTCGGGCAGCGAAATCCGCCGAATCCCGACCTGCACGAGCTGAACGCCGTAGCTGGTGCTCAGGTCCGTGCCGGCGAGGTCGATCATCTCCTGCTGAAGCTGCTGATAGGTGCGGTCGACCAGCGTCCGGTCGAGGTTGACGAACTCGCCGAGGTTGTGACGCCCGATCACCGTGGCGCGCACCTCGTTGATGCGCGTCCGCAACCGCTCGTCGGCGTCGCGCTCGTTGCCGATGCGGATGAAGAACTGGAGCGGATCCTCGATCTTCCACAGCGCGTAGCACCCGACGATCACGTTCTGCCCGTCAGACGTCTTGATCTCGGTCTCAGGCGTCTCGAGCGTGCGCAGCCGCATGTCGTAGGCATGCACCTTCTCGACCGGCGGGGGCCATTTGAAGTACAGGCCCGGCTCGGTCACGACGACCGCGTTGTCCTTCTGCCAGATGCTGACCTTCACGGCCGCCTGCGAGAACCGCACCTGGAAGGTCACGGCGTAGGCGGACAGGATCAGCACCAGCACCAGCGCGGTGACGACGGTCGGCAGCGGAAATCTCTTCATGGGCGAATCCTCGAGAATCGAGCGCGCGGCGGCTCAGCGCCGGCGGCGATCATTGCTCTTCCTTGGTGGGCAGCCCGGTCAGGTCCGGGCGGGCCTGGTCTTCCGCGTTGAGTCTCAGCTTGATGTGGCGCGTGCCCGGGTCGAATGCGAAGAAGAACTTGCGCACCCCGGACAGTCCGTTGACGAGCGCTTCCAGATAGGTGCGCATGCGGTAGACGCGCGGGTTCGCGCGGTAGGCGAAACGCTCGTTCTGAAGCAGCGAAACCTCGCCGGCGGCTTTCATCTCGCGCTGCCAGCGCTGCGCCCGGGCGCGCGCCAGCCGAACCGCCGCCTCGCCTTCCAGGCCGACCAGTTGGCCGTCGAGCCGGTCATTCCAGAACCGCTGCGCGATGCGCGCCTCGAGGTTCAGCACCGCCTGCTCGGCCGCCTCCGCGCCGAAGTCCGCCTGCACGCGCTCGCGCCACGGCCCGATCGCGCTTTCCCACGCATCTGCGGCGGACCGCTCCGCGACGGCCTGCTGTGCGACGTGCTGTTCGGCCTGGCGAAGCTGCTCCGGGCTGCGGCCCATGCCAAGGTCGAACTCCTCGTGCGCCCGCGTCAGTTGATCGGTCGACACGTCGACGTCCAGCCGAGCGGTCAGCACCGCGCGGTAGGCTTCCGCGGCGGCGAGTGCTTCTTCGAACCGGGCCGCATCGGGCCCGCCCGTCCGGCGAAGCGCGCGGTCGCTCTCGGTGAACGAGCGGTCCGCCGCGGCTCCGGCCGTGATGGCCTCGCCGATGGATACCGCCCGCGCGACGTCGCCGACGGCCTGGGAGAGAAGTTGGTTCTCCTGCACGCGCGCCCGGCGAATCTCGGCGACCTTGTCCTGCTGCGCGGTGACGACCTGGCGAAAGGCGACGGCGGCGGTGCTCTCCGGATGAACCCCCAGCACGCTGACGTGCACGATCTCCAAACCGAGCCGGGCGGCTTCTGTCCGGGCGGCGATGCGCGCCAGCAGCTCGGCGCCCATCACCGCTCGCAGCGAGGACATCATCGCGTCGACGGTGGCGGCGGCGTTGTAGCGCGTGATCTCCTCCCAGGCCAGGGCACGAATGATGCGGTGCGGGTCGTCGGCGTTCCGTGTCACGCGGTCGAGCTGGTCGGCCCGCAGGCGGTATTGCACCACCACGTGGGCGCGGACCAGGTGCACCGGGGCACGTTGCGTACCCGTGCCGGGCTCGCCCCCGGCCGGCGCGCTGGCGGTCGACTCGTCGCTGCGCGGCGGCGCGATGATGAAGTTGAAGTGCTCGCGGCCGAGGTGTTTCGGATCGGTCCACAGCTCGACCGCCGGGCGCGCGCTGGCGTCCGTGCCCGCGGATGGATCCTCGAGCGCGGCGTCGCCGGACCGAAACCCGACCACGAACTCGTGGATCCGCCCGGTGTCGAAGCGCTCGACCGTGGCGAACGGGTACGGCGCCTTGAAGTGAATCCCCGGACCGAGCGGATGCTGCGGATCGAGCTGCTGCCCGAACAGCTCGACGATCGCGTTCTGCTGCGGATGCACGATCACGATGCAGCTCAGCAGCCAGACGATCAGGGTCGCGACGCCCGCAAGCGGCACGAAGGTCCGTTGCAGGAGCTGGTAGAACCACGACTGCGAGACCTCGAACCCGAACTGGTACTTCAGGGCCTCCGCAACCGACTGGCCGACGCCGCCGGGCTCGGAGAACAGGCCCAGAATCCGGCTGTCGAAGGGGGCGCGGACTTCGACGCCCCTGGTGCGCGGGCGGTACACGTCGAGCACGACGTTGATGGCCATCTCCGCCCCGAGCAAGATCATGAAGGCGGGGATGATCAGGGTCAGCCAGTGCTCGACGGATTCGAGGTTCTGGTAGAGCTTGAGGCCGAACGCGATGGTGATCGCGGCGCCGGCCAGCACGTTGCCGAGCATGAACGCGCCGCAGCCGCGCAGCAGTTGCCACTCGCTGACGCGCGCCAGGCCGGTCGCAAAGCGCGAGAAGAAGAAGAGGCAGATCGTGACCACCGCGCACAGGATCAGCCCGATGTCGACGCCGCGCAGCTCGTGCCAGCGCACCGTGGCGTCGACGAAGAACCTGCGCGTGTCCAGCAGCGCGACCGCTCCGAACACCAGCAGCGCCGTCGCCGTGATGATCCCGAAGAGCGGCAGCAGCCAGCGTTCCATCCACTGGAGGCGCGCGGCAGCGACCCGAAAACCAGACGACTCGCCCTGCTCGCCGAACAGCGCTTCGCCGCCCCCGGTCGCCGCTTTCTCGCGCTGAAGCTGCTCGAGGTCGAGCGCCTCGAGCGCGGCCAGCTCCTTCTGCCGAAACACCAGCAGCGCGACGAACCAGATCGGGACGCCGGCGAGCGTGAACCAGCTCAGCGCGCCGAGCGCCAGCGACCTCGTCGAAAGCCAGAGCGCGAAGAAGGCCACGGTGGCGGCAAGCTGGAGCAGCAGACCCCCCAACGCCGCGCGGCGGCTCCGCAGGTGCTTCGTCTCAGTGACCATGTCGATCCTCGGGGCGCGCCATTCCGAGCCCGGACGCGCGATCCAACCCTCGTCTCACGCGTACCGGGCATTGAGCCCGCCGCGCGTTTGGTTCATAATGCCCGCCCCGATCGGCACGCGGCGTGCCAACGGCGGGCGGGACGCAACACCGATGCTGGCCAAACTTTACGCCATCGCCTGGACCACGCTGATCGAGATCGTCCGCCAGCCGATCTACTCCGTGCTGACGTGGTCGGCGATCGGCCTGTTGCTGCTGAATCCCGGGCTGTCCTCCTACTCGCTCGAATCCGGCAGCGACGTCAAGATCATGATCGACGTCGCGCTGGCGACGCTCCTGCTGTTCGGCCTGACGTGCAGCGCGTTCAGCGCGACCGGCGTGATCACCCGCGAGATCGAGAGCTTCACCGTCCTGACGGTCGTATCCAAGCCCGTCCCGCGCCCGCTGTTTCTGCTCGGCAAGTTCCTGGGCGTCGCGCTGGCGGTGCTGGCCGCGTACTACCTGCTGTCCATCACGTTTCTGATGACGCTCCAGCACGGCGTGATGGAGACCCGGGCCGACCGCTACGACCAGCCGGTGCTCATGCTCTCGACCCTGGCCGCGCTGATCAGCCTGATCGCCGCGACGTTCGGCAACTACGTTTACGGCTGGAATTTCCTGGCCTCGCTGATGGGCTGGATGCTTCCGGGCGGCTCGCTGGCCTATCTCCTGACGCTGCTGCTCGACAAGGCCTGGAAGCTCCAGCCGATTCTGATCGACCTGCCGTCGCCGATGATCCTGTCCGCGATCCTGCTGAATTTTCTGGCGGTGATGATCCTGTGCGCCTTCGCGGTGGCGCTGAGCACGCGGCTCACGCCGGTCCTGACGCTCTCGCTGTGCGCGACCGTGTTCGTGCTCGGGCTGCTGACCGATTATTACCTCGGCAGCCGACTGCACGAGAACTGGCTGTTTCCGGTGCTCTATCACGCGCTTCCGAATTTCCAATACTTCTGGCTGGGCGACGCGATCACGCAGGACATGGTCGTGCCGCTGACCCAGGTCCTGAACGTCGCCGCGTACGCGGGTCTCTACATCGCCGCGATTCTCGCGGTCGCGGTGGCGATGTTTCAGACCCGCGAAGTGGGCTGAACCACCGTGCACATCCTCACGAAACGGCCTGCAAGGCCACCTTGCCGGCGGGCTGCTCGGGCTCGGCCCCGCGCGGCCGCGCCACGTGCGCCTCGAGATGCTCGCCGTACCGCACCATCCGGGCACTGTTGAAAACGACGATCGCGGAGGCGATCGTGTGAAGCAGGGCAGCGGTCATCGGCCCGATCACCTTGGTGATGATCAGGATTTCGCCCATCACGATGAACGTCACCCCGAAGACCACGTTTTGCCAGATCACGCCGGTCGTCGCCCGCGACAGGCTGACCAGGAAGGGCAGCTTGCGCAGGTCGCTGCTCATCAGTGCGATGCTGGCGCTGTTCATGGCCACGTCGCTGCCGGCGGCCCCCATTGCGATGCCCAGGTTGCCGGCGGCCAGCGCGGGCGCGTCATTCACGCCGTCGCCCACCACCGCGACCGTGTGCCCCTGTCGCTTGAGCGCCCCGACCAGAGCCAGCTTGTCCTGAGGAAGAACCTCAGCCTGCACCTGGGTGCAGCCCATCTCCTTTGCCACGCGGCGGGCCACCGACCAGCGGTCGCCGGTGACCATGATCAGGTCGCGCACGCCCAGCTCGCGCAGCTCGTTCATCGCGTGATGCGCTTCCGGGCGAGTGCGGTCCTCGAGCCCGATCCAACCCAGGCATCGTCCCTCACGCGCGACGTACAGCGTGCTCAGACCTTCGGGTTCCTCGAACTGCTCGCCGGTCAGCGGGCTGAGATCGACCCCCAGCGACTGCACCCAGCTTCGCCGGCCGACCGTCACCGGCGTGCCGCGAACCCGCGCTCGAACGCCCATGCCCGAGACTTCCTCGAACTCCGCGGCGTCGTCGAGCGGAACGCGGGCGCGGTTGGCGACCGTGCTGATCGCCCGCGCGACCGGGTGTTTGCTGAGCTGCTCGACCGATGCCGCCGCTCGCAGGAGCTCGGCGGCGTCCACGCCCGGCGCCGGTGTCAAACGCGTCACCGCGAGCTCGCCCGTCGTCAGCGTGCCGGTCTTGTCAAACACGACGGCGGAAAGCCGCCGGGCCCATTCAATGTTGCCCGCGTCCTTGATGTAGATTCCCAGCCGGGCCGCGACCGAAAGCGCCGCCACGATCGCCGTCGGGGTCGCCAGAATCAGCGCGCACGGGCAGGCGATGACCAGAATGCCGATCGTGGTCTGAAGATCGCGCGTGAAGAACCAGACCACGCCGGCCAGCATGAGCGTGATCGGCGTGTACCAGCTCGCATACTGGTCGATCAGCCGCATCAGCGGGATGCGCGTTCGCTCGGCGTCCAGGATCAGGTCCTGCACGCGGCCGAGGGTCGTGTCCGAGCCGGCCTTGGTGACGCGGATCCGCAGCGCGCCGGTGACGTTGTTGGTGCCGCCGAACACTTCGGAGCCGACGTCCTTTTCCGCGGGCAGCGACTCGCCGGTGATGTTGGCCTCGTTGATGGTGGACTGGCCGAGGATGATCTGGCCGTCGGCGGGGATGTTGTCGCCCGGGCGGACGACCACGACGTCGCCGGGACGGAGCTGCGGCGCGTCGACTTCCTCTTCGGAGCCGTCCGCCCGCAGGCGGTGCGCGCGGGTCGGCGTGAGGCGGATGAGCCCTTCGATCGCAGCTCGCGCGCCCAGGGCGGTGCGCGTCTCGATCAGGTTGCTTAGCAGCAGGAAGAACGCGACGACGCCGGCAGTCTGGTACTCCTCGACGGCAAAGGCCGCCAGGATCGCCAGCGCCACCAGCTCATCCATGTGCACGTGGCCGGAGAACAGGCACGCCGTCGCGTGAGTCCACAGCGGCACGGCCAGCAGCAGGGCGCCGGCGGCGGCCAGCAGGTCGCGATAGAAATGCACCTCGATGCCGGTGGCGGTGCTCTTGTCGGCGAAGAGGCTGTCCGCGACGAAGGAGGCCAACACCAGCACGCCGCCCAGCAGCGTCGCGACCAGCTTCGCGGTCGCCTTACCGGTTTCCAACTTCAGCGAAAGCCGATCGTGCGTCATGTACGGTTCCGCAAACGGGTTGCGAGATTCGGGCGGCCCATGGGCAACACGCCGGACACGGCGAAACACGGCGCTCCGCGTCGCCGCCGGACCGCGATGCCGCGGCGTACGCGCGGCTCGCCTGGCTACGGCCTGTACGTCCGAATGTTTCGCCGGTTCGATCAGAAGCAGAGAGGTCGTGGGACGGCGGGTGCGCCGCGCGGGTCCGAGCTACTTCGCCGCCGGCGGAGCCGCTGCCCCCGCCGCACCCTCTTCGCCCGCCTTCTCGGCCTTGGTCTTCTTCTTGCCCGTGGCGAGCTTGCGGTTGGCGACCTTCGGCAGCCCGAGGGGGGTCATCTCGTCCTTCCAGCGATCCTGGCTCTTGAGGAGGTCGATGCGCTCCGCGCGGCTGAGCACGTTGCGGTGACGCACCAGCGAACTCTTGATTTTCAGCGATCGATCCAACGACATCGTCTGCTCCCTGTCCGTCCCGGCGAAAAGAGACGGGTAACTATAGTGAACCGCCGGCCGCTCGCCAAGCGCCGCGGCGGGAGCAACAAGTCAACGGGTCTCAGTTCGAGTGGGTCATGCAGGTCGTCTCGTCCGCACGCGTTCGGCTTTGGGGACCATCGTTTGAATCCCGTGCCACACGAGCCGCCGGCCCGCCGTGGCGACCTGGCGACCGGTTGACCTTTCGACGGCTGACCGCCGCACTGTTGCAAGTAAGGTCCGATAAGGCCGGTCGATGCGTCGGGCACGATTCTTCGACGCTCTCGCGGTCACGCGGCCGATCGCTATGGTAGAATGTTTACTCGGGATGCCGCGCCGGCGGCTCCGGACGCCGTCGTTTGCATTGCATGTCGTTCGAGGATTGCGTGGCTTCGCGTGCCAAAGGTCGCAACGGCCAGAATACATCGGAAATCGACGCGCGCCTGAGCGATTGCGAAAGCCGGCTCGGCTATCGTTTTCGCGATCGTGGCCTGCTGCGCGCCGCGCTCACGCACTCATCCTCCGCCGCCACTCGCAAGGACAGCAACGAGCGGCTCGAATTCCTCGGCGACGCCGTGCTCGGGCTGGTGATCTGCCACACGCTTTTCGAGCGTTTGCCCGACGCGCAGGAAGGCGAGCTGACCAAGATCAAGTCAGCGGTCGTGTCGCGCCGCGTCTGCGCAAAGATTTCGCTCGAATTGCGGCTGACCGACGTCATGGAGCTCGGTCAGGGCATGGAGCCGGGCGCGCATCTGCCGCGCTCGCTGGCGGCGGCCGTGCTCGAATCGGTCGTGGCGGCGGTCTTTCTCGACGGCGGGCTCGAACCGGCCCGCGAATTCATCCTGCGCGAGTTCGGCGAGGAGATCAGCCGGACCACCGACTCTGAGCACCAGTACAACTACAAGGCCCAGCTTCAGCAGTACGCCCAGCGGCACATGAACGCGACGCCCCACTACGAGCTGCTGGACGAAAAGGGCCCGGACCACGCGAAGTGCTTCGAGGTGGCGGTGTCGATCGGGCACCGCAATTTCTCGGGCGCGTGGGGCCCGAACAAGAAGGAAGCGGAGCAGAAGGCGGCCCTGATCGCGCTGCGTTCGCTTGGCGCGCTTCCGGACGATGACGGCGACGGCGAGGACGCGGTGGCCTGAGCCCGAGGCGGTACACTTGAGTCGTGAGGCGGACAGGCAAGCCCTGCCTCGCGCGATCGTCCACCGCTGTTCGGGCGAGTCGGCGATTCTTGCGAGATCGTCGTGCGTCATCGCCTCGCAGGTTTGGTACTCCTCGCGCTCGCAGTTGTATGCATCCATCTCCGATTAGCCCTCCCTGCCGGCGCGCCCCCGCTGTCGCGGCCCTTCCGCTCGAAGAAGATAAGCGCTCGCGGCCGACGCCGGGATGAACCGGGTCGGCCGCGTCTCGCACCACTCCCTCAGGAGAAGAGCTGTATGGATGCCTACAGCAGCGGGTTCTCCGCCAGGGCCTTGAGTCGGGCCCAGCGGCGGTCGACCTCGGCCTGTACGCTGGCGGCGACCTCGGCGTGTGCCGGCGTGGCCAGGTGCCGGAACGCGTCGCCCATCGCGGTGAACGCCTCGGTGACGGGAACTTTCTTGCCGGCCTGCTCGGGGTCGACGGTGACGCGCGTGACGCCGCGATCGACCTCGAAGAGCGGGTGCAGGCAGGCGTTGACGCAGGATTCGACCGCCGACGGGCCGATGGACTCGCCCATGCCCCAGTTGAGCGGGCAGACGGAGAGGGCCTTGCAGAAGGCGAAGCCGCCGGCGCGGGCGGTGGCCTGCGCCTTGCGGGCTTTGCGGATCATGTCCAACGGGTGCGATTCTGCGACGGTCGCGAGATAGGGGGCGAAGGTGCCGCGCAGGATTTCGATGATGTCCTTGTGGTGCGTGCGCTTGCCGGTCTGCTGCTTGCCGACATAGGCGTTGGCAGCCTTCTGTCCCATGAAGCCGCTGTAGCACATCTGCGCGCCGGTGTTCATGTAGCCCTTGTTGTCATATTCGAGCACGATGAACGGATCATTGCGCAGGGCGGCGCCGATGAGCTGGTCCATGCCGATGTCGTCGCCGCCGTCGCCCGTGACCATGACGAGCGTGATGTCCTCCTTCAGGTCGCCGCTGTGCTTGAAGCGTTTGATCATCTCGACCACGCCGGTGGCGGTGGAGGCGCCGTTGTGGAAGAGGTTGTGCAGGTAGGGCACCTTGAAGCTGGTCAGCGGGTAGCCGGTGGTGACGACCATGCCGCAGCCGGTGTGGAAGAGCAGGACGATGTCGCCGTCGATGCCGCGCAGGAAGAGGTTGAGCGTCGTGAAGATGCCGCAGCCCGGGCAGGCGCTGTGCTTCTCGAAGCGGACGGGCATCTGCGACAGCTCGCGCAGGTTCACCTTGTCCTTCATCGGGCCATTCAGGGTGGTCTGCAAGAGGGTCAGCGGTTCGAGCGTGGCCGGCGGGTTGTAGTTCGGGTCGCCGGGCCAGGCGCCGTGGTACCACTTGCGCGGCGCGAAGTGGAACGAGCTCGTGCGGATGGCGTTGTCCGACAGGTGCGCGGCGTGCTTGGGCGTGGAGCCGTCGGGCATCAACACGGGGCTTGCGCTGCCGGGCTTCTCGTCGATGGCGGCCAGTCCGAAGACCTCGAACGCGTCGTCGCGGGTGAAATTAAGCCCGCCGATGCCGTAGCTGCGCTGGAGGATGCGGGCGTTGTTTCCGCGGCGTTGCAGCGTCGCGCCGATTTCGTTGGCGAGGTAGTTGCTGGCGCCATACTGGCTGGCGCGTTCGGCGACGACGATCGTCCTGGCGTTGCCGATGGCCTCGGCCAGCTCGCGCTCGGGCCAGGGCCGCAGCACCGTGGGAACCACGAGGTTGACCGGCTCGCCGCGCTTTTGCAGCGCGTCGACCGCGTCCTTGGCCGCCTCTCCGGCGGTGTTCAGCGCAACCAGGCAGCGCGGCGCGTTCTTGTCGCCGTACTGCTGAGTGAAGCCGTACCGCCGGCCCGAGAGTTCGGCGAATTCCTTGAACAGGGTCGGCAGCAGCTCGTAGGCGCGTTCGAATTTGAGGTCGTGCTGGACCTTGGTGTTGATCAGGTCGTCGTTCATGTACGGGCCGAAGGTGCGCGGGTGCCGCACGTCGAGGACCGAGAAGCGCCCGTTCTTGCCTTCGAGCGTCGCCTTGAACGGCGTCGGACCGACGAACTTGCGGACCGGTCCGCGCTCCTTGAACACCTTGATGCTGCGATTGGCGTGCGAGGTGTGGAAGCCGTCGTAGGCGACGATGACGGGCAGGTTGATCGCCTCGGCCAGTTTGATCGCGATGATGTTCAGGTCGTAGCAGGCCTGCACGTTGGTCGCGAGCAGGATGACCCAGCCCCAGCCGAGGGCGGCGTAGAGATCGGAGTGTCCGTTCTTGATGTTGAGCGGGCCGGAGACCTCGCGCGTGGAGAGATTGAGCACCATGGGCAGGCCGAGGCCGGAAATCGCGGGCATCTGCTCGGCCTTGAGCAGCAGGCCGTTGGCGCTGGTGACGTCGACGACGCGGCCGCCGGCGGCGGCGACGCCGGCACAGATCGACAGCGCGGCGAGCTCGCTGGTGCCGACGATGAAGGCGATGTCGGTCTCGCCCTGCGCGTAGGCCTTGGAGACGGCCTCACCGACGTCCGACGACGGGGTGATCGGGTAGTACCCCTCGGCGTCGTAGCCGATGTCGAGGATGGCGCGGGCGACGGCTTCGTTGCCGTTGCCAAGCCAGTATTCCTGCTCGGGCAGATTGGACTTGGCAGTCGGTGCGGTCATGGTGAGCGTCATGGTGCGATCACTTTCCTGGTTCGGGCACGGGCCGGGCAGGTTGCCACCCGCATCGACCGCGGCCGCGAGTCGTTCTGAACGCGGGCCGGAGCGCCGTTTTCAGGCCACGGGCTCCGGCTCTTCGAGCGCGTGTCCCTTCTTGGACGTCGGGCACACCTCCACGCAGCGCATGCAGCCTTTGCAGAAGGCCGTGTCGATGCCGTTCATCTTCCCGTCGACCCAAAGCAGTCCGCCCGGGTCGGAGCAGACGGTCAGGCAGATTCCGCAGGAATTGCAGGCGGCCGGGGTGAACTGCGGCACGCGGCCCTGGGCGGCGATGCGATTATCGCGTCCGCGGGTGGAGTGCGTGAGCGCGTCGATCGTGCCGCCGTTGAGCATGTTTAACCAGCCAATCGGGCCGCGGACGGTCGCGGGGGGGTGTGGGTCGAAGCGGCCGTCCGCGGCAAACGCATCAGTGCGGGCGTCGTGCAGGGCGCGGTCGTAGGCAGCCAGGTTGGCGGTCGCGGCGCGCGGCCACTGCTTGGCGATGATTGCTTTCACCTCGTCATCCGGGAATCGCAGCTCGTGGCACAGGGCCGCGAGCAGCGGCATGTTGAGCCGGCTGCTGGTCTCGCGCGCAATGCGGGCTGCGTCGAGGCAGACCACCCGGCCGCTGACCAGCCGCAGCAGGGCACGCATCTCCGCGGGTGAGTGCGTCGTGTTCACAATGCAGGTCGCGTCGGATTGCAGCCCGCGGAACAGGTTCAGCGGCTCGATCAGGTTGTCATGAAAGACGACCAGGTAGTGCGGCGTGGCGGTCGGGCCGGATTGCCGCACGTGCGTGCCGGGCTCGCAGAAACGAACGGAGACGTCCGTCGCCGTGCCCTTCTTTTCGGAGCCGTAGCGTGCGTCGAATCCGCCGTCGAGGCCGAAGCTGGTGCAACCGAGCTTGAACAGCAGTTTGGCGCCCATGTTGGCGCCGTCGCCGCCGAGCGCGGACATCAGGATGTTGCAGAAGCCGAGTTCGTCGCGATTGGGCAATTGATAGCGACCGTTCATGAGCAGCACTCTTTCGGCAATCACACCCCGGGGGCGCGAAATCCCCACCGGCAGACCAAGAGCAATCGGCGTGCCAAGGCAGACCGCGTGCGGCGTAACGGCAAGGGAGTGTCTATCGGGCCAGGACACGCCCCGCTCAGGCAGTTCGGTCCGCGGATAGCCGATGACAAGGTGTCGAATGAGCGTGGAACTGCGGAATCCGGCGCGTTCGATGCGTCGAATGACGCAGGAGTGTGCGAAACGGCGCAATTGAACCGGCGGAACCACAAACACGGGCCCGTCGGGTAGTGTACGCTCCCAATACGGGGGCGCACCGGCGCCCGCGTCTGGCGACTGCGCTTCGGTCCGGTCTGTTTCGCAGACCTGCGGACCGCCGCGGCGCGCCGCTTGCCATCGAGGATCGTGTATTTCCCGCGCGTCGTGCGAGCCGATCGGCTTGTGCGCATGGGGCCTGAGGAGCCAAGAGCAATGTCGAGCCTGACCAGCCAGCCTTCCGGAGCCACCACCCCCAACCCCGCCGGCGAGTTGAATGCGACGCTCGTTTCGCGGCGGGACTTCCACCGCGAACTGGCTGTGTTCAAGGTACGACCGTTGGCCGGGAACGTGCCGGAGTTTCAGCCCGGACAGTACATCACGCTCGGTCTTCCGACGGACGCGACGCCCGGCTCCAAGCTGATCAAGCGCGCCTACTCGGTCGCCTCCTCGCCGAAGCAGCGCGACGCGCTCGATCTTTACATTGTGCTGGTCAGCGAAGGCCAGCTCACGCCGCGCCTCTGGCAGCTCAAGCCCGGCGACAAGCTGTGGATGGACAAGCGCTGCAAGGGCACGTTCTCGATGGAGGGCGTGCCGGACGGCCAGGACCTCGTCATGGTCTCCACCGGGACCGGGCTGGCGCCTTTCCTTTCGATGTACCACACCTGGTGCGGCACCGGCCGCTGGCGGCGCTACGTGATCGTCAACGGCGTGCGGCACGCGCCCGACCTGGGCTATCGAGCCGATCTCGAATCCCTCACGCGCACCGACCCGACGGTTCAGTACATCCCGATGGTGACGCGCGACGAGGACTGGACCGGCGTCAAGGGCCGCGTGCAGACCCTGCTCGACAACAACCTGTACGAGAAGCTTGTCGGCGCGCCGCTCGATTCCAAGCAGTGTCACGTGTTTCTCTGCGGCAATCCCGACATGACCAACCAGATGCAGGCCACGCTGGAGCAGCGCGGCTTCGTGACGCACTCCAAGAAGACGCCGGGCAACCTGCACGTTGAGAAGTACTGGTAGCCCCGGCGCGCCCGACTTCCTTCTCCTCGTTCGCGGGAGCGCGGTTCGGCGCGCTCCCGTCCGTTCTTGCGTTCGCGCGGGCAAGCAGTGCGGCGACGCGGAGTCGCCTGCCCGGCCCCGTGAAACTTCGCGCCGTAACGGAACATCCAAGTCGTCGGTTCCGTTCGCTCGAAAGTCGAAAACCGACGGAGGCGCGGCACGTGGTAGTGGCCATCGAACCCCCGGTCTCGCAGACGGCCCCCAAACCGGCCCTGACGCTGTCCTGCTCCGAGGTGTGGGGCGGCAACCGCCCCATCGCCAGCCCGGTGCAATTGCCGGGGCTGTCCGGCGTGCTGTACTCCCGGCCCTGCGCCGGCGGCCGCGGCGGCGACGTTCACTACCTGTCCGTTTGCGGCACCGGAGTGCTTGCGCGCGCCTGCCTGGCCGACGTCGTCGGGCACGGCGAGGCCGTGTCCGCGATCAGCAGCGAGATTCACGCCCATCTGCGGCGCTGCATGAACCAGGTGGATCAGCGTCGGGTGCTCGCGCAGCTCAACCGCCGACTCGAAGGCCTCGGATTACGCGCCATGACGACGGCGGCCGTCATCACGTACTACACGCCCAGCCGAGCGCTGTGGGTCAGCTACGCCGGTCACCCGCCCGGCTGGTACTACGAGCAAGCAGGTCAGCGCTGGTCGCGCCTGACGCCTGAGCCGCGCGCCGGCGGCGGGTTCGTCGACGGTCCACTGGCCGTGGATCACGACGTCGTCTACACGCGCCGCAAACGGAAGGCCGAGGTCGGCGACCGAATCGTGCTCGTCACAGACGGCGTGCTCGAAGCGCCCGATTCCCGCGGCGAGCTGTTCGGCGACGATCGGATGCAGGCCGTGCTCGAGGCGCACGCAGCCGAGAGCTGCGCCGCGATCGGCGCCGCGGTGCGCGCCGCGCTGGTTCAGCACACCGGCAGCGCGAGCCTGGCCCACGACGACGTAACGCTGCTGATCGCGGAGATCGTCGAGGGGCCCGCCGAGCCGGCATTCTGGCTGGCCGTTCGCAACCGCCTGTTTCCGCGGCAGGGCAACGGCGAATCGCCCGAGTTCTCGCCGGCAGCACAGGCGGAACGAATCGCGCGCGAGCACGGCGAGGTCGCCGCGGTCTAGCACGGGCGATCACGTCCTCGCGTCCGCCCGCTGCGGGCGACGTCGGCTGCCGGCGTTACCCCGGCAGTCCGGTGTTGCCTTGGCCCACGGTCGCCCGCAGTTCGCGGATGAACTCCGGCGTGGTTCCGCAGCAGCCCCCGACGATGTCCGCGCCCGCCGCCCTCAGCGCCGCTGCTTGAGCCGCGAATTCGGCGGCGCTCTGTCGGTATGCCGCATGCGAGCCGCTCATCTCCGGCATGCCGGCGTTCGGTTTCGCCATCAGCGGCCGGTCGGTTTGGGCGCGCATGCGGCGAATGATCTCGGCCGCCACCTCGATGCCCACCCCGCAGTTGCAGCCCAGCGCGTCCGCGCCCGCCGCCAGGAGCGCTGTTGCGGCCTGCTCGGGCTTCGCGCCCATCATGGTGCGCGTCTTGTCGGCGCCGGAGTCGAAGGTCATGGTGGCCAGCACGGGCAGTCCGGTCTCCTTGGCGGCCTGAATCGCCAGCGAGATCTCCGCCAGGTCGAAGAACGTCTCGCACACGATGGCGTCGGCGCCGCCGGCGCTCAGCGCCTGCGCCTGCTCGCGAAACGCTTCGAGGAGCTCTCCCTCGGTCGCCTGACGCCGAAGCAGCAGCTTGCCGGACGGTCCGATGGAGCCGAAGACCCAAGCGCGGCCCTCGGCCGCTTCGCGGCTCAGGCGCGCGCCGGTGGTGTTGATCGCGGCGACGCGATCGGCGAGCTGCTCGCGCGCCAGGGCGAAGCGGTTTGCCCGAAACGTGTTCGTGTAGACGATCTGCGAGCCGGCCTCGCAGTACGCAGCCGCGACCGAGCGGACCGCATCGGGCTGCTCGAAGTTCCACGCCTCGACCAGCCGGCCGGCGGGCACGCCGCGCGCTTGCAGCAGCGTGCCCCAGGCGCCGTCCGCGATCGTGAAGCGGCCGCGCAGTGTGTCGAGATCAAGGCTCACGGATGCTCCTGTCCGAAGGCGCCATGGAGCGTTCATGATAGCGGCGTCGCCGGCTCGCTGTCCGAGCACGGCATGACCAGCTAGACTCCCGTCGGCGGCTGACGATGGCCGACGGCCGGCACCTAACGGCGAAACCCCGGCTCCCTGCAAGCGAACGAAGGAGGCAATCCATGGCAGGCGAATCCCAGTGTCCGTTCAAGCCTACCGCTGGCTCCGGCACTTCCATCCGCGATTGGTGGCCGAATCAGTTGAAGCTCGAGCTCCTGCACCAGCACTCGTCCAAGTCCAATCCGATGGACGCGGGCTTCAACTACGCGCAGGAATTCAAGCGCCTCGACTTCGCGGCTTTGAAGAAGGACCTCGCGGCCCTGATGACCGACTCGCAGAGCTGGTGGCCGGCGGACTTCGGACACTACGGCCCCCTGTTCATCCGCATGGCGTGGCACAGCGCCGGCACCTACCGCGTCGGTGACGGACGCGGCGGCGGCGGGCGGGGCCAGCAGCGCTTCGCGCCCGTCAACAGTTGGCCCGACAACGTCAGCCTCGACAAGGCCCGCCGGCTGCTCTGGCCCATCAAGCAGAAGTACGGCCGCAAGATCTCCTGGGCCGACCTGATGATCCTCGCCGGCAACGTCGCGCTCGAAACCATGGGCTTCAAGACGTTCGGCTTCGGCGCCGGCCGCGAGGACGTCTGGGAGCCCGATCAGGACGTCTACTGGGGCCAAGAGAAGACCTGGCTCGCGGACAAACGCTATTCCGGCGACCGCGACCTCGAAAACCCGCTCGCCGCCGTGCAGATGGGGCTGATCTACGTCAACCCGGAGGGGCCGAACGGCAACCCGGACCCGATCGCGGCGGCGCGCGACATCCGCGAGACCTTCGCGCGCATGGCGATGAACGACGAGGAGACCGTCGCGCTCATCGCCGGCGGGCACACGTTCGGAAAGACGCACGGCGCGGGCGACGCCAAGCTCGTCGGGCCGGAGCCTGAGGCCGCCGGCATCGAGGAGCAGGGGCTGGGCTGGAAGAGCAGCTTCGGCAGCGGCAAAGGCGGTGACACGATCACCAGCGGCCTGGAGGTCACCTGGACCACCACGCCGACGAAGTGGAGCGGCAACTTCTTCTGGAACCTGTTCGGCTATGAATGGGAGCTGACGAAGAGCCCCGCCGGCGCGCAGCAGTGGAAGCCGAAGGGCAATGCCGGCGCGGGGACGGTGCCCGACGCGCACGACAAATCCAAGCGTCACGCGCCCGCCATGCTGACGACGGACCTTTCGCTGCGGTTCGATCCCGCCTACGAGAAGATCTCGCGGCGATTCATGGAGAATCCGGACCAGTTCGCCGACTCGTTCGCGCGGGCCTGGTTCAAGCTGACGCACCGCGACATGGGGCCGCGGGCGCGCTATCTCGGGCCGGAAGTCCCCGCCG
This sequence comes from uncultured Planctomycetales bacterium, assembly GCA_964465125.1. GTDB lineage: Bacteria > Planctomycetota > Phycisphaerae > UBA1845 > Fen-1342 > CAYOHG01. The sequence goes on along the minus strand of CAYXIO010000042.1, from coordinate 4,660 downwards.
AGGAGCTCATCTGGCAGGACCCGATTCCCGCCGTCAATCACAAGCTGGTCGACGAGAAGGACGTCGCCGCGCTCAAGGGCAAGATTCTCGCGTCGGGGCTGTCCGTTTCGGATCTGGTGTTCGCGGCGTGGGCTTCGGCTTCCACGTTCCGCGGCTCGGACAAGCGCGGCGGCGCCAACGGTGCCCGCATTCGCCTCGCGCCGCAGAAGGACTGGGCGGCCAACGAACCCGCGCGGCTGGCGAAGACGCTCAAGTCGCTCGAAGCCGTCCAGAGCGCGTTCAACGGCGCCCAGACCGGCGGCAAGAAGATCTCGCTTGCGGATGTGATCGTCCTGGGCGGCTGCGCGGCGGTCGAGAAGGCGGCGAAAAACGAGATCGGAAGAGCACACGTCTGAACTCCAGT
>CAYXIO010000042.1:0-4247 GCA_964465125.1 uncultured Planctomycetales bacterium | reverse complement strand
GCCGGGCCGCATGGACGCATCACAGGAGCAGACCGACGCGGCTTCGATCGCCGTGCTCGAGCCGGTCGCGGACGGCTTCCGCAACTATCTCAAGACGCGCTACTCGGTGCCCGCCGAGCATCTGCTGGTCGATCGGGCGCAACAGCTGACGCTGACCGCGCCCGAGATGACCGTGCTGGTGGGCGGCCTGCGCGTGCTGAATGCCAACCACGGGCAGTCGAAGCACGGCGTCTTCACCAAGCGCCCCGAGTCGCTGACGAACGACTTCTTCGTCAACCTGCTCGACATGCGCACGGAATGGAAACCGACCTCGAAGGACGCCGAGACGTTCGAGGGGCGCGACCGTGCGACCGGCGAGGTCCGATGGACGGGCACCCGGGTGGATCTCGTGTTCGGCTCGAACTCGCAGCTCCGCGCCCTGGCTGAGGTCTATGCAAGCTCGGACGCCGGGAAAAAGTTCGTGCATGACTTCATCGCGGCCTGGACCAAGGTGATGAACCTCGACCGCTTCGACCTGGCGTGAGTCGGGCGGGCGAAAGCGGCGCTGCGGATCGCGGGCTACGGTGAGTACGTCCGGCAGAGTGGGAGGGCGAAAGCTGCCAGGCCCCTCCTGCCCGACGCTCGCATCTGAACGAGGCGGGCCGCGCGTTGTGAATCACTTCGCGCGGCCCGTTGCGAGCGGAAGGCTCTACGGCTGGAACGTGACCTCCTGCGTCACGGTGAAGTCCGTGCTCTGGGCGGCGCTTACACCCGCCTGGCTGAGCGAGTAGATCGTGTCGTCGATGATCGAGGCGCGCTGCCAGCTCCACCACCAGTACCCGTAGCAGCCGTCGTTCGGATCCGTCGGCTGGGCCGCGGAAAGCCGGCCCAACTCGGTAAACCCGGCATCGGAATCGACCTGATAGCACAGCACACCCTGGAAGACGTAGGTGTACCACGTGTCGGCGGTCTCGCCGGTGAGATACGCCGGTACCGCCAGCATGTGCGTCGATTCGAGATAGGTAAACGCCTTGTGGGTCTCGGTGATGCTGGAGTAGCTGCCCGGCCCGCCGACTTGGATCTGCTGAATCAGCGTCGGGTTGGCGAGATCGGAGACATCGAAGAGCGAAAGCTGAAGCGCGCTGGGGGTCACGCCGCCGAAGCCGTTGTCCGCGACCGAGCGCCCGACGCCGAGCAGGCGATCCTCGCTGAGCGGGTGGAGATAGTCACTGTAGCCGGGGACTTCGAGCTCGCCGGTGAGTTGCGGACCGGTCGGGTCGCTCAGGTCGACCACGAACAGCGGGTCAATCCGCAGGAACGTGACCAGGTAGGCGCGCGTCCCGAGGAATCGGGCGGCGTACAAACTCTCGCCGGGCGCGATGCCCTCGACCTTTCCGACCACGTCGAGCTTCTCGCCGTTCTCGCGGAGCACGTAGACCGCGTTGGAGGGCTGATTCGTGTCGGGGACGCTTGTCGCGGGCGGCGAATCGACGGGCTCGGTCGGTGTCTCGTCAGACGAGACCGTGTCGTTCCGGTCCTGCTCTGTGCCGGTAGCGCCGCCGGCGCTGCCCGCGCTCGACGAGCCGCCGTCGCTTGACACGTTGCTTCCCACGGCATCGACCGCGACCGTGCCGCCGCCTGAGAACGTCGGCGAAATGTGCGTTGCGATGCGCAGGTCGCCTTCGAATTCGCCGAGTGAAAACTGATTGAGCGGTCGTCCGTCGATCTCGCCGCTGGCGACGTAGGTCGCGACCTTGTTCTCATCGAAGCGGAACTTGTGAATCTGCGTGGTTTCGCGGTAGTTGTCGCTCGGATCGTAGTCCGTGTCGCTGATGAACACCGCATCGGTCGTCGCGTAGATGATGCCCGCGTTCGCGACCAGCGCGGTCGAGCCGATCACCGTCTCCACGTTGTCCGCGTCCAGCGTCATGATCGTCGTGCCGTAGTAGCCGTTCGGGGCGTCGGGTCGCAGCCAGTGATCCCAGGAGACCACGTCTTGCGTGCCGCTCGCCGTGGTCATGGTTGGCATCACGTCCTCGCTGGCCAGCGCCGGCATGCCTAACATCCCCATCGCGGGCAGCTCCGGCACGACGGTCGTGACCAGCACGAGGCGGTTGTCGAGCAGGCGCGTGGTGACAAGCGAGCCGTCGATCGACGCACGGTGCGACGCGACCGGGTTGGCGCGATCGGTGATGTCGACCTGCTGAATCTCGATCTTGGCGCTGGAGTAGTACGGCGGCCAGATCTCGATCGCCATGTAGCCGTTGTCGAAGCCATTTCCCAACAGGATCAGGTTGTCTCCGCTGACGTACAGCTCGGAGATCCAGAAGTCCAAGTCGAGGCGGGCCACCTCGGCGAGTTCGCTGGCGGGCGCGGCCTTGACGATGCGCAGGCTCTGGTCGCGCGCGATGTAGAAGTACTCCCCGTCGCTCTTGACGACGTCGCTTTCGTCCACGCCGGCTTCCTGGAGGTTGGTGGTGCTGAAGTCGGCGGCGCCGCCTGCGTCCTCCGTGGTCGCGGCGCCGCTGCCGCCCGAGGTGCTGTCTTCCGCGACGGTGGGAACGGCGAGCGGCACGCCGAAGCCGAAGGTGTCGCCGCGCAGAGCACGGTCGGCCTGGCCGTGGAAGTAGTCGAGGAACTCGCCTTCGGAGGAGAAGTAGCGGAGCTTGGCCTGCGCGTTGGGATTATTCGTGCCGCCGGGGTTCTGCGGGCAGCCGGCTACCAGGGCGGCGACGACGAGGCACGTCAGACACAGCAGGGCGGCGGAACGCACGGGGAACCTCCCATAGAGAACAAGGCGGCCCGGGTGGCGATATCCGATCGAGACCCGAATCGCGGGGCCGGCGGAGGCGACGGAGGCGGCTTCCGCTCGGCGGCATAGGAAGTCTGCCGCCTGGCGGGGTGTCAAGCAAGGGGGCACGGGCGCGAACCGGCGGGGGCGCCGAGCCTGGCGCCGCCAGGCCGCCTGTAACGTGTTGAGTGGAAACTGGTTGCGGGATTCCAAAATTCGCTGCCGCAAGGCCTTGCCAACTCTGCAATCGCGTGTATTCTACACGGCTCGCCGCTGAGCAAGATTCGGCGACGTGATGTGTGACAAGTGAACAGTGGATGAAGCCGCGAGAGTGTGACGACGGCCGATGCGTGCTGACCAAAGGCATCGGCGGTCGTAATGATGGGAGTCGGACCAAGTCCGATAACCATTGGTGAAGCCCGCTTTTACTCCAGCGGGCGTCTCGAACACTCTCGCAGTCAGTGCGAAAGGTTTGAGCCCTTTTCGGGAAGATCACAGCCGGTGCCTTCGGGCGCGGCTGATCACCGATTTTCTTCGAAGAGTTTGATCCTGGCTCAGAACGAACGCTGGCGGCATGGCTAAGACATGCAAGTCGCACGGACCGTGTAGCAATATACGGTTAGTGGCGGAAGGGTGCGTAACGCATGGATAACGTACCCTGGACACGGGGATAACCACGGGGGCAACCCCTTTGCGAAAGTGTGGCTAATACCCGATGAAGTCGCCGAATCTCCTGGTTTGGCGACCAAAGGCGGGGACCTTCGGGCCCGCCGGTCTTGGAGCGGTCCATGTCCTATCAGGTAGTTGGTGGGGTAACGGCCTACCAAGCCTATGACGGGTAGGGGACGTGAGAGCGTGATCCCCCTCATCGGGACTGAGACACTGCCCGGACACCTACGGGTGGCTGCAGTAACGAATCTTGGGCAATGGGCGAAAGCCTGACCCAGCAATGCCGCGTGCAGGAGGAAGCCCCTCGGGGTGTAAACTGCTGTGAGGATCTCGCAAGCAAGGCGGGTGAATAGCCCGCCGAGTTGAGCAGGTCCAGAGGAAGCCTCGGCTAACTCTGTGCCAGCAGCCGCGGTAAGACAGAGGAGGCGAGCGTTGTTCGGAGTCACTGGGCTTAAAGGGGGTGTAGGCGGCCGCGCAAGTGTTCGGTGAAATCCTGCCGCTCAACGGCAGAACTGCCGGGCAAACTGCGTGGCTTGAGGCCGGTAGAGGTGACTGGAACTCTAGGTGGAGCGGTGAAATGCGTAGATATCTAGAGGAACGCCTGAGGCGAAAGCGGGTCACTGGGCCGGTTCTGACGCTGAGACCCGAAAGCGTGGGGAGCAAACAGGATTAGATACCCTGGTAGTCCACGCCGTAAACAATGCACACTGGGCGTCGGTGATTCTACCATCGTCGGCGCCGGAGCAAAAGTGTTAAGTGTGCCGCCTGGGGAGTACGGCCGCAAGGCTAAAACTCAAAGGAATTGACG
>CAYXIO010000041.1:0-35812 GCA_964465125.1 uncultured Planctomycetales bacterium | reverse complement strand
TACAACCCCTCGGGTTTTCTAGCCTTCGGCCCCGCTGGTGTGTTGGGCCCCACGGGGGGCGCGTGGGGGGGGGGGGGGGGGTGGTGTTTTGGGGGGGGGGGGGGGGGGGGGGGGGGGGTCAAGGGCATTCTGACCCTTTTTTCTTCCTACGGAGTTTCTTGGATCGGCCTGGCACAGTCAGCCTCACCGAGTGCGAGACACTTGAGGCGGACCGGGCGCAGGGTCGTGACGCGCGCAGAGCCAACCCCCGCTCGGCGTCATTCCGAACGCAGCGAGGAATCTACGACTTGTGGCTGCGGCTACTTGCGCAGGGCCTCCTGATCGGCGTCAAACGCCCTCTGCATTTCGACGTCAGCGCAAAGCAGCGCTGCACGCGGATTTACCCGGAAGAGATCGAGCGGCACGGGCTGGTTCAATTCGATACTCGTCACCTTTCGGACGGTCGTTTGCTCGCCCATGTCCCCCAATTGGCGGGTCAGTACACTCTGGAACGGAACCGCAATCCCGTCGGCGATCACCCGCGCATCGCTCAGCGTCAGATCCAGAGTGACGGTTCCGTCCGGCTTGTACTGCGTCAGGTGGACCATCGGGTAGCCTGGTTTGTTCTTCAGCGTCATCTCAAACGCCGGCCCCGATCCGTCCATGCCGTCGCCGCGCAGCACAATCTGACCCTCCTGGTCGAACGCCACCGTCGTGGGCCGCTTCCAGTCAAGCAGGCGCTGCGGCGCGATGCCCAGCAGCTCGAGGCGCTCGATCAGCAACGCCCCTGACCCGCGCACCAGAGCACCCGAGGTGCCGGCCTCGTCCACGCTCGCGGAGTACACGGCGCAGCCGACGGTTGCACCAGACGCAGTCAGGTTTCGCATCTGATGCTCAGGAAGCCCGTACTCGACGGCGAGTTTCTTGAGGTCGCGAACGTCGTTACGCTTGCAGCAGTAGCGCGAGGACTGGAAATCGTAGACCGAGTGATCGTCCGTCAGCATCATGCGATTCGCCAACAGCACGGAACGGATTTCCTCCGGGAAGTTCTCCTTGCCTGCCTCGCGAACTCGCTCCTCGAATGCCGCCATTTCCTCAGGCGTAGTCGGCTCACAGACCGCGCTCTCCCGGGCGCGCTGCTCGGCGCGAACGACGCGCCCCTGCATGCGGTTGAACACGCTGTCTTCGTGCGTCTCGCTGATCCTCCGCCGGGTGACGGAATGTTCGTCGACCACGAGCGTCTGAATCGCCGCGGCCCGAGCCTGATGCGCGGCGCGAATGCTCTCAAGCGAGACCGTTTGGCTCGCTTGCGTCAAAAGTTCGATATCCGGGACCGCCAAAAGCCCCGCACTCAGCAAGAAAGCCAGGCACACCATCGCCAGTCTCCTGTTTGGCTGCGCGGAACGAGCCGCGCTCGTGCGTCATCGAATGCTCTACAGACCCTCGCACTCACAACCCGAGGGCATTTCATCGTAGATCACGGTAATCGGCGGTTCGATGAGGGAGCAATTGTCGCCCTCACAGTCATTCGAACATGCATATTCCCAGTAGACAGGCATGTTCGAGGTCGCGCTCACCACACAATCGCGGTGATACAGGCATACTCCCGCACACCAGCTATCATACGAAATTTCCATGTGCGTGCAGAACTCGATTTCCCCATCCTCGCCGGGGGGACACGAGAAGCAGCTCCCAGCCCCGCTTTGGATTTCGTGCAGCGCGCAGTTCCCGATTACCTGCGCACCAGCCTCGCAAGAAGCGATGCGGATCGCCAGGACTGCAATGCGCCATGCCATAGAAAGCCCCTTCGATTCCCAGTGTCACGCCACCCGGCCCCGTGGCCGGATCTAAGCATCATGCTAGCCCCGAAAAAAAAAGGGGGGGGGCAAGCGAATTCTGCTCCTTTCTCCACGTGCGGAGCCGGTGGAATCGTGCCGACCTGCACACTGTCAGAGAAAACAAGACCGATCCGACCGACCGTGCGCGCACGGACGATTCAGCGCGCAGGGCGGCCCGTGACCACCCGATTCTGGGCAGGCACAATTTCGTTCGGAGTTCGGAGGTGGGCTCAGCAAAGAACGGGCGGGGGCTCTACCCGCGATGCCGTCGGCCACGAGGAGCCTGCGCTACGGGAAGCGCGGCGGCTACGCCGACAATCACCGCCCGGCTAGCTCGTCTTCGCGGCTTTCTTGAGGTTGTTCAGGCGCTTGGTGAGCCGGCTCTTCTTGCGCGCCGCCGCGTTCGGGTGAATCAGACCGCGGTTCGCCTCGCGGTCGAGCGTCTTGCAGGCGTCCTTGAGACTGCCGGCGGCCTGCTCGGCGTTGCCTTCCGACACCGCTTCCTCGAACCGCCGCACGCGCGTCTTGAGCGTCGCGCGGCGCGAGCGATTCACGATCCGCCGCTTCTCGTTCTGTCGAATCCGCTTTTTGGACGAAAGTGAGTGCGCCACTGAAACTCCCCGAATCCAGTCCCCGGGCCGCGGCCCGACCGGTTTGACGACAAACCCCCCGCCCGCCGAGCCCGCCCGGCAGCGGAAAGAGCTCCGTGTTACTTCAGGCCCTCGAGCAACTCGCGAGCCTTGCCAGAGCCGTAATTGTAATCGATCCGCAACAGCTTGCCTAGCGTCGCCTTGGCGTCGGCCACCCGCCCCTCGGCCACCTGGGCCGTTCCCAGCGTGAAGAGCAGCTCCTTGGCCAGATCATCGGCGCCGCCCGCGTAGGCCTCCAGGGCCTCGCGCAGCACCTCGATCGCCTGCGAGTGCGTCCCTTTCTGGTGAAACGCCTTTCCGATCAGCATCTGACTGCGGAAGCGGCTGCGCGGGTCGGCCTGGGCCATCTGCAAAAGCGGGATCGCTTCGTCCAACTCGCCCAGCTCGTACAGGGCTGCACCCAGCTTGTATTTCATCGCCAGGTCGGTCGGGTATTCGGCCACGCGCTGGCGATAGATCTCGACCGTGGTCTGACGCTCCTCGCTCAGCGCCAGCCGATACTGCTGGTTGTCGTCCTCGCTCTTGCTGGCGGCGGCCTTTTCCCTTAGCGCCCGGCGCTGGCGCTGCAGCCGCTGAAGCCGCAGGTCGTCCGCACGCAGCCTGAAGCGGTAGTTCGACGTGGTCTTGAAGGCCGCTTCCAGCACTTCCAGGGCCTCGTCTTCCTCGCCACGCCGCTCCGTCTTGAGCAACGTGTCGACCAGGGTGTTGATCCGTGCCGGCGACTGCGGGTCGGCCCTCCACTCCGCCCGCGCCGCGCTCAGCAGCTCCTTGAGGGTCTGCTCGCCCTGCTTGACGCGGTCCGTGTCGTGCAGCAGCTTCTGCGACTCCGCGTCCTGGAGCGAGTCGCGGAACGATTCCGCGTCGCCGTACTTCCCCTTCGTGATCGTCAGCCGCCCGGAGAGATCGCGCTGCTCGTCGCGCAGCCCCATGTCGGTCGAGTTGCGCGACATGAGGAACTCGACGCCGTGCAGCGCCTCCTCGAAGAACAGCGCGGCGATCTGCGGCTTACCGGCCGCGTCGGCCTTCTCGGCCGCCTCGACCAGGTATTGCTTGAAGGATCTGAAGCGCGAGAGGGTCGGCTTCTTCTCCTTGCGCATTGAGTCGAGCGCCTTGGGTGAATAGAAGCGCAGGGTCTCAAACATGGCCGCGCGGCTGGCGTTCTTGACGACGGCGTCGTAATGACCCGCGTTGGTCGGGTCCTTGGCGAGCAGCAGCGCGCTGTTGAGCAGCGCCTGGCGCGCGTCCTTGCCGCCGGTCGGGTATTTCAGCGTCTCAAGCATGCCGGGCTTCTTGCCGCCGACCTGTTGGCGCTGAATCGCCAGCGCCCAGAGCGGCTTGTGCCCTTCGTCGACGGCCTCCGGCCAGAAGGTCAACCCCTGTATGTAGCACTCGATCGCGAAGTCATAGGCGCGGCGCTCGCGCTCCGCGTCCGCCTTCTTGAACCAGGCGCGGGCCTTGGCCTTATCCTGCTCGCTGAAGGTCGGAAGCGGCGCGGCTCTCTCGCTGTCGCCTTTCGGCTCTTGTGACGGGGTGTTCTTTGCCATCGCCTGCCGATCCTCCGCTCATCCGTCGGCATTCGCCGCGAAATGGGGTTCGCTTGGCATGCTCAGCGACTCGCCGCGTGCCGACGGCCCGTTCTCGAGTCCGCAGACTACCGCTGTCGAACGGCCCGCTCAACCCGCCGGCGCGCGGCCGACCAGCGTCTCGACCAGCTTGAAGGCCCAACCGACCAGGAACACGGTCAGCGCCATCCAAAGAAACCAGAGCTGCGGCAGGCGCTGAAGCCAGAGTTCCGGCAGCCGCCCGCCGACCGCCATCCAGGCGCCGACCCCGCCGGCGGCGCCGGTCAGCAGCGCGAAAGCCAGCCCCGCGGGCTGCGCCAGGAACGCGCGAATGAACCGCCCTCTCACGGCGTGGGCGAACGCGGTCGTCATGCCGCAGGTGGGACAGGGCAGGCCCGTTTTCAGCAGGAAACCGCAGGGCAAGAAGCCGAGCTGCTCGTGCGTGCCGACGCCGCGCGCGTCGGGCTGGAGCCGCGCGGCGACCGCCAGCAGCACACCGGCGGCCACCAGCATCAGCAGGCCGAGCAGCCGGCGGCGCGGGGCGATCTCCACCGGTCGGGCGACCGGCGCGACGGCCCCCCCTGACGCGGGGTCACGCACGCCGCTGACCACGAATGGCTGCGGGCTCATTGTGGCGGCGCGGCTTGCGCGCGCTCATCACCTGCATGGCCTTGGGCACGTTGGAGAGCTTGAAGATGCCGATCGTCTTGCCGCCGGGCGCGCCGCTGGTGCAGTAGGCGTAGTGCACGTTGATGTGCTCGCTGGCAAGGCGTTCGACGATGTCCGCCAGCGCGCCCGGGCGGTTCGGCATCGTCGCGGAGACCACGACGGTCTCCGAGTTGGGCACATCCAGCATGCGCAGCGCCTTGCGCGTCGATTCGGCACACTCCGACACCAGCCGCAGCACGCCGTGCTCGCTTGTCTCCATGATGCTCATGGCAACGATGTTGATCTTGTTGGAGGCGAGCTGCTGGACGACGCGCGCCAGCACGCCCGGCTTGTTGACCAGAAACACCGAGAACTGCGTGTCCGTGCGGACGGTCTCATGGTTGTTGTTCATGGCCTCGCTCCCGGCCGGCTCCGCGCCGCGGCCCGCCCCGCGCGGGACAAGCGTCGGCGCGCGGCGACGGTGCAATCGCCGTTCGGCTGGTCGTGCCTCACCGGCCTGTTTATCATTACCAACGGATGCAGTTTTCCCGCGTCCCCTGATACGCCTCGACCCGAATCCGCGGTCGAGCTCCGACATGTGACCCACGAATGCCCATCAACGACTTGGATCCCGCTTCGCGTTTCTGGCAGCATCGCATTGAGCAGTATATCCGCCAGCATCCCGACCGGCCACTGAAGTTGCGCCCGCTGGCCCGGAACCTCGGCGTGCCCGACGAACAATACGCCGCCTTCCGCGCCGTCGTGCGGCACCTGCTGGAGCGCGGCAGCCTTGCCCTGGGCCGGGGCCGGGCCCTTACAGCCCCCGGCACGCGCGGCGAGCTGGTCGGCATCTTCCGCGCCCACCCGGACGGCTACGGATTCCTCGAAGTGCCCGGACACGTCGACCATTTCGTGCCGCACGAACGAACCCTGGATGCACGCGAAGGCGACACCGTCGCCGCCAAGGCGCTGCGCGGCGGCGCAGCGCGCGGGCCGCGCGCCGAAGTCGTGCGGATCATCGCCCGCGCCGCCGTGCGCTGGGTCGGCGTGCTTGAATCGCTGGGGGGCCGTTGGATCGTCCGCCCGCGCGGACGCACCGCCATCGCCGCAGTCGAAATCGTCGACCCGACCGCCAAGGGCGCGCACCCCGGCGAGCTCGTCGTCGTCGAGCCGGTCGAGACGCGCTCCGCCGACCGCGCTCAGCCCATCCGCGGCGTGGTCATCGAGCGGCTTGGGGCGCCTTCCGAAACGCGCGTCCGCGTGCTTGGTGTGGCGCGCCAATGCCTGCTGCCCGAGGCGTTCTCCGACGAAGTCCGCGCCGCCGCGCGCCGCGCCGCCGACCGCTTCGCGCAGGCCGACTTCGGCCAGCGCGAAGACCTGCGCGGCCAGCTCTGCATCACGATCGACCCCCCTGACGCGCGCGACTACGACGACGCAATCTCCGTACGCAGGCTCGGTCCGGGGTTCGAACTGGGCGTGCACATCGCCGACGTCACGTGGTTCGTCCGCCCGGGAGACGCGCTGGACCAGGAAGCGCATCAGAGGGGAAACAGCGTCTACTTCCCAACCTTCGTGGTGCCCATGCTGCCGGAGGTGCTCTCCAACGCGGCTTGCAGCCTCCAGCCTCAGCAGCCTCGCCTCGCCAAGAGCGTCTTCATCGCCTACGACGGCCAGGGCCGAGTGCTCGACACGCGCTTCGCCAACAGCGTCATTCAATCGCACGCGCGGCTCGCGTACCCGCAGGCGGCGGCGATTCTCGCGGGAGAGCCGACGGGGCTCGACGCGCCGACCGTGCGGCTGCTGCGTCTGGCGGACCGACTGGCCCGCATCATCCAGCGCCGTCGGCTCGGTCAGGGCATGCTGGTGCTGAACCTGCCCGAGGTGGAGTTCGAGCTCGACGAGCAGGAGCACGTGCGCAACGCGCGCCCCGCCGACACCGACTTCTCGCACACGCTCATCGAGATGTTCATGGTCGAGGCGAACGAAGCCGTCTCGCGCGCCCTGACGCGCGCCGGCGTGACTCACCTGCGGCGGGTCCACCCGCCTCCCGCGACCGATCAATCGTCGGCCTATCGGCTGCTGCGGGCGGCGCTGGGCGATGGCGCACCGCGCGATCTGGAGCGCGGCTCCATCCAGCGCCTGCTCGAACAATCCCGCGACCGCCCGGAGGCGCCGGTCGTGCACCTGCTCCTGCTGCGCTGCCTTGCACAGGCCTGCTACAGCACCGCGGAGGAAGGCCATTTCGCCCTCGCCAGCGAGCACTACTGCCACTTCACCTCGCCCATTCGGCGCTACCCTGACCTCGTCAACCAGCGCCTGCTCGATGCCTACGTCCTGCAAGCGGAGCACGCCGCTCGCGACCGCGCGCACAGCGAGCTGCCCAACGATCCGCAACTTGAACACATCGCCGAGGAGTGCAGCCGAACCGAACGCCGCGCCCAGGACGCCGAACGCGACGCCCGCCAGATTCTCCTGCTCGAGTTCATGCGCGGGCACATCGGCGAGGAATTCGAGGCGTTGGTGACGGGGGTCGCATCGTTCGGCGTTTTCGTACGAATTCGCGCGCACCTCGCGGAGGGGCTGTTGCACCGCGACGACTTGCCGCCCGACCAGTGGGTCCACGACTCCGCGACGGTATCGCTGCGTTCGCGGCGCAGCGGCCGGGTCGTCCGGATGGGTGACGAGCTTCGCATCCGCATTGCGAGCATCGATGACGTGAGGCAGGTGTTGCGCGTCGTTCCGGTCGGGCCGGTGGGTCACCCGATCGCAGAAGCGCCCTCCGGTCGGCCCAAACGCGAGGGCGTAAAACGTCCCATAACGTCAGGTCCGAGTCGGAAGGGTTCGCGCGAAGAACACGGAAGGCGCGGGCGCGGACGGTCAAGACGCAACCGATCTGGGCGATAAAAAAGAGGGCACCAGGGCCCTAAGGCGTCCCGGTGCTCTCCGGAGGGGAAAGAAGCCAAATTGTCACACGCCGACTCGTACGGCCGACGATGTTTATCAGACTGAAGGAATTATGTATTCGTATCGCGCAAACGTCAAGCCATTTTCGCGAAAATTCTGCGCGCGTATCGTTCACACTCATCGGCCGGATCGTCTCGGCGGTTTAGCCCAGACGACAACTTGCTCGCAGAAAATCCATAACCAATGCAGCAGACATAACTTGCAGAATTGACAGAATCGTGCAATCCGCTCAGCGACCGGTCCCCGGACCGCGTCGTTGACTTCTGTCGAAAGCCCCAAGAATCTTCAGCGCGGCGAACCTTGGGCTCGCAAAACCGCCCACTTTGCCACGTCCTAGAATAAAGACTCCCCGCTACAGACGGCCGGCAGCTCTGCGCGCCTACTTGCCGACGCAGAATCGGCGGTAGATCCGGTCCAGAATCGCCTCGATCTGCGGACCTTCGCTGACCCGCTCCAGTGCCGACCAGGCCTCGCGCAGGTCTTGCACGAGCAATTCGGACTGCGCGCCGGCCGCGCCGGCTCCCAGCAACCGATCCGCCCGACCCAGCGCCGCCGCCGCAACCGCCAGCGCCTCATCCGACCACTCGCTCGACGAGTCGCGCGCCGACAAGCGCTGCACCTGCTCCGCCAGGGCCTCGCGCAGCTCGTCCACGCCCAAGCCCGTTGCCGCGCTCACGCGGCACACGGCCGCGAAGCTGGCACCCGGCTCCATCGGTGCGTCACGGCACTCGTCCATCCGGCTCAGCACCAGGACGCGCCGCTCCGCGAGTATCTTCGACAGCACGACTTTCTCGCCTGCGCTCCAATCCCGCCGCCCATCGTGCACCCACACAACCAGGTCGGCGAGATCGGCCGCCTGCTCCGTCGCACGGCGCGCGGCCAGTTCCAGCTCATCGCTGGTGGACCCCAGCCCGGCGCTGTCTTGCAGCATGACGGTCAGCGAACCGATCCGGGCGGGCGAAGCCAGAACGTCGCGGGTCGTTCCGACCACGGGCGAGACCAAGGCGCGCTGCTCGCCCAGCAGTCGATTGAATAGCGTGCTCTTGCCGGCATTGGGCAAGCCCACCAGTGCGACGTGAGGAACGCGCGCCGTCGCCGCGCCGCTTGCCAACTCAGCGAGTCGCGCCAGCTCGCGCCGGGCCTGCCGCACTACTTCCGCCAGTTCCTCAGGCGTGACAAACCGCACGTCCTCTTCGTCGACGAAGTCGATTCCGGCTTCCAATCGCGCGGCCGCATCCGCCAACGCGCTGATCAGCGATTCGAGCATCCGCCCCGTATCGCCGCGCGTCGCGCGTGCGGTCTGACGAGCGTCCGCGTCGTCGCCGGAGAAGAGTTGCTCGGCCACGCGATCGATGTCGTCGCGATCCAGCTTGCCGTTCAGGAACGCCCGCGCGGTGAACTCCCCCGCCAGGGCGCGCCGAGCCCCCGCCTCGATCAGCCGCGCCGTGCAGCACCGCAGCAGCGGCAGACAGCCGACGGTGTGAATCTCAACCAGGTCCTGCCCGGTGTAGCTGTGCGGCGCGCAAAACACGTACAGCAGCGCCGGCAGCACCGCGGCGTCGGCAACCGCGATGCGACACGCCACCTGGCAGGGGCAGCGGCCGAAACTCAGCGAACCCTCAGCTCCCAGAACGGACGCGATAGCGTGCGCGTTGTTGCCGCTGAGCCGCACGATCCCGAGCGGCGCGGCCTCCCAGGCGCTCGAAACGGCGACGATCGTGTCATCCAGCGATGGGAACTTCACGGTCTACGGCTTCTCGGGCTCGCCCTCGGCCGCCGGCGCGCTGGCCGAGGCGGGCGGCTGCGACGAGGCTCGCAGAAACGCGGCCTGCGCGTCGCGACCCGCGAATTCCACGCGCACGACGCGCCATAGCTGATCCTCGCCGCGCACGCAGGTCAACAGGATCACCGACGGCTCGCTGCCGTGCGTCGCGCGGGCGCCCACGACGACGCGCTCGCTCGCGGCGGCGCCGGAAACGCGCCGCACGCTGTCGAGCGCGAATCCGGGCGCGTAATACGCGACCCCGCGCGCCCAGAGTTTCAGCACGCTGCGGTCCAGATCCCCGCCGATCAGCGCGTGGGCCAGTACGGTGGCCCGCGCCGTCAGCGGGACGGCGGCATACAGCGGCAGAGCGTGGTCGATCGCCGCGTTCTCGGCAGCAGCGTCCTGCCTGCCCGCCGCGGCACACGCGACTTGCAGGTGTTCGAGCAGACTCCGCGCGGCAGCCTCGGGCGTCTCCTGCGTCACAGCCCCCGGAACCGTCAGGACTCCGGCGGCGTCGCCGGCGCTCTTGCCGGCCGGCGCGCATCCGGCCACGGTCAGCAGCAGCGCCAGGCAGACGGCCGCGCTGTGAAGCGACGTACGACGAGGACGGATTCCGGCGAGCATGTCGATCGTCATTGCGCCCTCGTGCTCAGAAGCTGCCCGGTTCCAGTTGTGCGAAGAGGATTTCCGCCTCGCCCAGGCGATGCCCCTCGGGCAGCGGCGCCGGCGGCGACCACGCCAGCCGCCCGACCGGCAACCCGAGCATGGCCTGAATCCGCTCCGCCGACGTCGGCATGAACGGGCTCGCCAGCACCGCCAGGTGCTGAATCGCGTGAATGCAGGTGGCGATGGCGGCGGCGCAGTCCTGCGGATCGGTCTTCCGCGCGGTCCACGGAGCACGCGCGTTGATGTGAACGTTGCAGGCGTCGGCGTAGGCGCGAAACGCCTCGATCGCCGCTCGAAAGCGATATTGCTCCAGCAGCAGGCCGACTTCGCGCAGGGCCGTTGATCCCTCGGCGATCAGCGCGCGGTCCGCCTCCGTCTGCCGCTCGTACGAAGGCACCGCACCGCCGAGCTGATTCGCGCAGAACTTCAGCGTGCGATTGACGAAGTTGCCGAACTTCCCGACCAGCTCGCTGTTGTTGCGCGCGACGAAGTCCTGCGGATCGAAAGACGTCCGCGCGCTCTCGGGTGCGATCGCCGTCAGGTAGTAGCGCAGCGCATCCGGGTTCAGACCCTTGCGCAGGTACTCCTCGATCCAGACCGGTGAATCCTCCGGCGTCTTGCTCTTGCTGACCTTCGCGTCGGCGTCGCCCAGCCGGAAGTTGATGAAGTTGTTGGCGACCACGGCTTCGGGCAACTGGTGTCGGCCCTCGGCCATCAGCATCGCCGGCCAGATCAGCGCGTGGAAGACCGTGTTGTCTTCGCCGATGAAATGCACGATGTGCGTTTGGGGGTCGCACCACCAGCGCTCGTAGCCGCGCCAGCCCTCGCCGCGCTGCTCGCACAGCCACGCGGTGAAGGAGATGTACCCGATCGGCGCGTCGAACCAGACGAACAGGACCTTGCCGCGCGCCTCGGGATCATCCAGCGGGACCGGAATGCCCCATTCGATGTCGCGCGTCATGGCGCGCTCGGGCAATCCCTGCTTGATCTGACCCAGGGCGAAATTCAGCACGCTCGGCCGCCAATGGCCCAGCTTGCCGGCCAGCCATTCGCCCAGCGGCTTCTCGAAGTCGTTCAGCCGCAGGTACCAGTGCGTCGTCTCGCGGACCTCGGCGCGCTGGCCGGGCGTGATCTCGCTGATCGGATCGCGCAACAGCAGCGGGTCGATCATCTGGCCACAGGCTTCGCACTGATCGCCCGTCGCGTCCGCCGCCCCGCAGTGATGGCACGCGCCGCGCACGTAGCGGTCCGGCAGGAACCGGCCGGCCGCGGGGTCGTAGAGCTGCTTCGTGCGGCGCTTGGTGAAATAGCCCTTTTCGTGAATGCGGGCGAAGAATTCCTGGCTGAAGCGCTCGTGCAGATCGGCGAACGCGGGCTGGTGCGTGCCGCCGTAGACGTCGAACTCGATCCGCAGGCCGGCGAAATCCTCGCGCTGGCGCCGGCTGAAGTGTGTCGAGATTTCCTGGGGCGACTTCCCGAGCTTGCGGGCCAGAATCTCGATCGCGACGCCGTTGTCGTCACTGCCGCAGACGTAGATGGCTTCGTCGCCGCGGGCGCGCAGGTAGCGCGTGTAGATGTCGGCGGGCAGGAGCGCCCCGCCTACGTGCCCGACGTGCGGCCGGCCGTTCGAATAGGGCAGGCCGGAGGTGACCAGAAATCGTTGCGGCATGCGTGTTCCCAGCGGTTCCGCGTCTCGTTCGCGTCGGAATCGTATGCAGGCAGGCGGGCGGTCGCAACGTCCGGCCGCGCGGCGGCGCGACTGGCGCCCTGCGCGCAAGCAACCGCCGCCCGAATCGGAGCAGCCGACTCGGACGGCGATTGCAATGTCAGCGATCTCGTGGCCGACGCGACTAGTCGCCGCCGCTCCAGCCGAAGCCGCCGAAGAAAAAGCGCAGCAGCAGCCAAAAGGCAACGGCCGCGACCGCAATCGCGGGCAGACCGGCGTTGAGAATATCCGTGAGGGGGTCCGTGGTCGCGTCTTGCGCCAGGGCCGCCGTCGTCCCCGCCGCAGCGCCCACCAAGGCCATCAGCTTCGCAAGCTTACGCATTCCGATTACTCCGTTGTTCGGTTTCCAGCGCTTCGGCTTCGTAACGCAGACGAAGCACCCTCGAAGCGTCCCTGCATCACGCTTGATTCGATTGCAGCGGCGTGCAGGCCCTCTCGCGATCAGCCGGACCGGTCCGCCGCAGCCGTGTGCTCCGGAGCTAGTCGCCGCCGAAGAGCCAGTTCCAGACCCACGGCAGAACGAAGAACAGTCCGACGCCGACGAGCAGGATGCTCACCCAGTCAAACGTAGCGGTGGTCGCGTCCTGAGCGAGGGCCGACGCGGCCGTCGCGAGCGCAGTCGTCAACGCGAGTGCTTTCATCCGATTCTTCATAGATCATCTCCCACTCGGAACCGCGCGCCCTGGACTCGCCGCGCCGACGAATCTCCGTGCGCGCCAATCTGATTGGCCCTAACTATTGATATTTGTTTGACTACCGTCAAGGGCCGCCCGCTCACTTTTTTCCGGACCGCCCCCGCCGCGCCGCTCCCGGTCCACACCGCCACCCGGCCTTCAGCCCCCGAGACCCACCCGAATCGAGCAGCAGAAGTGCCGATCGCCAGCGAAGTCCGGCTCCAGCGCGACACGCTCGATGCGCGGCCGCCCCCCCGCCGCCGCGCAGACCGCCGACTCCAGCTCCGCGTAGCCGGATTCGCGGTGGTTGGTGCAGATCAGCAGCCATCCGCTTGGCTCCAGGACGTGGAAAGCCTGCTTCAGAAGCGCCGGAAGCGCGGCCCTGAAGACAAACGGCCGGCGGCGCCCCTTCACGCGACCGAACGTGGGTGGATCGAGAATCACCAGGTCGTAGCGGCGGCGTTGCCGAACGGCGCGGCGCAGGAATTCGCCTGCGTCGCACCGGACGAAGCGATGCCCGGCTTCCGCCAGGCCGTTGGCCGCCAAATTCTCCCGCCCCCAGCTCAGCGCCTTCGCCGAGACATCGACGCTGGTGGTCTCGCGCGCCCCTCCCACGGCCGCCGCCACGGAGAATCCGCAGGTGTAGCTGAACAGATTCAGCACCCGCTTGTGACGCGCGACCCCGCGCACCCACGCGCGGTTGCCGCGATTCTCGAGAAACAGGCCGACCGCATAGCCGTCGAACGGGCGGACCAGGTACGCCACGCCGTGCTCGTGAATCGCGAATTGGGGCGTGCTGTCCTGCCCGATCCAGGCCTTCGGGTCGCGGTGCGCCGACTCGAGCGACGCCAATGCCTCCGATCGATCGCGCGCGAACACTTTTCGGTAGATACCGCGGGCCCCCACGCGCCGGCGAAGCTCCTCCATCAGTTCTGCCAGCAAGGGCTCCTCGAGCACCAGACTGCCTTCCAGCACGTTCACGATCAGCACGTCGCCAAAGCGATCCACCATCAGCCCCGGTAGATCGTCGCCGTCGCCGTGAATCAGCCGCAACGCCTCGATCATCGGATCGGCGAGCAGAGCGCGGCGCGCCCAGAGCGCGGCGTCCATGCGGCGCCGGGCCGCTTCGCGGCCGAGGCAGCGCGGCGGTGCAGCCGCGCGCTGGGCTTGAGACGAGCGTGTCGCGCGGCGGCGCGCGGGCTTCTTCCATGTATCGGGTCGGGGGTTGGGCATGTTCGCGCTATCATGCGGGCGAACGTCGCCCGTGTCACGGGGCCACGCCCTGCCAGCGCTCGCCGATTGCCTCTATATTCCGCAGACTATGAACGACCTGGGCTTGCAAACGCTGCTGCGCGGCTGCGCCAGCGTCTACACCGACACCGAACTCAAACACAGGCTCCAGCGCGCCCGCGCGGAGAAGCGCCCGCTGCGCGTCAAGCTCGGGATGGACCCAACGGCTCCGGACATCCACCTCGGGCATTCGGTCGTGCTTCGGAAGATGCGCGAGTTTCAGGACCTCGGGCACAAGGCCATCCTGATCATCGGCGACTTCACCGCGCGAATCGGCGATCCGACCGGGCGCAGCAAGACGCGGCCGGTGCTCTCGGCCGAGGAGATCGAAGCGAATGCCGCAACGTACCTCGCGCAGGCCGGCCGCATTCTCGACGTAAGTCCGGAGCGGTTCGAAGTCCGCCACAACTCCGAGTGGCTCGACCCGATGTCGTTCGCGGACGTGATCCGCCTGACCGCCCGGATGACCGTTCAGCAGATGCTGAAGCGCGAGGACTTCCGGCTGCGCTACGAGTCGGAAACGCCGGTCAGCCTGCACGAGATGCTCTATCCGCTGGTGCAGGGCTGGGACTCGGTCAACATCCAGGCGGACGTCGAGCTCGGCGGAACCGACCAGACCTACAACAACCTCGTCGGCCGCGAGCTCCAGGGCCAGGTCGGCCAGGAGCCGCAGATCGTGCTGATCATGCCGCTGCTGCGCGGGACCGACGGCGAGAAGAAGATGTCCAAGAGCCTGGGCAACTACATCGGCGTGACGGAGCCGCCCACGCAGGTCTTCGGCAAGACGATGCAGGTTCCCGATGAGCTCATGCCCGAGTGGTTCAGCCTGCTGACCGACCTGCCCGAGCACGACTGGCGCGCCGCGATCGCGCGCCACCCGATGGACGCCAAGCGCCTGCTGGCATGCACGATCGGCGAGCGGCTGCACGATGCGGCGGCCATGCGCGCGGCCGCCGACTGGTGGAACGCGCGATTCAGCGCCCGAACCGCGGGCGAATCGGTCGACGTGCTGATTCCCGCCGAGGAAGTCGTGAACGGGTCGTTGCCGGCCTGGAAGCTGACGTGGCTCGCGCACGAGCGCGAGATCAGCAAGTCCGAGGCTCGCCGCATGGTGGAGAACGGCGCTTTCGAATACGAGGGAGAGCGGATCGTCGACCCTAACCAACTGATCGCGCCGCAGGCGGGTCACTCGTACAAGGCGGGACGACACCGCAAGGGCGAGCGGATCAAGCAGCCGCTGATCGCCCGCGTGACGCTTGGCGCCTGACGCCCGCCGCGCGCGATTCGAATCCCGGTTGGCAATTGGAACGCTTGGCGCGAGAATGCCTCTGTAGCCTTGCCGTACGTACAGCCGTTTGACCTGGAGCACCGCGAGCCTCCATGCTGCTGCCTGTTGGCACCGACGTCCGCCTGCACAAGCCGCCGGTCGGCAACTACGCGATCATCCTTCTGAACGTGGTTGTCTTCCTGGCCGGCGACGTGCTGGGCATGCGCGGAGTGCACGAGGCCCTGCCGGCGCTGAACGCCGCCGCCCCGATGCTCTACGAGTACCTCACCTATCAGTTCCGCCACGGGGACCTGACGCACTTGCTGGGGAACATGTTCTTCCTATGGATCTTCGGCAACGCCGTCTGCGACCGGATGGGCTCCCGGAACTACGTGCTCTTCTATCTGGCCGGGGGCGTCATCGCGGGCGTCGCGTTCACCGCCCACAGCCAGACGCCGATGGTCGGCGCGTCGGGCGCGATCGCGGCGGTCACGACCGCGTTCCTGGCGCTGTTCCCGAAGGTGCGCATCACGCTGCTGCTGTGGTTCTTCGTGGTCACGGTGGTGGAGCTGCCGGCCCTGGTGGTTATCGTGTTCAAGATCATCCTCTGGGACAACGTCTTCGCTCCCTACATCGACAGCGGCCGCGGAATCGTCTCCAACGTCGCCCATTCCGCGCACCTGGGCGGCTACACCTTCGGCTTCGTGATCGCCATGCTGATGCTGCGCGTCCGCGCCCTGCCGCGAAACCAGTTCGACATGCTCGCGCTGGCCAGCCGCTGGCAGCGCCGCCGCGGACTGGGCTCCTTCGGCGGCGCCGACCGTTTCATCGTGGCCCGCGAGGTCGGCTCGCAGCCTCTGGACGAACCCGCACCGGCCGTCTCGCCGGTCGAATCTTTGCGCCAACAAATCGTCAACCGGATCATCGAGCGCGATTTCGCGGCCGCAGTGCGGATGTTCCACGAGCTTCAGGCGCTCGATGCGACGCAGGTCCTGCCGCGCCGCGAGCAGCTCGAGCTCGCCAACTACCTGGCGCAGTCGGAGCAGCACGAGCTTGCCGCAAGCACTTACGAGGCGTTCCTCTCCGCGTATGGGCAGTCCGCCGATGCCGCGCAGGTCCGTCTGCTCACCGGGCTGATCTACTCGCGTTATCTGCACCGTCCCGCGCCCGCCGAAACTCACCTGCGCGCAGCGCTGGCCGGTCTGACGCTGGAGTCGCAGCGCATGCTCGCGGAAGACGAGCTGGAGCACCTGCGCTCAGCGTCCGGCGACGACGATGAGGCCCGCGATTCGTCTCCTCGCTGAGCGCGCCGCCGCCCGAAGAGAACTTGCACGTTCACCAGGCCCGGCATCCGGGGAAAAAAGTCACGGCGGCGCCGATGTCATGCATCGCCGCCGCCGTTCGCTTTTACTGCCGGTCGCGGTCGCGCCGGCGGGTCAGCAGTTCGTGCCGAAGATGACCAGCAAGGCCGACAGGTCGTCGAGGTCGACGTCGCCGTCCTCGTCGAGGTCGCCCTGCTCGTACGTGGCTCCGCTGGTCATGCCGAAGTTCGTGAGCATGATTGACAGGTCATCCAGGTCAATCGTCTCGTTGCCGTCGAGATCGCCGAAGCAGGCCGTCGAAGCCGCCTGCACGGCGCCGGTGACGACCAGCGAGTAGCCCTGCGATCCCTGGTTGACGGCGGTGCCCTTCACGCGCGCGATCCACTGCCCGACGGGCGGGCTGTTCAGGTGCACCTGCTCCACGTTGTTCTTGGCGTCGGCGGTTCCGCCGGTGGTCGACACGCCGCCCGAGAACACGTTGCCCTTGTAGAGCGTCGCGCTCGGATTAACCACCTCGAGGTCGAGGTTGTTGATATAGGCGGGATTCGCCCCCGCGGTCGCGGCCGGCTCGGTCCAGACCAGCGTCACGCGGAGCTGCTCGCTGGTCGAAGTGACCTCGAAGGGCAGTTCGAACATGCCGCCGGTGGACATGCCGTCAGCGTTGCGGACGTCCTCCGCCAGCAGCACGCGCGTCTCGCCGCTGAAGTAGAGCGAGTTGTTCAGCAGCAGGCGGCCCCAGCCTTCGCTGTTGCTCGGATAGCCGCTGACGCCGGTCATGTCGACGGCGGCGTTGACCAGCGTGGCCTTCAGCAGGGCGCCGGTGGGCGTGAAGCCGTCCGCGCCGTTCGCGGCGCCGCTGGGATAGAACCCATCCATGTAGTACTGGCGGGCCAGCAGCGCCATGCCGCCGATCGCCGGCGACGCCATCGACGTCCCGGTCAGCGATGTCGTGCTGCACGACGTCGCGTTGTACGCCGAGCTGGTGTTGCAGCCGGGGGCGTAGATTTCAGGCTTGCGGCGGCCGTCGTTGGTCGGCCCGGCGCCGCCACTACAGTGGTTCGCCTGGTTCGGCGTGTCCTGGCAGGCGCCGACCGCCAGCAGGTTCTTGGCGTTCTCCGGGTTCTTGAGGGTCGTCAGGTTGGTGACCGCGAGGCAGACGAACGAATCCTCGAAATCGTAGAGGAAGTCGTCGAAGCCGCGGCAGAGGCTGTCGTAGGCGACCGTGCCGTCGTTGCCCCAGCTATTCGTGTGCGAGCGGGCACCCTGGTTGTGGTGCGTCTGAAGTCGGCTGTAGATCGCGGTCTCGGAGAAGCTGGGGATGGTGTGGTAGCAAATCCGCGCCATGTACGCCATGCCGCGCGTGTTGTCGTTGGCGCCGTTGTCTCCGGCCGCGGTGCCGCCGACGTGCGTGCCGTGCAGGTCCGATCCGGTGGTGGTGTTGTAGGCGGCGATCT
Source organism: uncultured Planctomycetales bacterium (assembly GCA_964465125.1). Lineage (GTDB taxonomy): Bacteria > Planctomycetota > Phycisphaerae > UBA1845 > Fen-1342 > CAYOHG01. The sequence goes on along the minus strand of CAYXIO010000041.1, from coordinate 18,007 downwards.
TGCGGTGATTGGGACCGGGCGGATCGCCCTCCGGATCGGAGAACGAGCAGTGGTTGATGTTGATCTTGCCGTCGATCACGCCCACGATCTGGTTCTCGCCGTGCAGGCCCTGATCCCAGACCGGCACGGAGCCCGAGCTGTTGCTCTGCAAAATCCACTTGGTGGTGGAGTTACGCAGGGTGATTTCAGGCGACTCCTCAACGAACTGCACCTGGTCGATTTGCGCCAGAGCCGCCACGCTCGCCAGCGGCAGCGTGAGGGTCATCATCGGATTGCCGGCCAGGATCGCGATCGTGTCCGGGTAGACCACCGACTCGGGGATGGCGCCGATCGCCGCGATGGCGGCGTCCACGTCGGCGCCTTCGAACATCGTCACGTCCACCGCGATCTGCCCGTCCTGGGTCATCTGGCGGCGCAGGTCGGTGAAGTGCTCGCGCAGCCCGAGCTCCGGGGAGAGCTTCCAGGCTGACTCATACTCGCCCAGCCAGGCCGCGAACGGCAGCGCGGCGAGCAGCGCGGGATTGACGTCCGCCAGCTCGACGACGTAGGCGTTGCTGGGCAGGTAGTCGCTCAGCCGCACGCCGGCCGCCTCGAGCGCCTCGTGCCGCGCGGGCGTCATCGGCCCGTCAAGCTGCAACACGTAGTGCGTCGACTCCGAGAACGACGCCGGCGGCGCCGTCAGCAGATTCGCACGCGTCGTGGTGTCGACCGTCTCGGCCACGAGCGCCAGGGCCCGCGGCGAAACGTCCTGCGAGTGTGTATTGGACGGATCGGCCGCCCACGCCAGGCCGGCAGCGCTCAGGAGCCCACCGATTGAACCAAGCCATCGTCGCATGTTGAGACCTTCCTCCGTGTCGATGGTTTTCAAGCGCTGCCCAACGGCCTTCGGGAATCCCGGCGCGCGGACTCAACCCGCAGCGTGCTACGGTGAGCTCGATTCGGTCTTGTCCCGGCCGGCGAATGATCCGAATCTAATCGGACCGCGGTCGGGCCTCCGAGCGGAAACTCCCAACGTGGGACGCGGACAGCGCCTCGCCACGCGACATTCTAGTCGCTGCCCGTCCCGGACGCGAGAGGAATACGCCGGCTTGCATTCAACGTGCGGCACGCCGACAATCGCACTTCCATGCCGAACAACCTTCCCAACCGGATCACGCTGGTGCGTCTCGGCCTGGCCGTCGTGTTTTTTGCGGTCCTGTCGTTCTATTCCGCTTCCCGCCCCGCCACCCGCTGGATTCTCCCGACCGCGTTCTGGATTTTTCTGGCCGCCGCCGTCTCGGACATCGTCGATGGCTGGCTCGCGCGGGCGTGGAACCAGGTCACTGCGTTCGGCCGGGTGTTCGACCCCGTGGTGGACAAAGTGCTGGTCTGCGGCGCGTTCGTTTTCCTTGCCGGGCCAGGTTTTATCGACCCTGCCATCGGTACCAGCGAATCGGGTGTCGCCCCGTGGATGGCGGTTCTGATACTCTTCCGAGAGCTGCTCGTCTCCGCAATTCGGGCCCTCGCCGAGGCCCAGGGCAGCGCCTTCGCCGCCAACTGGGTCGGCAAGCTCAAGATGTTCGTCCAGTCGGCCACCGTCTGCGTCGTGCTCGGCGTGCTTGCCTGGCACCGCGGCACGCTCGGCTGGCTGCGGGTCGCGTGCGTCTGGTTGACGGTGCTGATCTCCGCCTGGTCGATCTACGCATATCTCCTGCGGGCGCGCGAGTTGCTCTTCGGAAGTCCCGCAACCGCCGGCCGGGCCGGCGCGGACCGTAGCACCCCGGCGCCCGTTCCGCCCGCCCCCCGGCCCGACGTCGCCGCCGCGACCGCGCCCCGCGCCGCCGGAGGCGCCTCGCCTTGAGACCCAGCGCCATGGACCGGGTCCGAGCCGCAGCGATCACCGTCTTCGGCTGCGGCCACGCGCCCTTCGCGTCGGGCACGTGGGGTTCCGGCGGGGCGCTGCTCCTTCTTCTCGCGATCCTGTTCGCGGCCCCGGCGCTGCGCGGCCCCGGCGCCGTCGATCTGTACGTCCTTGCGCCAGGCGTATTCGTCAGCTCCGTGCTTAGCGTGATCTGGGGAAACTGGGCGATCGCGCGCTACGGCAGCAAGGATCCCAAGCCGTTCGTGCTGGACGAGTTCGCCGGTCAATGGCTGGCGCTGATCGCGGTGCCCGGACTGAGCTGGGGGCTGGGCTGGTTCCCGCAGCGGGAGCTCATCGCAGTGCTGGCGGTTCAGTTCGTGCTCTTCCGCGTGATGGACGTGATCAAGCCGCCGCCGGCGTACCAGATTCAGCGTGCTCCAGGGGGCTGGGGCGTGCTGCTCGACGATCTTTTCGCGGGGCTGTATGCGAATCTCGCCGGCCAATTCCTCTGGCGGCTGACCCCGGCCCTTGCGTGGATCGACGCGGCGGGAGCGGGTCGATGAACGACGCGATCAAGTCCGCCATTCTCGGGCTGATCGAGGGACTGAGCGAGTTCCTTCCGATCTCGAGCACCGGGCACATGCTGATCGCCGAGCCGCTGCTGGGTATCGATCCGGAGTTGCCGCTCTGGCGGGCGTTCCTGTTCGTCAGCCAGTTGGGCGCGATCCTGGCCGTCGTAGTGGTGTTTTGGCGCGATCTTTGGCAGCGCGTATTCAAGCCGGTCAGCCGCGACTGGCAGAACCACATCGTCGTGAAGCTCGCAGTGGCCATGATCCCGACGATTGTCGGCGCGTTGCTGCTCGAGCACTGGGTCGAGAGGCACCTGGAAAGCGGGTCTGTCGCCCCGATTGCCACCGCGGCCGCCCTGATCGTCGGCGCCGGAGTGATGGAGCTGATCGACCGGCGATTTCGACACACCCAGCCGATGACCCTCGACGACGTCTCGCTGAAGCAAGCCGCGCTGATCGGGCTGATTCAGGTCATCAGCATCTGGCCGGGCGTCTCGCGGGCCGGCGCGACGATTCTCGGCGGCATGACGCTCGGCCTGACGCCAAAGGTTGCCACCGAGTTCTCGTTCTACCTGGCGATTCCGACCATGTTCGCGGCGGCGGGCTACCGGCTGCTCAAGCACGGGCACGAGATCACCACGCCGATGGCCAGTGTGCTGCTGCTCGGGACGGCGGTCGCGTTCGTCACCGCGCTGCTCGTGGTGGTCGGGTTCATGGGATACGTTCGGCGGTACCGATTCACGGTGTTCGCGATTTACCGCGTGCTGCTTGGAGGCGCGGTGCTCGTCTGGGCGTACTTGAGGTAGGCGCCGGCGAAGCCCCCCCGTCCTCGCCGGGCCTGTTCTTCCCTCCCTTCCTCCGTGCCTTGGTGCTTCCCTATTCAATCCCGAACGTCACCCGCACGACCGCCGTCACGTCCTTTTCAATCGTCGCGGTGTCGTAGATGCCGTAGTCAGCCACGTCGGTGGAGTCGGGCTGGGTGATCTGGAGGACGCCCATGCTGGCGCTTCTGACCCCGGAGAGCCTGGCGCCGGTGTTGTTCGCGATCTGTTCCGCGCGGGTGCGTGCGTCCTGCGACGCAACTCCGAGCAGCTCGACTTTCAGGTCGGAAAGCCGCGTGTAGTAGTACTCAGGCCGCTGAGAAATCACCAGAAATCCCTGCTCGATCAGCTTGGTGACTTCGCCGGCGGTCTGGCTGACCCGCAGCACGGCGTCGGTTCCAATCACGAGCGTACGCGCGAGCGAATAGCCGGCGACCTGGCGCGTCTCGACGCCCTTTTCGTTTCGCACATAGTGCGTGGTCGTCTCAATGGCGGCCATGCCGAGCTCAGCATCCGCAAAGCCGCGCTGCGTGAGGAACTCGCGCACGCCGGTGACGGCGGCGTCCAGCTCCGCGAAGGCGTCCTTCAGCTCGACGTCGTCCGACTGAACGCAGATTCGCCAGACCGCCCGGTCCGAGGTGATGCGCTTGCGAGTCGAACCCTTGACAGTGATCGTGTCCTCGCCGCGGCGGGCCTCGGCGCCGCGGGCCTGGTAGGCGTGCGCCGCCACAACGGTGCTGGTGACGATGCTCACAACGATGGCCACAGAGACGATGGCGGCGGCGCCGCCCGCGGAAACGCGGATGCGATAGTCCATGATCGCTCCTCCCTGAGCGATGGCGATGTGATGGAATCCCCTTGCCCGCCCGCATTATACCCACAAGACCGCGTTTGGAACCCACAAGACTGTGAAAAAAGGATCATGAGATGCCATTTTTCCATAAATACCTCTCATGGACCGCCCATGCTTGGTCAGGGGGCGACCGGCCGGCCTGGCGGAGGTCCCCAACGAGCAGCCGCCACCCCCTTGAGAATGTTCTGAACGGCCCGAAACGACCGTCATCGCCCGCGCACAGTACCGGACGTTTCCGCCGCGGTTTCGCACAGCCGGGCGGTCGGCATCCGTGGTCCCGCCCGGCACCCGCCGCCGCAGGCGCGAGCCGGGCTCAGAATGCTCTTTCTTTCCGCCCGGGCGCCTCTGTAGACTAACGGTCTGGGCGGGTTCCAGAACGAGCGTAACGGGGGCCAAGATGCTGCGAGCAATGGAGCTGCGCGCGATTTCCGGGTGGTTCACCAGCCTGATCGTCACCGCCGCTGGCGCCCAGACGCTGACCGGACTGGTTGACCTTCGCCCGCTGCCCCAGCCGCCCGGCGACTGCGTGACGCCGGCGACGCGCGAGTGGGGCCGGCAAATGATCGCCCAGTACGAGGCGGAATACGGCCCGCTCTCGCGTCCGTCGGGCCGTGGCATGCCCGCGCCGATCCAGTTCTTCCCGATCGCCGGCAATCTGTACCAGGACATCTTCATGGGATCGTTTGTCGACCTCGATCCGTCGCCCGGCTGGATCGACTTCGACTGCACCGACTACACCCGCGACACGCACGAGGGCATCGACGCCGGCCCGCGCTGGTTCGCCGAGAAGCGGATCGGCATCCCGGTCTTCGCCGCTCAGGACGGCGTCGTCATCGTCACCGCCGACGGTGAGGATGACGAGAACACCGCCGGCTCGACCACCCCGGGTAACCTGGTCTTCATCGACCACGGCGACGGACAGGTTGGGTACTACTACCACCTCAAGAAAAACAGCGTGCTGGTCAACGTGAATGACACGGTCGTCGCCGGCCAGCAGATCGCGATGGCCGCGAGCAGCGGGTACAGCTTCGGTCCGCACCTTCATTTCGGCCTGACGCGCGACAACGTGCTCTACGAGCCGTTTGCCGGCGCGTGCCGGCCCGGCCCCAGCGGCTGGCGCACCCAGACCCCGATCGACCGCTCGCACTACTTCTGGGATTTCGGCATTACCCACGAGGATCTGAGCACCTTTCCGTGGTGGCCCGAGCCGTTCCCGCGCGACGGTCAGCTCGCGATCACGGACTCGTTCATGGAGTTCTGGGTGCTGGGCGCGGGGCTCCCAGCCGACAGCACCTGGCGCGTCAAGTTCCGCCGCCCGGACGGCACGATCGTCTTCGACTCGCTGGAATGGCCCTACGGCAACACGGAGCTGTACCAGTGGTATCTGACGTGGTGGCACTATCCGCTGAACATCATCCCCGATATTCAGACCACCACGGGCACATGGCACGTGATGCTCGAGATGAACGGCGTGTTGATGATCGACGCCCCGCTCGAAATGCGTCCCGCCCGCACGCCCGACTTCAACCGCCCGCCGGAGCCCATCGGAGTGTCGCTGGACCCCGCCGCGCTGACTTCGAATGACGTCGTGGCGTGCCGCGTCTCGACTTCGCGTACGCTGGACGACCTGGATTACGATGTGGTTCAGTACCACTACGTCTGGCGGGTGAACGGGCAGATCGTTCGAGACGTCACCACCGCGGGGCAGTCGGACATGATCCCGCGCGGCAGCGCGGCTGCCTGTGACGAGGTTGCCTGCGATGTCACGCCCGGCGATGGCGACGCATGGGGACCGTCCGTGCAGGCCAGCGCGATCGTGCCGCCGGATTGCCTGGGCGATCTGACTGACGACGGCCTGATCGACCTTTCCGATCTCTCGATCGTGCTCATCCACTTCGGACAAAGCGGGGTCGCTTGCGCCGACGGCGATCTCGACGGGGACCACGACGTGGATCTCGACGACCTCTCACTACTGCTTGTGCGGTTTGGATCGTCCTGCCCCTAGATTGGCGATCTACCCCGGCCGCGGAGCGCGAAATGCGCGTCGATCCCACGTCAATTGGCGTTGAAGTTCGCGCGAGCGATCGACTAGAATCGCCCCTTACAGGGGCGCTCGCGGATCGTGGCTTCACGCAGCGCGAGCATCGTTTTCTGCTATCGGCGGCGTTACGCGACCTTTCGTGGTTGCGCCAACGCGCCACAACACCGGGAGGAGATAGCGATATGCGACAGATTCTGCTTGCGACTCTGATGGTGCTGGCTGCGACAGCCGTCGCGGAGGCCCAGCTCATCGTGGGAAACGACCAGTCCGGCACGGCGACGATCTGGAACGTCGACCCGACGGACGGCACCGCCACCGCGATCTACTCGTCGTCCACCAGCGAGGCGAAGCCCTGGGGCATGGCGTATGACCCCAGCACCAACCTGCTGTACTGGAACAACGGCTCGACGCTCTATAGCTCGCCCATGGGCGCCACGCTCACGCCGACCAACCTCGGTACGATGATGTTCGGCGCGTCGTCGGTCAACTTCGTCGGCCTGGGCTTCTACGCCGGCAAGCTGTACGGCACGCGTAACATCTCCACGGAGGCTGTCTACGCGATCGACCCGAGCACGCTCCAGGCTACGCAGGAGTACGTCTACAGCTCGTCGTACGACTTTGGCGGCCTCGACGCGGATGCATCGAGCGGCACGCTCTACGGGCTCAGCGACACCGCCCCCAGCGGGCAGGTTCGCGGCCTGTACGAGCTGGACTACGTGAACGACATCACCACCTTCAAGGCGCCCTACCCCGCCGGCGAAACCGACATCGACGGCTTGGCGATCAACGGCGGACTGGCCTACTACGTCTCCGACGGCCCGAACACGACGCAGGCCAACTTCTACGTGTTCGACATCGCCAGCGGAACGCAGGTCGGCACGATCGCGTCGCCGTTCACCGGCAGCGGCACGTTCTCGGCCGCGGCCTGGGTTCCCGAGCCTTCGACGCTCGCGCTGCTGACGCTGGCCGGCCTGCTCGGCCTGCGCCGGCGCGACTAACCCGCCGTTCCGCACGGCGACAGGCAAGGTCCATCGGAGCCCGGCCCCTGGGCTCCGGTGGACCGCTGCTTTTTGCGCGGGAAGGCCGAGCCGAGGGTGCGCAAACAACCCCTTTGCACGTCCGCGGCCGGCCGCCCACGCGAGGCCGTCGCCGGACGTGCCGTACGCCCGGCGAATCGCCTATCATGCCGCGACCATGAGCGACCTGATTCACGACCGCATTCAGAAGCTCGAGAAGATCCGCGGCCTGGGCGTCGACCCTTACGGAGCGCGCTTCCAGGGCATCACGCCCAACGCCGCGATTCGCGGCGCGGCGGATCGGACGCCGGCCGATCCGGGCCAGATTCTCGACACGCCGGCGGCGCGCTTCCGGGCCGCGGGCCGCGTCCAGCTTCACCGCGACACCGGCAAACTGATTTTCATGACCGTGCGCGACTGGACCGGCGATCTGCAATGGGCGCTCTCGAAGAAGGCGGTCGAGGAAGGCGCACAGCCGGCAACGCCCAGCAACTCCGACCCTGCCGACGCACCCCCGTTTCCCCCCGGCGAGGTCGCCTGGCAGGTCGCCAAGACGCTCGACCTCGGCGACATCGTCGGCGCCGAAGGCCGGCTCGGCCGCACCAAAACCGGCGAGCTGACGCTTTGGGTCGACCGCTTCACGCTGCTCAGCAAGGCCGTGCGCCCGCCGCCCGAGAAGTGGCACGGCCTCACCGACGTCGAGCAGCGCTACCGCAAGCGCTACGTCGACCTGCTGGCCAATCCCGACAGCCAGCAGCAGTTCATCCGCCGGGCACGCATCATCGACCACGTCCGCGGCGTGCTGCGGAAGCGCGGCTTCATCGAGGTCGAGACGCCGGTGTTGCAGCCGATCTACGGCGGCGCCGCGGCGCGGCCGTTCACGACGCACCACAACACGCTGGACATGAAGCTGTACCTGCGGATTTCGCCGGAGCTGTACCTGAAGCGCTGCCTGGTCGGCGGGCTGGAGCGCGTCTACGAATTCGCGCGCTGCTTCCGCAACGAGGGCATCAGTCCGCGGCACAACCCCGAGTTTACGATGCTGGAGCTCTACCAGGCGTACGGCGACTACCACGACATGATGGAGATCACCGAAGAGATCATCGCCGGCGCCGCGCGCGAGGTGATCGGCTCGACGAAGATCGCCTTCGCCGGCCGGGAAATCGACTATTCGACGCCCTGGCCGCGGCGGCGCTACGCCGACCTGTTCGCCGAGCACGTGGGCGTGCCGATCGACGATTTCGGCGCGATCCGCGAGCGCGCCGCCGAGCTGCACCGCGTCAAGCGGACTTCGCTCGATCCGACCAAGGCGGACGACGCGGTGGTTGTTTCGGCGCTGTTCGAGCACTACGTCGAGGACAAGCTGGTCGACCCGACGTTCGTCATCGACTACCCGGCGCCGCTTTGTCCGTTGACGAAGCGCAGCCCGCGCGACCCGAACTACGCGCTGCGTTTCGAGTGCTTCATCAACGGCATGGAGATGGGCAATGCCTACAGCGAGCTGAACGACCCGAAGGTGCAGCACGAGACGTTCAGCGCCCAGCTTCGCGGCGAGGGCGACGAGACCATGGCCGTGATGGACGAGGATTTCGTCGAGGCGCTGCAATACGGCATGCCGCCCGCCGGCGGGCTGGGCATCGGCATCGACCGGCTGTGCATGCTGCTGACCGGCAGCGAGAGCATCCGCGAGGTGCTGCTGTTCCCGTTGCAGCGGCCGGAGCGACTCGACTAGGAGCCAAGCGTGGCAGCGGGTCGACCACTCGATCTGTTCGAGATGCTGAAGACCTCGCCGGCCCTCGAGCGGACGCTGCGCGCTGGGAATCCGTGGTGGGCGAATGAGCGAGACGCGGACATCCCGCCGACGCGCCGTTGGGCTTTTCAGCCGGTGCTGCACGGACTCACCCGCGGACTCGCGCCCGCCACGGTGCTCCGCGGTCCGCGACAGGTCGGCAAGACTACGCTGCTGAAGCAGGTGATTGCGCACTTGCTGGCGAATGGCGTCCCTGCAAAGCACATCCTCCGAATCCAATTCGACGACCTGCCGGAGCTTCGCAAGCTCACCATGCCGATCCTGGAATTGTGCCAATGGTATGAGCAGGAGGTCCTGGGTGCTTCGTTTCGGAAGGCCGCCAAGCTCGGCTCCCCTGCTTACGTCATTCTGGATGAGGTTCAGAACCTCCCCGACTGGGCCCCGCAACTGAAGCAGTTGGTCGACCTGCAACCGGTGCGGGCGCTCGTCACGGGAAGTTCGGCGCTGCGCATCGAAGCGGGTCGAGACAGCCTCGCCGGCCGCATCTCCACGATCGAAATGGGTCCACTACTGCTGCGCGAGATTGCCGAGATGCGGCGGCTTGGCGCGCTGGCGCCGCACCTTCCGGCAAACGGCCTGGCTCCGCTGAAGGAAAAAGCCCTGTGGGGCGACTTGCGCTCGCATGGAGAGCGAAATCGCATCGTCCGCGACGCGGCGTTTCAGCAGTTTTCCGCGCGCGGTGCGTATCCAATCGCGCACGCGCGCGCCGATGAACCCTGGGAGCGCGTTGCCGATTTTCTGAAGGAAACGGTGATCCTTCGGGCGATCCGGCACGACCTGCGACTCGGCCCCCGCGGTCAGAAACGCGACGAGCATCTGCTGGCCGAGGTTTTCCGGCTGGCATGCCGGTACGCGGGACAGTCGCCCGCGCAGCATCTCTACATCGAGGAGCTGCGCCGGGCCATGAACGCCAACCTCGGCTGGCAGCGGATTCTCGCCTACCTGAAGTTCCTGGACGGCACCCTGTTGATTCGCTTGATCGAGCCGCTCGAGCTTCGCCTGAAGAAGCGGCGCGGCGCGCACAAGATCTGTCTTTGCGATCACGCCCTCCGCGCCGCCTGGCTGGAGGAGGTCATTCCGCTGGCGCCGGAGGATCTGAGGCGCTCCGAGCACCTACAGGACTTGAGCGGGAGAATCGCGGAAAGCGCCGCCGGCTACTTCCTGCGCTCGATCCTGAATCTGGATGTGGCGCATTTCCCGGAACACGGAGCCGAACCAGAGGTGGACTTCGTGCTCACGGTGGGCGAGCAGCGAATCCCGGTCGAAGTGAAGTATCGGCGCAGGCTCGATCATCGCGATACGAACGGCCTGCGGAAGTTCATTGAGCAGGCACACTACAACGCGCCGTTTGGAGTGCTCGTTACGATGCTCGACGAGCCCGGCACCGATGATCCTCGCATCGTGTCGTTGCCGCTGTCGTCGCTGCTCCTGCTTCGATAGGCGCGCGTCCGCGCGTCTCCCCGTTCAGCCCGCCGGTCCGCGGAATCTACAGCACCGCCTTCACGTCTTCGCGCTCGATCACCGCCGAGTCCTCCTGGAACTTCCGCTCGTTGAACAGCGCGATGAAGGCGATGGCGGCGATCAGGCCGCGCCCTTGTCAGCGTCCTTCACGTCATCGCGGAAGAGGAACATGAACGCCAATGCGCACACGACACAGATTCCCGTGGGCACCCAGAAGAACGCCGTCCAGTCGGTTACCTTGACGTCGTTCTCGACCTTGCTGAAGAAGTCCCAGCACCAGCCGGTAAAGAACGTCCCGAGGAAGTTGCCCAATCCCAGTGTAAAGAACGTCAACAGGGCCTGCGCGGAGGCCCGCATGTCATCCTTGGCCTTCATGTTCACGTAGATCTGCGACGCCACGAAGAAGAAGGCATAGCCGAACCCGTGCAGCGTCAAAGACGCCACATTCACGCCGAGGATTGGAATCGTAAAAAGCAGGTAGCGAAGCGGCCAGGCGATGATGCCGATGATCATCGTCTTGCGGACGCCGAGCTTCTTGAGCGAAAGGTGAAGCAACAGGTAGAGGACGACAATCTCAGCGACCTGCGCCACGGTCATGATTCCCGGGACGCTCGCCGACGAAGCGCCGCGGCTGACCAGGAATGGCGCCGTGGGTATGTAATAGAATTGCAACTCGGTCGTGACGACGAACGAAATCAGCATGAAAATCAGGAAGTTCCGGTCACGAAGGAGCGATAGCGCCTCCAGAAACGCCAGCGGATTCTCCGTTGTCTTTCTTGGCGGCGTGTGCGGAAGCGCAAAGCAGAACACGCCCATCGCCGCGGAGCACGCTGCGGCAATCAGCAGCAGATCGCTGGTCGAGTTGGCTTGCGTGCCGAATCGACTGCGCAGGACGGTGACGAACAGCCCGACGATGATCCAGCCGATCGTGCCCCACAGGCGGATGCGTCCGAAATCGCGCTCCGAGTCCGCCAGATTCCTGAAACAGATCGAATTCGTCAACGCCAGCGTGGGGGCGTAGAAAAGACTGTAGACAAACATCCAGAGCCACATTGAACTGAACGCGGTCTGTTTTGCTGTCAAGTACAGCAGCGCCGCGCCGACGAGGTGCGCCAAGCCGAGAAACACCTGCGTCGGCATGACGCGATCGGCCAGCTGCCCTCCGATGAATGGCCCCACCATGCAGGCCAGCCACAGGCAGCCGTAGATCATCCCGATTTGCTGCCCGTTGAAGTTCCACGGGGCATGCCCAAGCTGCTCGGCCAGTGCCGGGGCCCATGCCCCCCAGATGGCGTATTGCAGCAGCATCATGATGGACAGTCGAATCGTCACCCCCATCGAACCCGGCGCCGGCATTGCCGCCGCCGACGTGCCCTGCGTCGCGCTCATGGCTTCTCCCTGGACCGACCTGACCGGGTCGTCATCCTGCGAACGCGCCGATCACGCGCAATGAACCGAACCCGAAGACGGTCGCGGCATCCTAGCGTTTGGCGTTCCGGCCGTCGACGGACCGCCCGCGACGCCCGGCGGACCGAGTTCCCCGCCCGGCTGGACCGGCCCGGACCCTTCCGCGCCGCGCAGGCCGCCGGCGCGCCCGCAGACCGCACGAGCGGCGGCGCCGCAGGCTTTTCGACTGGTGCGCGGCTTGGCCGCGGTCTAGGATTTGTCTGCCTTCGCGCGTGTCGGCGCGTCGCCCCGAGAGCTCGGGCGGCCAGCCCGCCCGCGAGACAGGCTGTGCGAACCAGCCCTCCCCGGGAGAATGAAGTCACCATTGGAGATGCACTCATGCGTACGTCGCTCCGTCGAGCGTGTCTGCCTGCTGCGTTGATCGCCCTGCTCGCCTCGGCCGCGAGCGCCGCGGACGAGGTCGAGCTCAAGCCGCAGTTCAAGGCCGGCACGACGCGCCTCATCGAGATGACCGAGGTTGCAGGTCAGGAAATGTCCGGCGAGATGCTCGGGGACCAGACGATGAAGTCGGAAAGCGGCTCGATCCACACCTTCGAGGAGAAGGTGCTCGACGCTTCGGCCGACCTGAGCAAGGTCCAGATCGCGTTTCAGCGCGTCATGATGAAGCTGTCGCACCCCATGGCGGGCAGCCACGCCTTCGATACCGACTCCGGCGAAAAGCCGACCGACGACAACAGCATGGCGCTGGTCGCGGCCCCGTGGGTGGGAAAGGCACTCACGTTTACAATTGACGCCGCCGGCGAGGTGAAGAAGGTCGAGGGTCTCGACGAGTTGCGCAAGGCCGTCGATCAGTCCGCGATGGGAGACACGCTCTACGAGCAGATGAAGGAGCAGATGCTCGGCGAGGACACGATCAAGCAGCAGTTCTGGGCCGGCCGGCTGGCAATCTTCCCGGGTAAGAAGGTCAAGGTCGCCGACACCTGGCAGAAGTCGATCCAGACCAAGTCCCCCACGTTCGGCACGATGGACACCAGGTTCGACTGCAAGCTCGACAAGATCGAGAAGCGCGACGGGCGGACCTTTGCGGTGGTCGCGTACACGGCGACGTCGTCGCTGCCGGCGGGGGCTGAGGTGAAGCCCAACGCGATGGGCGCGATGCCGTCGCTGAAGACCTGGACCGCGCAGGGGACCGCGACCATCGACGTCGAGCTCGGCCAGATCGACGCCGGCAAGAGCGAGCTGAAGGCCGACATCTCGCTCAGCATGAACGCGCCGGACGGTTCGGGAACGAAGAATCTCGACGTGTCGGTGACGCGCAGCTACCAGATACGCGTGCTGAGCGAGGCCGAACGGGCCAAGCAGAAGGAAGAGGCCGGCAAGCCCAGCGCGGGCTGATTCATGCGGCGCTCAACGAGACTCGCTCGACGCACGGGAATCGCTCCGCGAGCGCCCGTCAAGGCGGAGGTGCCGCCGCTGCCGACTCGGTTCCATCGCGATTCGGCGCGCTCGCCGCGACCGACCCGACGAAGCGCGAGATCGCCTCCACGGTCAGGAGTTCGTCCATCATCTCGGCCACGGTCGGTTCGGGCTTCAACCGCTCCACGGGAAGGTACGGGTATTCGCTGCCCAGGGCGGCTATCGCCTCGCGCGTCACGACGCCGCGCGGGGCGGTCTGAATCGCGCGCCCGCCCAGCAGGCGGTTGAACTCGACCTTGAAGCCGAGCTTCCTTTCCAGGCGAAACGAAAGCTCCAGGAAGTCGATCGACTCGCCGCCAAGGTCGGCGAAGAAGCGCGCCGAGGGCACGGCCTTGCTTTCATCAACCATTAACACCTCCGCGATCGCGCTTCGAACGACCAGATCGATGGACTCGCTTGTATCGAACACGTTTCGCTCCCCTTGCACGAGTTGAATCGGAACGGGCGGCCCGCCCAGAGCCGGGCATCGCCACCCGCTGTGCGAGCGCGCTGGGATCCTCAGCGACCAGGCGCGCGTACAGACTGGTGATCATTGGATGGGCGTGGCCGAGCTGCCTCTGCACGAACAACAGGTTTCCGCCGGTGCGCAGGTACGCGAGGTAGCCGTACGTATGGCGCAGCAATTGCACGCTCGCACGCTCCCCGAGCCCGGCCTGTTCCAAGACCCGCACCACTCGACGGTAGAGTCCGGTGCGCTCGAACCGCCCTCCCCGCTCGTGCACGAGCAGCCGCGACTCGGGGTCGTCTGAATCGACTCCGGCCGGAAGCAGCCGCGGCCGAACGCGCGTCACAAACGCTTGGATGAGCGCCGCGAGCTCGCTCGGCACCCAGACTTTCCGAGCCTCGCCGTGTTTCGTCCCGACGCTCAGAAACGGGGCCGACTCTGTCACACGAATGTCCCGCAAGGCCAGCCCGCAGGCCTCCGAGCAGCGCAGCCCGGTGAATAGCAGCAGTTCGATGATCAGCCGATCGAGGGCCGCTGACTCGCGCTCGGCGCGCGCCGTCCGGCTGCGTACAAAGGCGAGCAGCCGGTCGACTTCGCCCTGGCCTAGGACCATGTCCGCCGTGATGTCCCAAGGCTCGCGCGCCATGCGCAACTCCGATCAGTGTTGTTGCAACTAGCCTACGGCATCAACTCTGATTAGTAAAGTGCGCGTCGGGCCGAATCCGTCGGCGGTGCGGTTCATGCGTGCCGTTGCCGCGCTTGCCCGCAACGCTTCCGCTGCGTATCAATCCTGCGTCATGAAGCCGGCCGGATACGACGTGCTCGTAGTCGGCGGCGGTCACGCCGGCGCTGAAGCCGCCTGGGCCGCCGCCCGGCTCGGGGCGCGCACCGCTTTGCTCACCTTCAGCCTCGACGCAATCGGGCGAATGTCCTGCAACCCGGCCATCGGCGGGATCGGCAAGGGGCAGATGGTCCGCGAGATCGACGCGCTGGGCGGACTGATGGGCCAGGTCGCCGATGAGACCGGCATCCAGTTCAAGCTGCTCAACCGCAGCAAGGGGCCGGCCGTGTGGTCGCCGCGCTGCCAGTCCGATCGCGAGCTCTACGCCGCCGCCCTGCGACGCCGACTCGAAGCCTGTCCCAACCTCGAGCTGATCGAAGGCGGCGTCGAGGCCCTTGAGGCCGAACCGCGACACGATGACGACGGCCCGCGGCACGTCATTCGCGGCGTTGTGCTCCACGACGGGCGGCGGCTGCGCTCCCGTACGGTCGTGATCACCTCCGGCACGTTTCTCGCCGCGCTCATGCACTGCGGCGAAAAGCAAACGCCCGGCGGCCGCATCGGCGAGGCCGCCGCAACCGGCCTGAGCGCAGCGCTGCGCGCTCTCGGTCTGGAGCTCGGCCGGCTCAAGACCGGAACTCCGCCGCGCCTGCACCGTGACACGATCGACTTCACCCGTTGCGAGCGTCAGCCCGGCGACGTCCCGCCGGTGCCGTTTTCGTTTCTCACCGACCGCATTGAGCAACCCCAGGTGGATTGCTGGATCACTCACACGGACGCGGCGATTCACGACGTCATCCGCGCTAATCTGCACCGCGCCCCGATGTACAGCGGGCAGATCGCGTCGCGCGGCCCGCGCTACTGCCCCAGCATCGAGGACAAGGTGGTGCGCTTCGCCGACAAGCCGCGCCACCAGCTCTTCCTCGAGCCCGAGGGCCGCCACAGCGAACGCATCTACGCCAATGGAATCAGCACTTCGCTGCCCGAAGACGTGCAGCGCGAGATCGTGCGGCGAGTTGCCGGACTGGAGCAGGCGCGCATCCTGCAATTCGGCTACGCGGTGGAGTATGACTTCGTTCCGCCCGAGCAGACGCTCCCGAGCCTGATGAGCAAGCGCGTCGCCGGGTTGTTCCTGGCCGGGCAGATCAACGGCACCAGCGGCTACGAGGAAGCCGCCGGCCAGGGTCTGATGGCGGGCCTCAATGCTGCGCGCTGCGCCGCCGGCAAGTCGCCCGTCGCGTTGCGGCGTGACCAGGCGTACATCGGCGTGATGATCGACGACCTCGTGACGCGCGGCGTGACCGAGCCGTACCGGATGTTCACTTCGCGCGCCGAGCACCGCCTGCATCTGCGCTTCGACAATGCGGACGCACGCCTCACGCCGCTGGGCCGCGAGTTGGGGCTGGTGGATGATTCGCGCTGGGCGCGCTTCGAGCGGCGTCAGGCAGACCTGGCTGCCTTGCGCGCCGGTGTTTCCGAATCCCGCCTGGACGGCATAGCGCTGCTTGACTGGTTCCGCCGCGGGAACGACGACTGGCGGCGTGTCTGCGACGGGCACGGGCCCCTGGCGCGCTTCCGGGATCGGGCTGATCTCTGGGCTTCGCTGCTTGTGGACGCGAAATACGCCGGCTACATCGAGCGCCAGCGGGCCGCGATCGAGGCCGCCGAACGAATGGAAGCGCAACCGATCCCGGACGGGTTCGATTATGGGACTATCCGGCACTTGCGGCCGGAGGCATTCGAGCGCTGGACCCACGTCCGGCCGGCCACGGTCGGTCAGGCTTCACGGGTCAGCGGGATTCATCCCACGGATGTGTCCCTGCTCGCGCTGGAGCTTGGAAGGCGGGAATTGTGCCGCACCGGCGGGACGCGCCCGGCTGAACGCTAGATTCTGGCAGCGAAAAAGCGCGTTGGGCCTCGAAAACAGGCGGAGCGCGTGTTATACTTCTTGTGAAGCTGGGGGATTTGGGTAAAACAAGGGCGGCCGATGGCAAAGGACGGGCAACCGGACCACACGCTCCTTCAAAAAAGCGTGTTCACAACCGGTGAAGTCGCAGAGATTTGCAAAGTCAGTCAACAGACAGTGATCCGCTGTTTCGACAATGGCCGGCTGCGCGGGTTTCGCGTTCCGGGATCGCGCTTCCGCCGCATCCCCCGCGACAGCCTGATCCAGTTCATGAAGGAAAACGCGATCCCGCTCGACCAGTTGGAGCTGGGTAGGCGGCGCGTGCTGGTGGTGGATGACGAGCCCACCATCGTCGAGATGCTGGTCGAGCTGCTCGAACGCGACGGTCGCTTTGAAGTGCGTTCGGCGACCACAGGGTTCGAGGCGGGCCTGCTGACCAAGGAATTCCACCCGCACATTATCATCCTCGACTACATGCTGCCCGATATTAATGGTAATGCGGTCGTGCGCAGTGTGCGCTCCGACCCGGCTTTGCAGGACGTTCGGATCATCATCGTTTCCGGCGTGGTGAACCGTGAGGACGTGCAGTCGCTGCTCGACTCCGGCGCGGACGATTTCCTCCAGAAGCCCTTTAGCATCGAGCATTTGGTCAAGCGGATTACGGAATTGGTGTGTGGCTGATGTGATCGCCAACCCGGCAACTGCGGGAGCGCCCCAGCCAACTGACGCCATCCGTCGTTTTTTAGAGGACCTTCCTCCCGTTCCCGGCGCGGCGAAGTTTGCGCTAGCGCACGAACTGCCTCCCGCCGGCACCCGAGCCCAATTCGAGCCGCAGATCGCTCAGGACGCGGGGCTTGCTCCACTCGTTGCCGCCGTTCGACGCTGGCGCGCCCAGCGCGAAGGCGGCTCAGCGGAAATCGACGCGGTGCCGGACGACTGGTTCGCCGCGGACGTGGCGATCGGGGGAGTGGCGCGCTGGTCGTTGCTGCTGCGGGCCCAGGGGCAGCAGGGCGCGATCGACCATGCCGGCTGGATGCTGCACGCCGCCGCCGTCGCGACCGCGACCGCGCGCCTGGCCGCGTCGTCGCCGGCTCCATCGGCGTCGGGGACGCTGGCGCTGGTCGCGGGCTTTGTGCACGACCTGGGAAAGCTCGCGCTGTCGGCACTGTTTCCGCGCGGCTACGAACGCATCCTGCGCGAAGCCGCGCGATCGCGCGGCGACATCGCCGATCTCGAAGCGCTGCACCTGCACGTCGATCACTGCATCGCCGGTCGCGAGCTGCTTCAGAGCTGGGGCGCCGCGGCGCCGCTGCGCGACGCGGCCTGGCTGCACTCGCTCGCCGCCGGCGGATTGCCCACGTCCCTGTCCGGCGCGCCGCTGGTCCAGCGGGTCCACCTGGCGGACTTGCTCGCGCGCGAGTCCGACGTCGGGTTTTCGGGCAATTTCCTTCTGTTGGAACGCAGCGAGGCGGTCGCCGCCCGGCTGGGAATCTCCGTCGACGTCTTGCGATCCATCAGCGAGTCCCTCGAAGCGGATGCTCGGCGACTGTGTGACGGGCTCGCGGCGGCGGCGACGACTCC
>CAYXIO010000040.1:0-36262 GCA_964465125.1 uncultured Planctomycetales bacterium | reverse complement strand
TGCTGCGCGAGAACGACGGCGTCGCGGCCCAGGTCCTCATGAACCTCGGCCTCAAGCTCGAGGACGTCCGCGAGGAGGTTCTCAACCTGCTCGGCGCCGGCGTCGAGCCGGAGGAAGCCGCCGGCGGAGCGCAGCCCGGCAACGGCGGCAGCGGCGCGGCCGAGACGAAGAAAGCCGGCAAGAGCAAAACCCCCGCGCTCGACAGCTTCGGCCGCGACCTGACCGAGCTCGCCCGCGAGCAGAAGCTCGACCCGGTCATCGGGCGGGCCGCCGAGATCGAGCGCGTCATCACCGTCCTCTGCCGGCGAATGAAGAACAACCCCGTTCTGCTGGGCGAGGCCGGAGTCGGCAAGACCGCCATCGTCGAAGGCCTGGCCCAGAAGATCATCAACAAGCAGGTGCCCGAAATTCTGCACGACCGCCGCATCGTCGTGCTCGACCTGGCGATGATGGTCGCGGGCACGAAGTACCGCGGCCAGTTCGAGGAGCGCATCAAGGCGGTGATGAACGAGGTCCGCCGGGCGCGCAACGTGATCCTCTTCATCGACGAGCTGCACACGCTGGTCGGCGCCGGCGGCGCCGAAGGCGCCATCGACGCGTCCAACGTGCTCAAGCCGGCCCTGTCGCGCGGCGAAATCCAGTGCATCGGCGCCACGACCTTTGACGAGTTCCGCAAGTACATCGAGAAGGACGCGGCGTTGGCGCGGCGCTTCCAGCCGATCCACGTCGACGAGCCGACCCAGGAGCACACGATCCAGATTCTCAAGGGCCTGCGCGACCGCTACGAGGCCCACCACCGCGTGCAGATCACCGACACGGCCCTGAACGCCGCCGTCGAGCTGTCGCACCGCTACATCACCGGCCGCGTGCTGCCGGACAAGGCCATCGACGTGATCGACGAGGCCGGGGCGCGCATCCGCATCAAGAGCATGACCGTTCCGCCCGACCTGGCCGAGATTGAGCGCGAGATCGAGCGGCTCCAGGGCGAGAAGGACGAGGCCGTCAAGAACGCGGACTACGAGCGGGCCGCGGAGCTGCGTGACAAATCCGAGACGATGCGGATGAAGAAGGAGGAGATGCAGCGCGAGTGGCGCGACCGGGCCAAGGAAGTCGACGGCGTGGTCGACGACAACATCATCGCGGAAGTCGTCAGCATGATGACCGGCATTCCGCTCAAGCGGCTCGAGAAGGAAGAAGCCCAGCGCCTGCTGGAGCTGGAAGCCGAGCTGCACAAGCGCGTCGTCAGCCAGGGCGAGGCGATCAGCGCCATCGCCCGGTCCGTGCGGCGCAGCCGCAGCGGCCTGAAGGACCCGAACCGGCCGATGGGCTCGTTCATCTTCCTGGGGCCGTCGGGCGTCGGCAAAACGCTGCTGGCCAAGAGCCTGGCGGAGTTCCTCTTCGGCGACGAGGACGCGCTCATCACGATCGACATGTCCGAGTACATGGAGAAGCACAACGTCAGCCGGCTGATCGGCGCCCCGCCGGGGTACGTCGGCTACGAGGAAGGCGGCCAGCTCACCGAGCGCGTGCGTCGCCGGCCGTACTCGGTCGTCCTGCTCGACGAAATCGAGAAGGCGCATCCGGACGTCTTCAACATGCTGCTCCAGATCATGGAGGAAGGCCGGCTGACTGACTCGTTCGGGCGGCACGTGGACTTCAAGAACACGATCCTGATCATGACGAGCAACATCGGGGCCGACCGCATCATGAGCCAGGATCCGTTCGGCTTCATGAAGCGCGACGAGAACCTGAACTACGAGAAGATGAAGCAGATGCTGATGGGCGAGCTGGAGCGGAATTTCCGGCCCGAGTTCATCAACCGCATCGACGAGGTCGTCGTCTTCCACAAGCTGACGCACGAGGACCTGATCGGCATCTGCGACCTGGAGGTCGGCAAGGTCGCCAAGCGGCTGGCCGAGCACAGCCTGAAGCTCGAGCTCACGCCCGCGGCGCGCGAATTCCTGATCGAAAAGGGAACCGACGAGAAATTCGGCGCCCGCCCGCTGAAGCGCACCATCTCGTCGCTGCTCGAAGACCCGCTCAGCGAGGACCTGCTGCGCAACAAGTATTCGGGCAAGTCGCTGATTCGCGTGGACGTCGAGGGCGCGGGCGACGACCGCAAGCTCAAGCTCGAAGGCGTCGAAGCCTCGCCGCCGGAGGGTTCAGAGCTGGCCGCAGCGGGCAGCGAAGCGACGTAACGTCGGCCGCGCGCCACCGATGTGGAACGGCGCAGGCCGCGGGGTCGCCCCTGCGCGGGCGACGAGGGATTCGATCGCTCGTCGGCCGCAGAGGGCCGGCGCTGCCCCGTCGGTCGGGTTCTGCGCTTCACTCGCTCTTCGACATTCGCTACTCGTCTTTCGACGCTACGCGTTCATGTCCTTCCAGCGCTTCGCCATCTGGCCGAAGATCGCCAGGGCCACGGCGCAAATCAACCCGATGGCGGCGAACGGGATCCACACGTAGTGCGGGTGGTAGGTGTCCCAGAGCAGTTGCGTGGTCTGGACCGCATCGAGGTTGAGCACCTCCTGGAGCTTGGCCATCGCTTCGGTGCGCTTGACCTCAAGCACGCGCTCCAGCATCTCTATGTTGCCGTCCCAGATCTTGCCCTGCCCGAACGGGGTGTGCTGAAGCAGGTACTTCAGCGCGAGATTGGCCTTCTCGCCGTAGTTGCCGTAAACGTGCCCCGCGATCAGCGAGCCGGCATACACGCCCACGCCCACGGGGATGTTGACGTAGCCGAGATACAGCCCCTTCTTGCCGGGCGGAGCGATCAACCCGAGGTATTCGTTCTTCTTCGGCCCCGTCGTCATCTCCCCCAGCGAGAAAAACAGAACGCCGAAGATCAGCATCCACACGCTCGTCGTCCAGCCCGCAATCAGCACGCCGCTGCTGGCGACGATCATCCCGATCAGCATCGCCGACAGCGTTCGCATCTTGCGCGTCAGCCACGCGGTCGGGATCATCAGCAGGATGATGAACGCGGCGTTGAAGTTCAGCAGAATCTGCTGCTGCACCTGCGGCCCGCGGTCGGTCTGCTCGATGATGGTCGAGTAAACGCCCGACGGCAGCCATTGCAATGCGTGCGCCAGCGGAGCGCTGTCGACCCAGTCGGCGATGAAGTTCGGCTGGAGGTCCCAGAGCTGGTACATCATCAGCCAGAAGCCCGACATGATCAGCAGCCAGACAATCAGCCGAATGTCGAAAATGTTGACAATCGTCTTCCACAGCACCGCGAAGATTGAATCCGTCTTGTTGGCCCCGCTCGGCACGTCCTTGAACGTCATCAGCAGCAGGAAGTTCACCGCCACGAAGCCGGCGGCGCAGAGCATCAGATTGCGCCAGGCGTCCTTGCCGAAATCGGCCAGTTGCTCCGGCGTCATGCCGGAATCCACCGGCGGCTTGGCCAGCAGTGCGGCGGACACGAACGGCCCGACCAGCCCGCCGATGTTGACGACCCAGTAGAAGATGCCCCAGCCGAGCGAGGAGTTCTCCTTGCTCAGGTTCTGCGCCAGCGAACCTTGCAACGCCGGTTTGAAGAACGCCGTTCCCGTCGCCAGCACCATGATCGAGATGAACAGCGTCCAGTAGTTGGAGTTTGCGGCGGCGGAGAGCGTATCGGTCGCGGGAAGCCAGATCACGTCGCGCAGCAGCGCGGCCATGACGTAGCCGCCGGTCATCAGCGTGAAAGCGAAGACCAGCGTGTTTTTGTACCCGTAGCGATCCGCAAACCCGCCGGTCGCGATCGGCAGAAGCGATTGGAAAACGGCCCACCAGGCGTAGATGCTGCCCTTGTGAGCGGCGGTGAGGTGCAGGCCGCCGGGGTCGTTGGCCTGCATGATGTAGATCGGCGCGACCGCGCGAAACGTGAAGTACGCGAGCCGCTCGAACATCTCAATCGTGTTCAGGGCCCAGAACGCGGGGCCGAATGAGCGCACGCTTGCGCGCGGCGCGGCGGAGGCTGCTTCGGTCATGGCCATCTCGCAGAAGCTCGGAGCGAAGTCGCCCGACCGGGCGCGCCGCAGTCCGATCGGTCCGTCTCGGGGACTTTGTCCCCGATCAGCCGCGGAGGGTCAAGAGTGGGCCGGCGCAGGGTGGTGCGGGCGCCCGTTCAGCCTGCCGCGCAACCCCCTATCGCGTCATCGGATCCGCCGCGTTCGGATCGATGCCCAGCGACTTGAGCGCCGCGGGCAGTTTCGGCTGATCGAACTGCCCGCGCCGGCTCAACTCGACCAGCGCGTGATAGGCGACGTGCTCGGCATTCGTTTCGAAGAAATTGCGCAGCTCCTCGCGCGTCTCGCTGCGGCCGAAGCCGTCCGTGCCGAGCGCGTGCAGCCCGGCCGGCGTCCACGGTGCGATGCGCTGCGCGATCGTCTTCACGTAGTCGCTGGTCGCCACGACCGGCCAGGGCTCGTTCGCCAGCGCCTGCTGGACGAACGGCTTCCGCTGCGGCTCGCCCGGGTGCAGCCGGTTCCAGCGCTCCACACGCTGGCAATCGCGAAAGAGCTCGTTGTAGCTGGTGACGCTCCAGACGTCCGCCGCGACGCCGTACTTCTCACGCAGCATCTGCTGGGCGCGCAGCGCCTCGCGCAGCAGCGGCCCGCTTCCGAACAGGTGAATGCGCGGCGATTTGCCCGGATTCTCGGCGGCGCGGATCTTGTGCATGCCGCGCAGGATGCCCTCGTCGCCGCCGGCGGGCAGCGGCATCTGCTCGTACACCTCGTTGTAGAGCGTGATGTAGTAGAGGACCGACTCCTGCTCCTGGTACATGCGGCGGACGCCATCGAGCACGATCACGGCCAGCTCGCAGGCATACGCGGGATCGTACGAGATGCAATTCGGCACGGTGCTGGCCAGCAGGTGGCTGTGGCCGTCCTGGTGCTGGAGGCCCTCGCCGTTGAGCGTCGTCCGGCCGGCCGTGGCGCCGAGCAGAAAGCCGCGGCAGCGTGCATCGGCGGCGGCCCAGATCGAATCGCCGACGCGCTGGAACCCGAACATCGAGTAAAAGATGAAGAACGGGATCGCGTTGATGCCGTGCGTCGCATACGCCGTGCCCGCGGCGAAGAACGAAGCCAACGAGCCGGCTTCGGTGATGCCTTCCTCCAGAATCTGCCCGTTCTGGCGCTCCGCGTAGCGCAGCAGCGTGGCGTGATCGACCGGCTCGTACTTCTGACCGGCGTGCGCGTAGATCGCGTACGTGTTGAACAGCGCCTCCATGCCGAACGTGCGGGCCTCGTCGGGCACGATCGGCACGATCAGCTTGCCCATCTCCTTGTCGCGCAGCAGCCGGCCGAGCATGCGCACGAAGGCCATCGTCGTCGACGCCTTCATGTCGCCGCTGCCCTTCAGGAACTCGTCGAGCGTGCTTCGCTCCGGCGGGCTCAGCTTCGGCGCGCTGACGACGCGCCGCGGCAGGCCGCCGCCCAGCGCCTGACGCCGATCCATCAGGTACTCGTACTCGCGGCTGTCCTTCTCGAAGCGGCAGAACGGTGCGTCCTTGATGTCCTTGTCGCGCACGGGAATGTCGAAGCGGTCGCGGAAGGCCTTCAGCTCGGCATCGTTCAGCTTCTTCTGCTGATGCGTGATGTTCTTGCCTTCGCCGGCCTCGCCCATGCCGTAGCCCTTGATGGTCCGGCTGAGGATCACGCTGGGCTGACCCTTGTGCTCGACGGCGGCCTTGAACGCGGCGTAGACCTTGAGCGGATCATGTCCGCCCAGCCGCATCGCGGCGATCTGTTCGTCGGACAGGTTCGCAACCAGCCGCTCGGTCTCCGGCTTGCGGCCGAAGAAGTGCTGCCTTGCGTAGCCGCCTGGCTCGGTGCTGAAGCGCTGCCACTGGCCGTCGACCACGTCGTTCATGATCTCGACCAGGTGGCCTTCCTCGTCAGCCGTGAAAAGCGGATCCCAGTCGCTGCCCCAGAGCACTTTGATTACGTTCCATCCGGCGCCGGTGAAGGCGGCTTCGAGCTCCTGAATGATGCTGCCGTTGCCGCGCACCGGGCCGTCGAGCCGCTGGAGATTGCAGTTGATGACCCAGGTGAGATTGTCGAGCTTCTCGCGCGAGGCGAGCGTGATGGCGCCGAGGGACTCGGGCTCGTCCATCTCGCCGTCGCCCAGGAACGCCCAGACGCGGCGCCCGTTCTCGCGCGTCAGTCCGCGGTCCTTGATGTATTCGTTGAAGCGGGCCTGGTAGATCGACGAAATCGGGCCGAGCCCCATCGAAACCGTCGGAAACTGCCAGAAGTCCGGCATGAGCCACGGATGCGGATAGGACGAGAGCCCGCCGCCGGGCGCCAGCTCGCGCCGGAAATTGACGAGGTTCTGCTCGTCGATCCGGTATTCGAGATAGGCGCGCGAATACACACCGGGCGAGGCGTGACCCTGGAAGAAGACGACGTCGCCGCCGTTCGCGTCGCGGCCGCGGAAGAAGTGGTTAAACCCGACTTCGTACAGCGTCGCCGCCGACGCGTAGGTCGAGATGTGGCCGCCGATGCCCTCGTACTTGCGGTTGGCGCGCACGACCATGGCCATCGCGTTCCAGCGCACGAAGCTCTTGATGCGGCGTTCGAGCTGACGGTCGCCGGGATACGGCGGCTGAAGCTCGCGCGCGATGGTGTTGATGTAGGGCGTGTTGGCCGAGTATGGGACGTTGACGCCGTGGCGCTCCGACCAATCGCGCAGCCGGTCGAGCAGGAACTCGGCCCGCTGCGGTCCGTAGGCCGCGGTGACGGCGCGGAGGGATTCAAGCCATTCGCCGGTCTCAACCGGGTCGATGTCGTGCCGGGTCAGGTTGGACTGCAACATCGTGTGAAGCACCTGTTGGCGAAGGTGTTTGAGTGGCAGGACTTACGGCAGGCGGAGGCGACCTGCCGCCGCGCGGGGCAAGTGCCGCCGCGTCCTGGCTGCGAGCGGGGTCGACGGAAAGCCGTCGACCGGCCCGGTTGCGTCCTTCGCGCGTGGCTATTACTATGCGGGACTCGGTAAGTTGGCAAGAGCAATCCGCTCGGCGGGAGTGCAGGCGTGTACGCGATTTTCGAAGACGGCGGCAAGCAGTACAAGGTTTCGCAGGGCGATTCGCTGCTGATCGAGCGACGCGACCTGGCCGAGGGCACGAGCGAAATCACGTTCGACAAGGTGCTCATGGTCGGCGAGGGCGAGACCGCGAAGATCGGAACGCCCTGGCTTGCGAAGGCGGCGGTGTCAGCGCGCGTCGTGACCGAGCTCAAGACGCCCAAGGTGATTGGCATCAAGCACTCGCGCCGCAAGGGATATCTCAAGAAGTTCGGCCATCGCCAGACGATGCTGCGAGTCGAGATCACGGGGATTCGCGCCTAGCTGATTCTCTTGCGGGAAGGCGCGCCCGCCCGGTGCCGAGGTGTGGGGACACGGGACCAATTCGCCGCCGCGCGTGCCCCCGGTCGTTTCGGCTGCAATCCTGGTCCTGATTTCTCCCCTGCTGACAGCGCCCCAGGCCGCGCGGCCTGACAGCCAGCCCGCCACAAGCCTCATCAGCCTGATTCACCAGCTTGAAGCCGTGCAGCCTCGTTCGCGCTCCGCGGAGCAGCGCGCCCTGCTGACCGGGTTGCAATTCTGCCGCGCGGTCGCGCAGGCCGACGCCGAGGGAACCGGGGAGCTGATGGACCCGATCGGCTACCAGCCGCTGCCTCTCGAAGGCCCCCTGTCGGACCCGCCGCCGCGCCCCCAGCGATCGGGACGAGTCAGCACGTTTGTTCACACGCGCCCGCGCGCCTCCATCGACGCACTGCCGGCCGCCACGGTCGAACTGCTGAAGCGGAAGGAGCTCGGCCAGCGATTCCCGGGCGTCGCGCGCTGGATGCTCGCCGACGACTACGCTCTCGTCCTCCAGCCGCGCCGCGGCGAAGCGCCGACCTGGGTGCGCTGCGAGTGCTGCCTCGTGATGCGCATTCGCAACGGACGGGCGCTGGTGGTCGGCGGAAATCTGTTCGACGCGCTGCCGTGAGCCCGCCTCGCGCCGCGCCGCAATCAGCGACTTCCAAGCCAGACCACGACCTTCAGCTCGATCGCGATCGGGGTCGGCAGGCAGTTCACTTCGACGGTCGTGCGAGTTGGATTGGGATTGTCTGGACCGCCAAAGTGCTCGGCGTACAGACGGTTAAAGGTCGCGAAATCGTCGCGCATGTGGGTGAGGAAGACCGTCACGTCGACGATGTCCTGCCAGCGCGCACCGGCCTCCTCGATCACCGCGCGGACGTTCGCGAAGACCGAGCGGCATTGCTCGGCGATGTCGTAGGCGTAGACGCGCCCGGATGCGTCCAGCGTGACGCCTGGAATCTCCCGGCTGCCGCGGCGGCGCGGCCCCATACCCGAGAGAAAGAGGAACTCGCCGGCTCTGCGGGCATGCGGGTAGGCGCCCACCGGCTCGGGCGCACGCTGGCTGTCGATGCGCTCGCTCATGGTCGCCGGTTCTTCATGCCGTCGTACACGATGCCGACCCAATCGTCCGGCTTGAGAAAGCCGTCACCCCATTCCGCATCCAGCTCGGCGGTGGGCTTGGCGGCAATGACCTCCGAGCGCGACTTCCCGGCATCGACCAGCGTCTTGATCTTGTCGCGCGCCGCTTTCAGCATGGCCTGATACGCCTTCAGTTCCGCGACGCCCGACAGCGGGCCGTGCCCGGGAATGATCCTGGTCTCACCGTTGGCGATTGCCAACACACGATCGACCCCGGCGATCATGCCGTCGATCGATCCGCCCGCGGTTACGTCGATGAACGGGTAGAAGCCGTTGAAGTACACGTCGCCGGTGTGAATCACGTTGGCCGAGACGAAGTGCACGATCGAATCGCCGTCGGTATGCGCCGGCGGCACCGAGATGACGCGGACCTCGTCGTCGTTCCAGTGAAACGTGACGCCCTCGCGGAAGGTGACGACGGGCAGCGCCTTGGGCGGCGCCGCCGGCACCTTCTGGTTGAACGCCTCCAAGAACTGGTCGGTGCTCATGCGCTTGCGCACGTTCTCCTGTGCGACGATGATCGACCCAGACCGCGCGAAGTTCTCGTTTCCGCCGGTGTGGTCGAAATGCCAGTGCGTGTTCACCAGGAAGCGCACAGGCTGCGAGCTGAGTTTCGCTATCGCGGCCTGAAGCTTGGGGGTGAGCGGGGCGAACTGGTCGTCAATCATGAAGACGCCGTCGTCGCCGACCGTGACGGCGACGTTGCCGCCCTGCCCTTCAAGGATGTAGACGTTGCCGGCGACCTTCTTCGCCTCGATCGTGATGGCGTCCTGATCCTGGGCGACGCCCGGGCGGTCGAGCGCGGTGCACACGGCCAGCCACGCGCAGGCGCTAAGCGTGAGTCGACGCATTTCGAATCTCCCCCTGGAAGCGAGCGGGTTTCGAGTTCGCCGCGAGCCGGTGACCGGGGCTCGCGAGGCACGAATGCCCAATGGTAGCCGCCGCCTGCTTCCCGGCAAGCGAGGCTGCGAAAGTGTTCCCTTTTGCCGCAATTGGCTTATCCTGTGAAGCATGTCCAAGATTCGAGCATCCGTGCGCGAAGCGACCGGCGACCTCGCGTCCGCCCCCGAAGGCGATCTGAAACCCTACGAAGTGTTCGTGCAGGTCGAGCACGGCAAGCCCCACGCGCACGCCGGCAGCGTGGACGCGCCCGACGACCAGATGGCGCTGCTGTTCGCCCGCGAGCACTTCGGGCGCGATCAGCAGTGCGTTCAGGTCTGGGTTGTGCCGCGCACGGCCATCCTGCGGACGGACTACGACAAGGACCTGGTCTTCCGGCTGACGGATCAGTCGTACCGGTTCGCGCACGGCTACAACGTCGGCGAGAAGTGGCGGCACTTCATGACCCAGCGCGAGTACGAGACGTACAAGAACGAAGACATCAAGGAGCATTTCTAGCCCCCTTGACCTTGCCGGCGCCGCGTCGCCGCGCCGCTCGGGCGCCGCCATGGCCGTTGACGCAAGGGGCTGCGGTTCGGTCGGGCTGGGATGCCCTGCTCTTTTACTTCCGGAGCCGTCATGACCGCCTTATCCCCGGATCAAACCCTCGCGCTGCGTGAGCTGCTGCTCAGTCTCGCCGACGACAAGCTCTTCCTGGGCCACCGCAACGCCGACTGGACCGGCCTGGCGCCGATCCTGGAAGAAGACATCGCGTTTTCCGCGCTCGCCCAGGATGATCTCGCCCACGCCGGAGCGTTGTACGAATTCATCGCGGCCATGGCCATGACGCAGGGAGATGCAGACCAGGTCGCCTACGGGCGCAAGCCTGAGGAATACCGCTGCTGCGCGCTGGTCGAGATTGCCGACGAGTTCGACTGGAGCGTAGCCATCGCCCGGCAGTTCTTCTGCGACCACTTCGAGATGCTGCGCCTGGGACGGCTGGCGCGCTCCGCACACGGCGAGCTGGCGTCGTTGGCGCGCCGCATTCTCTCCGAGGAGCGACTCAGTCTCGGTCATGCAGACGCGTGGATCCACCGGCTCGGCAAGGCTAACGTCGAATCGCGCGACCGCATACAGGCCGCCCTGGACCGGCTGGCGCCGCTCGCCGCGAGCATGTTCGAGCCCACTGCCGGGCTCGCCGCGCTCGAGTCCAGCGGTCTCTATCCGCGTGGAAGCGGCGACATGTTCGCGGAGTGGCTCGGCACGATGGAGAATCTCGTGCGCGAAGCCGGCCTGACCATCACCATCGAGCCCTGGCCGGCGAACCAGCGCGGCGGCCGCTCGGGCGTGCACTCGCCGGCCTTTGCCGAAATGCTCAGCGAATTGAGCGAGGTCTATCGAGTCGAGCCCGAGGCACGCTGGTAGCATCTCCCGGGCACACGGCATCACCGCGCGCCCTAGTCGCTGTGAATCGGGGGTCGGACCGTGAAGGCGAACGCAGCAGCCATGCTCTCCAGGCAGGAACTGCTCTCGACGCTCGCGACCATTCTCGATCCCGAGATGCCGATCAGCATCGTCGATCTCGGGATCGTCGAGGATGTGCAGATCGCGCCGGTGAGCGCCGCCGCCACCGGCCATCGCGTGGTGATCACGATCACGCCGACGTTTGTGGGCTGCCCGGCTCTCGACATGATTCGCGATCAAGTCCGGCAGCGCGTAGGCGGTCTGCCCGGCGTTGCAGAGGTGGAGGTGCGCTTCGTAAATGATCCGCCGTGGACGACCGAGCGCATCAGCCCAGCGGGCCGGGAATCGCTGCGCAGTCACGGCGTGACGGTCCCGCTGACGATCGGCGGAACGCCGCGCTGCGTTCCCTGCCCCTACTGCCGATCGACGGAAACACAGCTTGAAAGCCGATTCGGTCCGACGCGCTGCCGGATGATCTACTACTGCCCCGCCTGCCGGAATTCCTTCGAGCACTTGAAGAGCGGACTGAGCTGAGCTGCGCGGTGAGCGCGTCGCGCGCTCATGGAGCCGAGCGGCCGTTGCCGCTCGCGACGCCCCGCCGCCGGCGCGAAGGCCCACACGCCGCCGCGTAGCCGACCAGCAGCTTCCGAAGCAGCGCGGCGAGTGCCGCCACGTCTGTCTCCTGAAGCTCGGACAGGCTGCGCCGGGCATCGTCCAGCCGAGCCGCAATCGCATCGTCGACCATCGACCGGCCCGCCTCCGACAGCGCAATCAGCACGCCGCGGCGATCGGCGGGGTCGGCTTCCCGTGTCACCAGCCCGAGGTCTTCGAGCCGGTCGATCCGATTCGTCATCGCCCCGGACGTCAGCGTCACGAACTGAATGAGCCGCGAGGGCGAGAGCTTGAAAGGCGGCCCGGACCGGCGAAGCGCCGCCAGCACGTCGAACTGCCACAGGCTCAGCCCGTAGCGCTCCAGCGCGCGATCCGCCCCCTGCTCGAGAAACTTCGCGAGCATCAGCACCCGGCTGACGACGCCCAGCGGAGCCGGATCGAGGTCCGGACGTTCGCGCTTCCATTGTTCGATGAAAAGGTCGACGGCGTCACGTTCAAGCGGCTGCGCAGGCTCGCACTCGGGCTGCGCGGAGGGAACTGCGGTGTTCATAGTACCCGTCAGTATAGCGCAGCATCGCTCTATGTCAAGTAGCTTGACATCAAGCCAAAAACCGAATATCTTCACATGAAGCTAGATGGAGGTTTGATCGCGTGCCTGCGGCACCCAGGCCGCGGCCGAGGCCGGGCCGGATGCCGGGCACAGGGAAGGCGCCGCGAACGGCGCCTCGCCGACAGCCATAACGCCGAGGCGAGTCCGCACTCGTCGGGAGGGCAACCGCGATGATCCAGGCGAACCCCGTCGAAGCCGTCGGCAGCAATTCCTGGCCGCAGGAACGATATCGGCCCATCACGCGCTCGAACGTCGAGCGGAGTGATTTCTGGCAGCGGCTCGCTCCGGATGTCAGGGAAGCCGTTCAGGTCGTCTCCGAGGTCCTGCCGTTTCGCACGAACGCCTACGTCACGCGGGAATTGATCGACTGGTCGCGCGTCCCGAACGACCCGATCTTCCAGCTCACCTTCCCGCAGCGCGGCATGCTGCACCCTTGCGACTACGAGGCGATCGAGGGCCTGCTTCGCGCCGGCGCTGCCCGAGCAGCGCTCGATCGCGAAGTCGATCGGATTCGCCGCGAGCTCAACCCGCATCCGGCCGGGCAGATGACGCACAATGTGCCCACCTGGCGCGGCCAGCCGCTGGCCGGCGTGCAGCACAAGTATCGCGAAACCGTGCTGTACTTTCCGGGCCACGGCCAGACCTGCCACGCATATTGCACCTTCTGCTTCCGCTGGGCGCAGTTCGTCGGCATGGAAGACCTGAAATTCGCCAGCCATGACGTTGAGCCGCTTGTCGGCTACCTGCGCGATCACCCCGAGGTCACCAATGTCCTGATCACCGGCGGCGATCCGCTGGTCATGAGCGCGCGAAATCTGCGCGCCTGCGTCGAGCCGCTGCTCGATCCGACGCTCGAGCACCTGCACACCGTCCGCATCGGCACGAAATCCGTGGCCTACTGGCCGCAGCGTTTCGTAACCGATCCGGATGCCGACGACGTCCTGCACCTCTTCGAGCGTGTCATCGCATCCGGACGGCAGCTTGCGATCATGGCCCACTACAGCCACCCCGTGGAGCTCTCAACGCCCATCGCGCGCGAGGCGGTTCGCCGAATTCGCGCGACCGGCGCGAACATCCGCATGCAGAGCCCGATCATCCGGCACGTGAATGACCGCTCCGGCGTGTGGGTCGAGCTGTGGAAGACGGGCGTTCGCCTCGGCTGCGTGCCGTACTACGCGTTTGTTGAGCGTGACACCGGCGCCCGGGAGTATTTCGAGGTGCCGCTGGCACGCTGCTGGACGATCTATCGCAATGCTTACAACCGCGTCTCCGGGCTGGCACGAACGGTGCGCGGCCCCTCGATGTCCACGCTGACGGGAAAGGTGCACTTCCTGGGAATCACCGAAATCGCCGGCGAGAAGGCCTTCATCCTGCAATACCTTCAGGCCCGCAACCCGAAGCTGGTGCGGCGGCCGTTTTTCGCACGGTTTGACCGCCGCGCGACCTGGTTCGACCAGCTTAAGCCGGCGAGCGACGCCGACCGCGAGTTCTTTCCCGGTTTCGCCGATGCGGCGCCGGAGTCGCAGCGGGTCGTGCGACTGCTGCTGCCGATGGCCCCGGTCGACGACGCGGATCAGCCGCAGACGGCGTGACATCCGCGGAACCGCCCCCCGGGCGGAATCGACCGCGCCCGCACGTTGCGCGGCGCCGACGCTGGGCACGGAGGACCCATGGCGAAGCGACTCATTCCGGCCGTCGGCGTAATGGTCGGCACTCTGGCGCAGGTTTCCGCAACGGCCTCCGCGCCGGTTCCCGCTTCCGCGGCGAGCGCGTTCCAGTCCAGTACGACCGCACCCCCGGCTGCGGCGCAAGCTCCGAGTGACGCCGAGAAGATCGCGCGCCTGCAACGCTCCATCGATGAAGCCACGCGGCAGTTGGATGAGTTGAACGGCAAGCTGAGCGATCCAGCGTCGGAGTTCAGGCAGGCGGAAGCCGCGTTCGCCGAGCTGGACAGCCAATTGACCGGCCTCCGCCGGCAACTTGCGTCGCTGAGCGAAGACGATGCCGGCAAGGAAGAGGAGCTGCGAAAGACCCTCGCCGAGCTGGAGCCGAAGCACAAACTGGCCAAGGAGCGATTCGATCTGGCGATTCAGGAGCGCAAGACGCTCCAGGAGCAGGTTGCGACGCTGCAATCCAAGATTCAGCAGGACGCCGAAGCCCTGAAGCGGCTCAAGGGTGAGACCCCAACCACGTCGCAGCCTGGCAGCCAGCCGGCCGCGCAGGAAACCGCCGAAGCGGCGAGGCAGCCGGAGTCGTCGCCAGTCCAGCCCGCCGAAGCCCGGCAGGCCGCACCCGCGCAGCACCCCCTCGCGCCGCCGGCCGAGGAGCAGCCGTCAGCGCCCGCGGCCGGAGAGCAAGCGGGCACCGCGACCCTCGCGCCCGAGGTGATCGAGGCGCGGGAGATGGCGACCCGCAAGCAGGAGGAGGCCAAGAGCGCGCAACAGGAAGTCGCTTCCATCACCGAGCGCATGAACGCTCTGCACCGCAGCATTGAGCTTGAAACCAAGCAGCTCGCCACGAGCCGACAGAAGGCCGACAACGCGCAGCAGACCGAACGCACGCTTTACGACACGTTGCAGAAGAGATTGCAGGAAGGCGGCAAGCCCGAGGAGTTGGGCGACCTGCGCGAGCAGATCTCCGCCGCGCGCCAGCGGCTGCGCGAAACCCAGGCCGAGATTCGCGAGCGTACCGACCGCCTCAACGATTACCAGAATGAGCTGGCCGGCCTGCAATCCGAGCAGATCGCCGCCATGCAGGAGGCTCAGAAGCGCGCCGCCGAGTCCGAGGCTGCTCAGAAGCGCGTCGAGAGCCTGGAAAGCCCGCTCTCGCCGCGCAACCTCTGGCGCTGGCTGCTCGTGCATGGGCCCAAGGTCGGCGGCATATTGATCGCCATGTTCGCCCTGCTCTGGGTGACGCGCCTCGCGGACAAACGCATCGTGTATCTCATGAGCGGGCGAGCTGACGGCGGAAGCCGCGAAGACCGCGAAAGCCGGGCCCGTACACTTGTCGGCGTGGCACACAGCGCCGCAAACGTCGCCATCTACGCCGGCGGCGGGCTCATGGTCCTCACCGAGGTGGGCGTCAACATCATCCCCCTCATGGGAGGTGCCGCCGTCTTCGGCCTTGCGGTCGCCTTCGGTGCCCAAAACCTCATCCGCGACTACTTTTACGGATTCATGATCTTGCTCGAGAATCAGTACACCCTGGACGACGTCGTCAAGATCGGCGACGTTTCGGGGCAGGTCGAGAGCATCACCCTGCGCGTCACCAAGCTCCGCGGTCTGGATGGCACCCTGCACATCGTGCCGAACGGCGAGATCACCCGCGTCAGCAACATGACTTATGGATGGTCACGCGCCCTGTTCGACATCCCGGTTGCCTACAAGGAAGACGTCGACCGCGTGATGGAGGAACTGGTCGAACTCGCCAAGGAGCTGCGCCGCGACCAGAACTTCCGCGGGCTGATCCTCGAAATGCCCGAAATGCTCGGCGTCGATGAGTTCGCGGATTCCGCGGTGGTGATCAAGTTCTTCATCAAGACCCGCCCGCTCAAGCAGTGGACCGTCAAGCGCGAGCTGCTCCGCCGCATCAAGAAGCGCTTCGACCAGCTCGGCATCGAGATCCCCTTCCCGCACCGCAGCCTGTACCTTCAGGGTCTCCCGCCGGAGGCCAAGGCGCTGGCGGCGCTCGGGGACGCGAGCCACGAGCGGTCAGACGAAGGGCGGAACGGACGCTAGGCCACTGGGGGGACTGGCCGGCGCGAAGAAGTCAGTGGCGGCCGACCTTTTGATGACGGCCTCTGGGCTGCCACGCAGCGCGCCGCCGCCTGGGTCTCCGAAGACAGCGGGTGACCGGGTTCGAACCGGCGACGTTCAGCTTGGAAGGCTGATGCTCTACCAATTGAGCTACACCCGCAACTCGCTCCCGGCCTGGCTTCGCCGTGAACCTGCGCCGACGACGGAACTTAAAGCCCATCAGGCAGGCCGTCGGCACTTGCCGCGCATCATATCCTCGTGCATTCGCCAGGCAAGCCGCTCAGGGACCGCCGAACGCCGCCTGGAAGGCCGCGAAATCCACGGCATCGACATCGGAATCGCCGTCAAAGTCGAACACGTCCCGGCATAGCTGGGATGGCATGACCCAGTCCGGCGACCCGATCGGCCCGCTGTCGCAGGTTGGAAATCGCGCAAAGTCGTCGATGTCGACGTCATCGTCGCCGTCCCAGTCGCCCAGAAAACCCGCGGAATATCGGTGTACGAAGACGTCATTGGCGCCGTTGGTATCGTCGGCCACGAGATTCGTAGCGAGGCTGTTGAAGGCGACGTAGCGACCGCCGGCGGAGAGCGCCCGATTCATGGTCAGGTCACTGGATCCGTTGGCCTGCGCTCCATTCGATGCGGTGCTGACGCGAACCGTGCTGTTGGTCGTTCGGTTGCGGATGAAGACGTCGCCGGCTCCGTTCGAGTCGCCCGTCACCAGATTGGTGGCGCGGCTCTCGAAGGCCACGTACTGTCCGTCCGGCGAGATCGCAAGCCCGTACGCGCCGCTGTGGTTATTCCCCTGCACGCCGGCGGAAGAGACGCTGACGCGGGTTGTCGTGCTGGTGTCGCGGTCGCGCACGAACACGTCGTCGCGAGCGTTCGTGTCGCCCGCCACAAGGTTGGTGGCGCGACTGTAAAAGGCCACATAGCGCCCGTCGGCGGAAATCGACGGCCAGGAACTCCAGTTGTTGCCCTGCGTGCCGTCCGAGGAGACGCTGACGCGCGTTGTGACGCCCGTCTGGCGGTCATGCACGAAGACGTCGTAGGTATTGTTCGTGTCGTTGAGTACGAGGTTCGTAGCTGTGCTGTAGAAGGCGACGTAGCGGCCGTCGGCAGAAATGGACGGAATCGCGCTGGAGCCGTTGCTCTCCGTTCCGTCGGAAGCGACGCTGACGCGCGTCGTGATTCCGTTCAGGACGTCGCGGACGAAAATGTCATCGGCGCCGTTGGTGTCGATCGGAATAAGCGTGCTTGCGGTACTCACGAAGGCGACGTATTGACCGCCCTGGCAGACCGACGCGTACCCACTGCTGGCGTTGCCCTGCGTGCCGTCGGACGCGACGCTCACGCGAATGGTGGTGCCGTTCAGAAGGTCGCGAATGAACGCGTCATAGTTGTTATTGGTGTCGCCCGCGACGAGGTTCGTCGCGCTGCTGTCAAACCCCACGTAGCGCCCGTCGGGGGAGATGGAGCCGTAGCCGCTCGGGCCGTTCGCCTGGAGACCGGATGAGGACACGCTGACGCGGTAGGTGGCGTCGCTCTCACGGTCGCGAACGAAGACGTCGTAGTCGTCGTTGGTGTCGCCAACCACGAGGTTCGACGCGAGGGCATGGAACGCGACGAAGTGTCCGTCCGACGAGATGGACGGCACCCAACTCTGCATATCGCCCTGCGTACCGTCGGAGGCGATGCTCACGCGGATGGAATACTGACCCGACGCCGAGGTGACCCCCAGCAGGAGCCACAGGGCAACTGCCCAACGGCACTCCACGGCGTCAACCTTGCTGCCACTGCCCATTTGGTCTCCCCTTCCCTGGCGCGGCTGGGATACGCGAGGAGCCCTGCATACAAGCTACGGGGCCTGCTGGGTGGTTCTCGATCGAGAACGACGCGGCGGCAGACTTGCCCGGCCCGCTGAAACCTCACAGGCTGCCCGATCCCGGTCGCCGGATCCATTCTACCGCGGGCCCAGCGCCCCGAAAAGCCAGTTTGGGGTACGGTTTAGGTGCGCGGAGACGCGGCGGAGGCGGGTCGGGTGGCCAGCCCGCGCCCGGTGGCTGGGTTCGGTGCGCGATGTCCGCCCCGGCTGAGCAACCTGGATGCAAGGGTGCGGTTGACGGCGTTATTCCGGCCGCTCGTAGATCGAATCATCCTGCGGAACCGCGCCCTGGTAGATCAGCTCGACGCGCCGGAACGGGCCGACGCTGTCCTCCGGCCACGCTTCGACCAGCTTCCAGATCACGCCGGTCTGCGGGTCGGCCCAGATTTCGACCCGCCGCGGGCGAAGCGGTGCCCCGCCGTGATACGTGGCCCGCAGGCAGGTGGCCGGCGCGCCGCCCTGCTCGGCCAAGGGCTCGTCCGGCAGCAGCTCAACCCAGTACTCAAAGGTGCGCAGGCGCTGAAGCGCCCGGCCGATGTCGAGCAGCTCGCGCGGCCGCTCCTGCTCGGCGTCGTCAAGCGCCATCAACCGCCGCAACGCCAACCCGCGCAGCAGCGCCGTCGGCGGGGACATCCAGAGCTCCTGGCCGTCGAATCCCATGGAGAGCTCAATCGCGCGGGTCGCATCCGCGCCGCGCACGTGCGAGACGAAGCGCGCTTCGCCGCGCACGCTCACCTCTCCGACGATCACGCGCTCTCCCAGCATGCGTGGCACCAGCTCGATGCGCAGCGCGTACTGCCGGTCGATCGGCTCGCGCGCCGCGGCGATGCTGCGCGCCAGGGCCGCATGGGCCAGATTGGCCGGCGCGGGCGTCATCAGCATCAGGAAGAACGCCAGGGCCGCGGCCGTCGCGAGTCCGCCCGCGAGCCAGCGCGACGACCTGCGCGGCGCGCCCGGCACCAGCCGCAAGCGCGCCGGAGAACCCGCGCCGCGCAGCCCCGTCAGGATTCGCTCCGTTCGGCCGGCCGAAAGCCCGCGCTCCCGCGCCGCCGACTCACGCAGCAGCGCGTCCACCACCAGCGCATCGGCCAGCTCGTCCTTTTCATTCAG
This sequence comes from uncultured Planctomycetales bacterium, assembly GCA_964465125.1. Lineage (GTDB taxonomy): Bacteria > Planctomycetota > Phycisphaerae > UBA1845 > Fen-1342 > CAYOHG01. The sequence continues at coordinate 17,457 of CAYXIO010000040.1, read as the reverse complement.
CGTAAGCTCGGCCACGGCGGAAACCGGCGACGGTACCAGGTCCAGCAGTTCTCCGGCGAGTTGCTCCACGCGGCGATCCGGGTGCGAATGATTCGTCATTCCCCTGCTCCCGGCGCGAGGACCGAGTGCGACTGGAGGCAGCCCGCCAGCAGCAATCGGGCGCGTTGCAGGCGCTTCTTGACCGTTTCGTACGCGAGGTTGAGCCGCTGCGCGATGCCCGCCAGCGGCTCGTCCGCCCAGTAGTAAGGCCGCAGTATCTGACGCAGCTCGGCGGGCAGATCTTCGATGCAGCCGTGCAGCCGCTCGAGCTTGTCGCCCCAGGTGTCGCCGGGCTGTCGTTCGATGCTGACCATCTGCTGCTCGATTCGCTCCTGAACGTAGCCATGGAGCAACCGCAGCCGCCGCGCGGTCATGCGCTGCTCGGCGCGAAGGATTCGCCAGGCGATGCCGCGCAGCCAGGGGCCGAAGGGCTGGCTGACGTCGAATTCGTCAAGTTTTCGCCAAGCGGTGACCAGCGCTTCCTGCACGACGTCCTCGACCGAGGCGCCGCGCGGCAGGCAGGCGGAGACAAACGTCGCCAGCATGTCGCAGTGCTCGCGCGCCAGGATTTCGAAGACGGCGCGCGGATCCTGCCGGACGCCCTTCCCTTCGGAAACCATCTCACCTCGGCTCCACGAGTATTGTCGCGAGGAACCGGCCGCGGGACAGCGTATTCGCCGGGCGGCTCAGCGGCCGGGAAGCCCTACGCCGACTGGCTCGGCGCCTCGGCCCGCAGCATGGTGAGCAGGAATCGCACGTCGGACGTGGCCCGCAGGGCGTGGGGCAGATTCGCGGGCATCAGCAGCCAGTCGCCGGGGCGCAGCTCGTGCGCCGCGCCGTCGACGGTGACGGTGATCTCACCATCCAGGACGTGCACGATCGCGGTGAACGGGCTGCGGTGCTCGCTGATTTCCTGCCCCGCTCCCATGCCGAACAGCACCAGCTTGCCGCCGGGCTGATGGACCAGGGCTCGACTGACGATCGTGGCCGCCTGGAGCTGAATGAGCTCGACCAGTCGGCTGCGGGCCGGAATGCTGGCATCGAAGAGCGGTCCGGACATCTCCAACGTCTCCCCGTTCGGGCGCGCGGCCTGCTCGAACCTCCGGCCGAAGCCCGCCGCGCTACTTCCACTGCTGCGACAACTTGTCGGCCAACTGGATCAATTCGTCGCGCGTACTGCCTTCGAACGCCTGGCATCGAAACTGGCAGAACTGTCCCGCCAGGCGGGTCTGCTCGCCGGGCGGCGTGACGTGCTCGCCCATCACGAACAGAACGTCGTCCTCCTTGCGAATGTGCAGGCGGAGCAGATCGATGTACGCGCGGGCCTCGGCGGTGAATCGGTCGGCGGCGTCCGGCTGGCCCGCGTCGATCCCGTCCAGCGCCGCGGCCATCGCGCGCACGTGCTGGCGACCGAGCCGGTGCTCGTACAGCATCACGCCGATCGGTCCGCCTTCGCGCGGAATGCCCGCGGCCTCCATCACGGGAAAGAGCAGGTCCTCTTCCTTGCCGTGATGGCAGGCGTCGGCGAACAGCCGGAAGAAGCGGACGCAGTCGCGCAGGCCGGCCAGCGCAGCCGGTTCGCCGCGCCAGGGCGAATCGACCAGCCGCGCCAGCACGTCGAGTACCTGCTCGATGACGCGGTGTTCGGAACGAAGCTCGGCGGTCGGCGGCGTATCGGGCCCGACAGGTTGCATGGCCAACTCCTGGGCGGCGTGGCAGGACTGCTTTCCCCGGCGCAGTGTCCACAGCCGCGTCCGCGTGACAAGGGTCCACGGCGAAAAAGATGCGAAACCCGACCGGCTATTCCGATGCGGGTTCGTTGTCGGGCTCGTCTACGTCCCTTGCAGCGCGAACGGCGCGCCGCATTCGGGGCAGCGCGGCTCCGTCAGGCCGATCAGCGAGTAGCCGCATTCGGCGCAGGTCAGCGGATCGGGCTCGCCGACGACGCGGTAGCGGTGGGCGATCGCCGTGGCCACGAGCAAGAGGCCGACGGTCTGGGGCATGGACAAGAGCGCCAGGCCACCGATTTCCCGCAAACGACCGAGGTCGTACGCCGGAATGACGACGCCGGGAGGTGGGGGCGAAAGTACCTGCGAACTCCAGGACCGGGCTTCGATCGAGTGTGCGACGCCCGCTGACTCCGAGAATAGGAACAACCCAAGCGCAAGGGTCGCCAGGCAGAAGTCGAGCCGCGGATAGGCTACGGCGTTCCAGCACAGCAGCGCCGGAAGAACGATCGCCACGCTCACCGCGCTTCCCACGGGCGGCGGATATCCCAGGGCCAACGTTGCGCCGCGCAGTAGCGGATCCGCCAGGCCCAGCGCCAGCGCCCCGAAGGCCACGGCGGCCAGCAACGGGCGCCAATGTCCGGGCGGGATGCGTCGCCGATTGTCCAACCTGCATGACCTCCGCCGCACGGATGTCCGTGGGTATTCTATCCGGCGATGCTCTCGGCCGAACGTCTGCTGGCGTGGTTGCTGCGTTTGCTCGGCGTGATGTTGCTGCTCGCGCTGGGTGCGCTCGTGATGCCGACCCTCTGGATGGCCGGGATTCACGAGTGGCTCGGCCTGGGCAGGTTCCCCGCCGCCCCGCTGACCGAATACCTCACGCGCTCCATCAGCGGGCTGTACGCCCTGCACGGCGGGCTGGCGATTGCGCTGGCGCGCGACGTGCGGCGGTTTTCGCCGGTGATCCGATACCTGGGCTGGTGTTCGGTGGTCTTCGGCGTGGCGATGGTCTGGATCGACGCGTGGGCACCGATGCCGCTGGCGTGGACGCTCTGCGAAGGACCGCCGATCGTGCTGATGGGGCTGCTGATTCTGGCGCTGCTGCGACGGGTGGACGCCGGGCGCGGACCATGCGGCGCTGGAAACGGAGCTGCTGATACGTAAGCGCCGCGTGTTCCAGGACGCCGCGCGCGGCTCGAACGCCGGATCGCCCCCCTACTCCACCGTGACGGCCTTCGCCAGATTCCGCGGCTTGTCCACGTCGCAGCCGCGCAGGACGGCGGCGTGATACGCCAGCAGTTGCAGCGGAATGACGGTGACGAGCGGCTGAAGCAGTTCGGGCACGTCGGGAACGTAGAGCACGTGCTCAGCGAGGCGCGCAATCTCCTCATCGCCCTCGGTTGCGACGGCGATGATGCGGCCGCCGCGGCTGCGGACTTCCTCGATGTTGCCGATCGACTTCTCGTACCAGTGTCCGTGCGGGGCGAGCACGACAACGGGCATGTCCTCGCTGATCAGCGCGATCGGGCCGTGCTTCATCTCGGCGGCGGGCAGTCCCTCGGCGTGGATGTAGCTGATTTCCTTGAGCTTCAGCGCGCCTTCGAGCGCGACCGGGTATTGCAGGCCGCGGCCGAGGTAGAGCCAGTTGCCGGCGTCGACGTACTCGCCGGCGATCCTGCGAACCTGCGTGTCGAGCTCGAGCGCCCGCTCGATCGCGGACGGGATTTCGTTCAGCGAACGCAGGTAGGCGTGACAGGCGGACTGGCTGAGGTGCCGGCGACGGCCAAAGTAGGCGGCCAGCAGCGCGAGCACGCTGACCTGCCCGACGAACGCCTTGGTGGACGCAACGCCGATCTCGGGGCCGACGTGCAGGTACACGCCGGCGTCGGTCTCGCGTGCGATGGTCGAGCCGACCGCGTTGACGATTCCGATGACATTGGCCCCGCGCTCGCGCCCCTCGCGCAGCGCCGCGAGCGTGTCGATTGTCTCGCCGCTCTGCGAGATGGCCAGCAGAGTCGTGTCGTCCTCGATGACCGGGTTGCGGTAGCGGAACTCGCTGGCATACTCGGTCTCGCAGGGGATGCGGGCCAACTCTTCAATGAGATACTCGCCGATCAGGCCCGCGTGCCAGGCCGTTCCGCACGCGGTCAGGATGATGCGGTGCGTCTGCGCCAGCGCCTTGGTGACGCCGGCCAGTCCGCCCAGCACCACCCGCCCGTCCTCGAGATCGATGCGCCCGCGCAGGCAGTTGCGCAGCGCCTCGGGCTGCTCGAAGATCTCCTTGGCCATGAAGTGCTCATGGCCGCCGAGCTCGAGCTGTTCGAGCGTCCACTCGATTTCCTCGATGTCCTTGCTGACCGGAGCGGCGTCGAGCGTGGTCGTCGCAAAGCCCTCGCGCGTGATCGTGGCAACCTCGTTGTCCGAAAGGTAGATCACCTGCGCGGTGTGCTGGATGATCGCCGCCGCGTCCGAGGCGACCAGATTCTCGCCCTGGCCGACGCCGATGATGAGCGGGCTGCCGCGGCGGGCTGCGACAACCTTGTCGGGCTCGTCGGCGTGCAGCACCGTGATGCCGAAGGTGCCGCGCACCTCGCGCAGGGCCTGCCGGACGGCGTCTTCGAGCTTACCCTTGTAGAAGTGCCCGATCAGCTTGGCGAGCACCTCGGTGTCGGTATCGCTGTCGAGCGTGATGTTCTCGGCGGAGAGGAACTTTTTCAGGACCTGGTAGTTTTCGATAATCCCGTTGTGCACCAGCGCCATGCGGCCGGTCGCGTCGCGGTGCGGGTGGGCATTTCGCTCGGTCGGCGCGCCGTGCGTGGCCCAACGCGTGTGGGCCATGCCGATCTGGCAGCGGCTCGGCAGACCGTCGAGCATCCGTTCGAGGTTGGCGATTCGACCAGGCGCGCGGCGGACGTGCAGTTGGCCGTCGCGAATCAGCACCAGGCCGGCGGAATCGTACCCCCGATAATCGAGACGCTTGAGGCCCTCGACCAGGATCGGACAGGCGTCGCGCTGGCCGATATAAGCGACAATTCCACACATACTGCGGGCTCCTCTTGCCTCTCGACTCAGGCGTATGCCAGCATTCTAGTGGCTGCCGCATGACTCTACGAGCGAGCGCCGGTGCGGGTTCAGCAGCCAACGTCCGTTTATGGCCCTGCACCTTCATCGACCGGAGGCTCATGCGACCAAAGTCTGGCCGCCACCGAACAGAAGCCGCGAGCGGCTTTTCGGTGAATCCTCTGCCGGCAGCCGGGTTCGGCCGATCCTGAGCGAGAGGGGGGGCGCGATACGATGCCTGAGACCCATGCAGTTCCCGACGTGCTGAAGTCGACGCTGGTCCAGGAAGACCCGGACATGCGCGAGATCGTGCTCGAGTTCGTCGACTCGCTGCGCGAGCGAATCACGGATCTTCGAGCGGCGTACTCCGCCGACGACTGGGCGCGCCTCTGTGCCTTGGCGCACCAGCTCAAGGGAGCGGGCGGCTCGTACGGCTACGAGGCGATCACCGGCGTCGCGGCGCGCATGGAAAAGGACTTCGCGCTGCAACGCGGGCAAGCGTTCGACGCGTACGTGAAGCAACTGGAGGCGTTGGTGTCGGCTGCCCGAGCCGGCCTGTAACGAAAACGCAATCTGGCAAAGCGAGCGCGGCGCCTCCGGGACGTTGCCGGGGCGCCGCGCCGCGTTCTGCCTGGCGCTGGCGTCCGCCGCGGATGGTCGCAACTCCCGGCCGCGAAAACGGCTCCGGGACACTCGGAACACACTAAGATTCGGATGGCTTGCCTACGGAGTGACTGGGTTTGCGCTGATGGAGCATCTCAGCCCCCGCCAGGTCGCGCTGGCGATCGGTGTCAGCGAAGCGTCACTCAAGCGATGGTGCGACAAGGGCGTCATCGAAGCCACCCGTACGGTCGGTGGACACCGCCGGCTGCCGCTCCACGCCGTTCTGAGATTCCTGCAAGAATCCGGACGTGCCCCGATTCGGCCCGAGATTCTGGGGCTGCCTTCGACGACCGGCAAAGGCAAGACCACTTCCGCCCGGGCGGTCAGTCAGGGCGCTGACGCGCTGGCTGCCGGAGACGAGCAGGCCTTTCAGCGCATCGTCATCGACCTGCATCTGGCCGGCCAACCGTTTCCCGCCATCGCGGACGAAGTCATCGCACCTGTCCTCGCGGAGATCGGACGCCGCTGGGAAGCCGGTCACCTCGAGATCTATCAGGAGCGCCGCGGCTGCGAAATCTGCCTGCGAACGCTCAATCGGTTGCAGTGGCTCTTCGCACCGCCGGCGCCCGACGCCCCGCGCGCCATCGGCGGCGCGACGGAGGGCGACTGGTTCGCGGTCCCAGTCCACATGGCCGAGCTGGCGCTCCGTGCCGCGGGCTGGCAGGCGGAGTCGCTCGGCGTGCACCTGCCGTTCTCTACGCTGGTGGCGGCGATTCGGCAGCTACGTCCGCGGCTGGTCTGGCTGAGCGCGAGCACAACGGAATCCGACGAGCGCCTGATCGCCGGCTGCACCCGGCTGTTCGACGTGGCCGGCGCCCAAGGGGCGACGCTGGCGGTGGGTGGCCGGGCTTTTCGGGCCGAGGTCTGCAAAGCGCTGCCGGGAATCGTCTGCTGCACCGGAATGACGGAACTGAGCGAACTGGCCCGCGAGTTGGCGCTTGGAGCTGCGGCGCTTCAGACCGGCTCGTCGCCCAGGGCCTGCCGCTGAATCCGAATGGCGCGGTGTCCGCGTACCTGCCCCGCCCCGCCCGCGTACTTGTTACGTCCGCCGATGCAGACAATCAGTGGAGCGTTGACGCGCTTGTCGAGGGGAATGATGTCCCCCGGCGAGAGCCCTCGCAGTTGGTTCAGCCGCACGCGGGCGGTGCCGAGAAACGCCGTCAGCTCGATGGTTCCGCGTGACAGGTTGCGCGCGATCCGCTGACGCTGCACGTCCGTCGCGGCGCGCGGCCGGTAGAACCACGACTGCGCGGTCAGATGGCTCAGCACGGATTCGATCGTGTTGTACGGGATACAGAGGCTCATCGTGCCGGCGGTTTGCCCGAGCTTGATCTCGAACGAAACAAAGGCGACCACCTCGGTTGGGGCGACGATGTGCACGAGCTGCGGGTTGCTCTCGGTCTCGACCATCTCGAAGCGCACTTCGGTGAGATTGCGCCACACTTCCGAGAGCAGCCCCAGGCCGCGGTCGACCAGCTTGCCGATCAGCCGCCATTCGATCGAGGTCAGCGAGCGCTGCGGGATGTAGACGTTCGAGTTGTCGCCACCCAGAAGGCGATCGACTATCGGATATACGATCAGGGGGCTGATTTCGAGGCAGATCTTACCTTCCAGCGGGGGCGCCTGCAGCGTAACGAAGCAGGTTGGATTCGGCATCGAGTGGATGAACTCGCTGTACGTGAGTTGCTCGACCCCCACGACGCGGACATCCACGATGGTTCGCAGCATGCCGGATAGCATGGCGCCGAAATTGCGTGCGAAGACCTCGTGAACCGACGAGAGCGCGCGAATCTGGTCTTTGCTGACGCGTTCGGGATGCCGGAAGTCGTAGGCTTCGACGCGCTCGGCGTCGGAGGCGGCCCGCGAGGCGGAGGGATCGGTTTTCGCCGCGGCGTCGCCGCCGGGGGACTCGGACGAGAAGGACGATAATAGCGCGTCAATCTCGTTCTGGGCCAGGATCTCGGGCATGCCGGGTGCAGCCTGTGCGCAAGCCGTTGGCGGACACGCAGACGGCCCCGCACGAGCGGCGGCCCACGCGACGTCACGCCGAACTCACGATGACTATCGGCCGGGCGCGCCGTTGCTTTTGAGGCGGCTCGCGGCGCTTGCTGATCCTGGCTCGCTTCCCGGCCGCGGGATCGCACGCTCGTCGCGGACCCATGAACGTCGGGCCGGTTCGCCGCCCCGCGGAGCCGTTGCACCGGAGCACACGCGCGCCCGGCCGGCAGGTCGCTTGACGCTGGCCCTCACCGGCCCTTATGTTACCCGGTTCACGAGCAGGCACTGCTCGGCAGGCTTGGTTGCCGGAAGCGCTGGAAAGGTTGCGGCCGGCAGAAGATACAGATTCGGGGCTTGGGACGGGCGACCGTCGCTGGTGGGAGGTGTCGCTTGGCCGTACCGCTGGTCCGCGAGATGCTGGACGCCGGAATCCACTTCGGGAATCACGCCTCGCGCTGGAACCCGAAGATGAAGCCGTTCATCTACGGCAAACGCAATTCAATCCACATCATCGATATCCGCGAGACCCTGCGCGGGATGTTGCGCGCGCAGAAATTCCTGACCAAGGTCGTCGCCAACAACCAGGACGTCCTCTTCGTCGGAACCAAGCGCCAGGCGCGCGACATCGTCAAGGAGCAGGCGGAGCGCTGCGCCATGCCGTTCGTGATCGAGCGCTGGCTCGGCGGCACGCTGACCAACTTCCGCACCATTCGCTCGCGGTTGCAGCGCCTGGAAGAGCTCGAAGCGCTCGCCAGCGGTCCCACCTGGGAGACCGGGTATTCCAAGAAGATGAAGTCGACGCTTTCGCGCGAGCTCGAGAAGATTCAGCGAAACCTCAGCGGCATCCGAACCATGACGCGGCTTCCCGGCGCACTGATCATTGTCGACGTGCGCAAGGAGAGCAACGCCGTCCGCGAAGCCCGTTCGCTTGGCATTCCCACCATTTGCCTGCTCGATACGGACGGGGATCCTGATTTCGCCAGCATCGCCATTCCCGGCAACGACGACGGCATGCGCTCGATCCAGCTTGTGATCACGCGCCTGGCCGACGCGGTCGAGGAGGGCAAGCGCGCCCGGCCCGAGAGCGTGCCGACGGAAGACTTCGGCGGCGAGGGTGGGCGCCCGCGGCGGCGCGGGCCGCGCGGCAGCGGACCGTCGGAAGCCCCGACGCCGGCTCCGCTCAGCCAGGACGTGTCCTCGACGAGCGACAGCGGAGCGGCAACGCCTACCACCGCGATCGAGTCGTAGGCGCCGCCTGGCGCAATCCGATGTAACGATCGTCGGCGCGTTGGCGGCCGGCGTGCGAATATTGCCCGAAGGTGAGTGGAGGATCCGGACATGGCTGTAACCGCCGAGATGGTCAACGCCCTGCGAAAGAAGACGGGGCTGCCCATGATGGACTGCAAGAAGGCCCTGTTGCACAGCGGCGGGAACGAAGCCGGGGCCATCGACTGGCTCAAGGAACAGGGCATGGTCCGCTCGGCCAAGATGGCCGATCGCGAGGCCGGCGACGGGCGCATCGCCTGCCACGTCAGTGCCGACCGGAGCCGAGGCGGAATCGTCGAACTGCGCTGCGAAACCGCGCCGGTCGCCGGCACGCAGGACTTCATCGAGCTGGCCCAGGCCGCCGCCGAGGTTGCCGCCGGCATGGACGCGCCCACCCCCGACGCCATCCTCAAGGCGCCGCATCCGCGCAAGCAGGGCTTGACCGTCGGCGACCAGCTCAACGAGGTCTTCAACCGCATCCGCGAGAACATGAAGATCGCCCGCGCGGACAGCTTCCGAAACACGGTCGGATACTACGTGCATCACGACGGCCGCAAGGGCACGATGGTCAGCATGAGCGCCGACTGCCCCAACGAGCTGCGGACCGACGTCTGCATGCACGTGACCGCGATCATGCCGTCCGCGCTGCGTCGCGAGGACGTTGCCGCCGCCGAAGTCGACGAGCAGCGCAAGCGCTTCGCCGAGGAAGCCGCCGGCAAGCCCCCGCAGGTCGCGGAGAAGATCATCACCGGCAAGCTCGATCGCTGGTTCGCCGAGTTCGTGCTGCTCGAGCAGCCCTTCGTGAAGGATGATAAGCAGTCGGTCGGTCAGGTCCTCAAGGCCGCCGTGCCCGAACTGACGGTCTCCCGTTTTGTGCGCTATGAGGTCGGACGGAGCTAAGCCGCCGCGCGGCGAACGCAAGCGACGCGTCCAGTCCGGCGGTGCGCCGCAGCCGTCGGCCGGCACGCCGTCGACCGCTGCCGAAACGGGCGCGTCGCGCACCCGGCGCGAAGCGCAGCGCATTGAGCCTGCCCCGGCCGGCCCGGCCCAGATCATCCTCTCGCAGTCGGATCTCGAAAAAGCCTGCGCGCGGTGGAAGGCGCGCGGCGTATTCGCGTTCGACACAGAGTTTGTGCGCGACGACACGTATTTCGCCAGACTCGGCCTGATCCAGGTCGCCGACCTCGATGGCGTCACTCTGATCGATCCCACCGGCGGCATCGATCTCGTTCCGTTCTGGAACCTGCTGGTCGACCCGCAGGTAGAGAAGATCGCGCACGCGCCGAAGGAGGATGGCGAGGTCTGCCTGAGCGCGTGCGGCAACCCGCCGCGCGCCGTCTTCGACGTGCAGCTTGCCGCCGGGCTGGTTGGACTGGGCTACCCGCTCAGCCTGTCGCGCCTCGTGCAGAGCATCACCCGTCGCACGCTGGCGAAGTCGCAGACGCTGACGGATTGGCTCCGCCGGCCGCTGACGGACGAACAACTGCACTATGCGGCGGAGGACGTTCGGTACCTGCCGGCCGTTCACGCGGAGTTGAATCTCCGACTGGAGCGTGCCGGCCGCAGCGACTGGGCCCGCGAGGAGTTCCGTCGCTACGAAGACGCGGAGTTCTATCGCCCCCCTACTCAGGACCGGCTCTTCAAGCTCAAAGGCAGCAAGAAGCTGGATTCGCTGGGCCTGGCCGTTCTGGCGGAGCTGTCCGACTGGCGCACGCGCCTGGCGCAGTTGAAGAACCGCCCGGCGCGCTCGCTGGTGCGCGACGACATCCTGGTGGAGCTGGCGCGACGGCGTCCGACGCGGGCCTCGCAGATCGAAGTGCTGCGCGGCTTTCCTTACGCCCGAAATCGGGCGGCGGTCGAGGAAATCCTGGCCATCATCGCCCGCGCCAGCAAGACGCCCGTGGACGAGCGTCCGGCGCCGCACGAGCCGCGCGAGGAAAGCGCCATGGATCGGGCCCTGCTCGACCTGCTCTCCGGCCTGGCGCGCTCGGTCTGCTGCGCCGAGGGGGTTGACTATGAGCTCGCCGGCGGACCGCAGCGACTGCGCGACCTCCTGGACCACCTCGCGGACAACGGCGACGGCACACCTGCCCTGCTGAGCGGCTGGCGGGGGGAATTCCTCGGTCGTCGGCTAGCCGACCTGCTCAAGGGGCGCTGCGAGATTCACCTCACCGGCTGGCCGGATCGGCTGGCGCTCCAGGTGGTCACGCGGGTCGCCGAGCGCGGCTAGACGCCGCTTACGGCTGCGCGTCGCGCAGGACGTGGTCTTCCACGTAGACGGGCACTTCCGTCGCGACGCCTAGCGCGATCGCGTCCGACGGCCGGCTGTCCACCTCGATCAACTCGCCGTCCTGACGAATCACCAGCTTGGCGTAAAACGTGTGATTCTGAAGATCGTTGATGACGATCTTTTCCAGCGTCGCGGAGAGCGAGTCGATGACATTGGCCAGCAGGTCGTGCGTCAGCGGACGCTGAAACTGCACGCCGTTGATGCGCCGGCTGATCGCCCAGGCCTCGGCCAGCCCGATCACGATCGGCAATTGGCGGGTGCCGTTCCGCTCGCGAAGGACGATCAACTGGCTCTCACGCGTCTCGGAGATGATCACCTGAGCCAGGTCCATCCGGATTTCCATGTCGCTCCTCTCGCGAATCCGCTCGCTGAGGCTATCTTTGCCCGCGCGGCGTTGTCAAGCAGCGGCCCGCAGCGGGCCGGGCGACAAGCGCTCGCCACCGACGGGGATGGTGCACGTCATGCTCCGCGTCTTCGTGTTGGCACTCGCCGGCGGCGTACTTGCTCTGCTGGCCTGGCTGGCCGCCGGGCGAAGCGAACCGCGCGCCGACTTCGTCGTCGCCTGTGACGAGCTGCGCAGCATCGACCCACAGCGCGTCAGTTGGCAGGACGAGCTCCAGGTGGCCGCCGCTCTGTTCGAGGGCCTGACGCGGCTCGATCCGCGGACGCTACAGCCTCAGCCCGCGGTCGCCGAGAGATGGGAAATCACTCCCGATGGCCGTTGCCTTGTATTCCACCTGCGCGACGACGCGCTCTGGTCCAACGGCGAGCCGGTCCGCGCCGACGATTTCCGTTTCGCCTGGCTGCGGGCCCTCGATCCGGCCAATGAGTGTCAATACGCCGGTCTGCTGTTCGTCATCGCCGGGGCTGCGGAGTACTACGCGTCACGCAGTGATTCCGACCCCGCGAACGATCGGTCCGCCGCGCACGTCGGGATCGAGGCTGAAAGCCCCCCGCTGCTGCGCGTGCGGCTTGCTCGGCCCTGCCCGTACTTCCTCGACCTGACCGCGTTCCCGACGCTGGCTCCGGTCTATCCGCCGCTGCTGAAGCGCTGGAGCGACGAGTCGGGCCGCATGCCGCGCGCCGTTCGCCACCTATGGACGCGTCCGGAGCACATCGTCGTCAACGGCGCGTTCGCGCTGGAGCGTTGGGACTTCAAGCGGCGTCTGCTGCTGCGGCGCAACCCGCTGTATTGGGACGACGCACACACCGGGCTCGACAGCATCGAGCTGCTGATCACGTCCGACGCGGGAGTGGCGTTGATGGCCTATGAAACCAGCCGCGTCGACCTGGTCCGCACCCTCGAGCCGGACGTCGTCCGGCTGCTGATTCCGCGCGCGGAAAAAGGCGAGCGGCCGGACTTCCATGTAGCAGCACGCTTCGCCACGTTCTTCTTTCGCGTCAATTGCACGCGCCCGCCGCTGGACAACCCGGCGTTGCGCCAGGCCCTTTCGCTGGCGATCGACCGTGAAGCGATCTGCCGGCAGTTGATCGGCCTGGGCGACACCCCGGCGGATACGTTCGTGCCGCGCGCGGCGATTCCGAGCATGGAGCGGCGCGGCGCGGACGGCCGGACCGTGCGCTACGAGCCGGCGGCAGGACTCTCCGCCGGTCTGACGCGCTCCCAGCGCGAGCAGCTCGCCCGAACGCGACTTCGTGAGAGCGGGTTTGATCGGATCGCGGGCGAGCGGCCGATCGAGATCGCGGTGGCGGCCGACTCAACGCTCCAGTTGCGCATCGCCGAAGCGATTCAGGGCATGTGGCGCGACGTGCTGGGTGTGCGCGCCGACGTTCGCAAGCTGGAACGCGCCGTATTGGGTGCGCGGATTCGCAACCTCGATTACGACCTGGCCCGTAGCGACTGGTACGGCGACTATCTCGACCCCTCGTCGTTCCTGGAGATGTTCACCACCGGCAACGGCCAGAATCGCACGGGCTGGTCCAGCGCCGCTTACGACGAGGCCATCGCGGCCGCGCTTTCCGGCGAGGACAACCAGGCCCGCTTCGCGCATTTTCGCCGGGCGGAGCGAATCCTCTGCGAGGAGCAGCTCCCGATCATCCCCCTGTACTTCAAGCAGGGCGCCTACCTGCTGCGATCCACCTTTACCGGCGTGAGCGACAACGTTTTGGACATCCTGCCGATTCAGCGGCTGCGGCGGGGCGACGCCGGCGCGCATCCGTAACCCGCGCGCACAGGCGGACCCGGATGAATCGAGCTTGCTCGCGGGCGGCCCCCCCGACCGCCCGCGGCATCCGCTTGCGCTACGAGCAGATCTGCCCGAAGCGCGTAAGCAGCGTCGAAAGATCCGTCAGGTCGATGACCTCGTCGCCGTTGAGATTCCCCTGCTGGTAGCTCGGGGATCCGCCCACTCCGAAGTTGGTGAGCAGCACGCTCAGGTCGGTCAGGTCGATCGACTGATTCACCGAGATGTCGCCCAGGCATGTTCCGAGCAAAGCCAGCAGCGGCTCCAGGTCCGCGGCGGTCACCCGTCCGTCTAAATCCGCGTCGGCGGCGCAGCGCTGCACGTCGGTATGCCCCGCCGGATCGTCCAGCACCTCGAAAAACGCGTCCACGTCCGCGAGCGTCAGCAGCGTGTCGCCGTCCACGTCGCCGCCCTGGCACGCGACGTTGCCAAAGCGGACCGTGAAGTCGGCGGAGTCGGTGTAGCCGGTCGTGCCCGTATCCACGAGCTTGAGCGTGGCTCGCCAGTGCGTTCGCAGGGGGTCGAACACCGGGTCCTGCGAATTGATGTGCCAGATTGCGTGCACATGCAGGTTGTTGTTGCCAAGCAGCATGCGCTCGCCGGGCGCATCGTACACGTTGAACGAGGCATCGATCATCCGAAAGGCGGGATCAAGCTGTACGACCTCGGCCCAGATCATCGCGCCCGGGCTCATCTGAAACAGGTCGTGGTTCGGATCGTCGAGGGTCACGCGGTCGAAGCCGGGGTCGTTGTCCGCCCAGCCGACCAGCGCGCCGCTCGATGGCGGCAGCACGACGACGACCGCGTTCAGGTCCAGGCCGGCGTGCTTGAGCTGCCCGGCGGCGCTGACCCCCACCCAGATATCTCCCGCGTGCTGCGCCGACGCGGATCGGGTCAGCGGAAGCGCGGCAAGCAGCGTCGCCGCGATCAGCCGACAGAGTCTCGATTGCATGGATCGCATCCTCCCTTTTCAGTTGGAGCGGAACGTGCGGAGCGCACGCCCGCGTCAATCGCCTTCCAGGAACGGACGGGCGGCGCGCCAGCGCCGGAAGTGCGCCGACCGGGAGCTGGGCGCCGCCCATCTACCGTCCCTTCCCGCTAGGCCGGCCGCCGGCGCAGCAGCAGCGCCGCCCCCACCGCAAGCGACGCGAGCGTGCTCGGCTCCGGAATCACGAACGACAGGCTGTAGACCTCCGAGGCGTCGTAGGCGCTGCCGCCCTGGTCGATCAGCCGCCAATCGACCGTCCACCTGCCCTGACCGGGGTCAAAGGCCGGGTCGTCCGAATCGACCATCCAGATCGGATGCGTGTCGAACGGAACGGCTTCAAGCGACCAGGTGCCGCCGATGCCGATGTCGGAGAACGTGCTCGGGTCGAGCACGCGCATGGCCGGACTCAGCCCGACGATCTCGAGCCAGAGGTCGGCGGTCGGGTCGAGCGGGTTGAGATCGTCCTCAGCCACCAGGAGGCTGGCGAATCCGGGCTCCTCGCCGCTCCATCCGTGCAATCCGAACGGATTGCCGGGGGCGATCTCGTCGAGCAGGGTCGATTCGGCTGGAACGAACGCGCCGAGCTGCCCGGACGCGTAGACGCCGACCTCGATGTCGCCTTCGTGCTGCGCCGTAGCGTGTTTCGCAAAGAACATCACGGAAACGAACAGGCTCGTCGTTGCGAGCGTTTTCATGGTGCTTCCTTTCCCACGGAGAATCACAATGGAACGACCTACGAAACGTATGAACAGCAAGATTTCAAGTATCTGTAGCGACGGACGCGAGCGCGCGCAGCGCGGCGACGCTCCGGCCGTCCCGACAGAGCCACCTCCATTCCCAGAGGCGGGCTCTGCGCCGCGCGTCACAAGCCGATGTCAGGGTCGTACTTATTGGTCAGAAACGTAGGCGGAAAACCGGACCCCGGCGTGATCTCGTACGTCTCCTCGAACCGCATGCGCTGGGCATGCCCGTCGAGCAGGCCGTAGTTCGACTGGCCGGTGTGCTGCGACAACTCCATCTGCTCCGATGCGAGCTCTCGCGGCGACGAGAACCACCAGTTCTCCGCGTGAACGTGGTCGGTGGTGGCGTATTCGCCCTCCTCGGCCAGTTCCACCCAGAAAACGGTAGTGGACGGACGGCGGATGGCCTCCATCCGGTCGTAAGGCGGCCGGTTTCCGATCGGCAGCGCCAGGTAGTCGTTCGAGGCGTAGCTAGTACGTCGCCACGCCCCGCCGACTGCGCCGCTGGTGCTCTCGGTCCAGTACAAGCTCTCATCGTTCGGGCAACGCAGGACTTCCGCGTTGTTCCCGTACTCGGCGATGAGCTGCTGAATCCAGCTCTGCTCGAGCACGTCGCCCGAGCCGCCGGAATGGCTCAATCCGACGCCGGGGAACTTCCCCGAGTGGCTGTCCGCATAGATCGAGACCGCCAGCATCATGCTGCGAACGTTCGACAGGCAGACGGTCGCCTTGCCGGACTCGCGGGCGCGCGAAAGCGCCGGCAGCAGGATGGAGATCAGCAGCGCGATGATTGCGACCACGACCAACAATTCGATCAGCGTAAAAGCGCGCGAGCGCATGAGTGCCACCTCAATCGCTGAACCAATGAGACGTTCGATACCCGGGCGTGCTGGCAACCGCCGGTCGGGCTGGCTGCGCAAGCTGCGCCCACGGGGGGCATGCGCGCGACGCCGCGATTCGACCAAGTCGGATCGGGCGACGATCGCCTCGGGTTAGCTCAGGTGGATCGGTGGACCGCGGAGGCGCGGAGGAGCGTGATCGAAGCGGGAGGGCGCGACGGCGTCCGCGACGCGGCCGTTGAAGCCTGGTTTCGGGCTCAGGGCCGGCGTTTCGTCGGCAGCGGGGATGACCGCGGCCGAGGACGCAAACAGGTGAAGGCAGACGGGGCAATGGTCGGCATCGTGCCGATGCGCGGGCGCCGACGGCACCGCAGGACAGTCACGCGAGTGGTCGGCGATGCCGGCCGCACTGGCACTCGGGATCGGCCGAAGCGGCTCCGCGGAACCGTGGGGCAAGCCGCCGCCGCCGAGCATCGGCAGCAGCGCAAGTGCGAGAAAAGCCCATCTCGTCAATCGGCGAACCATGCGGATGTACACTCCGACGCTATTTCATTGTATCGAGCTGTTCGCGGAATGCCAAGCGGCTCTCGGTGAAGCCGACCGGCGCGGCTCCCGCGCCCCCTGCATTTGCGACGATGCCGCAAAGAACCCCGCACCGTCTGTAGCCAGGGGCAGCGACTGCCGCTAGGATGATGGCATGCGGGGGCGAAAGCCCCCGCGGGTCTTTCGCGGCACGTCGCAGCGCAGGCCCGGACCCGGTGCACGTCCGGCCACAGCAGACGTTGAGTGGAGGCGCTCGACGGTCGCGAACACGATCAGGGTGCGTCCCTGCGCATGGCCGGACCCGCGGCGCCCAGCGCCGCCGGCCGGGGAGTTCTTTAGATGAACAATCAGGATCTGATCCGCATCATCGACGGCATCTGCCGCGACAAGAACATCGAGCGTGAGGTGTTCGTCGCTGATCTCGAGAACGCGATCGTCAGCGCGGTGCGCAAGGCGTTCAACACGGAAATCGCCGAAGTGCACCTCGACCCCTTCACCGGGCACATCAGCGCGACCGCGGACGAGAAGCCGATCGAGATGGCGACGCTCGGCCGCATCGCCGCTCAGACCGCCAAGCAGGTCATCATTCAGCGCACGCGCGAGCGCGAACGCACCAGCATCTTTGAGGAGTTCACCGAGCGGCGCGGAACGATCGTCACCGGCACGGTGGTGCGCGCCGACGGCGGCAACCTGCTGCTGAACCTGGGACGCACCGAAGGCTTCCTGCCGCGCAGCGAGCAGATCCCCGGCGAGACGCACCAGCCCGGCGAGCGGATTCGCGCCCTCGTGCTGGAGACGCGCGAACTGCCCAACCAGATCAAGATCATCCTGTCGCGCTCGCACCCGGATTTCATCATCCGCCTGTTCGAGCTCGAAGTGCCGGAGGTCGCGGAGAAGATCATCGAAGTGCGGGCCATCGCACGCGAAGCCGGCTACCGCACCAAGGTCGCCGTCAGCTCGATCGACACCAAGGTGGACGCGGTCGGCGCGTGCGTCGGCGTGCGAGGCAGCCGCATCAAGAACATCGTCGACGAGCTCGGCGGCGAGAAGATCGACATCGTGCGCTGGAACGAGTCGAGCCAGATTCTGATTCAGAACGC
>CAYXIO010000039.1:0-37275 GCA_964465125.1 uncultured Planctomycetales bacterium | reverse complement strand
TCTCGAAGCTCTGGGTCCAGCGGATCAGCGACAAGGCGACGGTCTACAACTGGGATCGCGGCGCGGACGTCGAACCGGCAACCGAAATGGCCGGCGTGATCGTGGACCTGCTGGCCGCCGGGCTGGCCGACGCGATCGGCGAGTAGCGCCGAAACGCGGGCGCTCCCCGCGTAGCCCGGGCGCTTGAGACCCGGGCCTGACGAGGCAACCAAAAGGAGATTGCCATGAAGAAGAGCACGAAGAAGACCGCGAAGCAGACCAAGGGCACGAAGGCGGCGGCCACGCCGAAGGGCGCGGCGAAGCCGAAGGCGGCACGCAAGCCCGCCGCCGACGCCAAGCCGAAGCGCGTCAGCGCCCTCGACGCGGCGGCGCAGGTGCTGCGGAAGTCGGGCCAGGCGATGCGGGCGCAGGAGATGATCGCCGCGATGGCCGAGCAAGGTCTGTGGTCGAGCCCGAACGGCAAGACGCCGCACGCCACGCTTTACGCCGCGATCCTGCGCGAGATCACCGACAAGGGTGAGCAGGCACGCTTTCGCAAGGTCGAACGCGGCAAGTTCGAATACGCCGGCTGACCCGACGCACATCACGAGCCCTCCTCCGACGCCTCCGCGATGACGGGGGCGTCTCTTCGGCCTGAGAATTCTCACGCCGTATCCCGCCGCCGATTTCTCCATTGCGCGATTCGCTCTAAGACAATGTCCGGTCTGCGCCGGATGGGTGACGCCGATGCGGTAGAATTGCCAGCCCTGGAACCGCGACGCCGAGCGCAGTTGCGCCCGTCGGTTTTCAGGCGTTGTAGTGCTGGAACAGTCGGGTATGGCTGATCAACCTCAGAAGCCGATTCGCGCCGGTCAGGCCTATCTGGACAGCATCCGGAACGACCCGCCGGCGCAGGCCGCGCTGCGGCGGGTTCAGGCGCGGATGCTCGCATTCGGCCAAGCGCTTCGAGATGCGGCCGCCCCCATCAACGCGGTCCAGGATCAACTGGCCTCCGTCGTCTCAGAAACGGTGCAGACACGCCTCGAACTCGGAGCCGCGTTGGGCGAAGCGCTGCGCGATTGCCAATTCGATCGACTGCGCAAACTCGTGGCCGCGTACCCCGAGCTGAAAACGGCAGCCGACGAACTCGAACAGGCGGCCCTCGGCATGAGGCGGCTTGACGAGGAACGTCGCGCGGAGATTGAGCAGCGGTTCCGAGGCATAATATCGTCGCTTCCAGACCTCCGCTCATTGACGCCCCCTGCGTTTGACGACCCGAATTTCTGGTCATCGATCACCCCTATCGGCGAGCTAATCCGCGACGCGGTACGAGACGCGATGGCCGCCCGGGAGAGCCGGCGCGGCGCTGTTGGCATGGGTGAGGTCGGGGAGCAGCTTCGCCGGTACCGCGCAGCGGGTGGACCGTACTTGGATCAGCGTACATTCGCCAAGCTCTGCGGCTGCAAATCCGCATCGACGATCCACAAGGCGATCGCCGCGAACAAGGACCTGGACGAATGGAAAAACCGCGCTATCGAAGCCCGCTCGGTCAAGGCCGGGCCACGGCGCGCGTCTGAGAATTTCGACATCGTGACGGACCGGGTCGGCGCCTCTTCGGAGACCCCGATTCTGCAGGATGACGTCGATACGATCATGAAGAAACTGTCCCAGCAGGCTCAGCAGAACCCAGAATGGGTCCGAGCGCTCGAAGCGATGTCGCCCGATGAGCGCGCGAAACTCGCCCAGCTCTATTCCGACGGCGACTATGAACCCAGCCCGCTGGAGCGGGACGAGCCCGGCAAGCGCCGAAAAGTCAGGCATCATGGGCGGGTCTAACGCCGTTCGCGACCTTGTTCGCGAACGCACCCCGACAACGTAAGCTCTCTATTCATCGCTGATTACGCTTGTTCGCACGAGCGCGCGTGTTCCTGCGAATGCACACAGCATTCGCAGGAGCCAGCGCTATGCGAACAGCCGACGCCCCCAAGTTGCGAACCCCCGGTGTTTTGGCCGAATTGCTGGCCGTCCCGCTCCACCGGGTGGACTACATCCTGCGGACCCGGCCGCACATACGTCCCACCGCCCGCGCCGGCCGCCTGCGGCTCTACGACAACGAAGCGCTGGCCATGTTGCGTCACGAGTTGAACGTGATCGACGCGCACCGGCCGGGGGGCGACCGGTGAGTGAAACCTCCTATGTCGAAGTCGTCGGTGGGTATGCGATGAGCGTTGCCATCGCGCCATCCTCTCCTGACGCCGCGCAGCGCTGGAATCACCGGGCGGAGGTGCTGGCCCAGTGGTTGTTGAGCGAGTGGCAACGAGAGCAGCGACGGCCAGTCGTTCCATCCCGCGACGGCGCTGACGGTAGCGAGTCGAATCTCAGGGCGCGGAGTTTGAACTGACAATTTGACTGTCGGAAGTACACGCCGCCTGGCTGACTCGCCGACCGCGCGGCAATCGGACGAAACCTGGCGAGTGGAGGCCACCCCGATGCATTGGCAGGATTCGAACGCGAAGGACACACAGCTTTTGGACCGATGCTGCCTGGCACCACTCGACGCTGCCGTCGTGGCCGGTGAAGGCGGCCTTCTCGACCTGGTCGAGCATCACAATTTCCGCGCAGCGCAGGTTGCGACTCGGGTACGGCAATTGGCTGCGGATCGGCAGCGCCTGAATCACTTCGACGTGTGGCAAGAGGCGCACAGCGAGACCCTCATGTCGGAGCGGGCTCGGGTGCGACGTGAATCGTGGGATGCGCTGCTGGAACTCCGATGCGTGCTCCAGGAGCGCGAGTCGATTCTGCGGCGGACGGAGGAACACTTGCAGGCGCGGTATCGCGACGCCGAGCGAGAGCACACTCAGGCCGTAACGCTCGCCGAACGCCGGCTGACCAGCGAACGGCGCATGCTCGCGAAGTCCGTACCCGTGACAGCCGCCGGGCACTTCGCAGGTCTCGTCGCAACCGAAGATTCCGTCGCCACATCCGCGCATCAGCTCGGCGACTTGCGCCGTCTTCTTGACGACACGGCCGCGGCGCGTCGGAACAGCACGGCCGACGTCGGCGCCGTAGTCGCCAGGCAGCGCGAGTTGTTCTCGGCGTTTCTGAGCTGAAGGGCGACTGCCAAGGATGGCAAATGCAGATTCGCGAATACACGCGCAAGGAGTGCCCGATCTGCGGGCACCGCGATTGGTGCGGTCGGCGCGACGATGGGCTCGTGCTCTGCCGCCGGCCCCCAATGCCGAGGGAAGTGTCTGGATTCACGTACAAGGGCATGGCCAAGGATGGGGCGACCGGCATGTATGTCGAAGCCGGGAGAGAGCACGTGCGCCCGCGACGCGAGCACCGGTTGGATTCGTCGCACACTTCCGAACCGCCTCGCGGAGGCGGGCCGCCCCCCGGCGACGCGGCCGCGCACGACAGCAGTCAGGTCCCCGACAGCCGAGTCGATCCCAAGTGGCTGACTGGGAATTATCCGCGGCTCACTGCCAACCTGAGCGATGAACGGCGTGCGGAGCTCGCGGCAGCGCTTGAGTTGCCGGTATCCGCTCTCGACGCGCTCGCAATCGGCTGGTGGCCAGACCGCCGCTGGTGGAACGCCGAAACGCAGCAGCACGAAGGAGACCCCGGTTGCTGGACTTTTCCCGAGTACGACGCGCAGGCGCGCATCATTGGACTTGGGCTGCGCTGGCCGACCGGGTACAAGGGCCAACTCGCCGGCGGCCGCCGCGGACTGATTCTGCCGAACGGATGGCGCGAACTCGCCGATCCAGTTCTAATCGTGGAGGGGCCTTCCGACGTGCTCGCGGGGCGCGCCTTACGGCTCAATGTCATCGGCCGACCGAACAACATCGGCGGCACGGAGCTCTTGGCGCAAGTCTGCCGCAACCGGCGCGTAATCATTATCGGTGAAAACGATCGCAAATCGGACGGTCGCTGGCCAGGGAAGGAGGGCGCGGACACCGTTGCCAGCAAACTCACGGAGACCTGGGGCTGGCCCGTACCCGTAGCGTTTCCGCCGGATGAGAAGAAAGATCTTCGCGCATGGGCAATAGCACAGTTCGCTGCATTGGGCCGGAACCCGACCGACGCCGACATCGAGGTGCTCAGCGCGCGTCTCCTGGAGGGCGTTCAGCCGCCTCCGATCTTGATGATGGCCGGAACGAGAACAAGGCGCGGCGGCAAAGTGAGCTTGAAGGCGTTCCGCTGGTCCGAGCTTCCGAATGCGAGCCCCTTCTATTGTGATCGACTCGATCTCGACAGTGCCAAGGCGCGGGCGCGCTTCGTTGCCGCTGTCGCGGAGTTGGATTCGGCGGTCGACGGCTCCGGGCTCGAACGTTGTCTTCTCACACTCCAAGTGCCGGAGTCACCTTCACGACTGCGATCTGCCGTTTCTGTAACCGCTCCGGTCGCAGTTGGCACGGCTCACCCGCGTGACCCCGCTGAGCACGCCCGCCCTCGCATTCAGGGAAACGAACGCCAGCTTCGTGACATTCGTAGCGACGCACTGGCGGCGCTGATCGGAGCGAACCAGCCGCCCAGGTTGTTTGGCCGAGCCGGCGGGATCGCTCGCGTCGCGCTGCTCTCGAACGACGACAACGAGACTGTGCCTCATATCCAGCAACTGGACGCCGATGCGCTGCGCGGCGAGCTTACCGATGCGGCCAACTGGTTCACGCTCAAGCACCTCAAAGAGGGCGATGTCCAGTCCGACGACCTGCCGCCGCTGGCCGTGGCGCGCGATATTCTCTCGCTGCCGGCCGTCGATCTACCACCGCTGATCGCGATCATTACGTGCCCCACGATGGCCTTGGACGGGAGCTTGATCGTGGCGGACGGCTACCATCCCGGTAGTGGCCTGTGGCATCACCGCACACTTGACGATCTGCCACCGATTCCCGAACACCCATCGCCGGCGGACGTCGTTGCCGCACGAGCGACGCTCGCGGACATCCTGGCGGAGTTCCCGTTCGTTGATGAGGCAAGCCGCGCGAACGCCCATGCGCTCGTGCTCCTCCCGTTCGTCCGACCGCTGATCGACGGTCCGACGCCGATGTACGCAATCGATGCACCCACCGCGGGAACGGGCAAGGGGCTCCTCGTGCAGGTCTGCCTGTGGCCCGCACTCGGACACAGCCTCGACGTCCGTAGTGGGGCGCGCGATGCCGACGAATGGCGCAAACGCATCACATCCGAGCTTGTCGCCGGCAAGCCGGTCGTCGGCTTCGACAACGCGACGGCGCGCCTGGACTCGGAGCATCTGGCGGCAGCCCTAACGGCGACACTCTGGACGGACCGCATCCTCGGGCAGACGCGCGTAGTCACGATTCCCAACCGCTCCGTCTGGGTCTGCACCGGTAACAACTTGGCGTTCAGCAAAGAACTGGCCCGCCGCGTGGTCTGGATTCGGCTCGACGCGAAGGTGGAAACACCCGAGCAACGGACGGGCTTTCGACATCCGAATCTGACTGCCCACGTGCGCGCGCACCGCGCTGCGCTCGTGGCCGCTGCATTGACGCTCTGCCGCGCGTGGTTTGCCGCAGGCCAACCGAAGGGGCGCGAAGTGATGGGCAGTTTTGAATCGTACACGGAGATCCTCGGCGGCATTCTTCACGTCGCCGGTGTGACCGGCTTCCTGACCAACGCGGACGAGCTGCGCCGCCAGGCCGATACTGAAACGTCGGAATGGCGCGCATTCGTCCATGCCTGGTGGGAACGATGGCACGATGCCCTCGTCGGCGTGAGCGACCTTTCGGAACTACTGTGGAACGAGGGGCAGCGCACGGACCTGCTTCCGGCCGTCGTCCGCAGCGAAAGCCAGCGCGGCGCCGTGACACAGCTCGGGCGTCGCTTGTCGGCCAAACGCGACTGCATCATCGGCGGATTTCGGGTGGTCGTCGGGGATCAAACCGACCACAAGGATCGGCTGGTCTATCGGCTCGTGCCGACTTCCTCGCCGACAGACCGAAGTCGGCATGAAGTCGGCAGCGAAGTCGGCGAACAGAACTCCATCACCAGCAATGATTTGAGCGAAAATGCCGACTTTCGCCGACTTACCGAGCAACCCCCTATATACGCGTGCGCAAATGAAACGCACACGGATGATTCGCGCGAATTATTTTCGTCCGGGCCATCGCGTAGGTACCCAAACAAGTCGGCGGAAGTCGGCAACGACTCCCAACCTCTGCTGGACCCGCAAGTTAAGCGTGCCGACTTCCATGCCGACTTACCGCCGACTTCCGGTCTGAACGCAGCGAAGTCGGCATGCCGTCCGCCGCCAAGCTCACCGGACCCGGCAGCCGTGCATTGGTACGCGCGAAATGGCGATGACGTTCCACCTGCCGTGGTCGAACTGGCGCAGCACCGTGAGGGGTGGACGCCACCAGCTTGGCGCGATCGGTTGGTTCAGCTCGCGGACCGTTGCGAGTCCGCGAGTCCCGAGCGAGCGGCCGAACTTCGCCTTGCGGCCGAGATTATGGCGCGTCCCCAGGAGCGGTCGAATGGACAGTGATGTACAGCGCGAGGTCGAGGCCTTGGCGTCCCGCGACGTGCGGGCGGAGTTCATTCTATGGGCATACGGGCTGTTCGGATCGCGGCCTTCCGACGACGACTGCAATCGCCCCGTGCATGTCGCCCGCTATGACGGTTGCTACGGTCCGGCGGGCTACGTGATTACCGTCAACGGCAGCCCACCCCGCGCGACCGTGCTGGTCGAACCGGCCAGCGGCCAGGTAGTCGCCATGCGACAGGATCATGTCGTCCGTGGAAGCAACTACATCGGCGCATCCCTCGCTGCCCAGCGACGGTACGCGGAAGAGCTGGAATGGCTGCGACGGTTTGGGTTGCGGATTCCGAGGAGGGGCTACTGATGGGCGTCGGCCCGGTCCGGCGTCGCGTAGGTACTTCCCCGCCCATCTTTTTCCGGTAGGCCCGCGAGAACGCCCGCCAGGATAGATAGAGTTTCTTTCTGAGGGCGCTCAATCTGCCGTAACGAACTGGAGCAGAGGCTGTCGTGTTTATGACCCGCCGCACGCTGCTTGAATTGACGTGGCGACGGCTTGGAGACAGTCGCGGCTGCTATCGGCGTGCGTGCGGCGTTTGCAGAATCGTGTTCTTTGCCGGACGCCCCCAGGCCCGGTACTGCCAGCCCGCCTGCCGACAGCGGGCGTGCCGCGAACGGCTGCGGGCTCGGCGACAGGTCGCCTTGATTTCGTCGCCGAGTTAGGCCCTCATGGCGTGGGCCTCAACCGACCGGCCGCACGATAGGAGCGATGTAGATGTCGTACCCGCGAATCGATGCCAAGCACCAGGCGGTCTGCGCTGGCACCCGCGAAACCGTGCCCGCGGTCGCCTACCTGCGGCGCTCGACCGATCGCCAGGAGCAGAGTCTCGGCGATCAGCGCCGCGAGATCGCGCGCTGGGCGGGCGAGCACGGCTACGACGTCGTCCGCGAGTACGTCGACGACGCAATCTCAGGCACGTCGGCCGACAAGCGGCCCGGCTTCCAGCAGATGATCGCCGACGCGCAGCGCGGTGAATTCAAGGCCGTCATCGTCTGGAACAGCGACCGCTTCTCGCGGGGCGACGTCACCGAAACCGAGCACTACCGCTACCTGCTCCGCAACGCGGGCGTCACGTTGCTGTCCGTCACCGAAGACTACTTGCATCGCGACGGCATCGACGGCGACGTGCTGCGAACCGTGAAGCAGTTTCAGAACCGCCAGTATTCCATCAGCCTCTCACAAAACACTCTCCGCGGACAGATCACCGCCGTGCTGGCCGAGTCCGACCCGGGACGCGCTGCGCCGTACGGCTACGACCGCGAGATCGTCGCCCCCGACGGCTCGGTTCTGTTCCGCATCCGATTCTGTCCGGGTCGCGTCCGAGAGGTCTACAACAAGGACGGCAAGCTTCAGGCCCGCTACGCCAAGGGCCAGGCCCTGTCGAAACCGGGCCGCGAGTGCAAGGCGCGGCTCGTGCTGTCCGATCCGAAGCGCGTGCAGGTGGTCAACGACATCTTCCGAATGTGCCTGGACGGCATGGGCTTCGCCTCGATCGCCGCCGCGTTGAATGCCAAGGGCATCCCACCGCCCTGCCACGATGTCTGGAACTTCACGACGATCAAATCACTGCTGGAGAACCCGGCCTATCGCGGCGACCTCGTGTGGAACCGCAGAAGCGAGGCCAAGTTCTACCAGGTCCAAAACGGACGCGCCGAAAAGCGAGAGCGGCAGGTACACGAGAACAAGGTGATCAAGACGCCGAAGGCGGACTGGGTCGTCGTCCCCGGTGCGGTGCCCGCCATCATCTGCGCAGAGGAGTGGGAAAAAGCTCAGGCGGTCGTGCGGGGGCGTGCTCGGGCGCGCGGCGGCGCTAGTCACTGCAACCGCCGCTGGCTGCTCACCGGCGTACTCGTGTGCGGCGATTGCGGCCACAAGTTCTGGGGCGACCCGCGGCACAAGGGTCGCATCGACGGCCGCGCGGAGGTGCGGACGAACTACTACATCTGTGCTGGCCGGCGATCGCACGGGAAGGAAACCTGCCCGACCGCTTCGACGCTCCGGGCCGAGCAGTTGGAATCGTGGGTGCTCGGCAAGCTTCAAGCCGTCGTCCTGGCTGACGACCCAGCGATCGATGCGGCCATCGAGCGCTTCGTCGCGTCGGTCGCTCATCAGAACCGGAACGGCTCGAACGCGCAACGCATCGCTGCCGAACTCAAGCAGGTGGGGGACACGGTGACGGCGCTGATCACCAACATCGACGCCGCAAACCTCTCGCTGCTCAACGACCGCCTGACGCAGCTCCGTAAGCGGAAAGAGGCGCTTGAGGATGAACTCCGCAGCGCCGAGCGTTCCAACGAACCATGCGACGTGGCCGGGCTGCGGAAATGGGCTCGTGCCCAGATCGCTGGGCTTCATGACGCGATGGCGGGCACGCGAAACGATCGGACACGCGACGTCATCGGAACATACGTGGAACGAATCACAGTCTGGCCGTCGCAGAAGCGCGGCGAAATGCTGCTGAACGCGGCGGCCGGCCCGCTCCTGAAACGCAACGACCGCCCCGAAGGACGGTCGCGGGTAAACAAAATCGGGGCGACAGGATTTGAACCTGCGACCTCTTGGTCCCGAACCAAGCGCTCTAGCCAGGCTGAGCTACACCCCGGATTGTCTCCGCTTCCCGCGGCAGACCGTGCATCATACCCGATCGGCCGGCCCGGACAAGCGGCTCTTGCAAGCCGTCAGGGAAGAGCCCGAGGTAGCGACGGCGCGGGTCGCCGGTCACGGCCTCGCAGGGGGTGTGAAGGCCATGTAGAACTGAGCGCCGTAGACCGGGTACTGCACCTTGCAACGGTAGCCGCGGAAGTCCGTTTCATCCCAGCCGAGCCGGCTGAAGACATGGCGCAGGATTTCCACGTACTGCCCGACTTCGGCCGCCCGGAACATCGCCGTACCCGTGCCAAGCGACTGGACGCTTTCCCTGAGATCGAGTCGGTCGATGTTCCTGGTGACGTCATTCATGTCAGCCACGCCGTTCACCGCGGTATCGTAGATCAGCAACTCGGGATCGGCACCTGGATACACCTGCTTGTGTACGAGCAGGTCGAATATCAGGGTCTTGGTTGGGGTCGTCACTTCCGAACCCGGCCCATGCCGCTTCGGGTTGTTCTCGTCCCGGTAGCGCGGCATGCAGTGCGGCGTCAGCTCCGCGAAGAACAAGTCCACGGCGGACGGCGGCCCGACCTCGCTTCCACCGAGGGTGTAGTGAACGGTACTGCCGCGCTCCAGCGCATCCAGCGCGGGTAGCGGCCGGGTGCAGAACTCCTCCAGCAACAGTCCGCGCAGGCCAGACACCGTCTCCCGATCCAGCGTAAGCGGGCACTTCTCGCCGTTTCGGGAACCCAAACGGTGCGAGCAGTAATGAACGACCGCTGTGGGTCGAATCCGGCGCAGTCCGAGGGAACCAAGAATCCAAACGCCGTCCAGGCTCGCGCCGTCCTGCGCGGGGTGCAGGAGCGCGGAATTCAGGGTGACTTCCGCCATGGCGCCCTTGAGTTGGGCCATGCCGCGATAGACGGCCTGCTTGTTGAACAGCTCGAACTTCTCCCGCGCGCCGGGCAGGCAGGTGCTGATGATGGCATCCAGTGAGGTCCGGTCTCCGGCCTGCTGTCGGATCAGTTGGTCAAATTGGCGTACAGCTTCCTCGGCTTCCTGGAGGATGTTCGACTGTACGCCTTTTGTCGCCGCGGCTTGCAGCAACTGGGCCAGCGGTGCGGGGCCGGGCATCATGTGCACGACGGCCAAGGGGTCCCGGTTGCGGGCCGCCCTAAGGACGCGACTGGACAGGTCCTTGTTGATTCCAAGGGTGCGTGCGAAGTCCTGGGCGCGATGGGGGCCGCCGGGCATGGCGTCGATGACGCCCCGAAGGGCCTCCCTCAGCCGTTGGCCCACCAGCCCGATCTGCTCCTCGATTCTCGGGGGAGGATTCGGCGAACCCCGAGCGCGGGGCACGGCACCTGTAGTCATGCGGTCCAGAATACGCGATTCCGGGCCGGAGTCAAGCACAAAGTTATCTCCGCGTTATCTCTGAGAATGTTATTGCATCGCTCTAATCAACCGGTTATCATCTGGTGAATGTGGGCGGGTCGCGCGCCGGCGCGCGGCTCTGCCTCGCTACCGGGGGAAAAACGACGCGGGCGTTCGGTCACGCCCGGTCCCGTTGACGGCATACGCATGCCGCCGCGGCTGGGGCTGGTCTGAGGAGGAGACTCGAAGTGGCACTTCAACAGCTTCGTGGCAGACTTTGGCGGCGCACAGCGATCGCCTCGGCGATCGGCGTAGCGCTTGCGCTGGGCGGATCGGCCACCGCCGGTTCGATCGGCGCTGCGGGCGACGACTATGTCCTAGGCTTTGCAGACGTGGACAACACGATTCCCGTGGTGCTCCAGTACGACGGAGCGACCGGCGACCTGGTCGGCCCATTCGCGACCCGATCCGGCGGCCAGTACAACGGCATGACATGGGCACCCAACGGGAATCTCTTCACGACCCACATGTCCACCTTCGGATCCTGGCGGGTCCAGGAGTATGACGGACAGACCGGCGCCTTCCTGGGCAACAGGGTCATCTACAGCACGGGCGATTTCTCGGTCGGCAAGGGGCTAGCGTTCGGCCCCGACGGCGATCTGTTCGTCGGAGACTGGGCGAAGGGGAGCATCAACCGCTACGACGGAACCACGTATGCGCTCAAGGCGTCCACGCCTATGAGCACGATCGGTACGCCCAACGGCATGCGGTTCGCGCCCAACGGCCACCTGATGGTGGTCGGCGGCGGGTTCAACGAGGTGCGCGAGTTCGATGTGAGTGGCGGGGGCATCAGCTCCATCGGCGTATTCGCTTCGGTCGCCGGGGGCTCGCAGCCGCAGGACCTGACCTTCGGCCCGAACGGCAACCTGTTTGTCGCACTTGGCGGGCCCGGCGGCGTCGCCGAGTTCGACGGCCTGACCGGCGCGCCGCTGGGGATGTTCGTTCCCAACGGCGACACGGACAACGGCCTGGCGTTCGACGCCCACGGACGGCTGCTCGTGTCGACCTTCCCCACCGGCCGCGTCGAAGCGTACGACGCCACCACCGGGGCACCGCTGGGGCCGTTCCTGACCGACGGGCTCGGCGAAGTTGCCTACCCGACGATCATCACGGTGAAGCCCGTTCCCGAGCCGGCGACCATCGGCCTGCTGCTCATTGGCGGGTTTGCGCTGCTGCGTTACCGCAGATAGCTGACTTGCGGTCTGGCCGCGACGGACAGAGGCGGCTTGCCGGCGTGGGCATTTCGGGACGGGACCGGACCGCATTGCGGCGCCGGCCCCGTCTCTTTTCTGCGCGTGCGATCTCCGGGTTCCCCGTAACTGGGGTCGCCAGTCATCGGGGGGTTCGGCAACCGCGCTCTTCGGGCCGCGTCCTCGCAGGGGTGTTGTGCGGCGCGTGCTGAATGGGACCGCGATCGCGAGTCGGCGGAGATGTTCCAAATTGCGGTCGACGAAGAGGTCACTTCGCACTTCATCTACGCCGAGCTCGCCGACCTGCACCGAAAGCTCGGCGAGACCGCGAAGTGCGAGAAATGCATCGCGCTCTGCGAGCGAATGCGACCCGCCGGGTCGTGATGCGCGCATGGCGCGCCGTTCGCGGGACCGGACCGGAAATCCGAGCCACCGGGTCCGCCGACTGGAAAGCAGCGCTGCAAGCTCGCCTGCTTCGGCCGCTGCCCGAACGCAGGTCGACCTTCACCCGCCTGGCCGATGACGCCCGGAACGCCGTTCACTCGACGGTCGCGACGTCCTTTGCGCGCCGGGGACGTTCGCGCGCGTTACAATGACATTCCGCTCTGACGCGGCGCTGCGGCGCGTCAGAATCACGCGTAGTTCCCGCCACTTCCGCAGCGGTTGGAGCCATCATGTCCCCGCAATTGCACCGTCGCGGCGCGCAGCCTCGCAAACGCACGCCGCAACGTCTGCTTTCACCTGCGCAGCTCGAAACGGTCCTGCGCCGCATGGCCGCGCCAACCGGCACGGCGCGCTTCGAGGCCGGCAAGGCGCTGGTCGCCTCCGCCGCAAAAGCCCCGCAGCGCGTCTACCCGCACTTCGACCGGATCGCGGGCCTGCTGGGCAGCAATAGCAAGATCGTGCGCTGGAACGCCATGCAGGCGCTCGCGGCGCTGGCGCCGGTCGACTCGGATCACAGGCTGGACACGGCTCGTGCCGGAGATTGTCGCGATGATTCGTGCGAGCGACCTGGTCAGTGCGGCGAACGGGATCGGCGCGGCGGCCCGAATCGCGCTGGCCCGCCCGGAGCTGCTCGACGTGCTGCTCGGCCCGATGCTCGAGGTCGAGCAGGCGAGCTATCGCACGCCCGAATGCCGCAACGTCGCGATCGGTCGGGCACTCGAAGCGTTGGGGCAGCTCTGGGAACGGGTGCGGGCACGGCCGGAGGTACTCGAGTTTGTGCGGCGGCAGCGGAAAAATCCACGCGCCGCAGCGGCGCGTCGCGCCATGAGCCTGGCGCGCGCGGCGGACTGAGCGGAACGCGCGCCGCCCCAACCTACCGGCCTCGCGTAGCGTGGGCGCCGCGCGCGTTACGATTCTCCACCCCAAGAGCGTGCGGGCCGGTCCGCAGGCTCGATGGCATGCTCACGCGGAATCCCACGCGAGCCTGCCACCCACCACGCATCGCGAGAGCGGGACCTGTGCGGCGGGGGAAGATCAGGTGCGGCGAGGGAAGCCCGTCGAACTCGGCCGGGCAATGCGCGGACGAGTTGAAAACCCGTTTCACCGCGGATTTCAACGATATGAGCCCCGTGACCCGAGACCGCCGGACTACCTGGGGCGCTGGCGCGGAACCCGGTTGGGACTCCGTGCCGAAACGTCGATGGATTGTAGACCCGTCCTACCCGAAAGTCGCGTGCTACGCGAGGTTCATGGTCATCAGGAAGATGCCGTTGGTCTCGGTCTTTTCCAGGCGCGTTCGCAGCAGCTCGACGGCTTCGACCGGGTTCATGTCGCTGAGCACGCGGCGGAGCAGGTAGACCTTTTCGAGCTCCTTCGGATCGAGCAGCAGCTCTTCCTTGCGCGTGCCGCTGGCGGCGATGTTGATCGCGGGCCAGACGCGCTTGTCGACCAGTCGGCGGTCGAGGTGCAGCTCGCTGTTGCCGGTGCCTTTGAACTCTTCAAAGATGACTTCGTCCATCTTCGAGCCGGTGTCGACCAGGGCGGTGCCGATGATGGTGAGGCTGCCGCCCTCCTCGATGTTGCGCGCGGCGCCGAAGAAGCGTTTGGGCTTCTGCAAGGCATTGGCGTCGACACCGCCGGTGAGGATCTTGCCTGAGTGCGGCACTTCGGTGTTGTAGGCGCGGGCGAGTCGGGTGATGGAGTCGAGGAAGATGACGACGTCCTGGCCGTACTCGACCAGGCGCTTGGCCTTGTCGATGACCATTTCCGCGACCTGCACGTGTCGGCTGGCGGGCTCGTCGAAGGTCGAGCTGATGACCTCGGCTTTGGTGGCCCGCTGCATTTCGGTGACTTCCTCGGGGCGCTCGTCGATCAACAGGATGATGACGTAAGCATCCGCGTGATTGGCGCTGACGGCATTGGCCATCTTCTGGAGCAAGACGGTCTTGCCGGTGCGCGGCGGCGCGACGATCAGCATGCGCTGGCCGAAGCCGATCGGCGTGACCAGGTCGACGATGCGCATGTTGAATTCGGCCTTGCTGGTTTCGAGGAAGATGCGGCGGTTGGGGTGCAGCGGGGTCAGGTCCTCGAAGTTGGTCTTCTCGGTGACGACTTCGGGGCTCTGGAAGTTGATCGCCTCGACGCGCAGGAGGGCGAAGTAGCGCTCGCTCTCCTTGGGCGGCCGAATCTGTCCGGCGACGACGTGGCCGTTGCGCAGGCCGAAGCGGCGGATCTGCGAAGGGCTGACGTAGATGTCGTCGGGACAGGGCAGGTAGTTGTATTCGGGGCTGCGCAGGAAGCCGAAGCCGTCGGGGAGGATCTCGAGCACGCCTTCGCCGTAGAGCAGGCCGTCGCGGTTGATGCGGTGCTTGAGAATCTGGAAGATCAGCTCCTGCTTGGGCAGGCCGACGAACTCCTCGATGCCTTCGTTTTTGGCGACGTCGTGGAGCTCGTTGACGGACATTTTCTGCAGGTCGGTGATGTGCAGCTCGCCGCGCTTGACGCGCTCGTATTTCTCGTGGGTGTCCTTGTCGATGGGGGGCTCGTCGCCGGTGGACTTGGGAGCCGGCCTGGCGGGGGCGGCGTCGGCGTTGTCGTCGACGCCCGGCGACTCGGCCTCGACGAATCGAGAGCTGTCCTCCTCCGCGGTGTCGACCACGGGGGTGACGTCCTCAGGAATGCTCTCGATCACATCCTGAAGCTTCTTCTTGCCACGCGATTTCGCGGACGGCTTGGCCATGACTCAGACACTCCATCACGACATGGGACGGCGGGCGTAGTCCATCGCCCACGTAGCCGTCCGGCTAGGGTTTTGCGCCGGTTCGCTGCGCCGCCTGAAGGATTCGCTCGAAGGCGGAAGCGACGTGCGCGTGCAACTCATTGAGGTCGCCCCGGTTCGGGACCACGTGGGTCGCCCGGGCGCGTTTTTCTGCCAGGGGCAGTTGCCACGATTCGCGGCGTCTCGACTCCGCGTGATCCCAACCGCGGGACCGCTGAACTCGTTCAAGGCGTTGCTGTTCGTCGGCCTCGACGAATATGACCGCGTCACACAAACGGTCGAGGTTGCTTTCGAATAGCAGCGGGGAGTCGAGGACAATGGCTCGAACCGCGGGGTCTTTACTTCCCAGAGCTATGATATCCTCGCGCACCCGGGCAATCAAGGGATGCACCAGAGCCTCGAGACGGCGTTTCTCGCTGGCATCCTCAAAGACGATCCGCGAGACCACGTCGCGCCGGAGCCGGCCGTTTGCATCGACGACCCGGTCTCCCCACCAGCGTTGCAACTCCTTCACAACCTCCGGCCGTTGCTGGACTTCCCGCGTGATCGCGTCCGAGTCGACCAGGCAGCAACCGGCCCGCACCAGCGCCGCCGCGACGGCCGATTTTCCCGCCCCGATGCCGCCGCACAGGCCGATGACGGGTTTCTTCGAACGCATGGACACGCACGGAGCGGCCGACAACGGACCAGAGCGGCTTCAGCGGGAACAAAAGCGAGCATGCGATGCCCGCGTATGCAGACGCGCCTCGCAGGGGCGCGGCGGAGAATCCTAATAGGAAGCATGCCACAGGTGCGCCGGCTTGTCAACGTGAACGTGGGCAGTAGAGTGGCGAACTCGTGCCGACGGCGGGGTCCGCTCGTGCTCGCGGCACCGGGCTTCGGGTCGGCGGGTTCGGCCCGGCCGCGCGTTGGGGCGCGGCGGCCAACGCGCCCGGCGAGGCACGTTCGGACTGTGTCAACCCTCGGGAGGCGTGATGTCTCGACCGATCCGCGTGCTGATCTCCAAGATCGGACTCGACGGGCACGATCGCGGCGCAAAGCTGATTGTGCGAAACCTGCGCGACGCAGGGATGGAGGTCATCTACACCGGGCTGTGGCAGACGCCGCAGTCGACCGTCCATGCCGCATTGCAGGAAGACGTTGACGTGCTGGGTGTCAGCCTGCTTTCGGCCGCGCATCTCACCATCATGCCGGAGGTGGTTCGGCTGTGCCGCGAGGCCGGGATTGGGGACATGCCGGTGGTGGTGGGCGGGATCATTCCCGAGCAGGACCAGCAGCCGCTGTACGAAGCCGGCGTTGCGGGGGTCTTCAATCCGGGAACGCCGATGCAGGCCATCATCGACTCGATTCGCACGCTGGCGGCGCGGCGGCGTGAGCGGGTGGAAGCGGAGCCCGGCGCGCCGGACCTTGCCACCACGCGAGGCCTGGCGCGGGCGCTGACCTGGACCATGCTCGGGCGCAGTGATCGAGTGGGGCCGGTGGTTCCTAGCCGGGCGGTGTTCATCGGCGTCACGGGGGCGCCGGGGGTTGGGAAGAGCACATTCATCGGGAAGCTGGCGCGTCAACTTCGCGACGCCGGGCATCGCGTCGCAGTGGTCGCGGTCGACCCGAGCAGCCCATTGACGGGCGGATCGCTGCTCGGCGATCGGCTGCGGATGATGCGGGCCGAGCCGGACGAGGGGTTGTTTGTCCGAAGCCTGGCGTCGGGCGGCGAGTCCGGCGGGTTGGGGCCGAATACGGGCGAAGTTGCGAAGCTGCTGGCGGCGGCCGGGTACCCGATTGTGCTGATCGAGACGGTGGGCGCGGGGCAGAACGACGTCGCGGTGCGGAAGATCGCCGACGAGGTCCTGCTGCTGCTGATGCCCAGCGCCGGGGACGCGATTCAGTTCGAAAAGGCCGGCGTGGTCGAGATCGCGACGGGATTCGTGGTGAACAAGGCCGATTTGCCGGGCGCGGACCGCACGATCAAGGAGCTGCGGGACTCGATTCCGGATCAGCGGCCGCTCTGGCCGGTCAGCGCGCTGCGCGAGGAGGGGTTTGAGCCTCTGCGGCAGTGGGTTGAGCAGAAGCTGGCGGGCTCGCACGGGTAGCGGCGGAACGGATCGAAAACCGCGGCGGAAGCCGGGCGCATTCCCGGCACAATCCTCACTCTCCAATCCGGTCTGGCGCGCGCGTATGGGGCGCCTGGGCGCGCCAGGCGTTTCGCCGGGCGGGCGCCCGGGCGCGTCGATCAATGCGGCGTTGTGCCGCCCAGGAAAGCGACGACGTGTTGAATCGCAGGCGCGAGCGACTGGATGCACTCCTGGCAGGCGCGTGGTGAGCCGGGCAGCCAGACAATGAGCGTGGCGCTGGCGATTCCGGCGCCCGCGCGGGAAAGCACGGAGAGCGGGTTGCGCGGGAAGACGCTCATGCGCATCGCCTCGCCGAAGCCGGGCAGCGGCCGCTCGATGAGCGGTTGGATGGCGTCGGGCGTGACGTCGCGTTTGGCGACGCCGGTGCCGCCGGTGGCGAGGATGACGTCGCAGCGGCCGATCCAGGCGGCGACGGCGGCGGCGATGCGGTCGGCGTCGTCGGGGATGATCTCGCGGTGAATCAGGCTGGCGTGCAGGTCGTCGAGGTGCTCGATCAGGGCGGGTCCGGAGCGGTCCTCGGCGGCGCCGGCGGCGCAGCGATCGGAGATGGTGAGGACGACGGCGCGTGTGGGCATGGCAGGAGTGTAGGCGGGGGAGACGGGGTCAGGGAACAGGGGTGGGCGGCGCAGGAGGCGACAGAAGGGCGGCAGGGCGCGCCCGGGAGCGCTTGGGCGCGGCCCTGTTCTAGATTTTCTATGTTTTCGGGCTAGAGTTCGGATGTGTCGCGGGCGCCGGCCGCTGAACGCCGCGCCGCACATGACCGGAGACTGGTCGCATGATCCCCTGGACCCAATTCATGTCGCTGCGGCTGCTGGGCGAGGCGCTGGGCGCGCGGCGGCGACGACGGGCCAGCCGGCAACCCGTAATCCGGCCCTGGCGCGAAGACTGGCTGCGAAGCTACCCGACGGTCGGACTCACTCCGGGGCGCGCCCTGGCGATCCTGCAAGCCGCGGACGCCGGCGCCCCGGCGACTCAGTTCGAGCTTTTCGACGAGATGCTGCAGAAATGGCCGCGCCTCGCGGCGGTCGAGGCGACGCGCCGGCTGGCGCTGACCGGCCTGGAGTGGGAAGTGCTGCCCCCGCCGATCGCCGACGCGCCGCGGGCCGCACGGCGCGCCGAAGCCGCCGCCGCGTATTGCCGCGACGCGCTGCTGGGACTGGATCGGTTCTCCGAGGCGCTGGATCACCTCGCCAGCGCGCTGGGGCACGGCGTCTCGGTCGTTGAGCTGATCTGGGAGCGGTCACGACTGATCGACTTGGTGCCGGTGCCCGGCCCGCGCATCGTCAGCGACCCGAACGAACCCTGGCGGCTGCGCGTGCGAACGGAGGACGAGCCGGTCTACGGCGTGGCGCTGGACGAGCAGCCGCTGAAGTGGCTGGTGCACCGCCCGCGCTCGCGGCCCGGGCGCAACTTCGACGGCGGGCTGCTGCGCGCCAGCGTGCTGCTGTACGTGGCCCAAAGCCTGAGCTTCAAGGACTGGCTGATCTACTCGCAGGTTGCCGGGATGCCGGTGCGCGTGGCGCGCTTCGAGCCCGGCACGCCCGAAGCGGACAAGCAGCAACTGCTGAAGATGCTCGAGGCGCTGGGGACGGACGCCGTTGCGGCCGTGAGCAAGAACGTCGAATTGCAGATGCTCGAATCGACACGCGGCGGCGACAAGCCGTACCTGCCTTTGCAGGACTACTGCAACACCGAGGTCACCATTCTGTGGCTGGGTCAGCACCTGACGACGGACGTGCGGCAGACCGGGTCGCGGGCGGCGGCGGAGATTCACGACCGTGTGCGCGAGGACCTGCTGGTCGACGACATCGCGGATGAAGGGCAGAGCCTTCGGCGGGACGTGCTGCGACCGCTGGTGCTGGCACGCTTCGACGACGCCACGCCGGTGCCGATGTTTCGGCGCTCGCTGATTCAGTCTTTCGATTCAGCCCGGCTGGCGACGACGCTCTCGGCGGCGGTGCACGAGCTGGGGCTGCGCGTGCCGCGGCGCTGGGCGCACCGGGCGCTGGGCATTCCGGAAGCGACGAGCGATGAGCCGACCCTGGCGCCGCGGGTGAGTCCATGAGCGCTTCGCCGCTGACGGTGCGCGAGGCGCGGACGAGCGACCTGGCGCCGCTGGGGTTCTTCTTCGACAGCGTGCTGCGGCGCGACTACTTCCTGCGGCGCGGGCAGATCGAGGAGATGGTGCGCGGGCGGCATCACGGCGTGTGGGTGGCGGAAATCGATTCGGTGCTGGTCGGCGTGGCGATCACGACCGGCGGAAGCACGCTGGTCAACGCACTGGTGCATCCGGCCTACCGGGGTTTGCAGATCGGGCGCGCGCTGGTCGAGCGCAGCGGCGCGCAGCGCGTGCGGGCGAAGCTCGACATGAGCACCGGCGATCCGCGCGGGTTTTACGAGAGGCTCGGCTTTCGCGACACGGGACGACGAAACGAGCGCGGCAACATCGCGCTGCTCGAGCGCGCCACGGCGCGCGGGGTTCGGCGGGAGCGCAGGACGCACGGCGACGGGGCAAGGTCATCCAGAGTCCACTCGGCAGAGAGGGGATCGACGTGAACAGCAATCAAAGCATCGAACAAGGCCAGGCGGGCGACGTGCTGCGCGAAGCGGCGACGCGCGCCCTGTTGCGGCGTCTGAACCGCGCGGCGGAGGTGATCCGCGCGAATTCCGGCGCCGCGGAGGCCGGCGTGTGCGAGTTGCTGAGCGAGGCGCTCGACCAGGCGCGCTCGTGGGAAGCGGCCCGCAGCGCGACGGGCGGGTCCGGCGCAGCGCGCACCGAGAGGGAGGGCGAGATCGAGGGGGCGCGGCTGGCGTTCACGGCGCTGCGCGGGAATCCGGGCGAGCCGGTGCGCGAATTCCTGCTGATTCCCTTCGGCAGCGTGCAGATGGATCGGCCGGCGGCGGGCGGCAGCTTCGAATTCACCCGGCGGCACGCGGAGTCGGCGCGGCGCTGGTTCGAGCAGATCGGCCGAAAGCTGGCGATCGATTACGAGCACCAGAGCTACGACCGGTTCAACACGCGCCCGGACGGTCTGCGGCCGGCGGCGGGCTGGATCGGCCGGCTGGAGGTTCGCGACGACGGTCTGTGGGCGACGGACGTGACCTGGACGCAGCGCGCTACGGAGCTGCTGCGGACGGCAGAGTATCGCTACTTCTCGCCGGTCATCTACTGGACCGATGACGAGCAGACCGACGTCGCGGCCCTGGGCCCGGTGGCGCTGACGAACGATCCGGCGATGCGCGGCGTTCCGGCGCTGGCGGCCTCGCGCCATCGGGAGGACCCGGCTCGGCTGGCGGAGGAGGACGAGTCCGACGACGCGCAGCAGACGGACGAACCGGCGTTGCTTCAGGAGCGGCTGCGCGAGGCGGAGCATGAGATCTCGACGCTGCGGCGGCGGCTGAGTCATCAGGAGGCCGACACGTTCGTCGAGCGCGGCATGCGGCTGGGCAAGATCGTGGACGCGACGGCGCTGGACTGGCGGGCCGAGTACCTGCGCAGCGCGGAGGCGGCCGAGGAGCGGCTTCAGCGTGCGCCGGCCCTGTTGCCACAGGGGCGATTCCTGGAGCGCGATGAGCGCGGCCACGTCAAGCCGCTGTCGCGCGGACGGGAGTCGGTCGGGCATTCCGTGCTGCGGCGCTGGGGGGTGGAACCGGCGGACCTCGAGGCCTTCGAGCGGGCGGCCGCCGAGGGACGCGTTCAGTCGAGTCGGGTGTCGGGCTGAGAACGGCGGCGGGTGATTGGGACTTCGGGCGAAGGAGCCAGTGCGATGGCATTGACAGCGAATCGAGATGTGAAGTTCTACGCGTCGATGGAGTTGGTTGAGCTGGGGGTGGACGACAGCGCGGTGATCTACAAGGGCGCGCTGGTGGGGCGCAACCGCGCGACCGGATATGCGCGCGGGCTGGTGGCCGGCGATGAGTTTCTGGGCGTGGCGTATGAGAAGGCGGACAACACAATCAGCGGGCACTCGGCCGGCGGCGTGCTGGTCAAGCTGCACCAGGCGATCGACGTCGTGCACGCGCTGGCCGGCGTGGCCGCCGGCGACGTCGGCAAGGACGTCTACGCCAGCGCCGACGACGCGCTCACGCTGACGCCGACGGGCAACAGCCGTGTCGGGCGCGTCGTGGCGGTCGAGAGCAGCGGCGTGGCGCGGGTGCGCTGCCAACCGGTACTCAGCGCGACGGGGGTCGCCGAGAACTGGCCGCTGATTCAGCTTTCGGACGCGTCGCAGACGCTGTCGCTGGACCACATGAACCGGACGTTGCTGATCGCGAATACGGCGGCGCGGACGCTGACGCTGCCGGCGGCTGCGACGGTCCGGGCCGGCGGGTGGTTCCGGCTGGTCAAGACGTCGTCGGATGCGTTCGCCGTGACGATTGACCCGAACGCATCGGAGACGATCGACGGGTCGGCGACGCTGGGGACACTGGACGCAGCCAATGACACGGCGTTGGTGCTGTGCACGGGCAGCGCCTGGATCGTGCTCAGCCGCGACATTGCGTAACGAAGGCCGGACACAGGGCAACGGGGCATTGAGATTCGAGCGTATCGCCGCGCGGTGCGGCTCCGCGGCGCGCGGCTTCGGCTGGGAGTGACAGATGAGCGTTGTAACGGACACGGGACTGACTTCGCGGGCCGTCGTCGGCCGGTTCTACCGCAGGCTCGAGGAGCATGCGGACGCGGCGTGGTGGACGCGGCTGGCGATGCGCTTCAGCAGCACGCAGGAGTCGGAGACCTATCGCTGGCTGGGTCAGGTGCCGCAGGTGCGCGAGTGGGTGGGCGGCCGGCAGGTTCGGCCGGTGCGTTCGGCGGGCGTGACTATCGTCAACAAGGTCTGGGAAGCGACGGTGCGGGTGGACGCCGACGAGCAGCGGCGCGACCAGAC
This sequence comes from uncultured Planctomycetales bacterium, assembly GCA_964465125.1. Classification (GTDB taxonomy): domain Bacteria; phylum Planctomycetota; class Phycisphaerae; order UBA1845; family Fen-1342; genus CAYOHG01. Next base: position 15,282 of record CAYXIO010000039.1, on the reverse strand, counting down.
GGGCCAGATTCTGGTGCGGATCAACGAGCTGGCGCGGCGGGTGGCGACGCACCCCAACAAGCTGCTGACGGAGCTGATGCTGGCAGGGCTGACCAGCCCGGCGTACGACGGCGTGCCCTTCTTCAGCACGGCCCACAGCGAGGGCGACTCCGGCACGCAGAGCAACGTGATCGGCTACGACGTCGGGACGCCGACCGCGCCGAGCGACAGCGAGATGAAGGGCGCGATCATCCAGGCGATCGCGCAGATCGTCGGCTATCGCGACGACCAGGGCGAGCCGATGAACGAGAGCGCGCGCGAGTTCACCGTCGTCGTACCGATGACGTTTCTGAACCCGACGCTGATCGCGCTCTCCAGCCAGACGATCAACGCGTCGAGCAATCCGCTGGCGGCCGCCGAGCCGTTCCGGGTCACGTGGGTGGCGAATCCGCGGCTGACCTGGACGGACAAGTTCGCGCTGTTCCGCACGGACGGGCCCTCGCGCCCGTTCATCTTCCAGGAGGAGCTGCCGGTGCAGGTGCAAGTCCTGGCCGAAGGCAGCGAGCTGGAAGTCAACGAGAACCAGCACCAGTACGGCGTCAAGGCGGTGCACCAGGCCGGCTACGGCTACTGGCAGGATGCCTGCCTGGTGACGCTGACGTAACAAGCCAGACCCGCCCCGCTGAACTCCGACTGGGGAGCCGGAGAACGGCGGCGGCGGGCCGGGATTCTTCCTCCCTCACCATCGGCGTCGGGCCGCGCCGCCTCGTGCGGCGCGGCCGGCCGGTGGGATGGGCGCTGCGCCCTGTGCTCCCCGCGCGTTTTCGCAAGGAGAAGCCGGTGAACAAGCTGCTGATCGTCATGGCGGATGGGAACGAGAGCGTCCTGCGTTTCGCGTTGCAGCCGACCGAGGTCGTACGTGTGATTCGCATGGCGGCGCAGAAGCTGGCGACGCGGCTGAAGGAAGCCGGCGCCGCACTGAGTGCGGCTGAACTGCTGCGGCAGGCGGCCCAGGAACTCGGCGACAACTAGCGCATCGCGCGGAGCGAGTGAAATGAGCTACATCACGATCGCGGATCTGAAGGCGAGGCTCGGCGCGCCGCTTTACGCGCGGCTGACCGACCGCACGGACGGCGTCAGCGAGAACGACACGACGGGCCAGCAGATCGTGGACGAGGCGGAGGCGCTGCTCGACGCGCGGCTGGCGGCGCGCTACGCCACCCCCGTGGACCTGGGCGCGCATCCGGAGCTGGCCGGCACGCTGCGAAACCGGGCGCTGGACGTGGCGGAGTTTCTCGCCTGGCGCAGCTCGCCGTTTACGACGGCGGTGCCCGACCGCGTGCTGGCGCTGCGCGAGGAGACGGAAGCGTGGCTCGTCGCACTGGCGCGCGGCGAGCTGGAGTTGCCGAGCCGCGCACCGCCGGCGTCGCGAACGGCGACGGACGACGCAGCGCGGTTTCATGCCACGGAGCGGAAATTCACCGCCGAGGAGCTGGACGGGCTGTGAACGGAGCGAGGCGCGGGCGGCGGGGAGGGGCGGGCCGATGGATGAGCTGATCACGCAGATTCTGTCCCTGGGCGTGTCCGGGTTGTTGTTCGTGATGTGGTGGTTCGAGCGGCAGGAGCGCACGCAGGGGTCGGCGCAACTGCACGACGCGATTTCGTACGCCGGCCAGCTCGCGAGCATGCACGACAACGTGCTCGAAGTGGTGCGCGCGAACACCGACGCGGTGGCGGCGCTGCGCGAGGAGCTGCGCGCTCACCGCATGGTCGAGGAGGACTGGTGGGCGCGCGTGGCGCGGCAGATTGAGGGCAAGAACCGGGAATGACGGAAGTCGGCACGGGAACCGGCGGCCGCTTCGCACCTGGCGCGGCAGGTCGCTGGCAGTGCCGAGAGGCGGGCGGGCAACCCAACCAAGGAGTGAAGCATGACTCTGAATATGGCATTGCAGCAGATTGACGCCAACACGGCGCAGGCGTTCGTGCGTGCGGCCCGGCACGTCATCGACGCCCTGCTGATCGAGGCGGAGCGCGTTCGGCAGGTTCAGACGCCGGGTGCGCGGGACTACCTCGGCGGCGGGCTGTCGCGCGAGGCGCCCGGCGGCGGCTGGATCTCGCATGAGGAGCTGCGCAACACGACTCAGAAGCTGAGCGAGGCCATTTCAGCGGAAAAGTGGACGGACGGGCTTCTCACGGCGATTCGGCTGATCGTGCTGTTGGGCGCTTGACCGGGTCGGGGGTCACACGTCAGGGAGTTTTTCATGGGATACAAGACGTATCGCCGCGCGCGGAATCAGAGCGCGAGCTGGACGATTGCGGGAATCGGAATCGCCGCCAGCTTGCTGGCGGGCGGATGCACGCGCGAATCGGTGCGGGTCGCCATCGACGCGCAGCGCCGCGCGGATCAGGTGCAGCAGGCGGTCTTCGAGCGGCAGCATGACGGGCTGACGCTTCTGCTGTTTCGGGATTTGCTCGCGCGGATGCGCGAATGCGGCGCCGAATGGACGCCGGAGCAGCTCGCGACGCTCGAGGCGGTGTGGAACGAGCGCGACCTGGTCGAGTTCTGGACCGTGCAGCAGGAGCGCTCCAAGGCGCTGCGGCTGGCGGGAGTGGACGCGAAGTTGTTCAGCGACCAGTCCGCCATCGACCTGCTCATCAAGGCGCTGGACGCCAAGATGGACCGTGCCAAGGAAGCCGTCGTGGCGCAGCAGGCGGCGGCGGCGCAGCCCGACGCCGGGCAGCCTGCGTCAGGGGCCGATGCGGGTCAGGCGGACGGAGGCGCGGGCGCGGCCTCCGCGCAGCCCTGAGTCCGGTGCCGGCAACCAACCTGGAGGGAATGTCATGCCTGAAACGAGCGGTGTGCGCGGCTGGCTGTGGCCGCTGCGAAGCCGGAAGGTGCAAGTCGCGCTCGCCACGCTGGTCGCGGCGTATGCGGCGCACTACGGACTGGCGGTCAGCGAGGAAACCGTGGTGTCCGTCGTCGGGGTGGGAGTCGCCCTGATCCTGGGAATTGCGGTGGAGGATGCCGGTCGCGCGGCGCGGCCCTAGAGCCCGGCGGGCGGACCTCGGCGGTTTCGTGATTGGATCAAGACAGGGGCCCAGCGCCGACGGTCGGCGCCGGGCCCGCTTCGTCAGCGAGGTGCGCGCGGCAAAGCGTCGGAAGCGCGGCGAAAAAATCGGGTTGTCGGATCATGCGAAGCCGGTCAAGCTTTGCGCGTGCCGCACGCCAAGAACATCCCTGCGGCCGGCAGGTCCTGCAAAAGCCTCGGGTCGGCCATCGCCCTGTCCGCGGTGGCGTGCCTGTTCGCGCCGAGCGCGCCGGCTCGCGCGGATGAGAGCGCCATCCTGGCCCACTTGCGGGAGTACTTCGCCAGCGACAATCCCGAAGCGCAAGCGGAGCTCGTTGCGAAGATCGAGGCCGACCCGGTCTACCAGCGCGAGCGCGTCGCGGCGTGGCTGCACGCAGCCGACCTGTGGCCCGAGCAGCCGGAGGGGTTGATCTCAACCGACGTCGGCGTGAGCGACGGGACGCGGCTCGGAATCCGCATTCGCGTGCCGCGCGGCTACGACCGGCATCGGGCGTATCCGCTGGTCTATGCGCTGCACGGAACCGGCGGCACCAGCGAGCAGATCATCGGCGTGGTGGAGCAGTGGCTCGGCGACCAGGCGGAGCAATACCTGATCGCGGCGCCGCAGGACTACCGCCAGGTGATTGTGCATTCCAGCACGCCGCCCAGCGACGAGCACGATGCGGCCCTGCTGGCGATCCGCCGGGCCGTGCACGTCGACAGCGATCGTGTGATCGCGCTGGGCTATTCGCGCGGTGGACATGCGAGCTGGACGCTGGCGGCGACGCGGCCGGAGCTGCTGGCCGGCGCGGCGCCGATCGCCGGAACGTTGATCTTGCAGTTCTACGAGCATCTGTACGAGCGCTTCCTGCCCAACGTCAGCCAGACGCACGTGCTGTGCTGCTGGGGCGCCGGCGACACGGCGGCCGCCGAGCTTGCCAACATCAGTCCTCAGGGTGGAATCGCCGGGCTCAACCGCGTGATTCGCCAGCAGGCCGAACGGCTGAAGCTGCCGATCATGCTCTTCGAAGACAGTGCGAAGGGGCACGGCGGGATCGAGCCGCCGCCGGCGCTGCTGCGCGAGCTGCTCGCGCAGAAGCGGGTGCGATTTCCGCTCCGAGTGGCGCACACTTTCCGCGTGCTGGAGCACGGGCGCGCGTACTGGCTCGAACCCGTCCGTTGGATGGGAGAGTCCTGGGACGATAAGCCGATTCTCGTGGAGCTGCCGGAAGATCGCGTCCCGGACGATGCCGAGCAGATGAAGCTGGTGGCCGATCAGGTGGCGGCGCGGCTGGGCTGGATGGAGGGTGAGATCTCCGGTCAGCGCGTGCGCGTGCGGCGAAAGCACGTGGACGATTTCCGGCTGTGGTTCGGGGACGGGATGATCGATTGGTCGAAGCCGGCCGAGGTGACGATCGGCGGCCGGAAGGCGTTCAACGCGGTGCTTGAGCCGCGCCTGGGCATCTGCCTTCGTCAGGCGGCGCGCACCCGGGACTTTGAGCGGCTGTTCTGGGCGGGTCTCGATTACGACGGGTCGCGCGCCAAGGTCATTCGCGAATAGTGCGCCAAGATTCAGGATTGCGCGCGAGCGATCGCGCGAAGCACCGCGGCGTGAACGTCGCGCGGGCGGTGCACATGCTTCCACACCACGGGGAGCGCGCCGGCCTCCGCGGATTCGATGGTGATCGTCCCCAGCCGAAGGGTGCGCTGATACCACGACTGCGTAAGCTCGGCGCTGGCGACTCGGCGCAGCGCGCACTCCGTGCAGTGCACCTGAAGCACGCCTTTGAACTTGAGCACGCGCCGATTGGTCAGCAGGAAAAGGCGGCTGGCCCACTGCAGCATTCCGACCGCCAGGCGCCCGACCGCCGTCAGCAGCGCGAGGCCGATGACCGCCCCGGCGATTGGCGTCCAGTGGCCCGCAGCGGGCACGAGCGCGGCGGCGGCGACGATGGCGCTGGCGAGCACCAGCCTCAGGGACACGAACACGACGTACCACAGCGACGGTTTGAGCGAGAGCTCGATCAGCTCGTCATGGCTGAGCACGCGCTCGCGCAGCGGCGCGGCCTTTTCCCGGACCGCGACCGCCGGCCCGTCTGCCTGCCAGGCTGTGATCGGAGCCGCGATGTTCACAGCCGTGACTCCCCAAACGGACGAAACGACCGACCGGCGCCCTCAATCCTCGCGCGCCTCGGCGTGGAATCGGGCCCGACCGGCGCCGGTGATTTCAGCCGGCAACAGCTCCTTGCGCAGCACGCCGATGTGCGGGAAATTGCGATAGTGATCGTCGAAATCGAGGCCGTAGCCGACGACGAACTCATCCTCGACGTCGAATCCGACGAACTCCACCGGCACGTCGGCCGGTGCGCGCGCCGTCTTGCGCAACAGGACCGCCGTTCGCAGGCTCACCGGCTGCCGCTCGCGGATCAGGGCCTGCACCTGGCGCAGCGTGCGGCCGCTGTCGAGGATGTCATCCACGATCAGAACGTGACGGCCGCCGACTTCGCCGGCGAGCTCGACCAGCGTGCGCGGCTGCGACGGCTCCACCGACCGGCCCGGGTACGTCGATACGTGGATCGGCGCGATCTTCATCTTCAGCGGCAACGAGCGAATCAGGTCCGCCAGAAAAATGATCGAGCCGGAAAGGATCGGCACGAGCGTCAGCCCCGCGCGCTGCCCGGCGTAGACGGAGTGCAGCTCGGCGCCGAGCGCCTGCACCCGCCGCAGAATCTCGGTATCGCGGAACAGGATGCGGTCGATGTCCTCGCGCATGGGCGGCAGTATACCCTCCGGCGGCGACGCTCGAGCGGCCGGCCGAATCGGGGGGTCGCCCTCAGGGCCGAGCGCTGCCGAGCTGCTCGAGGGCGGCACGCACGTCGCTGTTACTCAGCAGAACGCGCAGGTCGCTCAAGAACTTGTCCACGGCGGCGATGCGCTCGCGCGCCAGCGTGCGGCTGAATTCGAAGCGCAGACCGTCATTGATGCGGACGTCCCAGTAGCGGTACTCGCGCTGCGTCTGCCAGGAAACGAGCATCTGCTCCAGCGGGCGCCCCTCGGCCTGGTACTGCCGGAACTGTCGGAGCACGAACATCAACCCCATTCCCTCCAGGTTCTCGGCTTCCGCAAGAACCTGGGCTTCGGGCAGCGTGGTGAATCGGTCGGTGTATTGGCGGATGACCTCGGCGGCGGTGTCGACGACGTCGTCGGGCAGCAGCGCCGCCACGCGCTCGCGCATCGCGTCGATGGCCAATTCGCGCTGCACATCGCTGGTGGGCCGGGCGAAGACCTGCCAGCGGTCGATCAGGCCGCTGCGCACCTGCTCGGACCAGCCGGCCTTGTGAAACAGAACCGAGACGCTAACCACGTCTTCGTTGGGACGCTCGGCGGCCCATTCGGGCAGGCGCGCGAGCATCAGCGCGAGTCCGCGGACGCGCTCGCAGTGCTCCCAGAGCCAGGGGTCGTGTCGGCCGTTTTCCCCGCGCAAGAGCAGGCACTCGCGCGCTCGAGCAACGACCGCATTAAGCTGTCCCATAACCAAGCCCACGGCGCCTTCGACCCGCCACCCTCGGACCGGACCAGCCGACGCTGCGCCGCAGCAGGAGGATCGACCGCCCGCGTGAACAGGCTACCTTCGGGGCGGCGCGTGAGCAAGATTGCAGGCCGGCGCCAGACAAAGTTGCGCGTCGGTTCCGCCGATACCAAGCGCAGCCAAGCGGCTTCAACCGAGGGCACGAACGAGGGAATTTCATGTCGACCGCGATACCCGCAAATCCTTCCGCGGACAGCGTTTCGGCCGGCACGGGCAACGCCGCCGCCGGCCTCTCGCCTGCTCTGCAGAAGGCGCTGGCGAAGGTCACGGAGATCAGCTCGCTGCCGGAGATTACGACGCACGTGGTGGCGGTCGTGGAGGATCCCAAGTCGACAGCCCAGGATTTGCACGACATCGTGAAGCACGACCCGGCGCTGGCGGCGAAGATTCTGAAAGTCGTGAATTCGGCCTTCTACGGCCTGCCTTCGCAGATTTCCAGCCTGGACCGCGCCATCGTCATGCTCGGCATGAGCGCGGTGAAGAACATCGCGCTGGCGGCCTCGCTGTCGCGCATTTTTCGCCCGGGTCCGATCTCCGACCGTTTCAGCGCCCGCGACCTGTGGACGCACTGCATCGCCGTCGGCGCCTGCGCCCGGATGATCGCCGAGTCGACGTACGGCAAGGCTGAGGAAACGTTCGTGGCCGGCCTGGTTCACGACATGGGCCTGCTGGTCGAGTACCAGGTGCTCGGAGACAAGCTGCGGGAGGTGGTGGATCGCTGCCAGTCGCAGCCGCAGGATTTTCTTCAGGCGGAGCGCGAGGTCATCGGCGCCGACCATACGCTGTTCGGGGCCGCGCTCGCGGCGAAGTGGAAGTTTCCGCCCGCGCTGCGCTTCGCGATCGCGTATCACCACAGCCCGGCGGCGCTCAAGCCCGAGTTCCAGGCCCTGCCGACCGCCATCCAGATCGCCGACATCATTTGCTGCCAGAACGAGATCGGCTTCTACCTGACCGCCCAGACCAGCGAGGTGACCGACGAGATGCTCCAGACCATCGGGATCACCGAGGCGCGCCTGAGCGAGATTCTCGAGAAACTGCCCGACCGCATTCAGGAAACGGAAACCATCTTCAACGACTAGCGGGCCGGCGGACAGGTTCGCCCGGCGACACGTCGCTACAATCCCCGACGCTTCCTCCTCGAAGCTCGGGATGGTCATGCCCCCTGAATCCTCGCACGACGCGCGCATCGCCGCCGCCACGGCCGTCGGCGAGGCCTCGTTGCCGGAGGAGCTGGACGCCGCCACCGAGCCGATCCCCAGCACGCTTCCCGCCGGCCCGCGCTGGCGGCAGGTCCTCGTTCTGGCCCTGCCCATGCTCGGCGAGCAGGTGGGCGTGTTCCTGGTCGGCTTCGTCGACACGCTGCTGGCCGGACGCATCAACAAGGAGGCCACCACCGCCGTCGGCGCCGGCGGCTACATGGGCTGGTTCGTCTCGATGGCGTTCATGCTGGTGAGCACCGGGGCGGCGGCGCTGGTGGCTCGTTCGCTGGGAGCACGCGATCGCGGCACCGCCGCACGCGTGCTGAACCAGTCGCTGTTGTTAGCGCTGCTGGTCGGGGCGGCCGTCAGCCTGGGCGTCCTGCTCGCCGCCCCCCTGCTGGCTCAAGCCCTGACACAGACCCCGCTCGCGCGGCTTTACCTGACGCAGTACGTGCGCATCGACGCGTTGGGCTACGCCGCTTTCGGTGTCATGCTCGTGCTGGGCGGCGCGCTGCGGGCCGCCGGCGACACGCGAACGCCGATGGTCATCATGCTTCTGGTGAACATCGTCAACGCGGTCGTCTCGGCCTCCCTGGTGTTCGGCTGGCTGGGCCTGCCGCGCCTGGAGGTGCTCGGCATCGCGATCGGCACGGTCGTGGCGCGTACGCTGGGCGGGCTGCTGATGGTGGCCGTGCTGATTCGCGGGCTGCGCGGGCTGCAACTGCGGCGCGCGCTGCTGCGGCCGCACGGCGGCGTGCTGGCTCGAATCATGCGCGTCGGCTTGCCGGCGGCGGGCGAGGCCGGCCTGCTCTGGTGCGGCCAGATGGGCTTCATCCTCGTGGTGACGCACAGCGCCGTCGGCGACGAGGCCACGGTCAACTTCGCCGCCCACACGATCGCCATGCGTCTGGAAGCGATCAGCTACCTGCCCGCGGTCGCGTGGATGACCGCCGCCGCGACCCTGGTTGGGCAGTACCTGGGCGCCCGGCGTGCGTCAGACGCGAGCGGCGCGGGGCACGTGGCGGCCATGCAGGCGGGCGCGTTGACCGCACTGGTCGGCGTCGCGTTCTTTCTGCTTGCCGAGCCGCTCTACCGGCTGATGAGCGACGACGCGCAGGTCATCGCGCGCGGCGCGGAGACTTTCCGCTGGCTGGGCTGCATCCAGCCGTTTCTGGGAATGGCAATCGTGTACATCGGCGCGCTGCGCGGCGCGGGGGACACGCGAACGATGATGCTGTTCTCGCTGATCGGCAGCATCGGGCTGCGCATCCCGGTGGCGTGGCTGGGCGGCATTGCGCTCGACGGCGGGCTGCTGGGCTGCTGGGCCGGTATGTGGGCCGACAACCTCGCCAAGTTCTCGATGGGCCTGGGCCGCTTCGCGCAGGGCGGTTGGAAGCGCATTCGCGTGTAGGCGGGCCCGGAAGGCCGAATGTCAAAGGCCGAAACAAGAAGGCTGAAGGACGAAGGCCGATGTCCTTCATCGCGCAGGGCGGGCTCTCGCACCCGCGCCGGCCACTCGGCCTTTATCCTTCGGCCTTCGGCCTTCCTGTGCCTATTCCGGCCGCTTCGAGAGAAACCCGACACTGGATGCAAAGCAGCGCTCGCGCAGCGCGTCGCGCTGGCCGGCGTCGCGCTCGTCGGCGATGCGCAGATCTTCGAGATTCGCCTGGCAGCGCGGGCAGCCGGCGACGTTCACGTGGAACTCGACGTACTCGCTCCACTGCTCGTCCAGCGCGCCGAGCAGGAAGCGTCCGATCGTCGAGCGCTTCAGGCATGAAATGCCCTCGTCGCGCCAGACATGGGCGATTGTGCTGTCCTGGGCCAGGTCACCCTCCTGCCACTCGTGCGCGGTGGTCTCGCGCCGGGCCGTCTGGCGCCAGCGCTCCAGCACGCGGAACTTGACCCCCGCAACCGCGGTTTCGCTCATGCCGAGATCGCTGGCGACCTCCTTGTTGCGCAAGCCGAGCACCAGCAGCATTTCGACGACGATCAGCTCCTCGAAGCGGCGTTCATCCTGGCACTGCTCCACCCAGCGCCGCAGGCACGTCACCAGCGCCGCCCGCTGGGCATCGATGACCTCGCGGTCCGCCAGCCAGCGGCTGGGCGTCTCCTGCGTCTGCCGCGAGCGCGGCGTCTCATCCGGGTTGAGCGAATCCAGGCTATGACGCTGACCCTTCTGCACCCGGCGGAAATGGTCGCTCAGCTTGTTGCGCAGGATGGCGAACAGGTAGGTCTCGAGCGAGCGCGACTGGTCGTAGCTCGGCAGGCTCCGCAGCAGCCCGAGAAACGTCTCCTGCACGATGTCCTCGGCCTCGCTCGGCTGGGCCAGCATGCGCCGCGCGAAGCTCAGCAGCCGGCCCTCGTAGCGTTCGATCACGTCGCGCCAGGCGCGCTCGTCGCCGCGCTGCACGGCCTCGATCAGGTAGCTGTCCGCATCGCCAGCCGACATCGCGCTCACCCGCCGGCCGGTGCGGCGTGCCCGGGTCGCGTCGTTGGACGCGGCCTTCCAGCGGGCGCAGGCGCCGGCCTGCGTGCAGCATACCCGTGCGGCAGGCGGCGGCTCAACGAGAAGGGGGCCCGGCGGCGCGGTGGCGCCCGAGACCCGGGGCTGCACATGCCGGGAACCGCCCACGTCGCCAGCGCCCCCCGAAGCGCTTGAGTCTACAATCCGCTGCATTGGCGGCGGACGTCCGCTGCGCCGACCCGCGCGATCGGCCACCCATTCGCTGTTTGTGCGCGCCAAGAAGCACCCGTGATGCCCCCACGCCGAAAAACCCGCCAGGTTCGCGTCGGTCCGGTCAGGCTCGGCGGCGACGCGCCGGTCGTGCTGCAAACCATGACCAGCGGCTACACGCACGAGATCGACAAGTGCATCGCCGAGGTGCAGAAGCTGGCCCGCGCCGGGGCCGACGTCGTCCGCGTCGCCGTGCCCGAGAAGGCCGACACCGACGCCCTGCGGCCCATCATCGCCGCATCGCCGGTGCCGATCGTCGCCGATGTGCACTTTCACTTTCAGCGGGCGCTCGAAGCGATCGAGGCCGGCGTGCACAAGATCCGCCTCAATCCCGGCAACATTCAGGACCGCCGGCAGGTGCTGCGGGTCATCGCCGCGTGCAAGGAGCGCGGCGTGCCCATCCGCGTGGGTGTCAATGAGGGCGGCATCGTCGAACGGAGCGACAAGCAGCAGCGCGCCGCCGAGAAGTCCACGCTCGAGCGTGATTACAAGGCCAACCTGATCCGCCTGATGCTGGACAAGCTCGACGAATACCTGCGGATCTTCGACGAGGCGAAGTTCGAGGATATCGTCATCAGCGCCAAGAGCATCGATCCGCGCATCGTCATCGACGTGTACGCTGCGATCAGCCGGAGAGTGGATTTCCCCCTGCACCTGGGCGTGACCCACGCCGGCCCGCCGGAAACCGGCCGCATCCGCAGTATCGCGGCGCTGGGCACGCTGCTGGCCAACGGCATCGGCGACACGATCCGCATCAGCTATGCGGCCGATCCGCTTTACGAAGTGGAGGACGGCAAGGAGCTGCTCTGTTCACTGGGCCTGCGGCCGCGCACCGAGCCCGAGCTGATCGCCTGCCCCACCTGCGGGCGCATCGAGGTCGACCTGTTCAGGCTGGTGACCGACGTGCGGCGGAAGATCCACGAGGAGATTCACCTGCCGATCAAGGTCGCGGTGATGGGCTGCGTGGTGAACGGCCCGGGCGAGTGCGAAGGCTCGGACGTGGCGATCTTCGCCGGCAAGGGCAAGGGCATCATCTACGTGCAGGGCGAGAAGAAGCAGACCGTGCCCGAAGCGCGGATGCTCGACGCGCTGCTGGCGGAATGCCGCGAGCTGGCGGCGAAGGTCGAGCGCGGCGAGGCGACGCTGCACAACGCGACGGTGGACATCACGCCGCCGGAGCCGCTGCCGCGAGCGCACGGCGGGGTGCCGCTGACGGTAAAGCGGTAGGATGTGAGGCGCGGAGCTTCGTCTGGCACGCAGGCGATAGGCTCGCGGCGAACCGACTCGGCAAATGTGCATGGTGTTCTGGTGCCGCTGAGACAGTACACCGCAAGAGTGGCAGCCAGGCGGCGCAAGGCACTGAGCAAATCCATGTTCGCGACATCCCCGAAACTGTGGGGCTCATCCGTGTGTGCTCTGTTTTTCCTGGGCCTCCTGACCGCATTCTCGAGCAAGCCCGCCTTGGCCCAGGATTCCCAACCTGCCTTCGACCCGCGCAGCATTCCCCCCGAGCAGCGCGTTGCGTACGTGAATCGGCTGATCGCGATCCCCGATGAGCAGAACGCGTGGCCGCTCTATCGCGAGGCGCTCAAGCTGGCGCGCTCGCCGTTCGACGCCGGCCCGCCCGATGCGTCGATTGCCGTTCAGGATGCGTTCTCGTGGGTCAGCTCGAATGACTACGCGCTGGGTGTGCGGCCGGACTGGCCGGACGCGTATCGCGATGCGATTCGCGCCTGGCTGGCGGCGAATGAGCCGGCTCTCGAGGCGCTGAAGCGCGGCGTTCAGCGGCCGCGTTTGGCGATTCCGTTCGACGAGGACGGGACGCGCCTGGCGCTCTCCACTCACCTGTATCGGATCGCCGGGCTGCGCGGGCTGGTCAAGTGCGCCCGCGTCCGGGCGAACGAGGCCGCCATCCGTGGCGCATGGGACGACGCCTTCGACTGGAACGAGTGCATCGCGCGTCTCGGCGCGCAGATGGCCGCATCCACCGACTACTTCGTGTGCCTCAATGGAGCGGGGTTTCGCGAGATGGCCGACGATCAACTGCTGGCCTTCACCGCCCGCACGTTCCCGGCCCTCGCCCGGCCCGTCATCGAGGCGCGCATCCGGGCGAAGCTGGACCCCTGCGACCCGCTAATCGCAACTCGCGTTGCCGAATTGACGTTTCTCGACGACCTGGAAATCAACTACGAGTGGGCCCGCGACCCGCGGAGCCAGCCCTCGATCGACGAAGCGCTCGACGGCCGTGACGTGCTGGTGCAGTTTGCCGAGAGAGGCGATCTCAAGATGGAACCGCCGCGCGACAGCGAAAACCAGGCGGCGGCCTATCGCGAAGAACTGCTGCGCGCCCCGCGGGCGCAGGCCATCGCTGTTGGCGAGCGCCTGCGCGAGTGCTCGCGCGCCTATTTCAGCTTGCCGCTACCCCAGGCGATGGCGACGCTGACCGAGTACCGCGCGGAGCTGGCCCGCATCGCAAGCGAGCACCCCCACACGCACATGTGGTATGCGGGCGACTTCACCCCGCCCGGAGCAATCCGCGTGATCGAAGCCCGCCGCGAATCGGCGCGCAGCGCGCTGCGGCTGCTGCTCGCCCTGCGAAAGTACCACCAGAAGTACGGCGAATGGCCGGACACCGCCGCGCGGCTCGTGCCCGTGTTCATCGACAAGCTGCCGCCGGATGGATTTGACGGTCAGCCGCTGCGCTACAAGCGAACGGCAGGCGGGCTCATGCTCTACAGCGTCGGCGAGAATCTGCGCGACGACGGCGGGCAGCCCCAGCCGGGGGTGTTTCAGGGCTGGCGCAACGCCCCGCCGGGCGATTACGTACTCTGGCCGTCCGTGCTGCCGGATTATTGTGAAGAATGATGGGACGAGCACTCATGGCGCCCCGCGCGCAGCTCGCGGACCTCGCATCAGCCGGCCATCGACCCGACGGGGCGTCTCTACTGATAGAGCGTCGGATTCGTGCGCCAGTCCTTGTCCCTGTCGTGCGCCATGTCTCTTACGCGCGGTCGCCGTTCTCGCAGGCGGACGGATTCGATGCCAAGGTAGTGCCCGCTCGATTGAGGGTTCTTGCCCACACACTCCAGCCGCAGCGTGTACTCGCCCGGGTCGGGCCAGAAATCGAGCAGGTGATATTCCCAGTTGTCGGTCTTAGCGTTGTAGAAATCCAGCGGCCCGCCGAGTTTCACGCCGTTCAGCGACACCTGGTACTGCCCGAAATCGTAGCTGCGCGTCATGTTGAGCAGCAGGCGAATGGGCGCTTTCTCCTTGACTGTAAAGGGGATCTCCACCCACGCGTTTTCCTGCGTCGCGGGCTGGTACAGAAGCTGGCCCTTCTCATAGTCCAGCAGCGTCTGCACCCACGCCGACCCTTCGCCGTGGTGCTCGTGGCCACTGAACTCGGCGGCGTAGACGATCGAGTCGAGGTTCGGCAGCCTGCGCGCGGCCGCATCTGGAGCGCGGGCCGCGAACGTCGGCTTGCCGGTCTGATACCAGAACGCGACGCTGGCGTAGTCGTCCTCGCGCTCGTTCCAGCTATTGGATGCGTAGTTCGGGTTCTCGTCCGGCGAAATCCAGCCGAAATGCTCGATCGTCACCTTGATGCCGGTGTTGAAGACGATGGGATCATGAATATGCCAGCGATAGGCGCTGGTGTGCCCGCCAACGATGCCCCACTGGTCGAAGTACGGCGTCCCGAAATACGGCGTGCTGGTGGTTTGCAGGCCCCAGGCAGAAAGAAAATAGTCCTCGGTACCCGTTCCCCAGATCGAGGCCTTCGCCTCGCCATCGATGTAGATCTTTTCATCTCCCTCGCCAAACCAGGATGGGCTGCGCGTCCGCACGGCCAGGACCGTGCCGACGAAGTGCCCCTTGCCCTGCGTGTCGAGAATCACGTAGTCTCTGCCGTGCTCAACCGGGTATTCCTGGCGATACTGCGCATAGAAGTAGGGCGTGTCCTCCGGCAGACGATTCTGCTTGATCCAGTCGATGTTGTAGTAGAGCAGGCTGACCGGCTTCTCGCTCTGGTTGACGATCTCGATGCGGATCGACTTGCGAAACGGCATGCGCCAGAAGCAGTTGTACGAGTCCGCGCCCTCGACGACGACCGGCACGCTGATCACCTCGCGGCGCTGGCCGAAGCCGTTGGCGAAGAAATCTCCGACCGGAGCCTCCACGCCCGGGCGCTCATCCCCGTCGTAGAAGATCCGCAGCAGCATCTCCTGATGATTGGCCGAGCCGTTCTTGGCCCAGTTCTGCGGCTCCGGCCCGAGGAACGTCACCCAGATGTGGGTGATCACGCCGGGGCCGTCCGCTTCCATCAGGATGCGGGTTTCGCCCGGCGGCAGGTTGCGGTTGTCAGCGTTGCTGTCGGCGTCGTACTCGCCTTGCGGGTCGTACTTGCCGTCTTTCATGACGCGCGCGGTCGAGGTCGCGCGCAGGCTGCGGCCGTCCATCGGCCTGGCCAGCGCCTCCAGGTCGCCGCCCGGGCCGGGCAACGTCAACCCGTCGGCGCGAAGTGGGTTCGCGCAGCAGCCGGCGGCCAGCGTGCCGAGCATGAGAACGAGCAAGCTCACAGCCGGAATGGTTGAGGTCTTCATGGTCGCACCAACTGGAGTTGAGCGGATCGCGCGAGCGCATTCCGCGAAACCGGCATTCTAAATGCTTATTCCCGATCACGCGACATCGCGTTTCGAGCGGTGTGAGCGTTGC
>CAYXIO010000038.1:0-37283 GCA_964465125.1 uncultured Planctomycetales bacterium | reverse complement strand
TACTACATGAACACCTACGGCTTCCACACCATCCACGGCCGCGCGCCGGCCATCGCCACGGGCGTCAAGGTCGCCAACCCCGAGCTCGACGTCTGGGTCATCACCGGCGACGGCGACGGCCTCAGCATCGGCGCCGGCCAGTTGATTCACATGCTCCGGCGCAACGTCGACCTGACGGTGATTCTCTTCAACAACCGCATCTACGGCCTCACCAAGGGCCAGTACTCGCCCACCAGCGAGTTCGGCAAGAAGACCAAGTCGACGCCGTTCGGCTCGATCGACTATCCGCTCACGCCGATCGCGACGGCGATCAGCGCGGGCGCTTCGTTCGTGGCGCGCTGTATCGACGTCGACGTCAAGTACCAGCAGGAAATCCTCAAGCGCGCCGCGGCGCACAAGGGCTCCGCGTTCGTGGAGATCTACCAGGACTGCAACGTCTATAACCACATGGCCTGGGAATTCGCCAGCGACCGTACCCAGCGGCCCGAGAACGTGGTCTACCTCGAGCACGGCAAGCCGATGATCTTCGGCGCCAACCGCAACAAGGGCATCCGGCTGAACGGGATGACCCCCGAAGTGGTCGAGCTCGGCGCCGGCATCGCGCCCGACGACCTGCTCATTCACGACGAGCACGCCACGACCAGGACGCTCGCGTTCCTGCTCTCGCAAATGCACTACCCCGATTTTCCCGAGCCGATGGGCGTGTTCCGCAGCGTTCAGAAGGCCACCTTCGAGGACCTCCTGAACGGCCAGATCACCCAGGCGCGCGAGAAGCTCGGCGAGGGCGACCTCGACGCGCTGTTCAATGAAGGCGAGACCTGGACGGTTACCTGATCGCGCCGATGCCGTCAGCACAAACCAACGGCCCCGGAACGGCAGCTTGCCTTTCCGGGGCCGCAGTGTTTCATGCCCGACATTCCGCGCTAGCGCACCCGCACGACTTTTCGATCCACGTACGTTTGCCCGAACATGTCGACGGTGCGCACTTCGACCGTATGCGGCCCGGGCGGAAGATCGGACGGCAGACGCGCAACCCAGATGTGCCCGGACGGCTCCGCCTTAGGCAGCTTGCGGCCCGGGGGAGGCGTTTGGGACTCCTCCTGCCGCTTCATCGCCTCAAACGCCGGGTCGGCCCGCTCCTCGCGTCGCATGCTCGCCCAATTCTCGCTCTCGCGGCCGACGCGATACTCAACCGTCGAGCGCTCCGAGCCGGCGAAGACGTTCACAACCAACTCGCTCGACGCGAGCTGATCGCGCGTCAGCTCGTCCGGCAGGTAGATGTTCATCTGCGCGTCGGGCCCGCGCCGGGCCGCCTGAAACCGGATGCGGTAGCGGTTGCCGTCAATCGACAGGATCGACCAGCCATTCGGCCCGCCGTCGCGCATCGTGGTGTGCGGAATGCCAAGCTCGTCCGGCGCGCCCTGCCACCACGAACCACAGGATGTCGCCTGTACGACCAGGTGGTGCGGCTGGGCCCCGTGCCAGCCGTCTTTCTCGCCGAGGAAGAAGTGCTGCTGCTTGTGCCAGTGCGCCGCGAGCGAGAGCGTGTGCGGGCGGTCCTCGAACAGCTTCAGATACGCGGCCTTGTCGACCGCCTCGATCGGCGGGATGTGCATCATCAGCACCACCAGCTTGTCCTTGGGCACGAGCTTCAGGTCGTTCTCGATGAACGCCAGGTGCCGGCCGAACTCGGCGTGATACTTCCCGCGCTTCTTGCCGCCGTCGTACATCACGCCGTCGATGACGATGAAGTGCGCGTCGCCGCGGTCGAACGAGTACGTCGGCGGACCGTAGACGCGCTCCCAGGTCTCGTCGGCGAGCGGGTCGCTCGTCACGTCGTAGTTCTGGTCGTGATTCCCGTACACGTTGTGCCACGGGATGCCGATCTGGCTGACCACCTCGTTGTAGGCGTCGTAGAGGCCGAGATTGTCGAACACGATGTCCCCGAGTGACACGCCGAAAGCCGCGTCGATCCCGATCACCTCGCGCACGACGTCGTTCGACAGGTAGTTGACTTCGGCGAGGTCGCGCGGCTGCGGATCGCCGAAGACCAGCACGTCGAACCGGTCCTGTTCAGGCGCGGATCGCAGCGGGAAGTCGATCGACGCCGGCAACGGCCCCGTCGGAGCGACGCCGGCGAATTCCAGTTTCGGCGAACCGGCGGGCTTGTGCACATACCAGAACCGAGGGAGGTTCAACCCGTCGACCGGGGTCGCCCAATCGCGCGGCTTGATCACGAACACGATGGTGTCGTCGCTGACGGGCAGCTCGTAGCGACCCTCCGCGTCGGTCGCGACCACGTCGCTGCCGTTCGACACGCGGACGCCCCCCAGCCCGCCCTCGCTGGCGTCACGCTTTCCGTTGCCGTTCTCGTCGTTGAAGACCACGCCCCGCGCGACGGCCCGCTCCTGCGCATCTGCGGCCGCCGCAGTGCTCGGCGCGAGAAGCGCCAGCGCCGCCGCCGCCGTCGACCCGATTCGTACGATGGCTCGCATTCCCATTCCTCCGCTCGCTGGACTCGGAGCACAGGATAGCCGCATGGAAACCGGTCGGGCACGAATAAGCGGGAAATATCAAGGGGATGTGAAGCCCAGCGGGCCGTTCGGGCGCGGCACAGTGCCTCCGGGGCTCGCTGCCCAGGCCAGGCGGCCGTCAGCGCCCCGCGGGGCGCCGACGGCCGCCTTCGTTCCCGCGCGCGAACCGCGCCGCTACTGCTTCTGATGCAAGTACTGGTAGGTCGGCGGGGTCAACTCCTCGACCAGCGTGATGCCGGTGCTCGTCTCGTCCACGCCGCCGGCGACGTAGATGCGCCCGCCGACGCCTGCGGTGCCCTGAGCGTACCTGCCCGGAATCAGGTCGCTGCGGAGCGTCCAACTGTCCGTGGCCGGGTCGTATTCCTCGACCGCATCATCCACGAGCCCGAGCGCGGAGTTGAGCCCGCCCAGGAGGAAAATCCGATCCGAGCTCACCGCCGCGCTCACGTAAAATTTCGCCAGGCTGATTGAGTTCCGGCGTGACCAGGTGTTCGTTGCCGGGTCGTAGGCTTCCGCCGAGTCCAGTTCGACGCCGGCCGCCGCATCGATTCCGCCGATCGCGTAGATAATCCCGTTCACGGCGACGGCCGCGTGCGCGGCCCGCAGGTCGGCCATGGGTGCGCGCGGGGACCACAGGTTCGTCGCCGGGTCGTACACGAGCGTGTCATCCAGCGACAAGGAGGCGGCCAGGTCGGCGCCGCCGGTGAGGTACACCAGCCCGTCGACCGCGGCGGCACTTGCCAGCACCCGCGCGCTGGGGAGCGGCGCGAGCGGGGTGTAGACGTTGCTGGCCACGTCGTAGACTTCGACGATAGCGACGTCGGTCCCGCCCATGTCCTGCCCCCCCATGAGGTAGATCTTTCCATCGATCTCGGCGGTGGCCATGGCCGCCCGCGCGGCGTTGAGGGGTGCAATCAGCGACCACGTGTTCGTGGCGGGGTCGTAGACATACGCCAGGTCGCTCACGTCGCTGCTCGTCAGGTTGACTCCGCCAAACGCGTAGATCTTGCCGCCTGACTCGATCATCCCGAAGGCACCCAGCGCCGCCGGCAGCGGCGCCATCGTGCGCCAGCTCGGGCTGCCCACCGGGAAGCTCAGTCCGGTGTAGGCATATCCGGCGGGCGGCGTCGGCGAGTCGGTCAGCAGGATCGCGCCGGTGCCGACTTCACCCGCGGGACCGGCCGGCCCCTGCGGACCTTCAGGCCCTTGCGGACCGGCAGGACCCTCCGCCCCGGTCGGCCCCGCGGGGCCAGCGGGGCCAGCGGGACCAGGCTGACCCTGGGCACTGTTTGGATCACCGTTGCCGCTGTCGGTGGCCTGTGGGCAGCCGGCGACTGACAGCAGCGAGACCATGACGGCGGACAGCAGCACGACGCACGGCCTCGTCCAAGTCCATCCGGCATTCGAAACGACAATACTGCGTACCGACGGCATGCGATTCTCCTTTTCGAGCTCGGTGACCACTGGAACGCGTCGGGCGCGCTGCCGCGCATCGGCAGCACGGCGTCCATGCCGGGTGCGGGGGACCTGCGATTGGGGGAATGATCGCGGCATTCCCGGCCAATGCCGCATCGATCAGGGGACTTTAGGCGCACTCTTCAGACAGTGAAGTTCCGTCGGCGGATTTTTTTGGGGCACGCGATGCGAATGCGACATTGCGATCTGCAAGTCGCCTCCGCATCGCGGGCTCTGCCAACGCTCCGCATACCCGCCAGGGTTTGCGTCGTAGGGCTGGGGGGCCCTTCTGTGTTGGACGGGTTTGTCGAGGCCGGTTCGGGAGTTCTGATTCCGAGGTCGATCTAGTGAAAATCCCGCGAGCTGCCGTGAATCTCGACCAGCCGGCGGCTCAGGTCGTGCAGTTGCGTCGCCATGACGTGCACGACAGGGCCCTGGCGCTCGATCTTGCCCTCGGCCAGAAGCGCCAGCCGGTTGCGCGCTATCCAGCAGTCGCGCTCCCACACTTCCGGACGCACGATCAGGTTGCACATCCCGCCCTCGTCCTCCAGCGTGATGAAGACCACGCCCTTGGCCGTGCCGGGGCGCTGCCGGCAGGTGACGATTCCTGCCACGCGCACCCGCTGGCCGTTGCGCAGCCGCGCCAGCTTCGCCGCAGGTATCACGCGCAGCGCGTTCAGCTCCTGTCGAATCAGCTCGACCGGATGCGCATTCAGCGAGAAGCCGATCGAGTCGTAATCCTGCACGACCGTTTCACTGAGCGGCATCGCGGGCAGCGACACCGCCGGCTCACCGGGCGGCAGACCGGAAAAGAGCGATGACGACGGGCGTGCAGGCGTTTCTCCGTTCCTCCGTCCCTTCGTCCCGCCGTCCCTTCCTTCGTGCCTGCGTGCCTGCGTGCCTGCGTGCCTTCGCTCGTCCATCGCCAGGATTTCCCACAACACCGCTCGCCGGCTCAACCCGAGCGAGCGAAACGCATCCGCCCCCGCCAGCCGAAGCAGCGTTTCGCGCGGCACTCCCGCGCGCAGCAGGTCTGCCAGCGATTCCACCCGGCCGCGCGGCGCGCGAACCGCTTCCAGCGCGTCCACCCCCTCCCGCCGAATGCCGCGGATCATCCGCATCCCCAGCCGCAACGCCGGCCCCGCCGCTCCGCGAGAAACGCCTCCGTCCCTTCGTCCCTGCATCCCTGCGTTCCTTCCTCCGTGCCTCTCCGCCTCTTCGTCTCTTCGTCTCTCCGTCTCTTCGTCTCTTCCTCCATCCCTTCCCTCCAAGCTGCAATCCCATCCGCTGTGGTTCACATCCACCGGCCGGACCTCGACGCCGTGCTGGATCGCGTCGCGCACGAGTTGTCCGGGCGTGTAGAACCCCAGCGGCTGCGCATTCAGCAGCGCCCCGCAGAACGCCGCCGGGTAATAGCGTTTCAGCCACGCCGACGCGTACACCAACAGCGCAAACGACGCCGCGTGGCTCTCGGGAAAGCCGTATTCGCCGAATCCCTGGATCTGGCGGTAAATGCTCTCCGCGAAGTCGCGCGTATAGCCGCGCTCCAGCATGCCGCGGATCAGCTTGAGCTGGAATCGCTCAATCTCGCCGCTGCGGCTCCAGGCGGCCATCGCCCGGCGGAGCTGATCGGCCTCGCCCGGGGTGAAGCCCGCCGCCACCACCGCCAGCCGCATCACCTGCTCCTGAAACAGCGGCACGCCCAGCGTTTTCTTCAGCACGCGCTCCACCGCCGGATTCGGGTAGCTCACGGCTTCCAGGCCGTCGCGCCGGCGCAGATAGGGATGCACCATGCCGCCCTGGATCGGCCCCGGGCGGACGATGGCCACCTCGATCACCAGGTCGTAGAAATTCCGCGGCTTGAGGCGCGGCAGCATCGACATCTGGGCGCGGCTTTCGATCTGAAAGACGCCGACGGTGTCGGCGGCGCAGATCATGTCGTAGACGGCGGGGTCTTCGGGAGGAATGTCCAGAAGGGATTGAGGGATCAAGGGACTGGGGGATTCAGGGATTAAGGGACGCGGCGCAGCCGCGCGATCAACGCCTGAAGCGTCCGCGACACTTCCTGCATGCCGCTCAGGAGGTCGCCCTCCCTCGACAGATAGCCAAGCTCCCGCGCAATGATGAACTGGGTCTCCAGCTCTGTCAGGGATCCTCGCGCCACAGTCAGGAAATGAACATACTCGTTGCGGCTCTGCCGGGCATTTTCCTCGGCAAGGTTGCTGGGGATCGACACCGCGGCACGCCGCATCTGGTTTGTGAGACCGAACCTCTCCGACTCGGGCATTCGCTGCGTCTCGGTATACACTCGCCTGGCTAACTGCACAGCCTTCTGCCAAACGTCCAAGTCGCGAAAAGTCAGTTTCTTGTTCATGCGCAGTTCCGCCATGCAGTCCTGGAATTCCACTTGCGCCCTGCACCTTCCTTGATCCCTCAATCCCCGCATCCCTCAATCCCTTTCCCAGCAGTCCAAAACACTTCCCAATCGCCGTCAGCATTCCCAGCGCCAGGCAATCGACCTTCAGGATGCCCAGCGCGTCGATGTCGTCCTTGTCCCATTCGATGAACGTGCGGCCGGGCATGGCGCCGTTCTCCAGCGGGACCATCTCGCACAGTGGACTCTCCGTGATCACGAACCCGCCCACGTGCTGCGAGAGGTGCCGCGGGAAGCCGATCAACTGCTTCACCAGGCGCACCAGCATCCGGATCGTGCGATCGGACGGGTCGAGCCCCGCGTGCCGAAGCAGCGCCGCGGTCCCGCCTCGCTCCCCATCGCACCTATGTACCTCCGTGCCTTCCTCCGTCCCTTCGTCCCTCTCTCTTGCCCCCCAGCCGTGCCACCAATCGATCGTCTTCGCCAGCGTGTCGACCCGGTCGAGCGACAGCCCCAGCACCTTGCCCACCTCGCGCACCGCCAGCCGCGGGCGATAGCGGATCACCTCGGCCGTGATCGCCGCCCGCTCGCGCCCGTATTTTTCGTAGATGTATTGAAAAACCTCCTCGCGCCGCTCGTGCTCGAAGTCCACGTCGATGTCCGGCGGCTCGTTGCGCTCGCGGCTGATGAAGCGCTCGAAGAGCAGGTCGTGACGGGTCGGATCGACTGCGGTGATGCCCAGGTAGTAGCACACCGCCGAGTTCGCCGCCGACCCGCGTCCCTGGCAGAGAATCCCGCGGCTGCGCGCGTAGCGGCACAGGTCCCAGACGGTCAGGAAGTAATGCTCGTAATGCAGCTCGCGAATCAGGTTGAGCTCGGCGGTGAGGAGGGTGCGAGTGGACGGGGAGAGGGACGGAGGAGGAGACGAGACGCACAGACGCAGGGACGCAGAGACGCAGTGCGCTGGCGCAGCTTCTGTCGCTCCCCGCGCGTGCCACGCCTGCGCTTTCACTCCGTCTCTTCGTCTCTTCGTCTCTCCGTCTCTGCCGTCCTCCACTTCGTCTCTCTGTCTCTCCGTCTCTTCGTCTCTTCCCTCCCCCGCCCCCCTCCACACCAGTTCCTCCAGAAACTCCATCGCCGACCGGCCGGCCGGAACCAGTTCGTGCGGATAGTCGTAGCGCAGCTCGTCCAGGCTGAATCGGCAGCGCTGCGCGATGCGCGGCGTGTTCTCCAGCGCCGCGCGCCCGACGCGCGCCCATTCGACCTCCGCATGCTCCGTGTAACGCCGCTGAATCTCCGCCCGCGGGCGCAGGTGGCGCTCGGCGTTCTGCATGAGCCGCGAGCCGGCCTCGGTCAGCGTGCATTTCTCGCGAATGCAGGTGAGCACGTCCTGGAGATAGCGCCGCCGGGGAATGTGGTAGTGCACGCGGTTCGTCGCCACGAGCGGCAGCCCGAGCCGGCGTGACTGCTCGGCCGCCAGCGCCAGCCGCCGCGCGTCGGGCAGGTCATAGCTGAGCGTGACCGCCAGGTAGAGGTCGGCTCCGAACGCGGTCCGCCAGGCGTTGAGCCAGTCGCAAGAGACGGAAAGACGCGGGGGTGCAGAGACGCAGAGGCGGAGAGACGGAGAGACGCAGTGCGCTGCCACGACTTCCGCTATTCCCCGCGCACCCCCCTCTTGCTCCTTCCCTTCGTCTCTTTGTCTCTCCGTCTCTTCGTCTCTTCCTTCCCCCACCACAATCCCGATCAACCCCTCCGCCAGCTCCGCCACGTCCTGCGCGAGCAGCCGGCAGTCGCCCTTGCGCGCCCGCAGGCGCCCGCGCGTAATCAGCCGGCACAAGCGGCCGTACGAGGCACGATCCGTGGCGAGCAGCACGATCGGCGGTGCGTCCAGGGGCGTGATCTCGGCGCCGAGGATGAGCTTCAGCGCCGGCGCCGACCTCGCGGCCGCCTGCTTCTCCCCACTTTCGTCCCTTTGTCCCTCCGTCCCTCCGTCCCTTCCTTGCAACACCTTCTTCCACGCAACATGCGCGCGCACCACCCCGGCCAGCGAGTTGCGATCGGTGATCGCGATCGCGTGGTAACCCAGCTCCGCCGCCTGCTCGACCAGCTCCTCCGGATGCGAGGCGCCGCGCAGAAACGAGAAGTTGCTCAGACAATGCAGCTCGGCGTACTCGCAGGATTCCGTCGTGCGGGCGTGCGGCGTGTCGACCGGTTGGTCGGCACGCGCGGCTTGTCGGCGCGGATCAACCTGCGGGACGCTGGGCATGGTTCCGTTCTCATCCTGGCGCGGCTCGCCGCCGCCCGGAGCCCCGCCCATTGTACCAAACAAAACCCAAATCTCAAACTCTCGGGCGACGGCCTGGTCTTATAAGAGCGGCCGCACAACCGTTCGCCCAGAACCGCGCACGAGTAAGCAAAAATAGGCTTGAGACGCATCCTGGAACGTGATAGCTTGGCTGTCACAGGAGGAGGTGCTGAAGCAAGCTTCATCTCCGCTTCACACCTTGCAAGAAAACAGGCCAAGGCGGATGCCGGTGCTTCGCCGTCCCCGAACGGCGCGCGACGCACAACAGCCGCGCTGGGCCGCGACAGCGGTGGCTCTGCCGTTTCTCCCATCGAGGTCGCTTCCAAGCGAGAGACGAGAATTGCGGGGAGGAGTGAACACGATGAAGCGCTTCGTCTGCGTAGCGCTGGTCGCCGCCATGAGCCTGCCGGCGTTGGCGACAATCAACGAGAACTTTGACGCCGGCATTCCCGGTAGCTGGACCACGGTCGACTACCTGGGCAGCAGCCCGTTCAACTGGACCACGAACAACGTCGAAGGCCGTTCCAACTGGACCGGACCGGCGTCCGGCACCAACGGCCTGGCCGCCCATGCCGACTCGGACCACCACGCCGGCGCGTTCGACCTCGGTCTGATCACGCCCTCGTTCGTCGTTCCGGGCGGCGCGACGCTCGAGTACGACACCAACTACCAGAACTACGTGAACTATGACTTTGCCAAGACCGACATCAGCACCGATGGCGGCACGACCTGGACAACCCTGCTGAGCTGGAATGAAGACCACGGCGTCTTCCAGGGCTGGCCGGGCGTACACGTGTCGCTCGACCTCTCGGCCTATGCCGGTCAGACCGCCCAGATTCGCTACCACTACTACGAACTCGCCCACGGCGGCTACGACTGGTGGTGGCAGGTCGACAACGTCGTCGTGACGCCTGAGCCCAGCACCCTTGCGCTGCTGGCTCTCGGCGCGCTCGGCGCGCTGCGCCGCCGCTAGGCAATCGCGAAGGCGGCCTTGCTTTGCTTCAAGCCCCCGGGCGTTCGCGAGAATGCCTCGGGGGCTTTGCTTATTGCGCACGGCATCGCGGCGACTCTCGGCGCCACACGCTATACTTCCGCGCAACACGCAACGTGAGCCGCGATGAACGCCGCCGCCTCAACACCGCCGCAGACCCGGCCCGCTGCGCCCGCCGACCGGCGTCACCTGCTCGCGGACGTGTTGATTCTGCTCGGCATCGTGCTGGTGGGCTTCGGGCTGCGCGCGATCTACGTGCTTCAGCTCCAGTCCGACCCGTTCTTCAGCAAGCACGAGATGGACCCGCTCTACCATCACCAGTGGGCCCAGGCGGTGGCCGCCGGGAATGAGACGGCCTTTCTGAAGGGCGCTCCATACTTTCGTGCGCCGCTTTACTCCTGGCTTCTGGGACTGCTCTACCAGGTGGCCGGCAGCGAGGACTCGACGATCCCGCGGATGGTCCAGGCAGGAATCGGAGCGCTGAGCTGCGGGCTGCTGTTCCTGATCGGGCGAATCACGTTCGGCCGCCTGGTGGGCGCGCTGGCCGGGCTCGCGCTGGCCAGCTACTGGCTGGTGATTTACTACGATTCCGAGCTGCTTATCACGGTGCTGTCTGATTTCCTCTCGCTGCTGCTGCTGCTGGCCCTGCTCTTAACGCGCGATCGTCGCCGGCCGTGGGTGTGGCTGTTGTGCGGCGTCCTGCTGGGAGTTTGCGCGCTGGCGCGCACCGAAGTGCTGCTTTTCTCGCCGCTGATCGTGCTCTGGCTTCTCATACTGCACTGGCCGCATTGGCGCCGCGCGGTCGGCTACGGCGCCATTACCGCCGCGGGATGTCTGATCCCAATTCTGCCCGTCACGATTCGAAACGCCGTCGTCGCGCACGACTTCGTGCTGGTGGCGTCTTCCGGCGGGGTGAATTTCTATATCGGCAACAACCCGCGCTCGGACGGCATGTCGGCCGTGATCTTCGGCGACCCGGTCGGCTGGTGGCCGTGCTATCACGCGCAGATTCAGCGCGCCGAGCGCGCCGCCGGCCGCGCGCTGAAGGCCTCCGAGGTGTCGCAGTGGTACGCCGACGAGGCGTTCAAGTTCATCTTCCAGCATCCCGAGCAGTCGCTGCCGCTGCTGCTGAAGAAGCTGCGCACGTTCTGGTCGTACTGGGAGGTCTCCAACAACCGCGACATTTACTTTACCACCGGCCAGTTCACGCCGCTCGTGCGGCATCTCCCGCTGAATTTCGCCATCGTCGCTCCGCTGGGCGCGCTGGGCGCGCTGGCTTCGCTGCGGCGCGGGCGCACGCTCTGGATTCTGCACGCCTTCCTGCTGATCTCGATCATCACCGTGGTCGCGTTCTTCGTCACCGCGCGCTATCGAGTGCCCGCGGTGATGATCCTCATCCTCTTCGGCGCCTTTGCGATCCGTTGGTTCGGAGAGCAAATGCGCGAACGGCGCTGGCTGCCGATCGGCGGCGCGGCGATCCTCCTGATTCTGATGGGCGACATCGCCGCGCAGCGGCCGCCCGGCGTCGACGCGGAGATGGTGCAGGGATACCGCTCGGTCGGGCTGCTGCTCGCCGGAGAACGGAAGTTCGGCGAGGCCGAGCCCTATCTCGTGCAAGCCGTCGAACGTGCCGAGCGCAGCAGCTTCCCGCTCGACGCGATGACGCACTACACGCTGGCGTTCATTCGCGCCCAACGCGGCGAGTGGCGCGCGGCGGCCGACGGCTTCCGCCGCACGCTTCAGATCGAGCCGCAATACCCCGGGGCGCGGCAGAACCTCGAAACCGCGCTGCGCGCCCTGCGCCGGTCCGAGTCGCAGCCGTAGAGGATGACCCGCGATTGCGGCAGCTCGCGCGGCGCCCCGGCCTCAGTATTCAAGCCGCGCGAAGTGACGCCCGCCGATGGCCAGCGAAACAGCGGCGACGGCCGCGCTCAGCCCGAACAGCCCCGCAAGCATGAGCCAACCCTGATTCGTGAGCGTGGCCGGAACGACCAGCGTCAGCGAGCCCCCGCCGGTGACTTGCAGCGCGCCCGCGATCCCGTGAATGTTCAGATAGGCCACGCCGAAGAGCATCGCCCCGACGAACAGCATGCTGGCGATCAGGTTGAGCGTGCCGCCGAAGCCGGCCGCGATCCGCGCGGGGTTTCGCTGTCCCAGCATCGGGAAGCGCGCTCCTAGACCGATGGCCAGCCCGGACAGGCCGATGCAGACGCCGAGGGCGACCACCAGGTTGACCGCAGTCCAGACGGTCGAAAGCTCGAGCACCGTGGCCGCCAGCCCGATCACGCCGACCGCCGAGACCGACGTCACGGCCAGCGCGAAGCAGAACTTGATCAGCAGCAGCGATCCCCGGCGAATCGGCAGCAGCTCGAGCAGCCAGAGCTGCTGGCTTTCGAGCGAAAGCAGTGGAAACACGAACCGGCTGGTGAACGTTGCGAGGATCAGGCTGACCGTCGCCAGGTTCAGGAACGCGATCAGCCCCTTCGTCGCGGGATCCTGAAAATCCAGAGGCAGGCGACGCAGATTCACCACATAGATCACCAGAAGCCCGATCATGATCAGCATCTGGCTCCATTGCGTCGGGTCGCGCGAGAAGCTGCGCACGTCCTTGCGGATGACCCGCCGATAGGTCTGCGGAAGATAGAAGAACAGCGCCCAGGTCGCCGCGCTGGTGAGCCATCCGCGGCGGATGGTGGCGTGATAGCGGCCCTGCTGCGCGCGGCTGTAGGCGTCGGCCCAGCTTCGTCCGAGCAGATTGACGGTCAGCCAGGAGGCGAACAGCCCGTTGGCCGCGACCACCATCAAGTAGAACAGGCTGGTCTCGACATCGCCGCGCATCGCCGCGACCACGCCCTTGGCCGTCCAAGAGCTGGGCAGCAGGGGCTGATCGACGCGGCTGACCTGCGTGAAGATCTCGTCAAGCCACTGCTGCGATTCGTTGGCGTAGCGCGAGATGGTCGACAGCCAGAAGATGATGACGAGCAGCACCAGCGATCCGAGACCGATGGCGAGCGTCACCGGGCGGCGCGGCGCCCAGAGCGCGACGGCGCAGGCCGCCAGCAGGCCGACGCAGGCCGGAATCGCGACAAAACCGGCGAAATGGCCCAGAAACAGCGGATAATAGACCCAGCTCACGTCCACGTTCTGCGGCACTGCCAGCATGAGCGGAACGCCAAGCAGCATGAACGACCAGCTCGACAGGGCCAATCCCTCGAACCACTTGACCAGCACGACCTCGCGCGCGTGCACGGGCATGCTGAGCAGGTACGCGGCCTCGGTCCGGCCGTAGAGGCTGCTGAAGGTCAGGATCGCGTTCGAGAAGGCCAGCATGATCGCCAGCACGAGAAAGAAGTGCACGAAGAGATGCTGGTCCGCGACGATGCCGACCAGGCCCCAGCCGCGGACGTGCCGCAGCACTTCGCTGAGCAGCACGTAGAGCGCCGCCCAGATCAGCCCGAGCATGGTCAGCACCGCCAGCGTCTGCCAGGGCCCTTCGCGGATCTGCTGATCGACCGCGTTGCGCAATTGCCGCACGCGATAGCGCGTCAGCACCCACAGGTCCAGCGCGTGCGAACGTCCCAGCAGCGGCACTTCACTCATGCGCCGCGCCCCGAGCCGTCCGGCGCGGACTCCACCAGGCGCAGCGCTTCGCCCAGGCTGACGGCCGACCGAGCGCCGCCGTCGGTCAGGTGCAGGAAGATGTCCTCCAGACGGTCGCCGCTGCGCGCCATCTCACGCAGCTCCGGCAGCGTGCCCAGCGCGATCAGCCGCCCCTCATGAATGATGCCGATGCGGTCCGCGACGGCCTCCGCCACGTCCAGCGTGTGCAGGCTCATGAAGACGGTCCCGCCGGCGGCGGCCTGCTCGCGGAAAATCGTCTTGATCGTGCGGATCGTGCGGGGGTCAAGGCCGACGATCGGCTCGTCGACGACCAGCAGGCGCGGCCGGTGGATCAAGGCCGCCGCCAGCGCCACGCGCTGCTTCATCCCGTGGCTGTACGATTCGGTGAGCTGGTCGACGAACCCGGCCATGTCCAGCCGCTCGACCAGCTCGTTGAAACGCCCGTCGGCGACGTGGCGCGGCACGCGGTACATGTCCCGGGAAAACTCGATGAACTCGCGCCCGGTCAGCTTGTCATACAGAAACGGCTGATCCGGGACGTACGCGATGTGCTGCTTGGCGAGGCGCCCTTCCTTCTCCATGCCGTGACCGCACACCCACGCCGAGCCGCGGTCCGGGCGGAGCAGCCCGGTCGTGATCTTCATCGTCGTCGTCTTGCCGGCCCCGTTCGGACCGAGGAACGCGAAGACTTCTCCGCGATACAGAGTCAGCCCCAGATCACGAACGGCAGGCTTCGAGCCGTACGACTTCCAGAGCGATTGCAGCCGCACCGTCGGCTCAGGCAGCGCCTCGCGCGCGGCTTGGGCGTACGTGGAGGTCGCGGCGGAATCGGCGCGGGCGTCGTTCATGGGGCGGAGATGATCTCCTCGCCGCGCGTCGCCACCTGCACGAGCTGGTCGCGCAGGCGCTCGCTGTAACGCTCGTCGAGCAGGGTCAGCTTGCCGATCAGCGGCAGCTCGACTTCCTGGCGCAGCACGCGCCCGTCGTCGGCAACCCAGGCGCGCGCGCTGGGGGACTCGACCCGAAAGGTCTCGACGGGCTTGCGCTCGTGCGTGATCGTCTCGCGGGCCGTAACGCGAATCAGCACGGCGCGGGTCGGGCGCTCGCGCTTCTGGAGCGCCGGCACGATCGCCGCGAGCGGATCGAGAATCGCCATGCGCCAGGACTTGCCGACGTAGAGGTTGCCGAGGCTCTCGAAGGGGCGTACGACGTCGCCGGTCGAGCCGGTGACGCGGGCGGGCAGGACGAACTGGCCGCGCTGGGGACCGACTTGCCACTCGCACGGGAATTCGGAGGGGGGGACGAATTCGCCCTCGACGCGGATGGCCTGGCCCAGCCCGTGCACGCGCAGCTTGAGCGAGTCGAGCCGGCCGCTGCCGACATATGTAAGGTCGCTGTTGAATACCAGGCGCGGCAGCGTCAGCGCCTCCGTCAGCGCCTTGCCCTCGATGATCGTCCAGCTCGATACGTTGTACACGTCGGCCGTGCGCGCGGCCGTCGTCCAGCAGTAGCCGATCCGCAGGCCGGATTCGTCGAAGACGCCCAGTTGGGTGTTCAGCTCTTCGCCGGGCTTGAGCTGAAGGACCTGCGGCGCAGGCGGATCGTCGGCCAACCAGTCCGGCAGCACCTCGCGCGACAGCAGGGCCAGATTGGCCGCGAGCATGAGCAGCGTCGAAACGACACCGAACATCCGGTTGACCATGGGTTGCCCTGCGGCAATAGCCTGCGAGCGCCCGGCGCCCGCAGTCGGCATTCTAGGAGGCGCCGCGCCGGGCGGCAATTCGTTTCCCGCCGCCGCGCGGGCGCCACGCGGGCTTCAACCGCCGCCTGCGTCCGCGCGTCGGGGGGTGAGCCCGCGCACGAACTCGCGCCGAGGCGTCTAAACCGAACAAAAAACGCCTTTTGCGGGCCTTGACCGCCTGCCGCGACACCCTATTATCCAGCCTCTTCGAACCCTGATGAAGCCGGTAGAGTGAACATGAGCAACAGCGAGGCGTTTGTCTTCCCGAAATGGACAAACGGGATGCGCTATGTCGCCGCGATAGCCGCAGTTGTGGCTGGCGGTTACGTCGCGGCGATCATCACGTTCGGCTTTTCGCCTCAGGCGACTGACGTGGGATACATGCCGGTTCAGCCGGTGCCCTACTCGCACGCGCTGCACGCCGGCAAGCTCGGCATTGACTGCCGCTACTGCCACAGCACGGTCGAGTCGTCGCCGCACGCCAGCATCCCCCCGACCCAGACCTGCATGAACTGTCACGCGAGCATCTGGCCCGAAAGTCCGAAGCTCGCGCCGGTCCGCGAGAGCTACGCCACCGGCGACCCGGTCCCCTGGGTCCGCGTGCACGACCTGCCCGACTATGCCTACTTCGATCACAGCGCGCACGTTCGGCGAGGCGTCGGCTGCGTGTCCTGCCACGGCCGCATCGACAAGATGGAAGTGGTCTACCAGGATCAACCGCTGAGCATGCAGTGGTGCCTCGACTGCCACCGCAAGCCGGAGAAGAACCTGCGGCCGCTCGACAAGATCACCGACATGGCCTGGACGCCCTCCGAGCCGCAGGAGCAGTTGGGGGCGCGGCTGCGCCAGGAATACCAGATCAATCCTTCGCAGGACTGCTCCACATGCCATCGTTGACGCCTCGCAGCCCGTCGAAGAGCTACTGGCGCAGTCTGGAAGAGCTCGCCCGCTCGCCGGAGTTCATGGAGCATCTCCACCATGAGTTCCCAGCCCTGCGCGATCCGCGCAACGGCGAGCCCTCCCGTCGCGACGTCATCAAGATCATGGGCGCGTCACTGGCCCTGGCGGGGCTGACCGGCTGCCGCTGGCCGCGCGAGACGATCGTTCCGTTCGCCAAGCGCCCGACCGGCCGCACCGAAGGCGTCCCCGTCTACTACGCCAGCTCGTACGAGCTCGGCGGCGTCGGCCGTGGCGTGCTCGTCAGCAGCTACGACGGGCGACCGATCAAGATCGAGGGCAACGAGCTGCACGCCGCCAGCCTCGGCGCCAGCGACGCCCTCGCGCAGGCGGCGATCCTCGAAATCTATGACCCGGATCGCAGCACGCAGCCGCGCGAGCGTGTCGGCAACCGCCACGAAGGCCGCTCTCGGGCGCAGTTTGACGCCGCGTTCGGCAAGCTCGCCGCCGACCTGCGCGCGCGGCAAGGTGCCGGGCTGTTCATTCTCAGCCCGGCCAGCGGGTCGCCGACGTTTGCCGCGATCAAGGCCCAATTCGCCCAGGCGATGCCGCAGGCCAAGTGGTTCGAGTATGAGCCGCTCTCGCGCGACAATGAGCGCACAGGCACGGGGCTCGCGCTGGGCGCGCCGCACCGCCCGCTCTGGTCCTTGCGGGACTGCGACGTGGTCGCGGCCTTCGATTCCGACTTCCTGCTGACGCACCCCGACGCCGTTCGCTGCACGCGCGAGTTCGCCTCGCGTCGCACCGGCGAAGCGGACTCCATGCTCCGGTTGTACTGCGTCGAGAGCACGCTTTCCCTCACGGGCAGCAACGCCGACTACCGCTTCGCCGTCCGCTCGGCGGACGTGTTCAAGACGCTGTGCGACGTGGCTGCGGCCCTGCTGGACAAGGGGCTCGAGCTGCCGCCGGAATTGAGCGGCCTCTCGGACGCGGTTCGCAGCGCCGGTGCGAAGCGCGCCGCGGCTCCGTTCGTGACGCGCATTGCGGACGACCTGCTGAAGCACCGCGGCCGCGGTCTGATCACCGTCGGCCCGCGCCAGCCTGCCTCGGCTCACGCGCTGGCAGCGCTGCTGAACGCGGCGCTCGGCAACGCGTCCAAGACTGTCCGCTATGCCGCCGAGCCGGATGCGGACCGCGCAACGCACCTGGATCAGATTCGCGCGCTGGTGGACGGGCTCACCGCCGGCGCGGTCGATACGCTGGTAATCCTCGGCGGCAACCCTGTCTATGATGCGCCGGCCGATCTGAAGTTCGCCGCCGCCCTGCCCCGCGCTAAGAACGCCGTGCACCTGGGGCTTTTCGACAACGAGACCGCGGCGCTTTGCGGCTGGCACGTCCCGCAGGCCCACTGGCTCGAATCCTGGCACGACACCCGCGGGTGGGACGGTCTCTACAGCGTCGCCCAGCCGCTGATCGAGCCGCTCTACGGCGGCCTTTCGGCAGCGGAGCTGGTCGCGCGGCTCGCCGACGGCGCGGCGCCCACGGGATATGAGCTTGTACGCCGAACGTTCCAGGCCGCGTTCGCGGCTGGCGCGGCGGATTTCGAGGCCGCGTGGCGTCAAGCGCTGCACGACGGAATCGTGGACGGCACCGCCTGGCCGCACGCGTCACCGACGCTCTCAGCCGACGCCGCGATCGCCGCGCTGAAGCAGGAGATCGACGCTTGGAAGCCCGCCGACGGCGGCAGCTACGAGCTGGTCTTCACGCAGGACAATCGCGTCTACGACGGGCGGTTCGCGAACAACGGCTGGCTCCAGGAGCTTCCCGACCCGATCACCAAGGTCACCTGGGACAACGCCGCGCTGATCTCCACGCTTGACGCCCGCAAGCTGGGGTTGCGGCGCGACGATCTCGTCACCCTGTCGCTCGGACAGCAGAGTCTGACGCTGCCCGTGTGCGTCGTGCCCGGGCAGGCGCCCGGGTCGATCACGCTGCCGCTCGGCTACGGCCGCAAAGGCGGCGGCTACGTCGCGCGCAGCTCGGGCTTTGACACATACACGCTTCGCAACAGCGGCGGCTGGCATCTTGCCGAAGGCGCCAAGCTGGTCGCCACCGGCCGCGCGCACGAGCTCGCCACCACGCAGGATCATCACGCGATCGCCTCGGACGTCGGCGACAAAGAGATTCAGCGCCGCGCCCCCCAGTTGGTGATCGAGGGCACCTTCGCCGAGTTCAAGGAACACCCCGACTTCGCGGCTCACCGTGTTCATTCGCTGCCGCTGCATCAGCCCTTCAACGCGCACGAGTTCCCGGATGCGCACCGCTGGGCGATGGCCGTCGATCTCAGCAAGTGCACCGGATGCAGCGCCTGCGTCGTGGCCTGCCAGGCCGAAAACAACGTGCCGGTGGTCGGCCGCGGCGAAGTCATGACCGGCCGCGAGATGCACTGGGTCCGCATCGACCGCTACTTCCTCGGCGATCCGTTCGACGCCGACAACATTCGCGTCGTGCACGCCCCGATCTATTGCCAGCAGTGCGAAAACGCCCCCTGCGAGCAGGTCTGTCCGGTCGCAGCCACCGTGCACGACTCCGACGGCCTGAACGTCATGGTCTACAACCGCTGCATCGGCACGCGCTATTGCGCCAACAATTGCCCGTGGAAGGTCCGGCGCTTTAACTGGTTCTGGAACCACCACGGCCCGAAGCACCCGCGCTCTCAGGCCGCCGGCAAGCCGTACTACTTCGTCACCCCGCCGCAGTTAGACGTCACCGCGGTCGAGCAGATGGTCTTCAACCCGAAGGTCACGGTGCGGAGCCGCGGGGTGATGGAGAAGTGCACGTTCTGCGTGCAGCGGATCAACGCGGCCCGCATCGCGGCCCGCAACGAAGACGTCAGCCCGACGCCGGTGGATCAGACCCGCCCCGACCCGCTGCGGGACGGCGCGGTCGTTCCCGCGTGCGCCCAGGCCTGCCCGGCCGACGCGCTGGTGTTCGGCGACCTGAACGACTCGAAGAGCCGCGTCAGCGCGCAGCACGCGCACGGGCGTGCCTACGCGATGTTGGCTGACCTGAATGCCCGCCCGCGGAACAAGTTCCTCGCGAAGCTGCGCAACCGCGACGACGGGCACGCCGGTCATGTCCCCGATCACAGCGAACCGACACCCGCCCAGAGCGGCAAACACCTGGGATGATGCATGGCGACGATTCCGGCTGACATCAACAACACCTGGGATGATCCGCGGCAGCGAGCGCCGCTGGTCACGGGCGACCACAACTTCGCCAGCGTGACCGAGTCGGTCTGCCGCATCGCCGAGCAGCCGGTCAGCGCCACGCCGATCGGCTGGTGGATCGCCTTCGCGATCTCCGCTTCCGCGATGATGCTTTTGTTCGCGATGATCGGCTACCTGTTCTTCGCCGGCGTCGGCGTCTGGGGCGTGAACAACCCGGTCGGCTGGGGCTTCGCGATCATCAACTTCGTCTTCTGGGTTGGTATCGGACACGCCGGCACGCTGATCTCGGCCATTCTGTTCCTCTTCCGGCAGCGCTGGCGAACGGGCATCAACCGCTTCGCCGAGGCGATGACCATCTTCGCGGTCATCTGCGCGCTGGTCTTCCCCGGCATCCACGTCGGCCGCGTCTGGCTGGCCTACTACATGTTCCCGCTGCCGAACCAGATGGCCATGTGGCCGCAGTTCCGCAGCCCGCTGCTGTGGGACGTCTTCGCGGTCGGCACCTACTTCACCGTCTCGCTGCTGTTCTGGTACCTGGGCATGGTGCCCGACCTGGCCACGCTGCGCGACCGCGCCAAGCACCCGCTTCGCCGTTGGATCTACGGCGTGCTTTCGCTGGGCTGGACCGGCGCCGCGCGCCACTGGCATCGCTTCGAACGCGCCTACCTGCTGCTGGCCGCGCTGGCCACGCCGCTGGTGCTCTCGGTGCACTCGGTGGTCAGCTTCGACTTCGCGGTCTCGCAGGTGCCCGGCTGGCACACCACCATCTTCCCGCCTTACTTCGTCGCCGGTGCAATCTTCGGCGGGTTCGCGATGGTGTCGACGCTGGCGATCCCCAGCCGCTCGTTCTTCGGACTCAAGCATCTGATCTCGCTGCGGCACGTGGAGAATATGAACAAGATCATGCTGGCGACGGGCAGCATGATCGGCTACGCGTACGCGATGGAGTTCTTCATCGCCTGGTACAGCCAGGTGCCGTTCGAGCGCTTCATCTTCGTGGCCCGCGCGATGGGGCCCTACGCCTGGGCGTACTGGACCATGATCACCTGCAACGTGATCCTCCCGCAGCTCTTCTGGTTCAAGGCGGTTCGCACTCACCTGCTGGCGAGCTGGCTGATCGCGATGGCGATCAACCTGGGCATGTGGTTCGAGCGCTACGTGATCGTGATCACGTCGCTCAGCCAGGACTACCTGCCGTCGAGTTGGGACACCTACACCCCGACCTGGGTCGACCTGCTGACGCTGCTGGGCAGCTTCGGCCTGTTCATGACCCTGTTCCTGCTGTTCTGCCGCTTCCTGCCGATGGTCGCGATGGCGGAAGTGAAGACCGTGATGCCGCAGGCCCATGCCCACGGCAAGCACGCTTTTGACTACAACCCGGACGAGCAATAGCCATGACGCCCGCGCAACCTTATGACACGACGGTCGAGCCGGCCCACCTGGACGAGCAGGCTGGAACGCGTCCGCGCAGCGGAAAGCTCTTCGCGCTCGTCGCGCAATTCGACTCGACCGACTCGCTCAAGCATGCCTGCGACTCGATGCGCAAGGCCGGCTACTCGCGCTGGGACGCGCACTCGCCCTTCCCCGTCCACGGAATCGACGAGCACATCGGCATCAAGATGACCCTCCTGCCGAAGATCGTCGCCGTCGCCGGTATCGTCGGCTGCGCCACCGGGCTGGCGCTTCAGTGGTACGCCAACGCCACCGGCTACAAGGACTTCCCGGGCATCCCGACCTTTGTCCAGGGCTACGACCTGCTGGTCAGCGGCAAGCCGTACTTCAGCCTGCCGGCCAACATCCCGGTCCTCTTCGAGCTCACGGTGCTGTTCTCCGCGCTGACCGCCGGCATCGGCATGCTCGCCCTGAACAACCTGCCGCTCTTCTACAACCCGCTGTTCAACAGCCGCCAGCTCAAGCGCGCCACGACCGACGGCTTCTTCATCAGCGTCGAGGCCGCGGATCGCCGGTTCGACCCAGTCGAGACGGAGCGCCTGCTGAGCTCGCTGGGAGGCGTTGTAGAGCGCGTGGACGAATACGAGTCGGAGGCGCGCTTCCCGGGCTGGATTCGCACGCTCGGCCTGCTTCTGCTCGTGATCCTGCCGATTCCCCTGCTGGTCATCGCCATGATGCGCAACGCCAAATCCAGCCAGCCGCGCATCCACATCATTCAGGACATGGACAACCAGCCGCGCTATAAGGCCCAGCAGGCCAGCCCGATCTTCGCCGACGGCCGCGCCAGCCGCATGCCGGTCGGCGCCACGCCCGAAATGCCGCTGGGAACCACCGTCGCGCGCGGCGAGCTGCGCGAGGATGACCACTTCTACACGGGCATCGTCCACGGCGATTACGTGACGACGTTTCCGAGCGGGCACCCCGACGTGCAGATCAACGAGACATTCCTGGCCCGCGGGCAGCAGCGCTTCGACGTCTATTGCGCCCCGTGCCACGGCTGGGACGGAACCGGCAACGGACCGGTCTCCGTGCGCATCGCCGAGTCAGGCGACCGCATCCCGAAGACCTGGGTCCCACCGCTCAACCTCCTGGACGCCGAAATCCGCGCCCGGCCGCACGGCCACATCTTCAACACGATCACGCGCGGCATTCGCACCATGCCGGCCTACGGTGATCAGATCCCCGAGGCGGATCGCTGGGCGATCGTCGCGTATGTGCGCGCCTTGCAGCGCAGCGGAGCTTCGACGGCAGACGACGTCCCGCCGGAAAAGCGGGCGGAACTCGAGTCGAGCAGATAAGAGGAAGCCGTGGCACACGAAGAAGTCACTCAGGTCAGCGAGAACGCTCGGCTCGGCGAATTGGCGCCGCGGCTGGCGCTGGCGGGCGCCGTCGCCGGCGTCGTCGGCGTGGCCGCTGCCGTTCTGCTCTGGCTGGTCACCGGACAGGCCGAGCCCCTCTTCCGCGGCTACGTCATGAACCTCGCGTTCTTCACCAGCATCGCGCTGGGCGCGCTCTTCTTCGTCAACTTGCAGCACCTGACCCGCGCCGGATGGAGCGTGGTCGTCCGCCGCACCGCCGAGAACATCACCACGAGCTTCGTCATCCTGGCGCTGGCGTCGATTCCGCTGGTCGTCGCGCTGCTGCTGGACTGGAAGGTCGCCCACCAGGTCTACCCCTGGACCGACCGCGAGCTTGTCGCGGCCGACCCACTGCTGATCGGCAAGGCGGGCTATCTGAACGTCCCGTTCTTCGTCATCCGTCTGGCGGTGTATTTCGCGCTGTGGATCGGCCTGTCGCACTTCTTCCGCAGCCTTTCCATCGAGCAGGACGCCACCGGCGACCCCGGCCTGACGTCGCGCATGCAGGCGCTCAGCGCCCCGGCCATGCTCGTCTTCGCCCTCACCACGACCTTCTTCGCCTTCGACGTGCTGATGTCGCTCGACCCGCACTGGTTCAGCACGATCTTCGGCGTCTACTTCTTTTCCGGCGGCAACCTCGGCGCCTTCGCCGCCATGATTCTCTCGCTCGCCGTCCTTCAACGCAGCCGGCGGGTGATGCGCTCGGTGCAGATCGACCACTACCACGACCTGGGCAAGCTCCTGTTCGCCTTCGTCGTATTCTGGGCGTATATCGGCTACTCGCAGTACATGCTGATCTGGTACGCCAACCTGCCCGAAGAGACCGGCTGGTACGTCATCCGCCAGCAGCAGCCCTGGCTCTGGCTGAGCCTCTTCCTGCTGTTCGGGCACTTCATGCTGCCCTTCGCCTACCTGATCTGGCGCAGTTCGAAGAGACGCAAGTCGGCCCTGATCTTCGGTGCAGCCTGGGTGCTGGTGGTGCACTGGTTCGACGCCATGTGGCTGACCCTGCCGCACCATGCCGGCCACGGAGGCGCGCTTCAGGCCTACCGCCCCGGCCCGGTCGACATGGCTCAAGCGGCGGCGCTGCTGCTGGGCATGGGCGGCCTGACGATCTGGTGGGTAGCCGGACGGATGGCGCAGGCTTCGCTGGTACCGACCCGCGATCCGCGCATGGCCGAGTCGCTGGCATTCGAGAACTATTGAACGGAAGACCGACGTGGCGCACGACGAACATCCCAACCCGAATCCGCACGACGACCCGGCGGCGTCGCGGGTGTTGCTGACGGGCATCCTCGGCTCGTTCATCGTCGTCGCGATCGCGATCGGCGTGGCGGCGCTCGTGTTCGACACGCAGCAGCGCCTGACCGAGCAGCGCGTCTACGATGCGCCTTCCGAGCAGGTCGAGCTGCTCCGCTCGCAACAGACCGCGCAGCTCGGAAGCTACCGCATCGTCGACCGCGAGAAAGGCATCTGGGGGATCCCGATCCGCCGCGCCATGGAACTGACCGCGCGCGAGCTCGCGGTGCAGACCCCCGCGCCCGCCGGAGCAAAGCCCTGAAGGCTGCACCGTCGACGGCGGCCGACAGAAAGACCCCGGATGGATAAGATCGTATGGCCATCCCATCCGGCCTGAAGGAGATGATGAGCCCGTTCGTGTTCAACGCTGCGCGTCGGCCGCTTGGGGCCTTGATGCTGCTCTGGCCAGCTCTGCTGGTCGCGCCCGCACTTCGCGCGCAGGGCGGGCCACCCACCCCCGCCGAACAGGCCGCCATCGACCCCGCCATGGAAGGCGTCGGCGTCACACAGAAGCTCAACGCCACGCTCCCGCAGGACCTCAGGTTCGTTGACGACACCGGTGTGGGCGTGACGCTGCGGCACTACTTCCAGAACGGCCGGCGACCGGTCATTCTGACGCTCAACTACTACAAGTGCCCTCTGCTGTGCGGCCTGATGCTCAACGGCCTGCTCGACGCGCTCAAGCAGATCAACCTGGAGCCCGGGCGCGATTTCGAGGTCGTCACCATCAGCTTCGATCCGCTCGAAGATTGGGATCTCGCCCGCGCCAAGAAGGCCAGCTACGTCCGCGAGTACGGCCGCTCATCGGCCGCCGCCGGCTGGCACTTCCTCGTCGGCGAGCGCGACGCGATCCGCGCGCTGACCGACGCGGTCGGCTTCTCCTACAAGTGGAACGCCGAGACCGAGCAATGGATGCACCCGGCTACGCTGATCCTCTGCATGCCCGATGGGCGCGTCTCGCGCTATCTTGGCGGCGTGATGTTCGACCCGCGGACGCTGCGGCTCTCGCTGGTCGAGGCCTCGCAGGGTCACGTCGGCACGCTGTTCGACCAGGTGTTTCTGACCTGCTTCCACTACGTCGACGACCACGGGAAATACTCCGCC
Organism: uncultured Planctomycetales bacterium; assembly: GCA_964465125.1. Classification (GTDB taxonomy): domain Bacteria; phylum Planctomycetota; class Phycisphaerae; order UBA1845; family Fen-1342; genus CAYOHG01. The sequence continues at coordinate 12,922 of CAYXIO010000038.1, read as the reverse complement.
AACGTGCGCAACCTGATGCGCATCGGCGGCCTGCTGACCGTTCTGATCCTCGCCGCAACGATCGTCTCGATGCGCTCGTCGGAGCGCCGCAGGCGATCGCTTGCGGCGGCACATGCCGAAGTCTCGCCTGGCGCGAGCGGCCAGATTGACCGGAGCCCCCGCGGGTAGCCCACGACCATGAATGCACTGCTGTCCACATCGCCGTTGTTCGTGGCCGCCCTGGGCGGCTCGTTCATGATGCCCGACGCCGGGTCCACGTTCGCCAACGGCATTGACAACACGTTTTATTTCATCTTCTGGGTCGCGGCCTTCTTCTTCGCGCTGACCGCCGTGCTGATGTTCACCTTCATGGTGCTCTATCGCCAGCGCACGCCCGGCGAGATCGCGCCCGGCACGACGACGCACAACACGCCGCTGGAAGTCATCTGGACCGTCATCCCGACCCTGCTGGTGGTCGTGATGTTCTGGTGGGGCTACCAGACCTTCATGGACATGCGCTTGCCGCCCGACAACGCCTTCGAGGTCAACGTGAAGGCCCAGAAGTGGTCGTGGCAGTTCACCTACCCCAACGGCCTGACCGACGGCGACCTGCACGTCCCCGTCAATGTGCCCGTGCGCCTCATCATGCGCTCGGACGACGTGCTGCACGCCTGCTACATTCCGGCCTTCCGCGTGAAGCGCGACGTTGTGCCCGGACGCTATGCCGAGCTCTGGTTCCAGGCCACCAAGGCGGGCGACTACGGGCTGTACTGCGCCGAATACTGCGGCACGAGCCATTCCGACATGCGGGCCAGGGTCCACGTCTACGACCCGGAGAAGTTCGCCGAGGCGATGAAGTTCCTCAACCCGCTGAACGTGCTCAGCCCCGAGCAATACCAGGAGTTCCAGAGCGATCCCGACGCGTTCATCAAGAAATACTCCGACGACCCGGCCATCGGCAAGGCCGTGCAGAAGCTCCAGACGCCGATGATGATGGGCGCCGACCTGTACAAGAAGAAGGGCTGCGTGCAGTGCCACAGCGTCAACGGCGACCCCGGCACGGGGCCGACCTGGAAGGGCGCCTGGGGGGCCACGCACGACCTGCGTGATGGAGCCGCCGTTAAGGTGGACGAGAACTACGTCCGAGACTCCATCGCCAATCCCAACGGGCAGATCGTCAAGGGATTCAACGCGGTGATGCCGAAGATCAGCATCACGGACCGTGAGATCGATCAGATCATCGCCTACATGAAGTCGCTGAAGGAATAGCCCGCGGAGAGCAGCACGATGTCGAGTATCTCGGTAACCCCCGGCGCCGCCGCCCACGCCCACCACGCGGGCGAGGACTACCTCACCGCCAACCGCGGCGTCTGGTCCTGGCTGCTGACGCTCGATCACAAGCGCATCGGCGTGATGTACATGACCGGGATCATGGCGTTCTTCCTGGTCGGCGGCCTGTTCGCGCTGCTCGTGCGAACCGCTCTGCTGGTGCCGGCCAAGACGCTCACCGACGGCACGGTTACGGCCCTCGGCCAGCTCATCAGCGCCAACGCCTACAACCAACTGTTCACCCTGCACGGGGCGGTGATGATCTTCATCGTCATCATTCCCGGCATTCCCGCCGCGCTGGGCAACTTCGTCCTGCCGTTGATGCTGGGGGCCAAGGACGTCGCGTTCCCGCGGCTGAACCTCACCAGCTTCTATTTCTGGTGCGCCGGCGTCACGATGCTGCTCTACGCGATCATCGCCGGCGGCGTCGACACCGGCTGGACGTTCTACGTCCCCTACTCCACCGACGTGAACAGCGCCATGGGCGGCGTCATCCCGGCCCTCTTCGGCGCCTTCATGCTCGGATTCAGCTCGATCTTCACCGGGCTGAACTTCGTCGTCACCATCCACAAGCTGCGCCCGCCCGAGATGGGCTGGTTCCAGATGCCGCTGTTCCTCTGGGCGATCTACTCCACCGGCGTCATCCAGATTCTCGCGACGCCCGTGCTGGGCATCACCCTGCTGCTGCTGATCGTCGAGCGCGCCGTCGGCATCGGCATCTTCACGCCCGCCCTTGGCGGCGACCCCGTGCTGATGCAGCATTTCTTCTGGTTCTACTCGCACCCCGCCGTCTACATCATGATCCTGCCCGCCATGGGCGTCATGAGCGAGCTGCTCACCACGTTCAGCCGCAAGCACATCTTCGGCTACAAGTTCATTGCCTACAGCAGTGTCGCGATCGCCATCTTCGGCTTCCTCGTCTGGGGACATCACATGTTCACCAGCGGGCAGTCCAACCTCGTCAGCACGATCTTCAGCGCCATCACCTTCAGCGTGGCCATCCCGTCGGCGATCAAGGTTTTCAGTTGGCTGGCGACCATCTACAAGGGCTCGATCAGCTTCAAGGCCCCGATGATCTACGCCCTCTCGTTCATCTGGATCTTCGGTATCGGCGGCCTGACCGGGCTCTTCCTCGGCACGATGGGCGTCAACGTGCACCTGCACGACACCTACTTCGTCGTGGCACATTTCCACTTCGTCATGGCCGGAACGATCTTCGTGATCTTCGGCGGGCTGCACTACTGGTGGCCCAAGATCACCGGAAAGATGTACGCCGAGCGCGCGGCGCAGGTTTCCGCGCTGATCGCCATCATCGGCTTCAACATCACCTTCCTGCCGCAGTTCGTCATGGGTTCGCACGGGGCGACGCGACGCTCCTACAACTACGAGCCGTTCTTCTACCCGCTGCACCTGACCTCGACGATCGGCGCGTACATCACCGGCGTGGGTTTCGTGCTGGCGGTGCTGGTGCTGGCGTACTCGCTGCTGCGCGGCCGCAAGGCGCCGGTCAATCCGTGGGGCGCGGCAACGGCCGAGTGGCGGACGCCCTCGCCCCCGCCGGCCCACAATTTCGATTCTCCCCCGCCGGTGACCGATCCGTACGACTACCGGCAGGTTCGTTATGTCTCGCAGGAGGCGGGCTACGAGTTTCTCGCGCCGGCGGCCTTGCCGTCCCGGTCTGGACATCCCTAGATCGCAGTTGCCGAAAGGGCTGAAACGCCATGGCGGACGCCGTTGGAGTACTGGGACAGGCCGGCTCGCTTCCTCACGAGCATCAGTCGGCGCACGCGCCCAATCTACAGCATCATTTCGAGACGCCGGCGCAGCAGTTCGACGCCAGCAAGCTCGGCATGTGGCTGTTCCTCGTCACGGAAGTCCTGTTCTTCTCGGGGCTGTTCTGCGCCTACGCCGTCTATCGCAGAACCCACCCGGAGATCTTCCTGGTCGGACAGCATTTCCTCGACGTGAAGTGGGGCGCCGTCAATACCGTGGTGCTGATTTTGAGCAGCCTCACCATGGCGCTGGGCGTCTGGGCGGCCCAGACCTCGCGCAAGACGCTTCTGGTCGTCTGTCTCGCGCTCACGCTCGCGGGCGCCGCGGGCTTCATGGTCGTCAAGGGAATCGAGTACTCGCACAAGATCGAACACGGCGTCGTGTGGGGCAAGTGGTTCGACCCGCAGCACGGCCAGAGCGACCATGCCGCCCCCGGCCCGGCCGAGCCCGCGTCGGCGGCGGCCGCCCCAGCGTCCGGCGATCACGCCGCCGCTCCGGCCGAAACCGAGCCCCCAGCCGCCGGCGCCGCACCCGCCACCGCGGCCTCTTCCGCCGCACCGCCGACCACCCCCAGCGGCCTGACAATCGAGGTTTCTCAAATCGCACCGGCGAAGGTCGGTCCGGCCGGACTGAAGGCGGACGCGCTCAACCCGTCGGCGGAGCATGGCGGACACGGCGAGCTCGATCCTTACCAGAGCTCGAAGCATATGCGCGACCTCCAGATCTTCCTGGGGATCTACTTCTGCATGACCGGGCTGCACGGAATTCACGTTCTGGGCGGCATGGTCGTGATCGCCTGGCTGCTCAAGAACGCCATCCAGGGCAAGTACAGCAGCCGATATTACACGCCGGTCGACCTGGTCGGCCTGTACTGGCACCTGGTTGACCTGGTCTGGATCTACCTGTTCCCGCTCCTGTACCTGATTCACTGATCGTCGTAATGCACTGCGACGGCCGCTTGCGGCCCCTTGAGGAAGCTCAAACATGGCGAACCCCGGCACTTCCGAAGCGACCAACCCGCGGCACCCGGCCGTCGGCCATCTCGTCGGCGTCCCGGTCCTCGCGGGCACAGCCGCCGCGCTGCTGATTCTCACGGCCATCACCGTGGCGGCCATCTACATCGACCTGGGCGCGGTCAACCTGTGGATCGCGATGACCATCGCGACCATCAAGGCCGCGCTGGTCTGCATGTACTTCATGCACCTGCGCTGGGACCGTCCGTTCAACGTGCTCGCCATCTGCGGCACGCTGCTCTTCGTATTGCTGTTCATCGGCCTGGCGATGACCGACAGCGTCGCGTACCACGAGGAAGTCATTCCGCCTACGTCGAAGGACTACGCCCCGGCGATCTCGCCGGATCGCGGATAGTCCACCGTCGGGGGGCCGGGGATGTTCGTTGCTCTCATCTCCGGCGGCCGGTACTGGCGTGGCTGGTTCGACCCATGCGGGCGGCAGAGCTTTCCTCACGGCTCCGACGCAGGCCGCTTCGGGCTATGGCTGCTGCTGACCTCGCTCGCCGGGCTTTTCGTTCCCCTGCTGATCCTGTTCCTCTGGCTGAGGTTTCGCAGCCCGGCATGGCCGCCGCCGGAAATGCCCCCGTTCCCCGCGCTGCTCTGGCTGAGCACCGGCCTGCTGCTGGCCGTGAGCGCCGTGCTTCAGCTCTCGCTTTCGGCGGCCAGGAGCGAACGCGCCTTCGGCATGCTGCGCAACAACCTCTTGCTGGCGAACGGGCTCGCGCTGGCGTTCCTGATCAGTCAGGCTTTGAGTTGGAGCCACTACTTCGCCAGCCCCATTCCGCGCAGCGCCTGGACCGCTGCCACCTTTTTCGTCTTTTTCCTCGCCATCCACGCGCTGCACGCTCTGGGCGGCATGGTCCCGCTGATCTTCGCCACCGTTCGCACGTGCCGCGGCTCCTACACGCGGCATTTCCATCCCGGCGTGCGCTACTGCGCCATCTACTGGCACTTCCTCGACGCCGTCTGGCTGATCATGCTCACCGCGATGTTTGCGCACGCCTGAGCGGCGGCGTCACCGCGTTTCCGTAAGGAGCGAGGTGTGATCGTGCACGATGCGCCACCCACCGGCGAGGCGCTGGAAGACGAGCGTGAAGTTGCCCCTGAGGACCTCGGTCGCCGTGCCGACTTCGCCGGAGACCGGCGCTGAGCCCGCCGAAACCCCGCCCTGCCTGGCGCGCGTGAGGAACCAGCGGCCCAGCAGCATCGCGGCGTCACGCCCCAGCGCGCGCACCTCGTCCACCTCGAATCGCAGCGTGCCCATCGCGATCGCATTCGGATAGCGGCTGCGATAGCGGTCCCGGGTTGCCGTCCAGCCGCGCGTCGTGCTCCCGCCGCTGCTGAAGCTGAGCTCGTCCGACCGCCAATAGGTCTGCATGAAGGCGTCGATGTCGCCTCGGTTCCAGGCGCCGGCCTGCGTCTCGAGCACGCGCGTCAGATCGCGGCGCAGCTCAGCACGCGGGACCGTGCCGCAACCCGTCAACGCCAGGATCGCCACGCACCCGGCCGAGTAAAACAGGGCCGGGCCGAGCCGCCGACGGAAGCGCGCCGCCCCCATCACGGGTGCGCCGCCTTGAGCCGCCTGGCGTTCTCCACCAGCAGCGATTCGAGCTGCTTGAGCCCGTCCGCGTCGAGCTTCTTGGCGTGCTTCTTCATCAGGCTGACGAACTGCTCGATCTCGTGCGGCTCCATCGGGTAGCCGACGTTACCGCGCGGCCCCTCGGAGGTGTCCAGCTTGGTGCCGCGCGCGTCGATGAACGCGAACCAGGGGACGCCGCCGCGCCCGCTTCCGTGGTAGCGCTGAAATATCTCGTTGCCGCCGCTCATGCGGTCCACGTCGAGCTTCACCAGTAGCAGGTCTTTCGACAGCATCTCCTGAATCTCGGGCCGGTCGAGGAACAGGTCGAGCTCGTGACACCAGCCGCACCATGGCGTCACGAACCGCACCATCAGCAGTCGGCCGTCCTGCTCGGCCTGCCGCCGCGCATCGTCGAATAGGACGACCGCGTCGAGCGGCGATGCCTTGTAGGCGTTCAGAAACGTCAGCACCTTTTCGGGAGAATGCCCGTCGCCCTCCTCCAGCACGCCCGTCTCCTGCCGCGCCAGCACGCGGCCGTCATAGTCAAGCACGATCAGGAACGGCACGCCGGCCGATTTCGGGGCGCCGTACTCCTTCGCGACGTCCTGGTTCTTGTCCCAGCGGCCGATGTCCACCATCACCAGCTCGTATTCGTACAGCAGCGCCCGGCTGACATCCGGATCGCTTCCAAACAGCCCGTGGAGTTTCCGGCACCAGCCGCACCAGTTGCCGCCGAACATCAACAGCACACGCTTGTTGTCTTTCTTGGCGCGCGCCATGGCGGCGGCGATGTCCTTTTTCGCGTCGGCGTTCTCGTCGTAGATCGCCGCGTTGGCCGGTTTGCTCGCCGCCGTGGGCTGGCTGCCGGCCGGCCGCTCCTGCCCCTGCACCGCGACCGGCAGCGCAAGCGCCAGTACAGCGACGCCCACGACGATCGCTACGAATCGCGTCCATCCGGTCAACGGAGCCTGGTGCTCTTGCATCATCGTCGCCCTCGTCGCATGGCCTGTGGACAAACTCAGCGTCACTCCGCGGCAGGCAACACGCGGCCGCTGCACTCGCCGAACCCCACCCGGTAGCCGTCTCCCTGGCACCAGCCGCGCAGCGTAACCGTATCACCGTCCTGAATGAACTTCCGCTCCACGCCGCTGCTCAACCGAATCGGCCTGGTCCCCCGCCACGCAAGCTCCAGCATCGACCCGTACGAGTCGGGCGTCGGGCCGCTGATCGTTCCGCTGGCCATCAAGTCGCCCGGCCGCACGTTGCAGCCGTTGACGGTGTGGTGAGCCAGTTGCTGCGGCATGGTCCAGTAGAGGTGCTTGAAGTTGCTAGTGCAGATCACCTCCGGCGCGCTCATCCGCTCGCTCTGCAACAGCACCTGGAGCTGGATGTCGAACGTACTTCGCACCGACAGCCCGCCGCCGGCGCGCGCCGATCCGCGCAGATACTCCAGCGGTGCGGGATCCTGCGGGCCGGCGTCCAGCGCGAACGGATGAAGCGCGTCGATCGGCACAACGTACGGCGAAAGCGTAGTCGCGAAGTTCTTCGCCAGGAACGGCCCCAGCGGCTGATACTCCCAGCGCTGGATGTCGCGCGCCGACCAGTCGTTGACCAGCACCAATCCGAAGATGTGCTCCCAGGCGCGCTCGGCGGGGATGGCTCCTCCCAGCGCCGTGCCCGGTCCGACGAAGAACCCCATCTCCAGCTCGAAGTCCAGCAATCGCGTGGGACCGAAGCTCGGCGCCGCGGCTTCGTCGGCGCAGGTCTGGCCGCGCGGCCGCCGCACCGGGGTGCCGCTCGGCACAATGCTTCCCGCCCGGCCGTGGTAGCCCACCGGCAGCCAGAGCCAGTTGGGCATCAGCGCGTTGTCGGCCCCGCGAAACATCGTGCCGACGTTGAAGGCGTGCTGGCGCGAGGAGTAGAAGTCCGTGTAATCCCCGATCTCCACCGGCAGCCGCAATTGCGCCCGCTCGATCGGAACCAGCGCCCGACCGCGAAGTGCCGGATCATCCCGCAGCCGCGGATGGTCGTGCCGGAGCAGCTCCTGCATTCGAACCCGCGCCGCCGACCAGGCCGCGCACCCCTGGGCCATGAACTTGTTCAGGGCGCCTTTGCAGAAGACGTGCGCGTCGCCGAGCGCGGTGTCGCGAAAGCAGCCGGCGTGCTCGAGCACTTTGAGATCGAGAATGAAATCCCCGATCCGCACGCCGATGCGCGGATCAGGCTCTCCGGGCCGCGTGAATGCGCAGTAGGGGAGATTCTGAATCGGAAACTCGTGTTCCGGCCCAACCGCGATGAACGACCGCAGCCCGCGGGCCTGATGGCTCATTCGCTCAACTCTCCTCGAACGCGCTGAAACATCCCGGGCACTGCGCGAGCGCGCGCCCCGCCGCCGCGAACCCCCCGGACCTACTTCAGAAGCGTCATGGCGCGCAGGTCGTCGCGCGGCTCGGCAAAGCTGCAACTCCCGAACGAGGTCACGAACTCGCGCCGCGCAACGGCGATCTCGCCCGGCGTCGCGTCATAGCCGTGCCAGCGCAGCCCGTCGCCGTCCAGGACGAACGCGCCGCCGTCCTGCTCGCTCAGCAGCTCGTGCATCTCCTCGGCCGAGAGCCCACGGTGCACGCGCAGAATTCCCGCGGCGAACACGTTCAGGAAGCCGTGCATGCTCACGTTCGCCGCACGATTGAAATGGCGGACCGGGTGGTGAAGCCCCGCGGTGAACTTCATTGGGATTTCATTCTGGTCGCAGGTCATCAGCGCGGTGCACAACTCGTCGACGCTCGGGAACGCCGCGGCCTCCAGACCGCCGCAGCGCAGCTTCAGGCCGGTCCGGTTCGGCGCCGGTCGACCGTGTCGGTCATTGTGCTTCGCCAGCGCCGGCGCCAGCCGCTGCACCGCCGCCGTCCGATCCTGACCGAGTGGCGGCTCGATGAAGACGGCGGCCCCGGACAACCCGTTGCGCCCGAAGCGGTCCGCCATCACGTTCAGGCGTTCCGCGAGCGCGGGGGCGTCATCGCTGACGATTTCGGCGGGAATGCGAATCTCGAACGCGTCGGCGAAGGCCCAGTCGCCGTGTTCCTGAAGAAACGCCCGCACTTGATGCAGCACGGCATCCAGCGCATCGGACGACAGGTTGCACTCCATCACGATCGACAGCGGCAGGGCCGCCCTTCGGCTGAAAAGCGCTCGCCCGTGCTCCACCAACGCCGAAAACCCGCTCAGCGGACTGACAAACCGCCCGGCCATCCACGCGTACGGGTCGCCACTCAGCCCGGCGAAATCCTGTAAGGCCGACTCCATCGGCAGCCGAGCCGGCGGAAACAGACCCGCGTAGTCGATCGCTTCGTTCAACAGTGTCCGAACACTCGGATACATGCCACCGTCCTCCGGGCGGATTCGGCCACCCGCTGACGGATGTTGTACGTCCCCCGGCCCGTCGCTGCAAAGCGGGCGCCCCGCCCTCCCGCGTGACCGAATCACGTGGTCGGAACGGTCACGCCCTTGGCCTTCCCCCCGTCCGCCCGCTACACTCCGGCGTTCCGGGAGTTGTGATGAGCGTAACCGCCGATCATCCTCATTCCATGCATCGCCACGCCGACGCGCGGCTGGTCGACGCGCTGCCGGCCGAAGGTCGCACGCGCGACTCGTCGGCGCGCTCCGGCATTCGTGCCGTCGTCGACGCGTACGCCGAGTTGGCCAAACTCCGGCTGAACCTGCTCGTGCTGCTGACCACGGCAGTCGGCTTTGCCATGGCCGGCGACCGGATGGACTGGCCGCGGCTCGCCTGGACGCTGTTCGGCACGGCGCTGGCGGCGTTCGGCGCCAATGCGCTCAACCAGTGCATCGAGGCGCCGCGCGACGCGCTGATGCACCGCACGCGAGGACGGCCGCTGCCGTCGAGTCGAATCTCGCCGCGCGCCGCGCTGCGCTTCGCGATGCTCGCGTCCATGAGCGGGCCGATCGTGCTCGCGTTCGGCGTGCATCCGCTGCCGGCGGCGCTGGCGCTGGGCTGCCTGTCGCTTTATGTGCTGGTGTATACGCCGCTGAAGCTCCGCACCGTCCACAACACGCTGATCGGAGCGGTGTGCGGCGCGATGCCGCCGCTGATCGGCTCCACTGCCGCCGCCGGCCGATTCGAGTTCGCCGGAATGACGCTGGCGGCGATTCTCTTCATCTGGCAAATCCCGCACTTTCTCGCGCTGGCCTGGATGTACCGCGAGGACTACCGTCGCGGCGGCTTCCGCATGCTCTCCGTGACCGATCCGAGCGGCCACGCCACCGCCTGGGCGTCCGTCTTCTACAGCGCGGCGCTGCTGCCGGTCGCGCTCTTGCCCGCCATCGGAAACCTCGCCGGGCCGCTGTTCGCGGTCGGAGCCATGCTGCTCGGTGCGCTGCTGCTGGTCATGAGCTTGCGTTTCATGCGCCTTCGCGACGACTCCGCCGCGCGACGCCTGTTTCTCGCCAGCGTCATCCACCTGCCGCTGCTGCTGGGGCTGCTCGTGCTTGACCGGGCTCCGGACCGCAAGGGCCGAATTCCAACGGTCCCGCCCGACGGCGTCAGCCTGCTCGCCTCGGCCGGCATCGGCGTCGACGGCTCGGCCTCGTCGCCCGCGGTCCCGCTCTCGTCCGAGGGTTGACCGTTGTCCGCCGGACGATCCTCCACCGATTCGCCCGCTCTGAATCGGGAACGACTGCTGACGTTCGCCAGCGGAGGCTGGGTGCTCGCTCTCGCCGGTGTGCTGGTGCTCGGCATCGTCGTCTGGCACCTCACGGCGCTGCTGGCGAATCCCGGCAAGCGCGGCATCGGCGACGGCCAGAACGTCGAGTCGTACCGGTTCGACCTCACCGCTTGCAGCGTGCCGCGCGAGACACTGGTCGCCGGCGCCCCGACGCGCGACTACCTGCCCGCGCTCGACAACCCCGCGACGATTGCTGCCGCTGAAATCGACGAGCGCCGACGGCTGGCCAGCGTCCGCATTCTGCACGACGGCGAGCGCGTGATCGGCGTTCTGTTCAACGGCGAGGCACGCGCCTATCCGCTCTGGCTGCTCACCTGGCATGAAGTCTGCAACGACACGGTCGGCGGCGTTCCGATCGCGGTCACCTACAGCCCGCTGTGCGACAGCTCCGCGGTCTTCGATCGCCGTGTCGCCGGAGAAGCACTGACCTTCGGCTTCAGCGGATTGCTGTACAACTCGAACCTGGTGATGTACGACCGGCGCGGCGGCGCCGCAGACCAAGCCGGCGCAACCGAATCGGCGGACGACCGCACGGAGGGCGAGAGCCTCTGGTCGCAACTGCTCTTTCGCGCGATCGCCGGGCCGGCGGCCGCGGCCGGGCATGAGTTGACGGTGCTGCCGGCGGCGGTAATGCCCTGGTCGGAGTGGCGCGCGCGGTACCCGGGCACGCGCGTGATTCTGCCCGACCCGAACCGCAAGAAGCTGTATCGCCAGGACGCGTACACGTCCTACTTTGCCCGACCGCCGTTGAAGTTCCCGGTTTCGCCGCTGCCGCCGGCCGGCCGAGCCCTGAAATCGCCGATGGTCGCGACGCTTCTCTCGCGCGAGCCCGCAGCGCCCGCGCCAGGCATGCCAAGCTGGCAGGTGCAGCCCGCCGCCGAGTACTCCCTGCCCGCCGACTGGAGCGCACAGCCGCGCGTCTACGCCTTCTGGTTCGCGTGGTATGCGATGCATCCAAGCAACACGCCATAGCCAGCGGCATCGTGTGTCGCCGACCCAGCGCCCAGGGTTGCATGAGTACGCACTTGTGTGCCGGGGCACGTGGCCGTGAGCGTGAGGTGCATCACGGCGGCAAGCTGGGGCAGTTCTCGCCGGTCGCGGACTGTCCGGTGACAACCAGCGTCGGCGTATCCGATTGAAACACGCATTCGTTATTGACGCATGCCCGCACGATCACACGCTTGTTGCAGGGCTGGTCCATGCAGGAGGTCTTGCCGTTCCCGGCGCCATCGCAGGAGTATACCAGCCCGTAGACTTCCTCCTCAGTATTGCACTGCAACGGCGGATCCTCGCACTGAACCCACGACAGCACAATATCCGTACCGCACTTCTGCCCCACAACCGTCTTCTTGCAAACAGATGGGGCCTGACCATACGACAGCGCTCCGATGGCCAAGCTACCAGCCAGGACGATGCCTGCCCACGCGAATCTGCGCACGTCGGCTTCCCCTTGCATTGCAGTTGAACACCCGTCAGCGGTACGACACATGCTGTGCCGGACGCGAATCGAGGTCGACGGACTGACTGGAGATCAGAAGAATTACCAAAGCCGCGCGGAAGCCGAGCCATCCGGTCTCAGCAAGAGCTCCCCGAACAGCCGCGGAAAGACATCCGTCGGTGCCGAAGGTGAGGTGCACAGCCCGATGGCTTCCTGCTCGCTGCTCAGGCGGAGCGCGTCCGTAACGTACCACGTTGCCGTGTACCGGCGCTTCTGCTCGTCCACGCAGCACGACGTGATCTTGTACGGCAGCCAGGTTCCCGGCTCCAATTCGGCATAATCCGCGTATTCAACGATTCCCCCGGTTCCCGTGTCGACGATTCGCGAAATGACGAGCGGATCGGCCTCCGCGGCACGCCGTGCAGTCACCAGTAGCTCGCGGGGGCCTGACCGCGATTCGGCCGCCACGGAAAACTGAACAGACTCATCAGCCAATTCGACGGCGCTCAATAACCGCCAGCATTCTGTTCTTGATCGCGTCGCGGGCAGGAGCGATTCCGTCCAATACTGCGTCTGGGAGACCTGGGCGCGCAGTTGGCCGGCCCACGAGCGTGTCGCACTGATTGATCGCCCGCTGCGAATGACCAGGGGCTCGTCGGCCCAGACCATCCACGCATCTCGACCATCCAACGCACACACGATTGGCGCGTCCTCGCGCCCTTCCAGGCGAATGTCGAGACGCCGCACGTCGGGATTGGCGACCACCAAGGTGCCGTCCTGCACGCCCAGCGGCTCGGGCAGCCCACCCCGCGCAGCGCGCGTCGCCTCGTGATGGAATACTACCTGAATCGGCATGTTCGCAGCGGCATTTGCGCGCAGCAGCGCGGTTGCCGCTTCGAATCCGCAACGTTCAGCGCTTGTTGGCGAATCTCCGACTCTTGCCGCGAACAGAGGATCCCAAACTGCCGCGAGCGAATTGGACGCTGCCAGCACTACCAGAAGGAAGCGCAACGGACGCATCTTCGACTCCTGTTGCTCGACTACGACGGGGCGGCGGGCGGCGGGCGGC
>CAYXIO010000037.1:0-37486 GCA_964465125.1 uncultured Planctomycetales bacterium | reverse complement strand
TGCGGGGTGATGCTGCCGGGCTTCGCCAGCACCATGCCGCGCTCCAGCTCCTTCTTCTCGACGCCGCGCAGCAGCAGTCCGACGTTGTCGCCGGCGATGCCGCTGTCGAGCGTCTTGTTGAACATCTCGACGCCGGTCACGACCGACTTCCAGGCCTTCTTGCTGTGCAGGCCGACGATCTCGATCTCGTCGCCGACCTTGATCATGCCGCGCTCGATACGGCCCGTGCCGACCGTGCCGCGGCCCTTGATGCTGAACACGTCTTCGATCGGCATCAGGAAGGGCTTGTCCTGCTCACGGACAGGCTCGGGGACGTCCTTGTCGAGCGCGTCGAGCAGCGCCACGACGTCCTTCATTTTGTCCATGTTCTTCTGGGCCGCGCCTTCGAGCGCCTGAGTTGCCGAGCCGCGAACGACGGTCGCGTTGTCGCCGTCGAAGTCATACTTGCTGAGCAGCTCGCGCACTTCCATCTCGACCAGGTCGAGCAGCTCGGGATCGTCGATCAGGTCGACCTTGTTCAGGAAGACCACCAGCTTCGGCACGTTCACCTGGCGGGCCAGCAGCACGTGCTCGCGCGTCTGCGGCATCGGGCCGTCCGCGGCGCTGACCACCAGAATCGCGCCGTCCATCTGGGCGGCGCCCGTGATCATGTTCTTGACGTAGTCGGCGTGACCCGGGCAGTCGATGTGCGCGTAATGCCGATTGGGCGTCTCGTATTCCACGTGCGCGGTGGCAATCGTGACGATTTTGGTCGGGTCGCGGCGGCCGTCCTTCTCGGAAGCCTTCGCGATCTGGTCGTACGACCGAAACTCGCCCATGCCGCGCGCTGCGCAAACCGCGGTCATAGCAGCCGTCAAGGTCGTCTTGCCGTGGTCGATGTGACCAATGGTGCCGACGTTCACGTGAGGCTTGCTTCGCTCAAAAACTCCCTTGGCCATTCAGATTTCTCCAACCACGACGCGAGAACCGGTCTCGCGGGCCGGCCGACGACGGGCCGCGCCTGTTTTCCCGAATCGTCTGGTCCTAACCCTTGCTCCCAATCACCACTCGTCGCCCGGGGACCGAAGCCCGCGTAAAGCTGCTGACGGGGGTTGAACCCGTGACCTCGTCCTTACCAAGGACGCGCTCTACCACTGAGCTACAGCAGCATCGCCCGACGAGCACACCGCCGTACCGCGCCGTCGGCAGAGGGGTCGTACCGGCTCCGCCCAGCAAAGCTGGACCGGAAATTGTAACTCGCGGCCCATCCTTGTCAAAACCAAAAAAGCGAGCCCGGCCCGGTCGCCCGGGGCTCTCCGCACGCCTCTCAGCGTCAGAGGACCCTCAGCGCCGCCCGGCCGGGCTTGTGCGGCGGGATACGGGCGTCCCGCCGGTGGTCGCCTGCGTCAGGGCTTCGGCTCGCCCGCCGAAGCTCCCGCCGGCTTCTCGTCTGTCGCCTTCGGCACCTCTGGCATGCGGTAGTTCATCACGGTCATCGTCACGGTCTGCTTCCCGTCGAAGGTCGACATCGTCGCCATCGACTGGAAGAAGTCGAACTTTCGCATCACCCGGCCCAGCTTGCCGATCATCCCGAACAAGGCCTGGACCGCGGGTTCCTTGGCGCCCTCGCCCATCGCCATCTGCATCATCGGCGCCATCATCAGCACCTGTCCGATCTGCTCGCCCCACTTGGTCATGTCGCTGAACGACACTTCCAGCGTTTCACCCTTAGGGGACAACCCCTCGGCTTTGAAGCGGTCATTCTCAGCAATGGACTTGTTCTTGCCCGCGGCGGTCTCGAGCGACTTGCCGATCGTCTCCGCGCTCGAACCCACGAACAGCCAGCCGTCCTTGACGCCGAGGGTCGGCTTGTTCAGCCCGAACATCACGAGCTGCGGCACGACGAAGGACTTGAAGCCCTCAGTTCCCTCGAGCTCGGCGTCGACGACCTGTCCCTGCTGCTGCGCCAGCATCGGCCCGACCAGGTCAACCAGGCGCCCGATCATCTCGCGCGCCTTGGCCTCGTCGCGCACCTGAAGCAGGAAGGCCCACTCGCTCGGAGAGAACGACGTTGCGCCCGGAATTCCGAACGACACATAGCCGCCCTGCAACCAGCCGACGATGTCGGTCTCGATGTTCAGGTTGACGCCCGCGGCCGCCTCGTTGAGCTGAGCCACGGCCATCTCACCCTCGGGCACGTCGTTCTTCAGGAAATCCAGCGCCAGCTTCCAGAGCGCCTGGAGGTCGATGCCGGAACCGACCGAGAAGTTCTCGGCCTGCACGGGCACATGCTTCAGCGGCTCCGCCAGCGGCTTGTTCCCGAACACGACCGGATAGAAGCCTCGCTTGCCGGCATCCTCTTGCAGGCGCGTAATCGAAGTCGTCGTGCTCTTCATGCCTTCGGTGGTCGTCGCGCTGGCGACGGTCTCGAACATGTCAAGGGCGCCGATCAGCTTCTCGGGCAGCGCCTTGACCTTGTTGAACTCCGCGATCTGAGCTTCCGGGGCGCCCTCCCCCGGGGCCCCCATCGCAATCGCCTGGTCCATCAACGCCCGCACCTGCCCCATCAACCGCGACAGGTCGACGAACGTGAGCGCGTCCTTGCCTTCCGGCAGGTCGGCCAGCGCGGCCTTGAAGCGCTCGTCCTTGGCCAGAACCTTGCCTTCTTCGCCGCGCAGCAGCGCCAGCGACTGCTCGAACAGCGACGAGCCGGCGCCGACCGCGACGAAGATCACGTCCTTCTCGCGGGCCACGACCAACTGAAGCGGAATGGGAGCGCCCACCGGAGTGACCCGGTGAATCACCGACGCCCCTTCGCCTTCCGTCGTCAGCGTCAACTGCTCGCCGGTCAGCTTGACCAGCGTCTGCGCCACACCCGAAAGGCCGTCGAAGATCGACTGCACTTGGTCCGCCGGCGGCATCATCAGCGTGACGATTTCCGGCAGCGGCGTGAGCTTCAGGCCCATCGCGTATTCGCGCGCCGATAGCTGCGACCACTCCACTGCATTGCACAGGTCGACAACCTGCTGCCACTGCGCGTCAAACGCCTCGGCGGTAGTCCCGTTCTGCTCCGCCATCGCCTTGAACGCGCGCTTGACGTCGCGGTCCAGCCGGACGGCTTCCAGCTCCGCCCAGACGCGCGCAAACTGCTCGTTCACGAACTTCTGGCCGTCGTGGCTGCGCGTGTGAATCGCGACGACGGCGTCCGCCGGAATCGCCTTGGTCAGCGAATAGGCCTCAACCCCGCCCCCGCCCAGCGCCGGAATCGACGCCAGCAACGACAGCAGCACGCCGCAAGCGGCACGCCCCACCCAGCTCCGAATGCCCTGTTTCACCGTTGGCTCCTTTTCTTGCAGTCTCGGCGTTATATCGGCAGAACGGGCTGCATGGCCAGTCGACCGGCCCGGCAATCCACGTTCAAGCGCGCCGTCCGAACGTCTCAAACACGGGTTACAAACCCGCGCTACCCAGTCTCGGGTTGGCAATTCGTGCTGTCCCGGGACGTGTTGGAAACCCGCCCCACCCCCCGTTTCGCGCGCCCTGCGCCCTGCGCAGCGCGCGGTCTCCCTGCCTTTCATGCGCCGCGGCCGCGCGCTGCGCCTCAGCCCTTCTTACGCGGGCGACGATGCTGCCCCTTGGGCTTCCAGTTTTCCGAGTCCCGCCCCGTGGGCTGCTCCACCCGACCCGCAGACGCCGAAACCCTCAGTTGCGGCGACGCCTTCAACTCCCGCACCCGGTCGCGCAGCGCCGCCGCCCGCTCGAAATCGAGCTCCTGGGCGGCCTTCAGCATCTCCGCCTCCAGCTCCACCACCAGCTCGTCGCGGTCGTACTCCTGCTCGTCGGCATGCACCGCCTCACGAACGCGCCGCATCGCCGCGACCTCGCTCATCAGGCCCGCGCGAATCGCCTTTCGCACGGTGTCGGGCGTGATTCCGTGCTCCTCGTTGTAGCGAAGCTGGATTTCCCGCCGCCGGCCGGTCTCGTCCATCGCCCGGCGCATCGCCTCGGTGACCTTGTCGGCGTAGAGCACCACCAGGGCATTCACGTTTCGCGCGCAGCGCCCGATCATTTGAATAAGCGACGTCTCGCTGCGCAGGAAACCTTCCTTGTCGGCGTCGAGAATCGCCACCAGCGAGACTTCCGGCAGGTCCAGCCCCTCGCGCAGCAGGTTCACGCCGACCAGCACGTCGAAATTCCCCATCCGCAGCTCGCGCAGAATGTCCACGCGCTGAAGCGTGTCGATCTCGCTGTGCAGGTAGCGCCCCCGCAGCCCGGCCTGCTGGATGTACTCCGCCAGGTCCTCCGCCAGGCGCTTCGTCAGCGTCGTGACCAGCACACGCTCGCCGGCCGCCGCTCGCTCCTGGATGCGCTGCAACAAGTCCGGCACCTGGCCGCGCGCCGGGCGGACCTCGATCATCGGATCGACCAGCCCGGTCGGCCGAATGACCTGCTCGACAACCTCGCCGCCGCAGCGGCCCAGCTCAAACGCTCCGGGCGTGGCCGACACGAACAGCACCTGGTTCCACATCGATTCGAATTCCTCGAACCGCATCGGGCGGTTGTCGAGGCAACTGGGCAGTCGGAACCCGTGCTCCACGAGCACTTCCTTGCGCGACCGGTCGCCGCCGTACATGCCGCCGACCTGCGGGATGGTGACGTGCGACTCGTCGATGATCAGCATGAAATCCTTGGGGAAGTAGTCCATCAGCGTATAGGGCTTGGCGCCCGCCGCCGTGCCGCTGAGGTGGCGCGTGTAGTTTTCAATACCGCTGCAATACCCCACCTCCTGGAGCATCTCCAGGTCGTATTTCGTGCGGGCCAGCAGCCGTTGCGCTTCGAGCAGCTTTCCCTGGTGGCGAAGTTGCATCACGCGCTCGTCCAGCTCCTCCTGAATGCTCTTGACCGCGCGCTCGAGGTTGTCCTCGGGCATGACGTAATGGACCGCCGGGTACACGAAGACATGGTCGCGCTCCTGGAGCAGGCCGCCGGTCAGCGGGTGCACATAGGAAAGACGCTCGATCGTGTCGCCGAACATCTCGATGCGGATCGCGTACTCCTCGTCGGCCGGGCAGAGCTCGACCACGTCGCCGCGCACGCGGAAGGACCCGCGCGACAGCTCCGTGTTCCCGCGCTCGTATTGCAGGCGCACGAACTTCCGCAGCAGTTCGTCGCGGTCGACCGCTTCGCCGACCCGCACCGCCACCACGCTGGCCTTGTACTCATCCGGCGAACCCAGGCCGAAGATGCACGAGACGCTCGCGACCACGACCACGTCCCGCCGCGAGATCACCGAGCTGGTGGCCGACAGCCGCAGCCGATCGAGGTCGTCGTTGCGCGAGGCGTCCTTCTCGATGTAGATGTCGCGCTGCGGGATGTACGCCTCGGGCTGGTAATAGTCGTAGTAGCTGACGAAATACTCCACCGCGTTGTTGGGCATCAGCTCGCGGAACTCTTCGAAGAGCTGCGCCGCGAGCGTCTTGTTGTGGGAGATGACCAGCGCCGGGCGGCCCAGCCGGGCGATGGCGTGCGCCATCGTGAAGGTCTTTCCGGAACCGGTTACACCCATCAGCGTCTGGCATCGCCGACCCGCACGAAAGCCCGTCACGAGCTTCTCGATGGCCTGCGGCTGGTCACCGCGCGGCTGCATCGTGCTGACGATCTGGAAGTCGCTCATCCGCTCTGGCCAAGTTCATTAATCGCCGCCCACGCTGATACCCCACGGCGCGAATCCCCGGTCGTCGGTTGTCTCGCGGGGGTCTCTGTGCGGCGGTCGCGGCGCGCAACGGGGAGTATACCGTTCGATCGGCGGTGCTGCGCGCCGCTGACGGCAGCCGCGGGCACTTACGGTCGCGTGGTGGGAAGCTCGCACCGCCTCGCCAGTTCTTCAAACCTGGCCTGCCAGGGCGGTCCGCCGAAGTCCGCCGCGGTGGCGCGCTCGGCCGCGAGCGCCTTGCGGACGGAATCGACCTGTCCGGCCCGCAGCGTCAGGTCAAGCAGATGCCAGCGCGCTTCCCAATAGCGCGCCGGGCGGGTGCTGCGCAGGCTCGAGTCACGCAGAAGCGCGCCCCAGGCCTGGCGCGCCGCTTCCAGGCGGGCTGGGTCGTCCTTCGCCCCCAGCGCCGCCGAGCGGTTGAGGGCAACGAGCCGCAACAGGGGTCCGTGTCGTGGATTGGCCTTGAGGAGCTCCTCGCAGAGCGCCAACGAGCGGGAGTATTCGCCGGCGTGGTACGCGATGTTCGCCACCGCGGCGCTCACCGCGTCGCGCCGCGTTGTGCTGGCGCTCGGGTCGGCCTCCAGACGTTCCGCCAGGCGTGCCGCCAACGGCAGCGCCGCAGTGGCGAGCTCGCGCGCGTCGGTTCGGTTGGTCCCCCGCTCGACCGCGTCCAGTTCCTGGAGCGCGGATTGCGTAAGATTGACCAGCGTCGTGGTCGCCGTTTGCGCGTCCGCCTCGCGGATCAGCCGCAGTAATTCGCCGGCGGAGCCCTCTTCGCCCCCCTGGCGGCGCAGTAGCGTGAGGCGCAGCGACTGGGCCCGCGCCAGCTCGTCGCCTTCGGGAAACTCCCGCTCGAAGCGGTCCAGCAGGTTCAGCGCCGCCTGCTCGTGCTCGCCGCCCGCCGCGCTCATCAACTCCGCCGCATCCAGGAGGGCGCGCGCCGCCAGCCGGCGCGCGGCGAGCGATCCGGGATCGGCCGACTCCCCGCGCTTCCGCGCCGCGGACGAATACGCGACGAACTCCTCCCCCAGCGCGGCTTGCCGCGCGACTCGCTCGGTCAGCCCCGAGTCCGACGGCCCGCGATCCAGCAGCGCGCGGCGGCACACGAGCTGCTGGTACTGGGCCTCTTCCCAATGCTCCGACCCGTCCGGAACGGCCGCGAACGCGGCGCAGGCCGCCGCAAGATCCCCGGACGCCTGAAGCGCCAGCGGCAGCCACCAGCGCGCGTCGCTGACCAGCTCGGAATCCGGCTGCTGCTCCAGCAGTCGCCGCAGCGCCAGGACCAGTCGGCTCGCGTCACCGGCAGCGCCCGACTGTTGCGCGATTTGCAGCCAGAGTCGCACGGCGTTCTCGCAGGCTTCGCGCCCGCGACCGGCGGACTTCATCTGCTCGGCAAGCTGCTCGAACGCGACCGCGGCGGCACGCGCGTCGCCCTGCCTGTTCAGACTGAGCGCCAGCTCGGTGAGAATCTCGCCGCGCAGCTCGGGGTCGACGCCGTTGCGATGGGCCGCTTCCTCCAAAAACTGCCTGGCGCGATCGTCCTGTCCCTGCTCGGCGACGCGTCGGGCGGAGATCAGCAACTCAGCGGCGGACTGCTTCTCGACCGGCGTGTCCGGGTCGACGAAGTCGTTGAGATGGAGCTCGACCAGGCGCGACCACTGCGCGCCGCGCCGCGCCAAGCGGGTCATGCGCGCCATTCCGATCTCGCGCGCCCGCTGAGCACGCTCGGACCGCTCCGGGCTGCCGCGCGACGACGCGAGCAGATCGCGCGCCTCGCGCAGCATCGCAATCGCGTCCCAAAGCTGCGTCAGGCTGATCCAGAAGCGGGCCGGCTCGAGCTCGGCCGTGAGCTGTGTCGGATCGAGGTTACGGACCGGGTCGGCCAATTGGCGCGCCAACTCGTAGCGCCCCCGCAGGGCCTCCGCCCGCAACCACTCGAACCGGATACGCGCGGCCAGGCCCACTTCCCCGGTCGCCTGCAATGCAAACTCGAACTGCGGCGTGGCCTGTTCAGGACGATGGATGGCCGCGAACGCCAACGCCAGCCCCAACCCCCAGCGTGCCACCGCGTCCGTCGGAAGCTGCACGGCGCGCATCGCCTGGAACTGCGTCTCAGCCCCGCGCATCACGGCGTCGCGGTCGCTCGCATCCGTCCGCAGCGCCAGCCCGAGCCGCAAATACGCCCATGCCCGTTCCAGCGGCAGCGCCGTGCGCAGTTGCTCCAGGGGATCAAACGCCCCGACGATCAACAGGCGCTCCTCCAGCGCCCGGCGATCCGACTCCAGCGCGTCGAGGACCGGTCGAAACGCCGAGTCGGCTTCATCCAGCAGGGTTCGCGCTTCGGTCAGCCAGCTCACCAGGTAGTCGCGGTCGCCCCAGCGGCCGTCGCTGCTGACGAATTCGTCCAGCTCGCGTGCGACCGCGCGCGAGGCGATCCACTGGGCCGCTTCCAGGCGCGCCGCGGCGCGATTCAGGGCGCGGCGCTCGCGCTCACCGTCCGGCGTGCGGTCGATCTTCTCCAGCCAGAGCTTCATCCGCCGCTCGAACTGGCCGAACTCAAGCCGGCGGGTCGGCACGTCTTCCACTCGCAGCGCACGGTTGGCCTGAGCCAGCGCCAGAAGTCGCAACTCGGATTCCGTGCGGGTCGCGCCGAACTTCGCTTCAAGGGCCTCCACCATGCCCTCCGCGACCATCCGCTCGGTCTCCTGGCTGGTCGGCACGTCCTGGGCTAGCGCGCCCAGGACAGGCCGCAGCGCCACGGCGAGGAAGCCGAGCGCAACAAGCCAACAAGTTCCCGCACGAAGAAGCATGGGACTATTCCGACGCCGAGCCGAGCCCGCCCAAGTGCACGGCGAACTGTACGTTTTTGAAGCCCGCCCGAACCGCCGCGTCCATGGCCTTGACGACCAGTTTCCATCGGACCGCGGGCTGCGCCCCGATGACGACTGGGTTGGTGGGGTCGACTCCGGCGCGGCGACGGGATTCGAGCAGGCTGTACAGGCCGGCGAAAGTGTTCTCCTCGAGACGTTCGCCGTCGACGTACACGTTGCAGGCCCGGCCCGCGTCCCGGTCCTCCAGCGCGATCTTCACCGCGGGGATGATCTCGATCGCGACGCCTTCACCGGGGCCGCTGCGCGGGTCAAGCTCGGTCTGCAACACGCCCTCGCGCGCCAGTTGCAGCGAAGCCCCCAGCATGAAGAAGACGAGGATCACCATGATCACGTCGACCATCGGCGCCAGGTTGGGGATGCGCTCGCCGACGGGTTCGCGCAGCGGATGCTTCACACGCCGCCCTCCGGATCCTCGCCCGCGTTGGCGCTGAGGATGACGTAGCGCACCTGGGCCAGCCCGCAGGCGCGCAGCACGGCCTCGACATGCGCGTAGGAAACGTCGCGGTCGGCGCGAATCACGCAGCGCAGCGTCTGGCCGGACTCGCGCGCCTTGGCGGCCTCGCGCTCCAGATGCTGCTCCAGCGCCGCCGGCTCCAGCGTCCGCTCGACGATCTGCTTGCCGTTCCACACGAAAACCAGGTACTCCGCGCTCAGCCCGTCGTTCGTGGCACGCACATTGACCACTTCGCGCCGACCAAGCTCGCTGCGCGGCAGCTCGGTCGCGGCGATCGCGTAGGGCAGCGCCAGCGGACGGTGTTGCGCACTGACCAGCCGGCTGGCCAGCAGGAAAAAGATGATCAGGCACATCATGACGTCAACCATCGGCGCCAGGTTGAGCGTCAGCCCGATCGAGCGCGGCGGGCGCGGAAGCGACACGTCGGAGCTCCGTAAACGGTCAGCCGCTGGGCAGCACGCCGGCGCGCGAGGCCTCGCCAGGACGTGCTTCAAACGTCCGCGGTTCGGCGGAACGCACCTCAGCCGGCCGCAGCTCGGCCGGCCGCGTGGCGCCCGGCGCCGGCCGGAAATACTCCAGCAGGTTGAGCACTTCGACCAGCGATCGCGTGGTCAGGGCGTCAATGCGATTGCGGCAGACGCCGAAGAAGCCCAGCCCGATCACCGCCAGGATCAGTCCGAGCATGGTGTTGACGAGGGCCAGGCTGATTCCGCGGGCGAGGTCTCCCGCGCCGCCGCTGGCTTCGCCGCCGCCGGCGCTCAGGTCGCTGAACGCGATGATCATGCCCCAGACGGTTCCGAGCAGCCCCATGAGCGGCCCCAGGTTGCCCAGGATGCTGAGGTACTCGCTTTTGCGGTACATCTGTCCGCTCAGCTCGCTGCCGCGCTGCAACGCCGCCTCGTGCATCGCATCAAAGCCGTGACGTGCCTGGTTCAGGGCCGCGCTCATCACTCGTGCGAAGAACGTCGAGCTGCGCTTCATCGAATCCAGACAGCCGCGGAAATCCGCCCGCTCGATCAGCGCCTTGGCCTTTTTGACCTGGGCCGGCGGAACGATCGAGACCGTGCGCACCATGATGAAGTGCTCCACGATCAACGCGAGGGTCGCGACGGAACCGGCCAGGATGAAGTACGCCGGCCACTCGATGCCCGCAACGACGATGGTCCAGATCGAACGGGACGGAGCCGCCGCCGGGCCGTCCTGGGCGTAGGCGGACGCGCCGGCCAGGCCCGCCGCCAGCAGCGCCGGCCACGGGAATCGGATGCGTCGAGCAGAATCAGCATACGGCACGATCATCGCACCCCTGGTCCTTCATGTCATACGCTTGCGGGAGCTCCGGACGCGCGCCGGCGCGCGTCGCGAATCCCGCGTCGAATCAGCGCCCAAAGTCGCGCGCTGTCACCAGCTTCACCTGTCCGCCGTTCAGCTCGGCGATGCGCTTCAGCCGCTCGGCGCCGCTGGTCAGGCGCGGCTGGCCGGTATTGTCCTGAAGCAGCAGCTCATCGAAGACGATCGCGTGAATCTGAGCTTTCACCTCGCGGTTGGCCCGCGTGATCTCGCCGACCACGGACTCGTCAAAGTAGCCGTCGGAGAAGAAGAAGACCGCCTCGGGCTTCAGCGCCAGCGCGCGGCGCATGGCCGGCACGGGCTCGGTGGTGCCCTGCGGGCGCTTGGCGTCCAACCAGCGGAAGAGAGTTCGCCGGTTGGCCTCGTCGCCGGGGACAAGCTGCGAAGCGAAGCTCTCCGTAACGATCTTCAGATTGCGGTCCGATTCGCCGGTGCTGTAGAAGATGATCACGTTGAAGGACTGCGTCGGCCTGAGGCGTCCGACGGAGCGCTTCAGCTCGCGGCGCAGCTCGTCGACCGCGACGACAATCGAGCCGGAGAAGTCGCAGACGTAGGCGAAGCGTTTGCCGGCGGCGCGCAGTCCCCAGACGCCCGCGCCGCTGTCGCCTTCGCCGCTGCCGAAGCCATGCCCAATCCCCGCGCCGCCGCCGTCGCCCGCTCCCGACCCGATGCCGATCACGCCCGAGCGGCCGGCCTGTCCCAGGCCGAAGCCGCCGGCCTCGCTCGATCCGGCATTCGGCGTGACCACGTCCGCCAGCAGGTTGGGCAGGTCCTGGCTGAACAGCGATTCGCGCACGTCCGCCGGCGCGCTCAGCTCGAAGAGATCGGCGCCGTCGGCGCGATCCCACTCCAGCCCGCCGCCGACGACGTCGATCGGCGTGTCCCGCACACCCACCTCGACCTCGAAGTCCGAGCTGACGTGCTCGCGCAGGACGTTCCACGACCCGATCGCCAGCAGCACGAACAGCAGCGCGTGCACGCACAAGCTGACCGACATCGGCACGCCGAGATGCGCCATCCAGTGCAGCAGCGGCGAGCGCGCCTCGCGGTCGACGAAGAGCTCCTGCTCCTCGGGCGCGGACGGCGGGTGCGTCGGGCTGATCGTCATTGCTGCGGCGCTTGCGTGGGCGGAAGGCTGGCGCCTGCGAACTGCACGTATTGCAGCCGCAGCTCGTACAGCACCTGGTCCATGAGCTTCTTCTCGTCCGCCGTCAGGTTGTTGCGCGTCTTGTCCTCAAGCACCTGAAGCATGTCGATGAAGTGCTTGGCGGTCTCCAGGTGAGGCGGAATGCGCCGGCCGTCGGGGCCGCTGACCAGCCCGAAGCCGACCATGGCCTGCATGACCAGCAGATTCACCAGCTCGCCGAAGCTCGGCGCGGGGAACTGCTCGGTCTTGTCGCTCTCCGCGGCGAGCCGCTCCTTCTCGCGGCGGGCCTGGGCCTTCCAGTCATCGTCGACCACGAATTTCTTTGATTCTTCGGCCATGATCACTTCCGTAGGGTTCGCCGGTCATCCAACAACGCACGATTCTATCCCGTCGGGGAACGTCCCGCTCCCGACCCTCACGTCCCGGTCGCGGGCGCGGCCGCGGGAGGCGGCTCCCAGCGCACGGCGCGCGGCGAGCGCGCCGGCAGCCCTTGCAGCACGAGCAAGCCCAGCAGCCCCGCCGCGATCATCCCCAGCGCCAGAAACTGCGAGATGGTCAGCAGGCCGAAGACGTCCTGCGGATTGTCGACGCGCACCAGCTCAAGGACGATCCGCGAGACGGGCTCGATCGAAAACAGCAGGCAGATCACCTGGCCGTCGCGCCGCCGCCGCCAATACACCGAGTCCAGGAATCCGGCGATGAGCAAGCCGACCACCATCGAATAGAGTTGCGTGGGATGCACCGGAAGCGCGCTGTGCCGGGCGGCAACCGCGCGGATTTCGGCGGCGCTCAGCCCGTGCAGTTTCATGTTGCTGCGAATGTCTCGCAAATCGGCCCTCGCAAGCTCATAGCGCAGCTCGGCCTGCTGCACGGCGCGCTTGCTCTGCGCGGTGCTGCCCTTCGAGTCGGCGTCGCGCGCCGCGCCCAGGGTCTCGGCGGCGGAATCCTCGGCACGCTGCGCCGCTGTGATTTTCTCGTCGCTGGCGCGCAGGCTGTCGCGCGACAACGGGGCCATCAACCCGGGCACGCCGGCCGCCGTGTGCAAATACAGCAGCTCCTTGGGCAGCTCACCGCCGGCCATCCCGGAGTTCCACTGCTCGTGCGAAGCCGGACTGCCGAACGGGAATGAAACGCCCGGCGGCGCTTCGCACGCGCCGCCATAGCAGCAGCCGTTCAGGAAGCACCCCACGCGCCCGATCGCCAGCCCGAGCGCCACCGAGGGCGCGATGATGTCGCAATACCAGCGGATCGAGACCCGCTCCACCAGCGCCAGCCAGACCAGCGCCGAGACCGTCGCGAGGATCAGCCCGCCGTAGTACTCCATGCCGCCCTGGCGGATGTCCACGATCTTCCAGATCAGCGCCAGCGTGTTGGTCTCGACTGCGAACTGCTCCCAATAGTGGTAGACGAACATCGCCCGGCAGCCGACCACGCCCGCGATGATCGCGACAAAGCCCAGGTTCAGGATCACGTCGGGATTGGCGCCCGAGCGCACCGCGCGCCGCACCGCCCATAGAATCGCGAGAATGAACGCGATCATCAGCATCAGGCCGTAGCCGGGGACGGTGATGTTGCAGTACGGAATCGGAATCTCGAACAGCACGTGCTTCATGTAAAGCTATCCCTTCGGCTCCAGCCGCATGTTGTCAATCAGGCGCGTCGCGCCGAGGCGCACCGCCAGAGCCGCCAGCGCGGGCCGCTCCAGCCGCTTCAGAGGCGTGAGCGTATCCGCATCGACGACCGCTGCATATTCAATCTGGGCCGGACCGGCGGCCTGCACGACCGCCCGCATCGCCTGCTCGATCGCCGACACGTCTCGCTCGCCCTCGCCGACCCGTCGAACGGCGTCGCGAAGCGCCCGCGAAAGACTGCCCGCCTGACTCCGCTCCGATGGCGAAAGCAAGCGGTTGCGGCTGCTCAGCGCCAGTCCGTCCGGCTCGCGCACCGTCGCGCAGCCCACGATCTCGATGGGCTGACTCAAATCGCGCACCATCCGCCGGATCACCGCCAGTTGCTGGTAGTCCTTCTCGCCGAAGCAGGCCACGTCGGGCTGCACGAGGTTGAAAAGCTTGGTCACGACGGTTGCGACGCCGTCGAAATGCCCGGGCCGCAGCGGGGCACAGAGCGTGTCGGTCAGGCCGCGCACGTGCACGGTGGTGGCTTCGCCGCCCGGATACATCTCTTTCTCCGAGGGCAGAAACACAAGATCGGCGCCGGCTGCACGGCAGGCCGCGAGATCCGCCGCTTCGTCGCGCGGATAGCGTGCCAGGTCTTCGTTCGGGCCGAACTGGGTCGGGTTGACAAAGATGCTGACCGCAACGAACGGCGCCGACGCACGGGCCCGCGCGATCAGCGAGAGATGTCCCGCGTGCAACGCCCCCATCGTCGGCACCAGCGCGATCCGAGCGCCGCCGCGGCGGGCCTCGGCGACCGCCTTGCGCAGCTCCTCAATGGTGCGGGCAACCTGCATGGCGAGCATTCAATCGCAAGACCCGCGGCCTGTCAGCCCCCCGGACCGACAGAATCGCCGCCGTGTGATACTCATTCGAACAGGCGCGGCTGGCGCGGATCGTCGGCGGTCGAGCGGAATTCTCCGTCGGCCAATTCCGTGGTCAGCCGTTGTCCATCACGAACATCCGCCAGGGAACGCAGAACGCGGCGCGTACGAGCGTCGCGCGTGATGCTGTAGCCGCGCCGCAGCACGCCGCGCGGGTCGCACGCGTGGACCGCTTCCAGACGCGCAGCCAGCAGCGCCCGGCGATGCCCCAGCATCTGTGTAACCCGCCGCGACAGCCCCGCGACCGTCTGCCGGAGCCACTGCCCGTACGCCCCGAGCGTCCGCTCCGGCAACGCGGACCGCAGCCGCATCCGCAGTGCATCGATGCGCCGCTGCCGTCCGTGCAGGAGTCGGTCGATCGCCGTGCGCAGCCGAAAACCGTTCCTCGCAAGTGCGCCGGCGACACGCGCCACCCAGGCTCCCGAGCCGAACCCTGCCATCCGCGTGTCGGCGCGCGACAGGCGCTGGCGCGCCTCGCGCGCCTGCTCCATCAACCCCTGTCGCAAACGATGTTCGAGCTCGTCCAGCCGCTGGCTGCGCTCGCGCAGCACCAGCCGCGGCTGCGCCAGCCGCTCGCTCGCCAGGCAGCGATGCAGCCGCGCCCGCGCCGCGTCGCAGCCGGACCGCGCCGCCCGTGTCGCGCGCAGCTCCAGCAACGCCAGCGCCTCAAGCAGGTCGTCCAGTCGCGGCGTGATCAACTCGGCCGCGGCGGTCGGCGTCGCCGCGCGGACGTCCGCAACCAGGTCGCTGATGCTGACGTCCACCTCGTGCCCCACCGCGCTGACGATCGGCACGCGGCTGGCGACGATCGCCCGGGCCACGATCTCCTCGTTGAAGGCCCACAGGTCTTCGAGCGATCCGCCGCCGCGGCCCACGATCGCCACGTCGATCCCGCCCAGGCGGCTTGACACTTCATTGAGCAGCTCGATGGCGGCGGCAATCTCCACCGCCGCACCCTCGCCCTGCACGCGCGTCGGAAAAACGAAGATCTCCAGCGCCGCGAAACGCCGCTCGAGCGTCTTGAGAATGTCGCGGATCGCCGCCCCGCTCGGGCTGGTCACCAGCGCCACGCGCCGTGGAACCCGAGGCAGCGGGCGCTTGCGGGCCGGGTCAAAGAGCCCCTCGCGCTCCAGGCGGGCCTTCAATTGACGAAACGCAATTTCGAGCGCGCCGACGCCGCGCGGTTCGAGCTTGCGAACCATGAGCTGCACCGTCCCGCGCGGCGAATACACCTCCAGCCCGCCCGTCGCGATGATCTCCAGGCCGGTTTCGAGCTGAAACCCCAGCTTCGTCGCGGCGCTGCGCCACATGACGCAGCGGATTTCGCTGCTGGCGTCCTTGAGCGAGAAATACAGGTGCCCGCTGCCCGCTCGCGACAGCTCGCCGACCTCGCCCAGCACGTGCAGCGTCGACGGGATGTGCGCGTTGATCGCCCCACGCAGCAGCTCGTTCACCTCGCGCGGCGAAATCAGCGTCAGCCCCTCTCCGCTCCGCGCACCGCGCCCCGCCGAACGCGCCGGCGGCCGAATCCGTGATGGATCGAACGGCAAACGCTCAGCCATGAGCCGATCCCCCTCGGCCCAGGCAGCCCGCGATCGTGCTGGCCCATTGCGGCGTCAAACGCTCCCAGCGATCCGCTTGTGCGAAGAAGAGACGCCAATCGCCGGCGGGAGTCACGATCATGCGGAGCCGCGGACCCACGCCCACAAATGGATCGGAACAGCGGTCCAGCACCGAGGGATCGGTGCTGCCCGCGGGATGCGAGTGAAAGTAACCAAGCAGCGAGAGTCCTTTGCGCCACGCACGCCGCTCGACTGCCGCGGCTTCAAGACCGTCGAGCTCGAACCGATGCGCTTCACCAGCGACGTTGCGAATCACCGCGAGCTTCGTCACGCAGCCGCAGCTTCCGAGCAACAGACCGCATGCTTCGCGCGGCGCGGCGCGGCGGGCCGTGTCGAAAGCCGCGCTCAGCACGGAGTTGGACAGGGAGACCCGAATCACATCGAGCACTATACCTCGTCGGCGTCAACAAACGCGTCGGCCGCCCCATGTGCGGGACGGCCGAGCGACGTTCTGCGGTTCGGCACTTCGATCGAGACCCTATCGCGGCGGAAGCGGCGTCCGACAGCGGCTGCCCGCCCTAGCGACGGATGATCCGTACGCGGCGTACGTCACCCTCATCGCTTCGCACACCGCGCACCACGACGGTTCGGTCGGTCCCGCCGCTTCGCACGACGCGCACCGCGGTCGGCGTCGCCTGGTGATCGTGAGCCTCGGTGTGCACGCGGACCTGCCCGTGCGGCCCGGTCGAGCCGGTGGCGGTGCTGGTCGTCGCGCGGCCGTTGCCGCCGCTGCCGCCGACGCTCACGGCACGCTGCGCCGATCCGTCGGCGACTGCGACGCCGCGGCTGGCCGAGACGTCTCCGTCGCGGTCGATCGTGAGATTGAAGTTGGTGGCGATGGCCGGTCCGAAGCGCGGAGCGAACGCCTGGCTGATCGACAGCGACAGTCCGTCTTCGTCCACGCCGACCGCGACCGCGCGCGCTGCGTTCACCCGCCCGCTTTCGCTGTTCGTCCGCGCGAAGCCGACGTCGCCTTCATACTGGGCGGTCGCAGTCGCGGTGCCGCTGCGGTGTCCGTCGCTGGCGGCTCCGGCGGAACTCGCCGAATCCGCAGCGCGCGATTCCACGCTCCAACCCATCAACGCCGCAAAAACCGAGGCGATCAACATGCGTTTCATTTCAATCACTCCTTCGTAGCAGAACGACGCCGGCGCGACGCCGTTTATTCACCCGATTTCCGCGGCCGACGCGCCTGCACGCCCGCATCGCGCCGGGCCCGATTCAGCCCGTCCGGCCGCAGGCAACAACGCCGGCAGCGGCGCGCCCCCCGGGCATCGCCGCCGCCATGCGTCCAACCTCGCTGTCCGTGTTCGGCGACTTCGCGCGCCCACTACGGCCGCACGCCAACGTACACGACCCGCCGCGCGCCTTCGCGCACCTTGATCGCCCGGCTGCGCACGTGCACGCTCGGGGCGACGGAAAGTTGCCGGTGCACAACCGTAACTTCGTGCCCGTCCGCCACAGCACGCCCGTGCAGCGTCGCGGTTGCGTCGGAGCGCGAGGCGCTGTTTGCGAATCCGAGACTCGCGTCTCCGATCGACTCGCTCGTGCTGCGGGCGTCGCCGCCCCAGGTGCCCAGCGCCGCGGCCTGGCTGTCCGACATCGCGGTGCCGAATTCGCTGACCGCCGTCGCGGTCGATCCGCTGAACGCCGAGCCGTACGTCAGCCCGGTCGCAACCGCGTCGCTGTTGCTGATCGAGACTCCGCCGATGGTGGCGGCGATGCTCTCGCTGTCGGCGACGGCGCTGCCGCCCAGCAGCCCCTCGGCCAGGGCGTTGGAGTCCGCCCGAGCGAAACCGCGGTCAGCGACGGCAACCGCCCGGCTGTCGGCGTAGGCGTTGCCGACGCCGCGGGCCAGGCTGTTGGCAACCGCCCGACCGCCGCGGGTCGCACCGGCGATCGCGGTGGAGTTCGAGTTTCCGGTCGCGACCGCCGAGGCGGAGGCGCTTCCGCCGTTGGATGCGGTGGACGAGGCCGTTGCGGTTCCGGCCAGAGCCGAATCGGCCAGCACCATCACGCCAAGCACGCCGGCGAGAAACCGTTTCATGGCAGACACTCCGCGTCGCCCGGGCACTCGCAACGCATTCAAGGACATACGGTTACAGCGAGGACGACGCCCGTCTCGCCCGGCCCGCGGCCGACTCGGTCGCAGGTCGAACAGACCGACGGGAGTCGCCGTCAGGCTATTCATTGCGGTCCGGAAAACGGCGGAAAAACCCGTTATCCTCCGAGCGCGACAAAAAAACGGAAATCGTGTGAATAACGCCGACCGCTCCAACGTCGATCCAGTGGAACTCTTTCTCGTGCGGGCGGCCGCGCGCGGCGACGCGAACGCCCAGCGGCAGCTCTTCGAGCGGTACCGCGACGTGGCCTATGCCGTCGCGTCCCGCATCACCGGGCGGAATGAGGACGCGCTCGACGCGGTGCAGGACGGGTTCATCCGGGCCTTCTTGCGGCTCGAGAATTTCCGCGGCGTCGACGCGGACCGGCCTTTTACGGTGGACTCGGACGATCGCCGCGCCGCAGCGCCGGCCTCCTTCAAGACCTGGCTGCTGCGGATCGTCAGTAATCGAAGCCTGGACGTGCTGCGTGCGCGGCGCGTCCGGCTGGCGGTTTCGCTGGACAGTGACGAGCGCGACGGCGACCCGCATCCGGTGGCCGATCGCGGCCTGTCGGCGCCCGATTCTGGGCTGGAGAAAAGTGAATTGGCGGAAGTTCTGAACCGCGCCCTGGAGACGCTTCCCGCCGACCAGCGGGCCGTGTTCTCCATGTACGCCGCCGGCGAGATGACCTACGGCGAGATTGCCGAGGCACTAGGGATTCCGATCGGGACGGTGATGAGCCGGCTCTATCACGCGCGGCGGAAGTTGACGGAGCAATTGAAGCAATTGGCTCCTGAGCTCGTCCAGGCCTTTGGAGGACGGGCCTCCTAGCGATGCTGAGAGTATGAACGCGCGCACCGACAACCTGGACCGACTGCTGGAGCGCGTCGCCGCCGGCGAGCTGGATGCGCTTTCGCTCGACGAAATCGGCCGACTCGAGCAGCACCTCAACGAGAACGACCAGGCCGCGGAGCGTCTCGCGGCCGCGTCGACCGGCCGGCTGCCCGCGCTGGCGGGACTGCCGCCGGCGTCGCCGACCGCGGACCAATGGGCCGGGGTGTGGAGCGGCGTGCGGACGGCGGCGTCGCAACGCGCCGGCCCGCGCGCTCCCCATCCCTCGCGAATCACGCGCTTGTTCGGGATCGCCGCCGCGGCGGCCGCCTGCCTGATCGCCGCGCTCACCTGGCCGACCACGCCGATCGCGCGGCAGGCCGAATGGAGCCTCGAAATCGCCGAAACGGTCCAGGTGGATGAGCTGGAGGTGTTCGACGTGACGCCCACGATCTACTACAACAGCCAAGGCGGGGTCGCGCTGATCTCGCTGCGGTCCGACGAAGGAACGTAGCGATGAAGCCTCGCGGAACCCTCCCGACAAACCGACGTCTGCGGCCCGGGCCGCTGGGGATCGGGCAAGCTCTGCTGCTGCTGATCGCACTCGGCGGGCTAGGCGCGGCCACGGCCGCCGCCGGAGACGACAAGGCCTGCGAAGTCAACGTCCTCGTGATTCGCGCGACCAAGGGCAGCGACAAGGTTTCGCCGGAGCTGAAGAGTATCGAATCCAAGCTGCGCAAGCAGTTTCCGCAATACAAGGGCTTCAAGCTCGAAGGTCGCCGCCGCGGCAGCGTCAAATTGGGGCAGACGCTGAGCGCTCCGCTGGTCGAGAACTACCGCGCCCGCGTCACGCCGCTGGAGAAGGACCGCAAGCGGGTGCGGCTGCGGGTCGAGTTTTTGCGCGGCGATGATCGCATCGCGAACACCACGCTCGCGCTCGAACCGGGTCGTTACGCGCTCCAATCGATCGGGCTTCCGGGCGAAGATGCCCTGGTCGTGGGCGTTTCAGGCGAGTAGCGCGCCGCCGGGATTCAATCCCAAGGCATGGGGGCAGGGCTCGACCGCGCGGTCGTTATCCGCTGATCTGAAGCGATGCCAGACCGGTCGGTACGTCGTCGACCACGTCAAAGATGCGGTCCAATCCCGTCACCAGGAAAACGCCCCAGACGGACTTGCTGATGCCGCAGAGCTTCAGCTTCCGCTCGTTGGCGATGGTGACCGACTTGCGCAGCTTCAGCAGCTTGGCGATGTTCGACGAGTTGAGGTAGGTGACGTTGCTGAAGTTGAGCAGCACGTTGGTCTGCGCGTTGTTGCCGACGGCCTCCAGGATCGCGGCGACGTCGTCGCTGAACTGCGGATCATCGCCCAGCTCGGCGATCAGGACCGATTCCGACCATTGTTCCACTGGCATGCCAGACCCTCGCGTCTGCGCTCAACTCCGTCGAGCGGCGGCCCGGCGGACCGCCTCCCACCCGCGCCTATTGTGTCCCGTTCGCCGCGCGACGTCACGGCCTGAGTCGGCCAAATGTGCAAGAGCAGCGCCGGCCCGGCCGCGCCGCCCGGGAAGCCCCCCGACTACTTCAGCTCGACGTTCCAGTACGCGAAGTCGACAAACTGCCGCCAGCTTGCGTACTTGGCTTCCGAGAGCTTGATCGTCAGAACCGGCGATCGGCGCGGACGCCGCGGCCGAACGACCAGGCGCATGCTGGCCTGCTCCGGCGTTCGGCCGCCCTTGCGGACGTTGCAGCGCACGCACGCCGCGACGACGTTCTGCCAGCAGGTCGTTCCGCCCTGCGAGCGCGGGATGACGTGATCGATGCTGAGCTCGCTGGTCGGGAAGCGCTTGCCGCAATACTGGCAGCGGTTCGAATCGCGGGCGAACAGGTTGCGCCGGTTGAGCTTCACCTGCGCGCGCGGCAGCTTCTCATACCCCAGCACGCGCACGATGCGCGGAATCGCGATCTGGAAACGCACGGTGCGAATCCAGTCGTGCTTCTCCGGCTCGAAGCGGGCCCGCGCCGCGCTCAGCTCGACCCAGTCCTCGAAGTCGTACGACGCGAACTCGCCGTTGTCCGCCGCCACGACCTCGGCATGGGCGCTGTACACCATCGTGACGGCCCGCATCGCGTTGGTGACACGCAGCGCCTGCCAGTGGCGATTCAGGCACAGCACGCTGCTCGAAAGTGGGGTGGCTTCAGCTAGCATTCGGTTCGCTCGGCATCCTTTCCGTGGCCGACGGCGCGTCGGCGGCTTCCTCCATCCATCAAGGTATACGCCCGGCGCGCCACAATCAACGCGCCGCGAGTTCAGCGCAGCAGGCTCACCGCGAATGAGCGCCGGTTAGCGGACGAGCGCCGCGGCCCCGCTCCCCCCCCGTGACGACACGGCGGCGCTGAGCTCACGGCCCCGCCGGTCGGAGCGGCAGAAACTACGGCCCTGTCGGAGATGCCCCGGATGCGCACAACGCGCGTGGTGCGGCGCGTCGACGCTCTAGTCGCGGCGTACGACCGTGACGCGCACCCAACGCTGACCATCGAACGAGTGCCCGCAGCGTGGCCCGTGCTTGTGGTTCCTCAGCACGATGACGCGATCGCCGTCGTAGTAGTGCCGGCAGGCCAACGTACAGGTGTGGCCGACCGGCCGCGAGCGGTGAACGACCGTCACCCAGCGCGCCCCGTCCCAGGCGTGGCCGCAGCCCGGACCGTGCCGGTGCTTCACAACCGTCACCCGCCGCGCGCCATCGTAGTAGTGGTCGTGGCAATCCAGAGTGCACACGTGATCGTGACGCTCGACCCGCCGAACCTCGACCGTTTCCTGGTCGTCGCCGC
The DNA here is from genome assembly GCA_964465125.1 of uncultured Planctomycetales bacterium. Lineage (GTDB taxonomy): Bacteria > Planctomycetota > Phycisphaerae > UBA1845 > Fen-1342 > CAYOHG01. Next base: position 16,015 of record CAYXIO010000037.1, on the reverse strand, counting down.
ATCCGGTCAGAAGGCCGCAAACACCCGCGGTCAGCGCTGCGAACAATAGCCACCCAGCCCGCTTGGCCATGATGTTCCCCAATGGAGGACTTTGAAGATTCCGCCTGCGCCGGCCCGACCGGCACGAGACCGGTGAGATTGTAGGAATCGCGTCGCTGGTTTTCGAGCCGCAATTCCGGCCGTGCGGCGCCAACGCGGCGCGACGGGAAGCGCACCGGCTCCGTCGCCGCCTACGGACTGCTCGTAGGCGCGCCGCCGACCCCCAGCGCCTCGCGAAGCCGGTGGATGTGCCGCTCCAGCGAAGCGGACAATCGCTCATTCTGTCTGGCGGCCGCAAGCTCGCGACCCTCCTCGGCCAGCGAGAGCGCCTCCGGCAGCCGGTTTACGGTGGCGTACAGAGAACTGAGCGTCAGGTGAATCGACGGGTCCGGATCCGACTGGTCCCGGAGGTACTGCTCGGTCAGCGAGATGGCCTGTGGCATGTCGCGCAACGCAGGATCGGGCGACGTCGCCAGGAACATGGCGTAGTTGTTCACGAAGTCGGCGTTCGAAAGGCAGCCGGGGACGCCGTCTTTGAACGCGCTGGCCGCATCCGACAGCCGAGCGGCAGCGACCAACTGCTTCGCGAGCGCCAGCCGCACATTGGCCGAGCTCGGAAAGTCCGCCAGATGCGCGCGAAGCACCGGCTCGGCCGAAAGCAGGCTCCCGCGGCCGGCGAAGTAGTCTCCCAGACATGCCACGAGGTCGGCATTCAGAGACAGCGTCTCGCGGAGGACCTCGACGGCCGTCTCGCGCCCGTCCGCCAGCCGCAGCAGGTCCGCCATCACGCTGGTTTGCAGCAGGTCCGGCACGTGCGACGCGACCTGGGCCAGCACTTCGGCGCAACGATCCAGCTTGCCTTCCTTCGCCAGCGCATCGGCCAGCAGAAACGCAGTGCTTTGCACAAAGCCGAGCTTCAGACTTCGTTCGAGTGCGTCCGCGGCCTGGGCCGGCTGCCCGGATTTCAGGCAGAGCTCGCCGAGATAGCGCCAGCCGTTCGCAAAGCCCGGATTCTCGATCAGCAGCGCCTTGAGCCGGTAATGGGCGTCGTCGGCGGGCAGCCGGCGCAGGTCTTCCAGCTCACGCAGCGCCGCCGCCACGGCGCGCGGATCGCCCAACGCTTCGTGCTCGCCCGCGTCGCTCGAGCCGGCGTAGCCGAGGGCCGCCAAGCGAGCTAGGTCCTCGCCGCTGGGCTGCACGGTTGCGGGCGCCTGCGTCAACTTCGCAAGCTGCGGCCCGAAGAGCTCCGGAAGGAATTGATAGAACGACCCGGCCCGGGAAGGGTCGGACGGCGCCAAGTCGCGCGCCTCGCGCGGGTCGGCGGCCAGGTCGTACAGCTCGCCCTCGACCGCGTGAATGTACTTGACGTTCCCGTCGAACACGCCCCCCAACGCCGCGGCCGCGTAGGAAAACGTCGCGTTCAGGTTCTCGAAGTAGAGCTTCCGGCCAGCGTCGACCGGCTGCGTCAGGTCGCTGCCGTCCGTTGCCGCGCGCGCCTCCACCCCCAGCAAGGACAGCACGGTCGGCATCAGATCGACTTCCGAGACGCGCGTCGACACTCGCAACCCTGGCCCGAGCTGCTTGCCCAGCCGCATCACCATCGGAATGTGCAGCACCGGCTGGTACACGAGCAGCCCGTGCGTCGGCTCGTTGTGCTCCATCAGCGACTCGCCGTGGTCGCCTATCACCAGCACAAGCGTCCGCTCCGAAAGGCCCATCGCGTCCAGTTCCAGCAGCAGCCGCATGAGCTGGGAATCGACGAACTCGATCTCACCCAGGTAGGGATCGTCGGGATGCTGATTCAGAAACGACGGCGGCGGCCGGTACTCGTGGTGCGCGTCGTAGTAATGAACCCAGAGAAAAAACCGCTCCCTGGCCATTTTGTGCAGCGCGCTCAAGGCCAGCGTGGTGGTTCGGTCGCCGGCGCGTTCGGGGTAGTCGCCGCCGCCGGAGCTCCCGCCGCCGAAATCGTCCTGGTAATCCTCGAAGCCCTGATCGGTGCCGAACCGCCGGTGCAGCACGAACGAGGAGACGACCGCCGAAGTGCGGAAGCCGGCGTCGCGCAGGGCCTCGGCCAGGGTCAGCGGCTCGTTTGCGAGCTTGAAGAACCCGTTGACGCGTGCCCCGTGGTGTACCGGGTAGAGCCCGGTCAGGATCGATGCGTGCGCGGGCAGCGTCGTCGGCGCAACGGCGATTGCGTTCTCGAACAGCACGCCCTCGCGCGCCAGGCGGTCGATCGCCGGGGTGAAGACGCGCTTGTAACCGTAGCAGCCGAGCCGATCCGCGCGCGTGGTGTCGAGTGTCACGAGCAGCAGGTTGGCGCCGCGCGCCTGTCCACCCTTTCCCCCCAACGCCGCGGCGATCTCGACGGCATTCACGCCGGCTTGATCGCCGGACGCCCCCGGCGCGCTCTTCCCGTCGCCGGATGCGCTCGTCGCGGGCGCGCGATCACAACCCGCCGTCATCGCGAGCAGCGCCAGTGCGGCGCACGCGACGGGCAGGACGAACGTACCCGGCAGTCGCTCCCGGGCGGCGACGATTCGCACCATTCCCACTCCTCAAGCCTTGGAGCGGCGCGGCGATGAACACCGCAGGTTTCAGGAAACCGGCGCTCGGTGCGCGGCGATCACTCCGTCAAAACTTTCCATTCCAGCACGCCCGCGCACCATTCGGGCTGAAGCTCCATCTCGATGCGCAGCCCGTCGGCTTCAAGCGGCTCGAAGCTGACGCGATTGTACTGGTTCAGCGCGGTCCCGAGCGCCCCATGCACCTGAACCTCTCTCCACTCCCCGCCGACCCGGGCCAGCAGCTTCCACGACTTCGGCGCACGGCAGTGGGCGTTTCGCGGACTGTCGTCGAAGAAGTAGACGTCGATCCCGCCAACCTTGCGCGGCTGATCGAAGTCGTATTGCAGCCACTCGGACGTCCCGCGGTGCGGCCAGAACGTGACGCGCGGAATGGAGTGATCGTCGGAATTCGCAGGTTCCAGCCGGTCGTGCAGCGCTTCCAGCTTGTCGCCGGCAGAATGGAAGGACGCGCTGGGACGCAGCCACGCCACCGGCCGCGGGTCGAGCACGGAGACGGACTCCGGAATCCAGACCGCCATCTCGCCGGCGCTGCGGTTGTTCCAGGCGAAGTAGGGTACAAAGACCAGTAGGGCACCTCCGACGGGCGGCGCGGCGCTGTACAGCGTTGACTCCCAATCAACCTCCGCAGCGCGCACTGCGTCGGCCCGCAGCATGGTCACGCCCCCCATCAGCTTCTCGTCGAAGACCGCGCGGATTTCAGCGTCCGGCAGCAGCGCCCGATCCGACACCTTGCCCTGGTTGTCTTCCGCCTCCGCGCAGAACACAAGCGGACCGCGCTGCAAGGCGGTTCGGCCGCGATCGGCGGGCACGAGCGGATTGGCCCGCACGCGCCGAACCGGCATCGGCAGCTCCAGCACCAGCTTCTGACCGGGCTTCCAATCGGATCCCGCCCCAATGTACCCGTCGCGGTTCGCCTGTACCGGCTGTCCGTTCAGCCGAACCTCGCCGGCGTCCGCCCAGCCCGGCAGGCGTAGGAACAGGTCGAACTCGCCGAATCCGCGAGGCGGATCGACGGTCAGCTCGACGCGGCCGTCCCAGGGATAGCGCGTCGATTGCCGCAGGGTCGCGACGAGCTCCGGCGCAAGCGTGACCTTCGCCTCGCCGGCCGCATACAGATTCACATAGATCGCCTTCGGCCCGGTCGCGTAGACGTACCCGCCGATCGACGCAAAGAGCCGCAGCAGGTTGGGCGGGCAGCAGGCGCACCCGAACCACTCCTGCCGGCGATGGTTTCCACGGCTGGCGAGCGGATTGACGTAGAAGAATTGCTTTCCATCGAGCGAGAGTCCCGAGAGCACGCCGTTGTACAGCGCCTGCTCGAGCACGTCGACGTACCTGGCCTCGCGCGTCAGCAGGTTCATCCGATGATTGAACAGCACCAACGCGATGCCCGCGCAGGTCTCGGCGTAGGCCGCTTCGTTGGGCAGGTCGTACCCGCGCGTGAACCCTTCATTGTGCGCGGATGAGCCCACGCCGCCGGTGACGTACATCTTCCGGCGAACGACGTCTTTCCAGACTTCCTGGGCAGCCTGCCGCAGCGAATCGTCTCCGTCGATTCCGGCCAGGTCCGCCACCGCAGAGAACAGGTAGAGGGCGCGCACGGCGTGCCCGACGATCTCGCGCTGCTCACGGACCGGAATCTGATCCTGAGCGTACTCGCCGAAGAGCGTGCGTCCTTCCGCGTTGCCGCGCTGATTGATAAAAAAACGCGCCAGTTCGAGATAGCGATTCTCGTGGGTCACGTGGTACAGGCGCACGAGCGCCAGCTCAAGTTCCGGGTGACCGGGTGGATCGAGCTTGCGCCCCGGGCCGAAGGTCTGATCGACGTGATCGGCCAGTCGAACGGCGACGTCCAGCAGGCTGCGCTTGCCGGTCGCTTCGAAATGAGCCACCGCGGCCTCGATCAGGTGCCCGGCGCAGTACAGCTCGTGCTTGTTGGCGATGTCCGTCCAGCGCGGCTCGCCCGTGTTCAGTGTGAAATAGGTGTCCAGATAGCCGTCGGGCTGCTGCGCCGCCGCGATCCGGGCGATCGCCTCGTCGATCTGCGCTTCCAGTGCGGCGTCCGGGTGAAGCTGCCACAGGTACACCGCGCCTTCCAGAGACTTGTAGACGTCCGAGTCGTTGAAGACGTAGCCTTCGAACTTCCCTTGCGCCTTGCCCGCGGCGCGATCGAAGTTGTCGAACCGCCCGGTGATGTCGCACTGATGCCAGTTTTGCGGGAGCGTGCCGCTGCGCAGCGCGTCCTGCCGCTGCCCCCAGAACGAATCGGCATCCAATCGCACGTTTGCGAACGAAACGGGCCGAAGAACGCCGTCCGAAGCCGAGGCGGCGCACGCCGTCGCATGCAGCGCCGTCAGGACCAGTACCCAGGTGCAGATGTTCATGATTTCACGTCCGAAGAAAGTGGTCAGGGTCTTCGCCAGGCTCGATTGTCGTCGCGGAAGCGCAGCCTGCAAGGGCCCGGCGGCGATTCCGCCGGCCGCGGGGTGCTCAGCGTCGTGCGAGGACTTCGCCAGAAAGCGGTGCGGCGCTTGCCGGAGGGGATTAGAATGGGATTATTCGCCGACACCGGGCCGCCCGTTCGGCAGTCCGGTGCAGTAGAGTAGGCGGCAGACCGAATCGGCCGTAGTTCCGCGAGCCCAGGGAGCTTCAACCCATGCACGCATGGTTTCGGGAAGTGCTGCGCGCCCCCACGTGGCTGCTGACCTTCGCCTGTGCTTCGGCCTGGCTCTGCGGCGCCTGGCCGGCCCGCGCCGGCGGATCGGCGGAAAACGCGCTGGTGGTCATCGACCCGATGCGCAACGACGCCAAGTACATCGGCAACTACTATCTCTTCGCGCGCGACCTGCCGCCCGGCAACGCGCTCTACGTCGAATCCAACGTCGCCAACTTCCAGGCCTTCCGTGACCTGAACATCGAGGCCCTGCTGGGCAAGCTCGCGCACTCGGACATCCGCGACCACATCGACTACATCGCCGTCGCCCCGACCACCTTCTACATCCCCGCCCCGGGGCTGGTGAACGCGCAGGGATGCACGGCGGTGACGCGTTTCTCGATGTCCGGCATCTATTACATGACCTTCGTGGCCGACCAGGTGCTCACCGCCACGAAGAACGTGAGCTGGTCCAATCGCTATTCGGATGAGGAGAGCGACGTCATCCTGCCGTTCGACAGCTCCATCTCGTGGAAGAACGGCGTGCCCAGCACCGACAGCGGTTCGCAGTACATGTTCCTGGCGGCGCAGCTCGGCTATACCGGCGTCAACGGCAACACCGTCGAAGAGCTCATCGACATGATCGACCGCAGCATCGCCGTCGACGGAACGCAACCCCCCGGGACGTTTTACTTCATGGAAACCAGCGATTCCGTCCGCAGCAACCCGCGCGATCCATACTTCGACATGGCGGTAGCCAGCATCGAAGGCTTCGGCGGGCAGGCGGAGCACCTGCTGGCAACGCTCCCGACCGGCCAGCACGACTGCCTGGGAATCATGACCGGCTTCGCCTCACCCGGCATCGAAACCACCGACATGACCGTCCTGCCGGGGGCGTTCTGCGACCATCTGACCAGCTACGCCGCAACCTTCGACGTCAGCTCGCAGGAGAAGCTCACGTCGTGGATTCGCATCGGCGCCAGCGGCTCGTGGGGATCCGTGGAGGAGCCGTGTGCGTTCCCCGGCAAGTTCCCGCACGCCCGCGCTCACGTCTTCTACTACCAGGGCCTGTGCCTGGCCGAAGCCGTCTACCGCAGCGTCGAGTACACGCCGTTCCAGCTTCTCTTCTACGGCGATCCGCTCACGCGGCCGTTCGCGTATCTCCCCGAAGTCAGCGTCGCGGGGCTGCCCGCCAACCCGGTGTCCGGCACCATCGTCCTGACGCCCAGCGCGACGACCACCCATCCGACCGCGAACATCGAGAGCTTCGACCTGATGCTCGACGGCGTAGTGATCGACAGTGCGCTCCCCGGCGATTCGTTCTCGCTGGACACGGCGTCGATCTCCGACGGCTGGCACGACGTCCGCGTGCTCGCGTACGACGACAGCCCGGCGCGCAGCGTCGGTCGCTGGGTCAGCTCATTCACCTGCGACAATCGCGGGCGAGCCGCCAGCGTCGCCGCCCCGCTAACGACCGGCCTTCTCACCACCACTTTCACCTTCGACCTCGCCGCCACACCCGACCCCGACCTGGTCGAGATTCACCTCGTCCAGAACGGTCGCATCCTCGCCGCCACGCAATCCGCGTCGGCGACGGTGACGAACCACGGCCTGACGATGGGCGCTGGCCCGGTCCGCGTGCAGGCCGAGGCCCTCTACGCGGGCGGCGAGCTCGTCCGCAGCGCCCCGCTTCTGCTCGACATCACCTACGACACCGGCGGACAGAGCGGACTCCCGCCGCTCGCCTACAGCTACACCCGCCCCCTGCGCCGATCCGACCCGCTGCTGCTCGAACTGCCCGGCACGGTCGGAAACACCGGCGTCGCGATGACCTTCGTGATCGACAGCGCCCCGGCCCAGGCCACAATGCTGTATTCCAATCCGGCGCGACCCTACGTGCTCATCCGGCCTGACGCGCAGGCGAGCGGCATCGACACGCTCACCTATCACGTGACCAGCATCAACGGCGACACCCCCGTTCAGACGGTTACGCTTCTCTACGACTTCTGCCTGCCCGACCTGAACCACGACGGCACCGTCGACCTGCTCGACCTCTCGACGCTGCTGGCCAACTTCGGAACCACCAGCGGAGCGACGCTCGAACAAGGTGATATCACCGGCGACGGCGCCGTCGACCTCGACGACCTGAGCGAGCTGCTGGTTCAATTCGGGCAGTCGTGCGGATGATGCGTACACGCCGGGCGCGGGATGCGAGGCGAGCAGGTCGCCGCGCGTAGCGGCGGAGTGCCGATGGATCCGGCCAGGGGAAGTTGATGGGACAAGCTCCCGTTCATTGGTGCAGGCCCGCACACCGGCTCGCCGTCGTGATCACTGCCGCGCTGTTCACGACGTTGGCCTTCGCCGGCGGTTCCGCCGAAAACGTCCTGCTGCTGGTCGACCCGGCCCGCGCGGATGCCCTGCAAGTCGCCAACCACTACGTCGCCGTTCGAAACCTCCCGGTCCAGAATATCCTGTACCTCGACCCGACCGCGCCGGGCTTCGGCGACATCGCGGCCTACCAGCACGAGGCCCTGCGCGGCAAGCTGGTCGCGGACGGGCTCCGCGACCACGTCGACTACATCATCTTGGCGCCGCCGGCGGACTTCTATGTCGATGCACAGGGCCTGGTGCATGGATCGTGCGCCATCTCGCGCTTCTCGCTCACGACCGCGTATTACCTGGCCCTCATGGCCGACGAGATCCTGGCGGGAGGCATCAACTTCAGCTTCCGCAATCGCTACTGGTCGCCCGGCGAGGACCCCTACAATTTTGACAGCGAGGTGCTCTGGCAGGATGGCGGCCCAAGCGCCGACGGCCGCGGCCGATATCTCTATCTCTCCGCCATGCTCGGGTACACCGGCGAGCGCGGCAACACCGTCGGCGAGCTGCTCTCCATGATCGATCGCTGCGCCGCCGCCGATGGCACGCATCCGGCGGGCACGATCTACTTCATGAAAACCAGCGATGCGTTCCGCAGCAGTCTGCGCGACTGGGCCTATCCCAACGCCGTCACCACCGTCGCCGCGCTGGGCGGCACCGCCGAGCTGCTCTACGACGTCCTGCCGAGCGGACGCCACGACGCGCTCGGCGTCATGACCGGCTGGGCCGATCCGGACATCGACGGCGCGGACATGACGCTGCTGCCGGGCTCGATCGGCGACCACGCCACCAGCGCCGCCGCCTGGTTCGACATCCCCGACCAGACCAAGCTCTCGCGCTGGATCGCCAAAGGTGCGGCGGGCTCGTTCGGCACGGTCGACGAGCCCTGCGCCCTGCGCGGCAAGTTCCCGCAAGCCAACGAGTATTTTTCTATCTGCAAGGGGCGAACCTGGCCGAATCGGTCGTCCGCAGCCTCGAATACACGCCGTTTCAGGGCCTGCTCTACGGCGATCCCCTGACGCGCCCGTTCGCCTACGTCCCGCAAGTCTCCGTGGACGGCATCCCCGACGGACCCGCGACCGGCACACTGCTGCTGACCCCCAGCGCGACCACCGACCACCCCGCGGCGCAGATCGCAGACTTCGAGCTGCTCGTCGACGGCGTCTCGCGCGCAACCGTCGCGCCCGGCGGCTCATTCGAAATCGACACGACGCAACTCGCCGACGGCTGGCACGACTGGCGCGTACTCGCATACGACACGTCGCCCAATCGAACCGTCGGCGTCTGGCAGGCGTGGTTCGACGTCTACAATCGCGGTCGCGGAGCCGCCGTAGGTATCACGCCCTACTCCGGCGACCTCTCGACGGTCTATCAGTTCGCCCTGTCTGCATCGGGCGCTGGCGTCACGGAAGTGCGGCTCTTGCAGAACGGGCGGGTCATCGCCGCTCGCGACGGCACCGGCACGGTAAGCGTGCACGGCGCGGTGCTCGGTGCGGGAATGCCGCGAGTTCAGTGTGAAGTGCTCTTCGTCGACGGCGAAGTCGTGCGAAGCGTTCCTGATTCGCTGCTGGTTGACGCGACCGGCGGCGGCGCGTCCGACGGCGCCGCCCCAATGACCTACGGCTACACGCGTCGAGTGCGGCATCGCGCCCCGCTGCTGTTGGAGCTGCCCGCGAGCACGCCAGAAGTCGCCACGCCACAGACGACCGTGCTTTCACCGCCCGCACAGGCTGACGTTCTCGAATCTCCCGGGCTTTCCGGGATCAACGTGCCCTATCGCCTGCTGCGGATCGACCCCGCGGCGCACGGCACGGACTCCCTGGTGTTCCAGTCCTCCGACACCGACGGGACTTCCGCACCCGCCACCGTGACCTTGCTGTACGACCTTTGCCCGTCCGACGTGAATGACGACCGGAAGGTCGATAGCGACGATCTCGCAGTCTTGCTGATGCACTTCGGCACGGCGACGGAGGGGTTTGAGAACGGCGACCTGGACGGCAACGGAGTCGTCGACCTGCTCGACCTGTCCGCGCTGCTTGTGCACTTCGGCGACGTCTGCCCGTAGTCATCACTGACGCCGGCTCGCGGTGCCCGCCCTCACCTCATTCGCTGTCGGCGAACGCGCGCGCGAACTCCGCTTGAAGCGCCGGGTATAGCCGCCGGTAGCACGCATACGCGCGCTGGCAGATCGGCGCCGCTGTGCTCGGTCGGGTGGTGCCGGTCACTCGGGCCACGCGATCGGAGGCCTGCACGACATCCGCGAACGCTCCCGCACCGACCGCCGCCAGCACCGCCGCCCCCAGCGCGGCGCCCTGCGTCACATTCAGCGTGGCCAGCTCGACGCCGAACACGTCCGCGAGAATCGCGCGCCACAGCGGGCTTTCAGCGCCCCCGCCGGAAGCCCGAATCTGCCGCGGCGAAATCCCCAGCTCGCGCATCAGCCCAAGCGAGTCGCACAGTCCGAAGCTGACGCCCTCCAGCACCGCGCGCGTCAGGTGGGCGCGGCGATGGCGCAACGTCAACCCGAAGAAGACCCCGCGGGCACGCGGGTCGGGGTGCGGCGTTCGCTCGCCGCTGAGGTACGGCAGGAACACGAGCCCTTCGCAGCCGGCCGGCGCGTCGGCCGCCTCCGCCGTGAGCTGATCGTACGAAGCGCCGCCGCCCAACGCGTCGCGATACCAGCGGAAGGCCCCGCCCGCCGCCAGCATCACGCCCATCAGGTGCCACTTTCCCGGAACGGCGTGGCAGAAGGCGTGCAGCCGGCCGCGCGGTTCGACCCGATAGACATCCGACGCCGCGAAGACCACGCCCGACGTGCCCAGCGTCGCGGAGACCAAGCCCTCGCGCACGATGCCGCTGCCGACGGCCTGCGCCGCCTGGTCTCCCGCGCCGGCCACGACGGGAGTGCCCGCGGCGAGCCCGGTTTCAGCCGCCGCCGCGGCGTGAACGTGAGAGAGAACGACCGGAGACTCCGCCACTTCGGGCAGCCACGCCCGCTTTGCATCCAGCGCCGCGATCATCTCGTCCGACCACGCCCGCTTGCCGACGTCAAACAGCGACGTGCCCGACGCGTCGGAAACGTCGCTGCCCAGCGCCCCGGTCAGCCGCCAGCGCACGTAATCCTTCGGAAGCAGCACATGCGCGACCTTCGCGAACAGGTCGGGCTCGTGCGCCTGCACCCAGGCCAGCTTTGGCGCGGTAAAGCCCGGCAGCACGGGATTCCCAGTGAGTTGCAGGACACGCTGGGCGCCGACGCGCTGCGTGATCTCCGTGCATTGCGCCGCGGTTCGCTGGTCGTTCCACAGAATCGCCGGCCGCAGCACCTCGCCGCTTCCGTCCAGCAGCGTCAGTCCGTGCATCTGGCCCGTCAGCCCCACCGCCGCGACCCGCCCGCCGGCTCCGGAGACCTTTCCTACGACGGCGCGAATGCTTCCCGCCGTCGCGCGCCACCAGTCCTGGGGATTCTGCTCCGACCAGAGCGGCTTCGGCATATGCAGCGGGTATTCATCGGTCGCCTCCGCCGCAACCTCCCCGTTCGCCCCCAGAAGCAGGGCCTTGCTGCCCGTCGTTCCGACGTCAATCCCAAGGAAATAGTCAGCCGCGCTCATCGGACGCCTCCAGACGCTTGAGACCTGCCAGGTCACGCGACGTTACTGCGGCGACCGCGGGCCGGCAACGCAACCCGGCTGTTCCGCCCTGGCCGGCCGCCGTAGACTGAGCCCGGTTCGCCGCCGCGCAGCGCCGCGTCCCTTGGACCGCAACCCCCAACGGCGGACCGGAGCGTGAGATCCGATGAGCGAGCACCTGACCAGCGACGTGCAAGGCGACGACGGCCGCCTTTCCCTGGACGAGAAGGTCTACGCCGCCACCGATGCGCGCAAACTCAGCATGCGCGACCTGCTGAACAGTTTTCGCCGACAGGGCACCGCCCGCGTGACCGATCTTCACATCAAGAACGGCAAGGCCCCCTGCTACCGCGTCGACGGGCGGCTGAAGATCACGAACGGCGGCCCGCTCGATAATGCGACCATCGAGCGGCTCTGCCGAACGCTGCTGGATGACAAGCAGATGGAGACGCTGCGGACCATCCGCTCCGTCAACGCGTCACGCCTGATCGACGGCATGCGCTACCGGCTTAACGCGTATCACGACCATCGCGGGCTGAGCATGGCGATTCGCGCGCTCGACACGACCACACCGACGGTCGAGTTCATCGGGTTTCCCAACGGCGTCTGGCAGGACATCTGCAATCTGCATTCCGGGCTCGTGCTGCTCACCGGAACCACTGGTGCGGGCAAGTCGACCACGATCGCGGCCCTGCTGAACCACATCGCGCAGACGCGCCCGCTGCACATCGTCACGCTCGAAGACCCGATCGAGTACGAATTCAGCAGCGCCATCGCCATGATCTCGCAGCGTGCCATCGGACGCGATGTGCCCAGCTATGAACGTGGATTGCGCGACTGCCTGCGGGAAGACCCCGACGTGATCTTCGTCGGCGAAATGACCGACGCCGAGAGCGCCACCTGGACGATCACCGCCGCCGAGACCGGACACCTCGTCTTCAGCGGCATTCACACGCGCGACGCATCCGGGACGATCACGCGGCTTCTGGACATGTACCCGCCCAGCCGGCACGACGAGGTCGCCAACCAGCTCGCCCTGAGCCTGCGCTACGTGATCTCGCAGAAGCTGGTGCAGCGCCAGGACGGGCCGGGCCGCGTGGTCGCGATGGAGATTCTCAACAACACCTACGCGGTGGCCAACCTGGTCCGGCAAGCGAAAACCGAGCAGATCTACTCGCTCATTCAGACCCAGACCCGCGACGAGCCCGGCCAGCGTATGTGCACGATGGAGCGCTCGCTCGCCAAGTTGGTGAAATCCGGCAAGATCGCCCTGGGCGAGGCGGAGCGGCTGGCCAATCACGGCCCCGTGTTCGCAGATGAGATGGAGCGCGAGGAATAGCGCCGCCTGCACAGCGCCGCCGCACATCCGCCGCGACGGCCCCGCGCGTCACACGGCGGGCTGACGCCACCGACGTCACAAAGCACCGCAAGCTGTGTTGCGGCTCCGCGGCTCCTTCCAGATCCGATCAGCAGCTCGCTGAGGCCGAGCAGATCCGCCGCGCCGTTGCCGGTGAACCAAAGGAAGCAGCGCCAGTCAGATCGCTGGCGCTGCGACTTCGCCCCAAGGGTCTCGGCGCTGAGTTATGACCGAATGTCTTTGCTGGCCGGCTGAAAAAGGGCGGCGCACTCTTCGGGCCATCGGATGGCTCCGAACCGCCCACGCTGGGCAGGAGGGTACGCCGAGCCACGAGAATAGCGACGCGCCCACCACGATTCCAGCGTCGGGACGCGATGTGCTGACTGAGATTCTGCGCGAGGGTGCCACTGCTCTTGAGCAGTGCTTCTCCACCCCCGGCCCAAGCTTAGCCCAGGACCACGGCTCAAGAGCGGTGCCACCCGGACCACGAACGCGGCCGAGCGGTTCAAGAAGACCCGCCACGGCGTGTGTGTCGTGCACAAGGTGCCGGCGCCCCTGTCGCTACCCTGGCGGCACTTGAAAGCCGCCCACCGATGTGCGCAAGTGCCGCCACCCGAAGTGTAGAAGAGCAAACCGAAGACAAAATCCCGCGCGGCGTGAACGAACGTCAAGGACGTCCCAGAATCGATCTGCACACGAATGGTCACTGCCTCTGAAAAGCAGTCGGGCCGCGCCTCGTTTCCGAAGCGCGGCCCGAAAAAGCCGGCATTCACCTACTCTTGCCCGGTCAGGACTACCATCGGCCGCGTGGGCTTTACTACTGAGTTCGGAATGGGATCAGGTGTTTCCCCACACGTATGGACACCGGCAACTCGTGTGCGCCCGCGTGTCGCAGCCTCGCAGAGCGGGACGGCGGCGCGAGCGGTAGCACTCGCAAGTGGGTCGTGGGTAAGCGGGTCAGTCCGCGTGCGACGAACATCGCATCAGACATCAGCGAATCATAAACGCGGTCAAGTCATCGACCGTTAGTACCGGTTAGCTCAAGGCCTCTCAGCCCTTACACACCCGGCCTATCAACCTGGTGGTCTACCAGGGGTCTTCAGCTCCGAAGAGCAGCGAGTCCTCATCTTGGAGACGGCTTCACGCTTAGATGCTTTCAGCGTTTATCCATTCCGTGCTTAGCTACCCAGCGGTGCCGCTAGCGCGACAACTGGTACACCAGAGGCACGTACCACCCAATCCTCTCGTACTAGAGTGATGGCTCCGCAAGACTCGTACGCCCACAGCAGATAGGGACCGACCTGGCTCACGCCGGTCTGAACCCAGCTCGCGTACCGCTTTAATCGGCGAACAGCCGAACCCTTGGGACCGCCTTCAGCCCCAGGAAGCGATGGGCCGACATCGAGGTGCCAAACCTTCCCGCCGCTATGGACGCTCAGGGAAGATCAGCCTGTTATCCCCGGAGTACCTTTTATCAGTTGAGCGATGACCCTTCCACACGGGATCACCGGGTCACTAGGACCTGCTTTCGCATCTGCTCGAGCTTTCGCTCTCGCAGTTAAGCCGGCTTATGCCCTTGCACTCGAAGCACGATTGCCAACCGTGCTGAGCCGACCATTGTACTCCTCCGTTATTCTTTGGGAGGAGACCGCCCCAGTCAAACTGCCCACCTAACACTTTCCCCCGCCCGGATTCACGGGTCGGGGTTAGACAACGAGTAGCACAAGGGTGGTATTTCACCGTTGGCTCCCCGACGGCCGGGACCGTCGGATCAACGCCTCCCACCTATCCTACGCATGAGATACCCGGTGTCGGTATCAGGCTGCAGTGAAGGTTCACGGGGTCTTTCCGTCTTGCTGCGGGTACACGGTATCTTCACCGCGACTTCAATTTCACCGAGTCGGTCCTTGAGACACTGCTCCAGTGATTACGCCATTCATGCGCGTCGGAACTTACCCGACAAGGAACTTCGCTACCTTAGGACCGTCATAGTTACGGCCGCCGTTTACGGGTGCTTCGGTTGCCAGCTTCGCCTTGCGGCTGACCGACTTCCTTAACATTCCCGCACCGAGCAGGCGTCAGTCTGTATACGTCCTCTGTTCGAGTTTGCACAGACCTGTGTTTTTGATAAACAGTCCCCAGAGCCGTTTCTCTGCGCCCTCTCCCGAAGGAGGAGGGACCCCTTATTGCGAACGTACGGGGTCAAATTGCCTAGTTCCTTAAGGACCGTTCTCCCGAGCGCCGTGAGGATACGCTCCTCGCCCACCTGTGTCAGTTTTGGTACGGATTCACTGCACCTCCCCGTCGGATTTTCTCGGTTGTCTCTTTCCGCACTTCGGCAACCAATGGCCTCGCTTACGCACCCTCTATTCTCGTAGTGGGCTGCAGTCCGAAACAACGTCCCCGACGGTTCAACGATACAATGAAGCGCAGGAATATTAACCTGCTGTCCATCGCCTACGCCTTTCGGCCTCGGCTTAGGATCCGGCTAACCCTGGGCGGATTTACCTTCCCCAGGAATCCTTGGGCTTACGGCGAGAGGGATTCTCACCCTCTTTATCGTTACTCATGCCGGCATTCTCACTAGCACGGGCCGATACCACTCCTGACGGTATGGCTTGTGTCTCCCGTGCTACGCTCCCCTACCGCGCTGACGCGCCCGCAGCTTCGGCACCACGCATAGCCCCAATCATAGTCGGCGCCCATCTTCTCGACCAGTAAGCTATTACGCACTTTTTAAATGGTGGCTGCTTCTAAGCCAACATCCTGGCTGTCTCAGAAAACGGACATCCTTCACCACTGAGCGTGGTTCTGGGACCTTAGCTGGCGGTTCGGGTTTTTTCCCTTTTGTGCATGAACATTAGCGCCCACACACTCACTCCCGAGATAGTCCCCACGGTATTCGGAGTTTGATTGCGAGCGGTAGCCTTGCGGCCCCGCGACGCATTCAGTAGCTCTACCCCCGCGAGGTAGTGGCTCGAGGCTGTCCCAAAAGACATTTCGGGGAGAACCAGATATCTCCAGGTTTGATTAGACTTTTACTCCTCCCCACAGGTCATGCCAGAACTTTTCAACGTTCACGGCTTCGGTCCTCCAGGGGGTTTTACCCCCCCTTCAACCTGCCCATGGGTAGATCACCTGGTTTCGGGTCGTATCGCACGCGACTGAACGCCCTGTTCAGACTCGCTTTCGCTTCGGCTCCGTGCCGGAAGCACTTAGCCTCGCCGCGTACGAAAAGTCGCCGGCCCATTATGCAAAAGGTACGCCGTCACCCGGCCTTGCGGCATCGGGCTTCGACCGCTTGTAGGTACATGGTTTCAGGTACTTTTAACTCCCCTAGAAGGGGTGCTTTTCACCTTTCAGTCGCCTTACT
>CAYXIO010000036.1:0-38310 GCA_964465125.1 uncultured Planctomycetales bacterium | reverse complement strand
ACTCCTTGCCGAGCACCTTGACCTCGAAGTCGGTATCGATGGCGAAGCGGCCCATGGTGAAGGCCTTGCGGACGCCGCCGACGTTGGCCAGCTCGTCGAAGCTGCCGAAGATCAGCTCGAAATCCTCGTCGACGCCGAGGCGGACCGGATCGCCGAGGGTCGGGTACTCGTTCACGCCGCGGCTGAACCGGTCGCCGTTGACGGTTCCGAGCAACTGGCAGGTCAGCACGACGCGCTTGGGCGCCTCGGGATTCGGGCCGGGCTGGAGGTCGCCCTGGTAGCCCACGCGCGTGACGTAGCCGATGAGCGTTCGGCGGTCCATCGGCAGGGTCACGTAGGTGCCCAGCCGACCGATGCGATAGGTTTTTCCGTGATAGTCGAGACGGAGTAGATCGCGGCTGATCTGCACCTCGACCAGGTCGCCGTCGACGCCGATAACGTAGCCGATCTCGAGCGGGTCCATGCCTGGCGATCCTCCAACGCGGGATGGCAAGGGAAGTATTCAAAACGCGGGCATCTGCGGGGGGCCCGGCGATCGGCCGAGACGGCGCGATTGCCGGGAACCCAAACCACGCAGTAGACTATCGGGCTTTAGGCGCGCCGCGCGCGGCCCAGGTACCGTTCTGTCTCCGCGCACGCCGCTCGACCACCGGAGGAACGTTGCCAGTGAACCAGCACGCCAACAACCCCAGCAAGCACGGACTGGACTCGGTCGGCCTGCAACAACACGGGCCCGTCTTCTGGAACCTGCTGCCGGCCCGGCTGGTCGCGGAGGCTATTCGCCGACGCGAAGGCGCGCTGGCGGACAACGGCGCGTTCGTCGCCATGACCGGCAAACGAACCGGCCGGTCGCCTAAGGACCGCTTCATCGTGCGTGAGCCGGGCAGCGAATCGCACGTCGATTGGGGCGATGTGAACGTCTCGACCGATCCGGCGGTCTTTGAGAAGCTCCAGAAGCGCGTGTTTCGGCACCTGGCGCACCATGAGGTGTTCGTTCAGGATTTGTACGCGGGCGCCCATCCGGGGCACCGGCTTCCGGTCCGCATCGTCACCGAGTACGCCTGGCACAGCCTCTTCGCCCGCCAGCTTTTCGTCCGCCCGCCCCTCGACGCCCTCCGCGAACACCAGCCCGCATTCACCGTCATCGCCGCTCCGACCTGCCTGGCCGACCCCGCCAGCGACGGAACCCGCAGCGAGGCCTTCATCGTCCTCAATTTCGACAAGAAGCTCGTCCTGATCGGCGGCACGCAGTACGCCGGCGAGATCAAGAAGTCCATCTTTACGGTCATGAACTACCTGCTGCCGCTTAAGGAAGTCATGCCGATGCACTGCTCGGCCAATATCGGCAAGGCCGGCGAGACGGCCCTGTTCTTCGGCCTGAGCGGTACCGGCAAGACCACCTTGTCAGCGGACCCGAATCGCGGCCTGATCGGCGACGATGAGCACGGCTGGGCCGACGATGGCATCTTCAACTTCGAGGGCGGCTGCTACGCCAAGGTCGTCAACCTCTCGATGGAATTCGAGCCGCAGATCTTCAACGCCATCCGCTTCGGCGCTGTGCTGGAAAACGTGACCCTCGACGCCGTGACGCACGCGCCACGCTACGAAGACGAATCGATCACCGAAAACACGCGCGGCGCCTACCCGCTCAGCCACATCGACAACGCGGTCGAGCCTTCCGTCGGCGGGCATCCCCGCAATATCGTGTTTCTGACCTGCGACGCGTTCGGGGTGCTGCCGCCGATCTCGCGCCTGACGCCTGAGCAGGCGATGTACCACTTCCTGTCCGGGTACACCGCGAAAGTCGCAGGGACCGAGGCGGGCGTAACCGAACCGAGCGCGACGTTTTCGACCTGCTTCGGCGCGCCTTTCATGGTGCACAACCCGGCGAAATACGCCGATCTGCTCGGAAAGAAGATCGCCCAGCACCACTCACGCGTCTGGCTGCTCAACACCGGCTGGAGCGGCGGGCCCTACGGCGTCGGCAAACGCATGAAGCTGCCCTACACGCGGGCGATGGTCACCGCGACGCTGGCCGGAATGCTCGACGACGTTCCGACCGACCCGCACCCGATCTTCAAGCTGCAAGTGCCGCGATCGTGCCCGGAAGTGCCGGCGGAGATGCTCAACGCGCGCAACACCTGGGCGGACAAGGCCGCCTACGACGCCAAGGCCGCCGACCTCGCCAAGCGTTTCGCGAAGAATTTCGAGCGCTTCACGGCAGCGAGCAGCGCGATTCGTTCCGCAGGGCCGGCGGCGTAGGGCGGCGAGGGGCCAACGGGGCTGGAGACTTTTCCGCGCGGGCGCGGCCCTGGTTGCCCGAGCGCCCTCGAATCGCTGTACAGCATCTCCCCGGGCGGGCAGAATGTGCGCGTGAGCGAGGCGAACACCCAAGACAAGCCGCTGCTTTCGGTCCGCGACCTGGTCGTGCGCTTTGACCGTCCCGACGGCGGCCAGGCCACCGTCCTGAACGGCATCACCTTCGACGCCTACGCAGGCGAGACGCTCGTCATCATGGGCGGCTCCGGCTGCGGCAAGAGCACCCTGCTGAATTGCCTGATCGGCGAGATCGAGCCCAATGAAGGCAGCATCGTCTACCGCCTGCCGGGCATGGGCGAGGTGAACATCACCGAGTCTGATCCGCGCGCCACCGACGCCGTCCGGCGCAAGCTGGGGATCCTGTTCCAGTCCGGCGCGCTGTTCAGTTCGATGACGGTCGCGGAGAACGTCGCCCTGCCCCTGCGCGAGCACTCCGTCGTCGACCGCACCGTGATCGACATCGTCGTCGCCATGAAGCTCCAGCAGGTGCACATGCTGCCGCACCGCGACAAGCTTCCGTCCCAGCTTTCAGGCGGGCAGAAGAAACGCGTCGGGCTGGCGCGGGCGCTGGCGCTCGATCCGACCATTCTCTTTTATGACGAGCCCAGCGCCGGGCTCGACCCGGTCACGTCGTCGGCGATCGACGAGCTGATCATCAGCCTGTCCAAGAATCTGCACGTCACCAGCATCGTCGTCACGCACGAAATGGATTCGGCCTTCCGCATCGCCGACCGCATGATCATGCTCGACAAGGGACGCGCGCTGATGATCGCCCCGCGGGCCGAGTTCGCGCGGGTCGGCTACACCGCGGCGAGCGAGCTCCAGGACCCGACCGAGAAGCTCATCCACCAGTTCCTCAACGGCGAATCCAGCGGGCCGCTGACCGACGCCGACGGTCTGAGCCTGTACGAGAACCTGCTGATTCACGGCGAAGAGTCGGGCATCTTCCGGCACACAGGATGAGCGACGAATTGCGAATAGCGCCTTGCGGGCGGCGCGTTCAGAAGCGCCCCGGGCGCGCGGACCGCGCGCTTCCTACGTTCGCACTTGGCGATTCGCAATTCGCTATTCGCTATTCGAACACGTGCGCCGGCTTCGGCAGATCGTCCTTGATCTTCTGCTGGCGCACCGAATCGCCGTCGGCGGTGAAGAGCATCATCTCGTCGTCGATCGGCGCTTGCAGGTGCACCGGCCGACGCCAGACGCATTGCAGGTTTCTAAGCGACTCCGTGGCGTACTTGATCTCGATGTCCACGCCGATGTGCCGGTGCGCCAGGTAGAGCTCGCCGCGATTGGCGTAGTTGCCGTCCACGACGTAGATGTACGGCTGGCCGTGGTTGGTCAGCATGAACAGCATCTGCCGCTTGATCGAGTCGAAATCCGTGTTGACGGCGACCATGCGCCCCGTGGCAGGGTCCTGGCGGTAGTGATACAGCTTGTAGCGGTCGACGAACTCGGGCGTGAGAAACTCGTCGATGAACGTCACGTCGTTGTGCACGCGACGCACTTCGAAAATCTTCTCGCGGCCCTTCCCCAGGCCGGTGTCCCACGTGCGGCGGCGCTGAATGTCCTCGCACTCCTCGTATTCCTTGCCGAAGCGGCCCTTGTTCCAGCGCTCCTCGATATCGCGGAACAGCTCCACGCCCATCTTGTAGGGGTTCAGACGGCCGGGCGCGGTGGCCAGCGTGCCGGAGTGGTGCTCGCAGTAGGTGACCAGCTCGTCGGCCCGCAGGTGATAGCGCGTCATCAATCGCGAGTGCCAGTACGTCGCCCAGCCCTCGTTCATGATCTTGGTCTGGCCCTGCGGCGCGTAGTAATACGCCTCATCGCGGATGATCCCCAGGACGTCGGCTTCCCAATCCTCCAGCGGCGCGAAGTGCAGCAGGAACCCGAGCACGTCCCGCTCGGGCGCAGGCGGAAACGCGCGGCGCTCCTCCTTGAGCTTCTGCATGGCACGCTCGCGCTCCTCGGTCAGCAGCTCCGGCGGGTTGATCCAGCGCTCCATGTACGGCTTGGCGCGGTAGCGCGTCACATCAGCCTCGGCCCGCTCGCGCAGGCTGACCGAATTCCCGCGCGCGGCGCTGCCGGCGTCGGGCTGCCGCTTCATGAACGGCGAATGCCGGTCGATCAGGTCCTCCAGGGACAGGCAGACGTCGATGAAGCGCTCGACCGTCTCGTAGCCTTCGCGCTCGATGTGGCGCCACACGCGCGTGGCGTGGTTGGCCATCTGGTCCATCATCTTGCGGTTCGTCTGGCTGAACCAGACGTTGTTCTTGAAGAAGTCGCAGTGCGCGTATACGTGCGCCATGACCAGCTTCTGGTCGACCAGCTCGTTGTCGGTCAGCAGATACGCGTAGCACGGGTCGTTATTGATGACCATCTCGTAAATCTTGCTCAGCCCGTACGTGTAGCTCTTGCGCATCCGCTCGTATTCCATCCCGAATCGCCAGTGCGGATAGCGCGTCGGAAACCCGCCGTACGACGCGATCTGGTTCATCTCGTCGAAGTCGACCATCTCGAAGATCGTCTGGTAGAAATCCAGCCCCTCAACGCGGGCGGTTTCCTCGATCTTGCGGCGGTAGGCCTCGAGCTCTCGGGGGAACGGCTTCAGCACGCGCAGCTCCTGCGGGTCTGCTTCTGTCTTATCGACCGGCGGCGCGAACCGCTTTCAATGGTTCACGCGCGGCCGGCGGCCGGTCACTCCGGCTTCTTCCGCGGCCCGCTCACGCGATAGAGCGGCCCGCTCGGCTCAAAATCATAGCCTTCGACGAGCCACTCGGGACAATAAGGCGGCTTGGGCGTCACGACATAGACCCGGCCCTGCCGCAGCTCGGCGGACAGCTCGGGCGCGTGCGGGGGCTCATCGCAGGCGGCGGGCGGCAGCGGCGGCCACACCACGACGCTCGGCTTCCATCGTCCCGTGATCTGCAAGTACTGAATCGGGCGAACGCTGGTGCTGTCGGCGATCAGGACGGCCCCCTCGGGCAACGTGTCGCGCGCCTCCAGCGCGAAGCGCTCCGCGCCGGTGTATCCGCTCTTCCAGGGCTGAAGGAAGTAGGTGTACGCGTCGCGATAGGGCAGCTCGCGGCCCACGCCGATGGCCAGACCCCCCTGCTTCGCCAGCGTGGGCAGAACGACATACACCGCCGCCGGCAGCCCGGCCGCCAGCACGCCAGCGACTCGCCAGGAAATCCCCCGTGACGCCAGAAAGCGGCCGGCGCCCAACCCGACCAGCAGCCCGAGCAGAATCACCGTGGGAATGAAGAAGGTGTACTGATCGGCGATGTCGTAGCGCGAGACCCAGACGAGGTGGACGATCAGCAGCCCAGCCAGCGACAGGGCCAGGCTGCGCGGCTGAATCCGGCGCAATTCCCAGAGCCCGACCACAGCCAGCACCACCGCGGGCGTCGGGAAGTTGAGCCCCAAATAGAGCGCCGACTTCTTCAGCAAGCCCAGCGTCACGTGCGTATTCAGCACGTTGGCGGCGTAGTAATTCCCGAAGAGAGCCGAGCCCAGCACTTCCGCCGCGGGCACGCCGCGCTCCAGCTCCCCCAGAATGAGGATCAGGTACGGAATGCAGCCCGCCAGCCACGTCATCGCCGAGAACAGAACTACCCCCATCCCGATGCGGCGGCGGACAAGCAGCACCACCAGCAGAATGCCGTATACCGGGAGCGCGAGAATGGCGAGAAGGTGATTGCTGACCCCCAAGCCGTTCACGAAGAACAGCAGCGGCAGCCAGCGCTCGGAATCGTGCACGAGCACGGCGCGCAGGCAGAGCAGCTCGGTCGTCAGAAGCAGCGCCACCAGTGCGTAGGTCTCTGGCAGTGCCGCGTGCTGCCAGAACGTGTGCGCGACTGCGATGGAGACCGCCGCAACGACCCCGGCAATGGCCGCACCGCTCAGCAGTCGCACGAACAGAAAGGCATTGGCTACGGCCAAGGCGCAGCAGACGACGGACACCAGGTTGGTTCGAAAGGCCGGCCCGCCGATCGGCAACTGCTGGAACGCACCGGCGACGAGGTAGTAGAGCGGGTGACTTAAGGCCAGCCCGAGCGGGCCGCGCAGGTCCCCGAGCGCGGATCGCACCTGAACCAGGCCGTTGTCCTGCCAGACCGGCCCGGGTGCCATGCTGGCAAGGTAGAGCGCGAATGCAGCGAGCGCGACCAGGCCGCAGGCGGTCCACAGCGCGGTACGCGACGAGCGCGGCGCGCTGGCCGCGCCGTCCTCGCCGCCAGGCGATGGTCCGGGCGCCGCCTCGTGGACGTCCAAGTCAACGTTTGGCACAGGCCCCCACTCTCCCGATGCAGATCGCCAACGCGGACGCCGGGCAAGTCAGCCGGCCCGTCGCTGAGGCGCGACGGGTGGAGCCGTTCAAGATCACTTCGGCCAGGCCGCGGTCAGAAATCGGCCGTTCTTGCTGATCGGCTTGCCGTCCAACCGGATGATCCCGCCGCTGCGCAGCTCGCAGACCATGTCCCAGTGCAGCCCGCTCTTGTTCTTCCCGCCGGACTCGGGATAGGCCGCGCCGAGCGCGGCGTGGAACGTCCCGCCGATCTTCTCGTCGAAAAGCGTGTCCTTGGTGAACTGCTGGATGGAATAGTTCGTGCCGATGGCGACCTCGCCGAGCGTCCGTCCGCCGGCGTCCTGATCGATCATCTTGAGCAGGAATTCCTCGTTCCTGTCGGCGCTGGCGTCCACGACCCTGCCGGCCTTGAAGCGCAGCCGCACGCCCTGCACCTCGCGGCCGTTGTAGACGGCCGGAAAGCTGTAGTGCACGGTTCCTTCGACCGAATCCTCGATCGGCGCGGTGAAAACCTCTCCGTCGGGAAAGTTCTCGTGCCCGTCGCAGTTGATCCAGCGGCGCCCCTTGATTCCGAAGCGGATGTCGGTGCCCCCGGGTGCCGTGATGTGCAGCTCGCGGCCGCGATTCAGCGAGTCCGCCAGGCGCTGCTGGGATTGGCCCAGTTGCTTCCACGCGGCGACCGGATCCTTCAGATCGAGCTTGCCGGCGCTGAAGACAAAGTCGGCGTACTCGCTCAGCGACATTTCGGCGTCCTGGGCCGCAGCCTGCGTCGGGAAGGCCGTTCCCACCCAGCGAAGCCGCTTGCGGTTCTTGGCCGGCAACGCCGCACGCTGAAGAAACAGGTCCAGGATCGGCTGGCGGGCGCGGCTGAAGGCGGCCTGCCGGGCGGGGTCGACGTTGGAAAGCGCCTTGCGGTTCCCTTCGGCCCAGATGCCGATGTTGACGTTGGCCTCGCTGGTGACGAACCTGTCGATCGGCGAGACGTGCTCCAGTTGCCGCTGGCTGGCGCGCTTGAGAAAGACCTCCGTGCATTCCTCGGACTGAAGGCGCACGTACGGATGTCCGCCGGCGGCCAGCACCGCACGGTAGACCGCCACCACGAGCGGCTCACCATCGGTGTTGCCGCGGATGAACACGAGGTCGTCCTTCTTCACCGCTGTGCTGTAATTCACCAGCACCTCGGCCAGTCGATCAAGCCGGGGGTCGTGCATGGGATTCTCGCTCTTGATTGGAACAAGCCCGGAACGGCCAAACGCGCCTTGGGCCGCCAGGCGCCGCGATGATAGGTCTGCCGAGCGGCCGGCTCAAGGCGGGCCGGACGCGCTTTGGCCGGTGGCGGGCCAGTCGAACGCGATCTCGTCGAAGTCCCAGACCGGGCGATAGCCGATCCGGCTGTAAATCGAATTCGACACCGGGTTGGCCAGATCGGTGAACAGCAGGGCGCTCCTGCGCCCGCCGTCGAGAATCATCTGGCTCAGCGCCGCGACGAGATTGGACGCGTATCCTCGTCCGCGCAGCGCCGGCGGCGTGTAGACCCGGTTGACCGACGCCGTCGTCGGCAACCGACGAGTCAGCCCGGCCGTCGCCACCAGCGGACCGTCCCGCCATACGTGCAGCGAGCCGTCGGCGATCGCCCCGCGCGCCATGGCGAGCGCATCGGCCGGCATGGGTTCGTCGATTTCGCGGAAGAACGAAGTCGTCCACTCCGCGAGCGCGCCCGCATCGTCGCCGTTCGCGACGTCGAATCGGCCCGGACAGGGACGTGGCGGCTGCACGGCGCGCAGTTCGTAGAGTCGCTGCGATCGTCGAACGTGCACGCCGGCCCCCGTCCGAACCCGGATGGCCTCCGCGAACTCTGGGACGCATGCAGAAGGCCCGACGACCCCCGGCGGCCGAATCCCCCGATCGAGTAGCGCATCCGCCATCGACGGCACGCATTCGATTCGCACCCACGAGAGCAGCAGCGCGCGCGGCGGAGTCTGAATCATCGCGGCGAACGCGCCGCTCGAGTGCTCGGCGGCAGCCAGCACTGGCGGCAAGACAGGATCGGCGCGGAGCGCTGGGTCGACCTGCCCCCGGCGGGACTGGTCGGCAAGTGCCGCGAGGATTCCCAACGGAAGGCTGTTCAGCGATTCATCGGCGAGCAGTGCGGGCGCCACCAGCCGCTGAAACTCGATTGCGTCTTCGTAGAACCGAACTTCCACGGCGGCTCCCTTCGACCGGATGCGAGCATATCGGCGGTGTGCGGGCGCTGGGAGCGAAATGTCGCGCCGGTGCTGGCCGCGGCGAGGCTCGGGAGGAAAGCGCAGCACCCCGGCGCCGCAACTCGCGTGCCGGGGTGCGCTCTCCTGGAGAGAGAAGTCCGCTCGGGCTCGCCGCTCGACCCAGACGCCCTCCCTCCCGTGGAGGTCCCGGCGCCCAATTCGACGGTTCCACAGGGAGGACGCACGACCGGCCGGAACGGCTGGTGACAAAGTCGAGGTGAGCCGGATTTTCCGCGTTGGCGAGCTTCGACCGACGCCAGGAAGCGACCGCTTCCGCCCGCCGCGCGGTATCATCGCCCCCGAAACGCCATGCTCTCTTCGGAGAACCCACCCGCGACCGTCCCGGCCGACCTCCGCGAGGCTATCCGCGCATCGCGGCGGGTCGCGCTGATCGGCCACGTCAACCCTGATGCCGACTGCCTCGGAAGCATGGCGGCACTGCGGCTGGGGCTGCCCGAGCTGCGGATCGAGCCGCGCGTCTCCCTGCCCGCGGGGACGGTGGCACGTCGCCTGACGACGCTCCTTCAGCTCGGGGCGCTCAGCCCCGCCGCCGGACACGAGCTGGCCGCCTGCGACGTTGCGATCGTGCTCGACACCGCGCGCCCGCGGCGCGTCAATCTGGACGGCAAGCTCGACGCGCTCGGCGGCGTGCCCGTCGTCAACATCGATCACCACGCGAGCAATCCGGCGTTCGGCCGCTGGAACTGGATCGAACCGGCCCGCAGCAGCACCAGCGAGATGGTCTGCGAGCTGCTCGCGGCCTTGGACATTCGCCTCACGCCGCCGATGGCCACGCTGCTTTACTCCGGGCTGCACTCCGACACGCAGGGATTCTCCCTCGGCCGGACGACGCCGCGCGCGCTCGCACTGGCGGCGCGCCTCGCCGCCGCGGGAGCCGAGATCGCCTCGATCTGCCACCACCTGAACCACAGTCACACGCCGGCGGAGTTCCGGCTGCTGCGGCTGGTGTACGAGAACACCCGCGCCAGCGAGGACGGCCGGCTGGCCTGGAGCAGCGTCTCGCTCGCGGAGCTTGAGTCCATCGGCTGCGCGCCGCGCGACATCGACTGCCACGTCGAGATCGTGCGATCGCTTGCCGAGGTGCGAATCGCGCTGCTCTTCACCGAAGCCGACCCGGGCCTCGTTCGCGTTAACTTGCGCGGGCAGTCCGACACGCCGGTTCTCGCGCTGGCGGAACGCATCGGCGGCGGCGGCCATGAAGCGTCCGCGGGTGCGGTTTTTCACGGGACGCTTGAGCAGGCCATGAAGGTGGTCATCGCAGAGGCCGGCCGCGAGCTGGCTCGGGCAACCGCAGGAGGATAGCGCCGGCCCCCTCGCCGGCCCCTCGGCCATTACGTCCGATAGGAATCGCGTGGCGGCGGGACGCCGGGCTTCGATTGCAGTTTGGGCACGGTGCAATTACCCTACAATGGACCAACTCGACGTATTCCGACACCCACAAAGCCGGTGAAGAGCATGTCGAAACAAGCACGCTTCCGCCGCAAGGCCTTCACATTGATTGAGTTGCTGGTGGTGGTGGCGATCATCGCGCTGCTGATCGCGATCTTGCTGCCGGCGCTGCGCCAGGCCAAGTCGCAGACGCGCGAGGTCGTGTGCCGCAGCAATATGAAGCAGCTCGCCACGGCGTTTCTTTCGTACGCCGCCGAGTTCAACGCGCACCTGCCGGGCTCGACGGACGACTTCATCGGCAACGACGCCGCGACTGCGCAGCGCTTCTGCTGGCTGGGAACGTATCGCGGCGGCGGCGGCAATGATCCCAGCCTGGTTCCCGCCAAAGGCACGGTCTTTCCCTACGCGGGTCAGCAGACCGACGTCTACAAGTGCCCGGAAGACGCGATCATGGCGACGACCGAGCGCAGCGACGGAGATCGCGTCAAGCCCCTGTACAGCTACACCGCGCCTTCGGTGCTGACCGGGGCGCCGCTCGAACTGCTGAAACGGACGCGCTGGAACCCGACCCCGGGCAACAACTTCAACTGGACGGAGAACTACCGAAACGGCAAGACGATGGGCGTTTCCCCGCCCTGGATGATTATCGAGGAAGACGAGGCCTATTACCTCGCGTACGTAACCGACAGCGCCTGGTCCAACGCGGACATGATCAGCAACCGCCACGACGGACGCGGCGCGGTCGCCCGAATCGACGGCAGCGTGGAGAGCACCAAGTTCCAGCGGCAGCCACACTTCGATTCCTGGAAGGTCTACTACGAGTTGCAGGACGGCCGCGTGGTGGACGCCGGCCCCTGGGGTGAAGACATCACCTTCGGCTTCATCACCCGCAGGCCCTGCCGCGCCGAGGTGCCGATTCAGTAAGCGGCGTCTCCCGCCAGCGGCGTCAAGGCGGCGACGGAGGAGCGACGCCGGCGACCGCCGCGCGACATTCCCGCGCGCCGCGCGTTCAGGCAAACGAAATCCCGTAGCGCGCCACGATCTGTGTCAGCCGCTGCGGGCCCATCTCCGCCGGCGGAACCGCCGCGATTTCCGCAAACATCGACTCGATTCCGGCGGGTACGACGGTCACGAGCATCCGCGCGGTGGTCGATCCGCCGTTGCGGTAGGCATGCGCACGATCGCGCGGACCATACGCCGTGAAGCCGGGACCGCCGCGAACAGCTCGATCTCCGAGCCGGAACTCGATCTCGCCCTCCAGCACCACGAACGCCTCATCCTCGCGCGTATGCACGTGCGGTGGGATTCCGCTGCCCGGCGGCAGCTCGACTTCGACCAGTGCGAGCCGGCCGGCGGCGCGAGGACCGTCAATCAGCACGATGTGCGGAATGCCGAGCACCTGGTAGCGCGGCGCCTGGCTTACGTGGGTCTCAAACGGCTCGGGGAATCTCATGCGGGGATGATAGCCCCCCGATTCGTACGGAGGTCGGGCGCGGAGTTGCCGCGGCGACGCTATAGTCTATGTAGCCTTGCGCGCAACTCCGACCGCCGCGGGTAAGGCCCCCCCGCCGACCGCGTCGCGTGCCGCATGGCTCGTCCGCTCACCCATGCTCGGGAGCAACCGCGGGGCCTTCGCCACTCACCTGAAAGGAGAGGCCATGAGTTTCGAGATCACCAAGGTCGACGTGTGGTCCGGTGAACTGAACGACCGGCCCGGATCGCTGGCGACCAAGCTCGAGGCCGTACAGCGCGCCGGGGCGAACCTCGATTTCGTCATTGTCCGGCCGCTGCCCGAGAAGCCCGGCATGGGCGTAGTCTTCCTGGCGCCGGTGTTTGGGGCTGGTCAGACGCGCGTCGCGCAGGACGAGGGGCTCAACAAGGCGAACTTCAAGGCTCTCCGCGTCGTCGGTCCCGATCGCCCCGGACTGGGAGCCGCCATCGCCCGGGCCCTGGCCGACGAGGGCCTGAACATCCGCGGCCTCTCGGCGGCGGCGGTACAGGGGCACTCGGTGTTCTATCTCCGCTTCGAGACCGAATCCGACGCCAACCGCGCGTCGCAGGTGCTGGCCGGCGTGCTGCTCTAGCGCCGACCAAGGCCTCGATGCCGCTCGGGCTCTGAAGGGTACCCTGTGCACCTGGACGCGCTCGCGGTCCGACGCCCGCTGCGTCCCGCCGTTCTGGCCGCTCGTGTCCGTGCGCCGGCAGCCGCAGTGCGAGCGCTCGCGGCCGGCGGCGAGGTCAACCCGCGCGATCCACGAGAATCGCGCGCGTCATGCGCTTCCGCGTCGGCGAGGGGCCGCCGACGGATTGCGGCAGCCGACTCCGCGCCGTTCGTCGAAACCATGCCGCCCGCGCGCCGGCGATTCCGCCGAGCAACAGCAGCGCCGCCCACAAAGGAATCACGACGCCCGCCTCGGCCTGATTCGAGAAGACCTCCGGCAGCACGAATCCCCATGAGCGCCCGGTGAGATTTCCGTTGTCGTACACGTGGAATCCGGTCGGGGCGCTGCCGGCGCGAATGACCCCCACCGCGACCACGCCGTCGCAGACGGTGAAGCCCGTTTGCGACGTGAGGTTGAGCCGGAAGCCCCACGGAATGCTGATCGCCCAGATGATGACGATCGCGCACGCCGTGGAGAGCAGAAGGACGGTTGTGCGTTTCATGGGTCGCTCCTTGTGCGCCGGGATAAACCGGCGAGGTGTCGTGAATGAAAGAGTCATACGTTGAAGGGTTAGCGGCCCACGACGGCCCCGAGTCATGCGTCGTTGCCCGCGAGGGCAGGGGCGAAGCGTTGACAGGGGTACGCACAGGCCGGGTATTCAGCCGCGTAACAAACGTTCCTCCGGGATGCCGACGCCGTAAGGAGAGGCGGAAGGCAACACCCGAGGCGTTGCTATCGCGAGACGCATCGGGGTCCCGCGCGGTCGTAGACCCCGGGCATGTGCGGAAACACCTCGCGCGAGAACCGGGAGATCCCATGTTCACCGGTCCCGATGGCCGGGCCGGTCGCGTCGGGAAGTCCAAGGACCCACGCCGATGATGCACGAACACGGGAAGTCGGATGGTCCCGTAGTACCGTCGAAACCCTCGAACAAGGGCAGCGTCGGCTGCGGACCGCCCCAGGGCGACCCCTACACGGGCACGAAGGCGGAAACGCCGGACACGGCCAAGGG
Organism: uncultured Planctomycetales bacterium; assembly: GCA_964465125.1. Taxonomy (GTDB): domain Bacteria; phylum Planctomycetota; class Phycisphaerae; order UBA1845; family Fen-1342; genus CAYOHG01. The sequence goes on along the minus strand of CAYXIO010000036.1, from coordinate 24,837 downwards.
AGAACCTACCGGGCAGGCTCGAAGTCGAACGTCGCCGGCGGAGAGGGCGGAGGAAAGGGGACCAGTCAAAGGGAACCCGCAAGAGGGCGCCACGCTCCGGGCACAGAACCGGGACAGCGTGCAACAGGCGCTCGCGCGGGTGCGTCAGGCTGCAAGAAAGGATAAGAAGTTGCGGTTCACCACGCTCATGCACCACATTTACAACCCAGCCAGGCTCCGGGAGGCTTACTTCGGCCTCAAGCGCGACGCCGCACCGGGCGTGGACGGACAGACGTGGCGGCACTACGGGCAGGAGCTGGAGGCAAACCTCCAAGACCTGTCGGCACGGCTGAAACGCGGGGCGTACCGGGCCAAGCCCGTTCGCAGGGCGTACATCCCCAAACCCGACGGGCGGCAGCGTCCGCTGGGTGTGACGGCGCTGGAGGACAAGCTTGTCCAGCGCGCCACGACGGAGGTGCTCAACGCCGTCTACGAGACGGACTTCCTGGGCTTCTCGTACGGCTTCCGACCGGGGCGCAGCCAGCACAACGCGCTGGACGCCCTGTACGCCGGACTGCTGACGAGGAAGGTGAACTGGGTGCTGGACGCGGACATTCGCGGGTTCTTCGATGCCATCAACCGCGAGTGGCTGATGAAGTTCGTCGAGCACCGGATCGCGGACCAGCGCGTCGAGCGGCTCATCCGCAAGTGGCTCAGCGCCGGCGTGCTGGAGGACGGGGTGCGGACGTGGAGTGAGACGGGCACGGTGCAAGGCGGCAGCATCAGTCCGCTGCTGGCCAACATCTACCTGCACTACGCGTTCGACCTGTGGGTCCAATGGTGGAGGACGACGCAGGCGACCGGCGACGTGATCGTCGTGCGCTATGCCGATGACTTCATCGTTGGATTCCAGCATCGCGCCGAGGCGGAGAAGTTCCTGGCCGTCTTGCGGCAACGGTTCGCCAAGTTCGGGTTGGAGTTGCACCCGGACAAGACCCGGCTGATCGAGTTCGGTCGGTACGCCGCTCAGAACCGCCGGCGACGTGGGCTGAGCAAGCCGGAGACCTTCAACTTCCTTGGATTCACGCACATCTGCGCGACCAAGCGAAGCAACGGGTACTTCACGGTCTTGCGCCAGACCATGCGGAAGCGGCTGACGGCCAAGCTGGCCGAAGTCAAGGCCGAGCTCAAACGGCGAATGCACGACCCCGTTCCAGAGGTGGGCAAGTGGTTGGCGAGCGTCATCGACGGGCACTGCCGTTACTACGGCGTGCCCATGAATGCCCCGGCGCTGCATCGGTTCCGATTCGAGACGGTCTGGCTCTGGCAACGCGTGCTGTGCATGCGCAGCCAGGTGGGCCGCATCACCTGGGACCGCATGAAGCGGCTGGTCGCCCGCTACCTGCCTGTCGCACGCATCTATCATCCTTATCCTCTGCGGAGGCTCGGCGTTGTCACCTGAGACCAGAGCCGGATGCGGTAATCCCGCCAGTCCGGATCTGTGGAGGGGGTGCCCCGTCAAGGGGCATCCCTACTCCGACCAACGCCCGATGCTATCGCGCCAGGCGATGCGGAGCGCACGCTGAAAAGAATTCACCGCTCCCGAAGCGGAACGGAATCGAGCACTGCGATCTCGCCGTCCCACGCGCCCGCCGCGAGCCGCTTGCCGTCCGGGCTCCACGAAAGATGCCAGAGCGTGCCTTGCAGCGGCTTGTACTTGAAGACTATTCCCGGGCAGGACGGATCCAGCAGGTACAGCACCTTCGCGCCGGCGGCAATGCGCTTGCCGTCGGGCGAAAGCGCGACGCGGTAGATCGGTTCATCGGTTTCAAGCAGCGTCGCCAGGCAAGTTCCCCCGGCAGCATCCCACAGCCGCACTGTGCCATCCTCGCCGCCGGAACAGAGCTTCTCCCCGTCGGGCGCAAAGTGGCAGGTCTCGATTGGGCCCGCGTGGCCCCGCAGAACGGACAGCTCCGCGCCTGTCGCGACCTCCCAGACGCGCACCGTGCCGTCACGCGAACTGGTCGCGAGCCGGGTTCCGTCCGGCGAATAGGCCGTCGAGCTCACGGCACCCTCGTGTCCGACGAGCGTGCGGACGACCGTGTCGGACTCCGGGTCGAGCAGCACGGCGGTCTTGTCGCGCAATGCCGCCGCAAGCTGACGTCCGTCCGGGCGCCAAGTCACGAACGCCACACCCGCGGGGAGTTCCCATTTGCGGACTTCGGCTTTGCCGGCGAGATCGAACAGGCGAACGGTCTTGTCCCACGAGCACGAGACGATGCGCGCGCCGTCCGGGCTGATCGCGGCGGTGCACACTTCGTTGTCCGGATGCGCGACCCAGGACGCGACTTTTTCGCCGGTGTGTGAATCGACGAGGCCGATGGTCGAGTCGCTCGCGGAGCAGGCGAGGTAGGTCCCGTCCGGAGCGAACGCAACCGAGTAGTTCGTGTTGGCGTATCGAGTGCGCAGCATTCCGACGCCGGTTTGCCGCGCGTTCCACACTCGGGCGGTTCGATCGAGGGCGCCGCTGACGACATTGACGCCGTCCGGGGTGAACGCGATGGACCGCACTTCGGCCGTGTGCCCGCAGAGCGTCGCCCGCGGCGTCCAGTCCGCGGCGTTCCAGAACCGTACGGCTCCGTCCGAACCCGCCCTGGCCAGGATCGCACCATCCGGGCTGAAGGCGACGGCGCGCAGCTCAACTCCGGCGACCGTCAGGCGCGCTGCAACCTCGAGGTTCGCCATCCGGTAGACGACAATCAGCCCCTCCGTCGACGCCGTCGCCAGCAGCGCGCCGTCCGGGCTGATCGCGACGGAGTCGATGTGCGCGTTCTGGTCCTCGCCGGGCTTCTGGTCGAGTTTTTGGGGCTCTCCGCCGGCGTCCACATCCCAAACGAACGCGCACGAATCCCACGATCCCGCGACGATGCGCCGCGCATCGGGCGTGAACGCGAGCGAGCTCAGCGGCTTGCGGCCGCCCTTGAACGTCTTGGCCACCTCGCCGGTCGCCGCATTCCAGAGATGAACTCGTCCCTCAATCGGGGTCTCCTTGTCCACGTAGTACGCGGCGCTGGCGACCTGCGTACCGTCAGGCGTGAAGGCAACTGCCGGCACCGGGAACTTGTGCTCCTTGAATTCCACGAGGCAGTTGCGTGATTCAAGATCCCAGACACGCGCGCAGCGATCGGCCCCGCCGGACGCGAGTTTTGTGCCGTCCGGGCTGTAGCGCACGCAAAATGTCCCGCCGGGATGTCCGGGAAGCTCGGCCAGCGCCCGCATCTCGACTAGATCCCAGAGCACGATCGGGCCGCCGGTGAGACCCAGTGCCGCGGTCTTTCCGTTCGGATGCACCGCGATGGTGAACACTTCGGATGCCATCGCCGGACTGCAAGCCAACGACTGATCGAGCAGCGCGTCGAGAAACGACCATTCCCAGCCGCGCGCGGCCGCCGGCGCCGCGTCGAGCCAGCGCCGCGCGTCGGCCGGTTCGCCCAGGCGGTAGCTCGCGACGCTGGCCGCGACGTGGGCCCGATAGCTCTGCACTGTCGCGTCGGGTGCCGTCAGAGCCGGCGGGAGCTGGGCAACTGCACTCCCCGCGACTGTGAACATAGCCAACAGACGCACGGTGCATCGATACGTACGGTGCATGGCGACCCCGGCGCGTTCCTGCGCCGCTCCTCGCGCGGGCCTTCTTCGGAAGAACGGAATCAGACGCAACGAACCTGACGCGGCGACTGACTCGCACTCAACCCGCCGACTCGTACGCCTGCCGCAGCCAGTCGACGAGTTGCTTATCGACCTGTGCGGCCGATTCCACGCGCACCCGGTGCGAAACCATCGCATTGAAGCTGCCCGAGGCTTCGAGCCTCCCTGTCGGAGCCACTCCCTTGAGCTGAATTCCGACATCAAGCCGCGTGGCGGTGGAGGGCTGGAATATCGCGAACTGCTTCGCGCGGCGAACACTGACGTACGCCTTCTTGGGCGAAAGCTCGACGTCGCCTCCGATCTTGCCGACCGCCGCACAAAGTGCATCGTAGATCGGCCGCAGCGCCGCTTTCGCACCGGCGTACTGCGATTCGACCAGGTCGTCCGGATCCGCGTCACCGGCGGCGGACTTGAGCGTGCGGTGTGCGACGAGGTTGGCATAGCCGTGCGTCAAGCCGTGATCGGCTTCCAGGAACGCGACAATCTCACCGTGCTTGTCCAGCTTCGATCCGGCGGCGAGCTTCACCCATTGATCGAGGCTCTTGCCAGTGTTCTGAAGCAGGTTGGCGACCATCGTCGCCTCGGCGTCCTGCGGGGTTTTTCCGGGCATGCCGATGCTCCTCGGTGCGGCGAATGGACGCCGCGGGTCAGCGCGTGCGCGTGCGTGGGCGGCGCGCGCCGCCCCACTGGGTTTCGGACTCCACCAGCCGCTGGATGTAGTCACGCAGCGAGGTGATCGCGGCGTCATAGGCGCGGAAGTCGCGGTAGGTCCGTGCCAGCATGACGGCGCCCTCCATCGTGGTGAGCACGAAGACCGCAAGCCGGCGTGGGTCGGTGTCTTCCGGAAGCCGGCGGGAGGCCTCGCGGAAGCACTGCTCGACCGCCTTGAGCCAGTTGTCGAAGTTGGCGGCGATCAGCGGGCGCGAATTGGGGTGGCTTTCGGCCAGCTCGATCGCGAGATTTCCGATCGGACAGCCGTGGGAGAATTCGGTCACTTGCAACATCTTGCGATATTGATCGAGCAGCTTGAAGACGCGCTCCAGGGGATCATCGAAGCGGTCCCAGATCGCTTGCAGCACCTCGGGCCACAGCAGCTCGTGCCGGCGGCGGAGCACCGCCGCGAGCAACTCCTCCTTCGTCGGGAAGAAGTGATACAGCGAGCCCTGCTGCACACCGGCCTTGCGGGCGATTTCGGAAAGTCCGGTCGGCCCGTAGCCGTGGAAGGCGAAGAGCTCCATGGCCGCGTCGACGATCTTCTCGCGTGACGGACTGAGCACCGGCGACATCCAGCACCTCGGGCAATCACCCAACGGATATTGGGTGCGCACCTAAGTATGCCGGATGCGCCGGTGTCTTGTCAAGCGCTATGCGCGACTTCGGTCAGAGCGCCCGCGCGGCCCGGCGATGCCTGTCTCACGCACAGACTCCCCGCGCGGGCCCTTGGCGCGCTGGCCTGCGAACGCGGCCTACTCGAACTTCTTTCCGATCGCGTCGAGCAGTCGCCTCAGGCCCGGATCGTCCTTCGATAGGCGCGAGGCGCGAAACACGCCGCCGGGCCCGCCCGGCCCCCCGGGGCCGCCGAAGCGCCCGCCGAAGAACGCCGCTCCGCCCGGAGGTGGATCACCCGGGAAGCGCCGACCGGCCCGTCGCCCATCCCCGGGTGGTTCGCCGCCGTCCGGACGAGGATCGCGCGCGCGGTCGGCCTCATCGTCAGGACGGGCGCCGTCATTCGGCGGCGGCGGCCTGCGATCGACCTGGTCGGGAGGACCGTCCGGGCGGTCCGGAGCATCTCCCGGCGGCCGCGGACCAGCCTGTCCATCGCCCCGGCGACGCCCATCGCGGCCGCGATCGCGCAATCCGCGGAAGAACCGACCCGGTCCCATGTCCGGCGCGCTGCGCTCCAGATAGGGATTCAGGTAGTCCCAAACGAGCGCGCCTTCGTGTGTAACTTCAAAAAAGCGGCCTTGCTCACCGTCGCAGATAAACGTGTTGCCGTTGGGCATTCGCTCGGCGCCGGAAATGTGGCTGGCGAAGAAATCCCCCTTTTCCTCCGCGGTGTAGACCCACGTCGGCGCGGCAGGTCCGAACGGCTTGCCGGCCTCGCGCTGGTAGTTGCCGGACTTGTCGATCGGCGGTGCGATCTCGACGATCGAGGAGTAGCGACCATCCGGCCGGCCGGGGCCGTTATTGAAGACCATCAGATTTCCTGCCCCAGGTGCGCCTTCGGGAATCCAGCGCGCGTCGTGTTGGGCGAAGAGCTGCTGATCCTCGTTGCCGCCCGCCCCGTACATACGCGGGTTGCCCCAGCGATAGAGCACGTCTCCGCCCCTGCCGGAGCGCCCTCCCTTGCTGCCGGAGGCTTCCGCGGTAGTCGTACTGTGGTCGATGACCCAGATCTCGCTGAAGTTGTGCACACTCAGGACGATCTGGTCGAGCCTGGCGTTGTAGGCAATCGAATTGGTGTGGCACCAATCCGCGCCGCCGCCTGGTCCGCCGAAGCCGCCCGGGCCGCCAAACCCACCGGGACCCGGCGGAAATCCCGGCTCGTCCTCCGGTGGTCCTTCATCCGGGCGCGCCGGCGCGCGGTCCGCTTCATCCGAGCTGTCTGACTCTTCTTCCTCAGCGCCGCCGACGTAGCCCAGGGCGCGCAGCCGCCGCATTTCGGCGCGCGACTCGCGCGGCGCCGCGCGGCGGTTGTTCAGATCGATCCGCTCGGGATGCTCGGCGATCACGCCGAAGTTCGGCTTGTCCTGGAAGCGGTCCTGGATGAGATGATCCCAGACGTGCCATTCCCAGACGATCGTGCCGCCGGTCTGCCCTTCCGGCTTGACTTCGACGATGCAGTCGGGCCAGAGCTCGTCGCCGGTGAATTGCTCGGGATCGCCTCCCGCCGCGGTCACCTCGTCGTGCGAGCGGCGCTCCCATGCGATCAGCAGCACATTGCCGTTGGGCATGGGCTCGGCGTCATGATGCTGACAGTGGTTGTCGTCGGCGTAGACGTACTGCCAGAGCACGGTTCCGTCGGGCGCGATCCGCTCGACGCGCCCGCCGATGCCGCCGCCACCGAAATGCTCGTTGCTCGGCTCGCGCTCGCAGCGCAGCAGCGATCCGTCATCCAGCAGGTAAACGGCCTGCCCGGGCGAGTACTTGCTCGGCCAGGAGTGCACCATCTGGCCGCGCATGTCGACCAGATAGGTCGTCGTGGAGTTCAACGGCGCGAAGAGCGTGTAGCCGGCGCTGGCGGCGTCGGTCGCGAGCACCAGTCCGCGCCCGGAGGGCTGCGACGCCGGCTCCGGCGCGTCCGGTCGAGCCGCCGGCGGCGCTGCACTCGACTGCGCGAAGGCGGCCCCAAGGCACGCACTCGACAGCACGGCCGACGCGATCGGCAACCACCAGACCGTTTGCACAGAACGCCGCGTGGTTCGCATGAATTCGTTCCTCATGATCGGCGGTACGCCAATGTGAGAATGTAGTTGTTGGAGATCCCGTCACCCCGCGTCACAGCAGGATCACCTCTCGGCTCGGGGAGCCGGTTACCAAGCCCAACGCGAGAACGGACCAAAGCTTGCGGCGACAGCGACTCGCGGGCCTGGCGCGGCTCCCCGAAGCGGCGGCAGAACGGAAAGCCCGGCCGCGAATCATGCCCTATCCAATGACGGGAACGCGGGTTAGCTTCGCCTCGCACGGAGACGCAGCGGGGCTATCATTTCCGGTTTGATTCACGCGGCGAGGGGTAAAACCGTTGGCACGTGGGGAGGGCAGGTTCGGCGGCGCGCGTCGGACGCCGGGAGCGTCCGGACCGGACCGGTCCATTCGCGCGTTCCGCCAGCGCGTTCGGGCATGCGTCGCACTCGCGTTTGCCGCCGGCTGGGCTCTCAGCGGCGGGTGCTTCGCCGAGCGCAGCATCCCAGCGAATCTCGAGGCGATTCGAAGGCTGGAGCCCCCGATGAGCGCGGCCTCGGCGCCGAACGCGCGCGTGTGGCTGGCCGCCGCCCGGTCGCAGTTGCAGCCGCTGCTGCCCGCTCGTCACCGCGCACCGCTGATCACGGATGAGCTCGCCGGCCCCGACGGCCGCGCGATCGACGTCTTTCGCTACTTCCACACCGACCCTGACGCACGCTCCTCGCTGTTCAAGAACTACTTCGGGCTGATGCACACGGCACAGTGCGCTCACGGCTCCGACACGCAAGTAGACCTGCCGCCGTGGAGCGGTTTTGAGGACGTCTGGATCCCGGTCGCTCCCGACGTGCGGCTGTTCGGGAGGCTCGGGTTGGCGACGCGCGACGGCGAGCCCATCGTTTCGGATTGCATCGTAGTGTTGCCGGGCCTGTTCGGCACGCTTGAGGTCGAACGAACGCGCACCATCGTCGCAGCGCTGCGGGATTCGGGGCTCCACGCGCTGGCCATCGAGCTGCGCGGCTATGGGCAAACAGCCCGGACGCAGCCGCCGAGTTCCTCGACTTTCGGCGTGCTCGAAACGGGAGACCTGCTGGCGCTGGCCGAATGGTTGCAGGCACGTCCGGAGATTCGCCGGACCGGCCTGATCGGATTCTGCTGGGGTGCGAATCACGCGCTGCTGGCGGCCTGGGAAGACGGCCGGTCGCAGGATGACGCGAGCGTTGCGGGCCGCCTGCGACCCTACCTGCGACCGTTGACCGGCGCACCGCACTACGAGGCTGGCGTGCTGGCGATTTCCCCGGTCGTTGCGTTCGAGGACGTCCTTGGCGCATGTCATCAGCCGGCGGCGCTGCTGTGCGACCCGGTACTGCACGCGCTTCAATCGCGGATTCGCGAGGAAAAGCGGCTCGATGGATACCGCCCGGTGGATGGCGATCTGCTGGCTCTGATTCGATCCGAATTCGCACGCACACGCCTGAACTACTCCGGCGCGGTCGATGACGGACTGCAATACCTGATCCTGCTTCCGCGTGGAGAGTCTCCCCGGGCGCTCAAGCTCGAATCCGCGCGAATGCCGGTGCTGATCCTGCACGCCTCGAATGACCCGACAGCGTCAGCCCAGGCGACCGCGGACCTTGCGGTTCGAACCGCGAATCCGAACGTCGCAGTGTTGATGCTTGAAGGCGGCGGACACGTCGGCTTCGCCGCCTACGCGCGCGACTGGTTCTACAGCCTGATGCTGGATTTCTTCGGGGCGTCGCCGCCGTCCTAGTCTGCGAAAGCCGGCCGAAGATGCATCTCCACGATGCTGGCGCGAAGCGCCGCACGAGGTGTCCAGCGGCGCGGGATCTCCTGCCTCCTCTGGATTTGTGCGTCGCCGCGCGCCACGATGCGACACACCGCGCGCCGTCAGCGCGCCCGAAACGGGAGATCCTGCATGAACGCAGCCTGCACGACCCCCCTGCTCGCGGCGCTGCTCGCCTGCCCGGCCGGAGGTCCATCGACCGCGCGCCCGCCCGATTCACAGGCCGCTCTCGCAGCGGTCCGTTGCATCGACCTGGCCGCGGAATCCCAGCGGCAGTCCATTGTCGACCGTGAGGACGGGCAGTATCTGGGACACCCTGCCACGGTGCTGCATCGCGACGGCAAGACCCTTCTGTGTGTTTACCCGACGGGGCACGGCGCGGGCGCGATTTGCATGAAACGCAGTACGGACGGCGGGCGCACCTGGTCGCAGCGCCTGCCCGTGCCCGCCAGCTTTGCCACCAGCAAGGAGACGCCGACGATTCACCTGCTCGTCGACCCCAGGACCAAGCGCGACCGCATGGTGCTCTTTTCCGGCCTCTATCCCATTCGCCGCAGCGTCTCGGCAGATCTGGGCGAGCACTGGACCGAGCTGGAGCCCGTTGGAGACTGGGGCGGGATCGTCGCGATGGCGTCGGTCGTCGCGCTTTCGGATGGAAGGTACGCGGCGTTCTTTCACGATGACGGGCGCTTCTTCGCTCAAGGAGGCAAGGCAACCGGCACGTTTTCGCTGTACCAGACGACGAGCGAGGACGGCGGCCTGAGCTGGCGCACGCCCCGCGCGATCTGGAGCGGGCGCGACGTGCAGCTCTGCGAGCCCGGCGTGATCCGCTCTCCCGATGGAAAGCAGCTCGCCATGTTGCTGCGCGAGAACGCGCGGCGCAAGAACTCGCACGTCATGTTCTCCGAGGACGAGGCTCAGTATTGGACCGAGCCGCACGAGCTGCCCGCGACGCTGACCGGCGACCGGCACGTCGGCGTCTACGCGCCCGACGGCCGGCTGTTCATCTCCTTCCGCGACATGGCGGCTGGCAGCGCCACCCAGGGCGACTGGGTCGCCTGGGTCGGCTCGTACGACGACTTGCGCCACGGGAGCCCGGGCCAGTACCGGGTCCGGCTGATGGACAATCGCAAAGGGGCCGACTGCGGCTACCCGGGCGTCGAAATCCTGCCCGACGGGACGATTGTGGCGACGACGTACGGGCACTGGGAGGAAGGAAAGCCGCCGTACATCGTCAGCATTCGATTGACGCTGGTCGATTTGGATGAGCGCGCTCGAACCAAGGTGCCCGGTTAGATCCACAGCGAGGCAGGCGTGGGCAAGCGTCCGACCCGAAAAACCGCGAAGTCCGTCGGGAGCCGAAGGCCGAAGCTCGTGCGTCGGCGCGCGACCCGCGCGGGACACGCGGAGGGACTTGAAACGCAGTATCGGCTGGTGTTTGAGCATGACTTGATTGGCATGTACCAGACGCGGCTCGACGGCCGAATACTCGACTGCAATGAATCGGCCGCACGCATGCTCGGATACGCGTCCCGCGCTGATCTGATGCGCCACAGCGCTCAGGAGCTCTACCACAGCCCGGCCAATCGGCGCGACTTCGTCCGTCGGCTTCGGCGGGCAGGAACGCTGACCAGCTTCGAGCTGCGCATGCGGCGGAAGGACGGCTCGGACATCTACGTGCTGGAGAACGTCACGTTTCTGGCGCGCGCAGGCAAGTCGCCCGCGACCATTCAGGGCACGATGGTCGATATCACGGAGCGCCGGCGAGCCGAGACCGTTCTGCGTGAGAGCGAGCGGCGCTACCGCGCCTTGGTTGCGGAGCTTCGCCACCTGGCGCGGCACGTCCAGCGCGTGCGCGAGATGGAGCGGACCCGCATCGCCCGCGAAATGCACGATGAGCTGGGCCAGGCGCTGACCGTCCTGAATATGGATTTACATGGATTGCGCGACGCCGTCGCCGATGCTTCCGAATCGCGCGGGCGCATCGACGCCATGAACGCCCTGGTCGACGGCGCCATCCGCACGCTGCGCCGGATTTGCACCGACCTGCGCCCGACGGTGCTGGACGACCTGGGCCTGGTGGCGGCGATCGAGTGGCAGGCGCGCGAGTTCGCCGCCCGCACGGGGATCCGCTGCCGATCGAAGCTGCCGAACCGCTCGCCGGAGCTGCCCAAGGATCAGGCGACGGCGGTGTTCCGAATCCTTCAGGAGAGCCTGACCAACGTCGCGCGGCATTCTCGCGCGACCGAGCTGACCCTCCGTTTGGGCAGCAGGTCCGGTACGCTGATTCTCGATGTGGAGGACAACGGCGTGGGGATCCGCCGCGATCAGTCGAGCGACGCTCGCTCGCTCGGAATCCTCGGTATGCGCGAACGGGCGCTCGAATGGGGCGGCCAGGTTGAGATTGACGGGAGCCGAGCCCAAGGTACGCGTGTGACGCTGCGCATGCCGCTCGGACCGACCACGCGGGGAGCAATGCCGTGATACGTGTCATCATCGCCGATGATCACGCGGTGGTTCGCGAAGGCATCAAGAGAATCCTTGCCGGGACTCAGGACATCCAGGTGATCGCCGAAGCTGGCGACGGTCCCAAGCTGCTCGCCGCGATCGCCGCTCATGCCTGTGACGTAGCTGTGATGGACATGGCCATGCCCGGCATGCCCGGCCTGGAGGTGCTTCAGGAGATCCGACGAATCCGTTCCAGGCTGCCGGTGCTGGTTCTGAGCATGTATCCGGCGGACCAATACGGCGTGCGAGCGCTGGTTGCCGGCGCCTGGGGATACCTGCACAAGGGCGATCCCCCGGATCAGCTCCTGTCCGCCATTCGGACGGTTGCGACCGGCCGGCGCTTTCTGACGGACGATCTTGCGCAGAGCTTGGCGCTGCACGTCGACAGCGCTTCGGCGAAGCGCCCGCACGAATTGCTGTCCAACCGCGAGTACCAGGTTTTCGCGCTGCTGGCCTCGGGGCGGAGCGTAACGGACGCGGCCCGCGAGCTTAACCTGAGCGTGAAAACGGTCAGCACGTTTCGTCGGCGGCTGCTTGAGAAGCTGGGCGTGCGCCGCAACGCCGACATCATCCGCTACGCCATCGACCACAGTCTCCTGCAATAAGGCCGCCACCGCCACTCGACCCCGGAGGCGTCCTACACGCCGGGGGGGTTGTCCTACACGCCCGTTCCCGAGAATCCGCGTCCGGATTCGCTGTCGCGCTGCTGGAGGCTGCGCCGCGTTCCCGGCAAACTGCGAATCAGGCAGGCGTTACTCGGGTTGTCTATCGCTGGAACCGCGCTGGAGGGAGCGTCATGGCGTACCGCGTGATGAGGACTGCGGGGCTTGCGTGGCCTCTGTTGGCGTGCATCTCGGCAGCCGCCGAGACCCAGGAGCCGCTCAGCGGTCGTGCAATACCCCAATTCGTCGACCCGTTGCCGACGTTGAGCGTCGCAGGCGGGCCGATTGCAACGGTGGTTGGCGGCGCAGACGAGATCGAAATCCACATGCGCGAGTTTCAGGCCGGGATCCTGCCGTCGACCTTCGACGCGGCTGAAGGCGCTTACACGGGCACCTGGGTCTGGGGTTATGTCGTCGGCCCGGACGCGCCCACCACGACTCAGGAGACCTACACCGGCCCGGTGGTTGTCGCGACGCGAAACGTCCCGACGCAGTTCCGCTTCGTGAACGACCTGGGATACGCCAGCGATACGCAGGTGCTGGCCTGGAAATTCTCGAGCGACCAGACGCTGCATTGGGCGGACCCGCTCGGCGACGGCATGAACATGTGCGCGCATGACTCCACGCCCATGATGCCGCCAATGGGGGAATGCGCGGAGAACTACATGGGTCCGATTCCGGCCGTCGTTCACCTGCACGGCGGCGACGTGCCTCCGGTGCTTGACGGCGGTCCGGACGCATGGTTTACCAGCGACGGCTCCCATCATGGCCCTGCGTACTACAGCCGACCGGGGGTGTCGGTCGGTGGCAATGAAGCGGTCCTCCGCTATCCCAACGGACAGGAAGCGGCCCCGATCTGGTTTCACGATCACGCGCTGGGCGTCACGCGCCTGAACGTGTATGCCGGTCTCGCTGGAGCCTACGACATCATCGACCCCGCACTGCCGCTGCCGACCGGGCTGCATCCCGTCGGACTCCAGCAGGGCGCCGACGGACCGGTCGACTACCTCATTCCACTGGTCATTCAGGACCGCATGTTCGACACCAACGGCCAGCTATATTTCCCGGCCGAAGGCATCAATCCCGAGCATCCATACTGGTTGCCCGAATTCGTCGGTGACACGATCGTGGTCAACGGAAAGGTCTGGCCCTATCTGGACGTCGAGCCGCGCCGTTACCGATTCCTGTTCATCAACGGGTCGAACGCCCGCACCTACGAGATGTTTCTAACCAACCAGGTGACCAAGGTCGACGGTCCGGCGCTCTGGCAGATCGGCACCGACGGCGGCTACCTGGACGCCCCGGTCAAGATCTGGTCCGGACTCGCCCCGATCGGACAACTCACCAAGCTCGTGCTGATGCCCGGCGAGCGCGCCGACGTCATCATTGACTTTGCCGGACAATCCCCCGGCACCACGTTGCTGCTTCGCAACAGCGCCAAGACCCCCTACCCGAACGGTGAGGCCCCACAGGGCAATACCGTCGGGAGGATCCTCCAGATCCGAGTCGGGCCCGCGCCCGACGGCTTCGTGGACCACAGCTACGACCCTGCCAGCGGCATTCCCCTGCGACCGCCGTTGGTCCGGCTGGTCAATCCGGCCAGCGGAACCCTCGCGCCGGGCGTCACCGCGGCCCAAACCCGCTCGCTGACGCTCAACGAGGTCATGGGGAGGCCGATGCCGCCGTACGAGGGCGGACCGCTGGAGGTGCTGGTTAACAACACGAAGTGGGACGGATCGGATCGCAGCGACTTCACGCCGATCGAAATCAATGGCCACACGACGTACTACTCCGAGCTGCCGCGCGAAGGCGACACCGAGGTCTGGGAAATCGTCAATCTGACGGCGGACGCGCACCCGATCCATCTGCACCTGGTGCAGTTCCAGTTGATGAATCGGCAGAGTCTCGACGTGCGGCGATACTCCGCGGCGTACGAAGATTCGTTCCCGGGCGGCGAGTACCTGCCGGGATACGGCCCGCCGCTGGATTACAACACGGGCAACCCGCATTCGCTGGGCGGCAATCCCGATGTGACGGCGTTCCTCCGCGGGCCGATCCGTCCACCCAATCCCAATGAAGCCGGCTGGAAGGACACGATCCTCGTGCCTCCGGGACAGGTGACCCGCTTCGTGGTGCGCTTCGCGCCGCAGGACAAGGCCGTGAATGCGCCGGACCTGCACTATCCCTTTGACCCCTTCGCCCTCGGGCAAGGATATGTCTGGCACTGCCACATCATCGACCATGAGGACAACGAGATGATGCGGCCGGATGTTGTGTTGCCGGAGCCCGGCGCCGTGCGGACCTACATTCAGGGGATCGACTATTAGCCCCTGATTGTGTGCGCCGGTCGCGCGTTCCCGCGATCCGCCGCGCATCGTCGTTCAGCACCTTGGAACCAGCGTGCCGGCCCCCCGGCTCGGCGAGCGCTGTACGGCTGAACGGCGACGCGACAGGCGCCCCCGAGAGCGCCTGCGGGGGGCGGATGCGGGAGCGCGTGGGCCGGGTAGTGTCCGCGCGGCGGCTCCGTCGCGCTGCGAAGCCGGTTCGGCGGCCGTGAGCTCCGTTTTCCCGGGCTCACTTGCGAGGCTCTGATCCCTCAACTCGCACCGCCGGACCGCAGCGCGACCAGCACGGAGCACTCGGAGAGGCGATTCGCAGCGCGCACCACGCGGCGTCACGCATCCAGATAGAGCTGATACTCATAGGGATGGGGCCGGATCGCCATGGGCCAGGCCTCGGTCGTGCGCTTGGCCTCGACCCAGTCGCGAATCAGCCCGGCCGTGAAGACGCCGCCCTTCAGCAGGAACTGGTGACCGGCTTGCAGCGCCGTCAGGGCCTCGTCGAGCGAACGCGGCACCACGCCGATGCGGCTGCGGAATTCCGCGTCCTGCGTGGCGATGTCGACGTCAAACGGACCGAAGCCGGGATCCTCGGGGCCGGGACCCGACAAGACACCGTCGAGCCCGGCCATGAGCATTCCGGCGAGCGCCAGGTAGACGTTGCACGTGAAGTCCGGCGGCCGGTACTCGATGCGCTTGTCCTCGGGCGAGACGGCGTACTTCGGAACGCGGACGGCGGCGGAACGGTTCGCCAGCGAGAAGAAGAGGTTGACGGGCGCTTCGTAGCCTTCCACCAGCCGCTTGTACGAGTTGGTGGACGGATTCGTCAGCGCCGTGAGCGCGGCGCCGCGCCGAAGCAGGCCGCGGATGTAATGCAGCGCGAGGTCGCTCAGGTTGGCGTAGTTCCGCTTGCGCTCGTCGAAGAACAGCGGCGCGCCGTCCTTCGTCAGCCGTTGGTGGACATGCATGCCGTTGCCGGCCTCCCCGAAGATCGGCTTGGGCATGAAGGTCGCCAGGCGTCCATGCCGGCGGGCCAGGTTCTTCACGACGTATTTGATGATCATGGCCTGGTCGGCGGCGCGGACGAGCGGCGCGAGGTTGACCTCGATCTCGCACTGTCCCGACGCCCCGACCTCGTGATGGTGATAGCGCACCGCGATGCCCATCTGCTCCAGCGTCAGCGCGATCTCGGAGCGCAGGTCATGCAGGTGCTCGCTGGGCGGCACGCGGAAGTACCCGCCGCGGTGCGGAATCGCCGGCGTGGCGCCTTGCGGCTCGATCTCCGAGCACTCCACGTGGATCTGCGTCCGGTACGGCTCGTGCGTGACATCAACGCGGTTGAAAATGTGGAACTCAAACTCCGGCCCCATCAGCGCTTCGTCCGCAACCCCGGTCGAATGCATGTACGAAACGGCGCGCGCCGCGATCGTGCGCGGATCGCTGGGAAACGGCTCGTGCGTATCCGCGGTGACCGTGTCGCAGAGGAAGCTGATCGTGGGCTTCTCCCAGAACGGATCGAGGAAGGCGGTTTCCGGCCGCGGGATCGCGTTCACGTCGCCGGACTCGACCGGCGTGAAGCCTGAGCCCGAGGAGCCGTCGTAGCCCACGCCTTCGTCGAAGTGCTTCTGCGAGAACTGCCGGGCCGGAACGGTCAGATGAAGCCACTGGCCATACAGCCCGGCGATCTTCAGATCGACCATCGCGATCGAGTGGTCCTTGATGTATCGCAGCGCTTCCGCGGTGGTCTGAAACACGAGTCGCCTCCGGTAATCCCGGCGCATCATACCGGGCGTCGGGCGGCGCGAGAAAAGCGGTCGAAGCGGCGGAGCCGGCCGAGTGATGATCCAGCGGCCATTCTCCACGGGAACGCCGGCGAATCTCCAACCGCACCGAGGCACCGCAGCGCCGCGGCGCCGACGCGCTCGGCGGAGTGGCGTTGCGTCATCCGCCCGTCAGTTTCACCGGGATGATCCGCCCGTCCGCGTCGAAGAACATCGGCTCGATGCAGACTACTCGGTGGTTGGGATCGGTCTCTCCGAGCGGGCGACGGTGATAGACGATGTAGCACTGATCGGCGCGCGAGTCGTGCAGCACGCTGTGGTGGCCGGCCCCGGTCGCAACTTCAGGATTCTGCCGCAGGATCGTCCCGCTTCGCGTGAACGGCCCTTGCACCGAGTCCGCCATCGCATAG
Source organism: uncultured Planctomycetales bacterium (assembly GCA_964465125.1). Taxonomy (GTDB): domain Bacteria; phylum Planctomycetota; class Phycisphaerae; order UBA1845; family Fen-1342; genus CAYOHG01. Next base: position 8,250 of record CAYXIO010000036.1, on the reverse strand, counting down.
GCCACGCGATAGTCCGGTCCAGTCCAGCCGCCCTCCGACCACATGAAGTAGTACTTGCCGCCGCGCACGAACAGAAACGGGCCCTCCACGTACCCTTCCGGCGTGATTTCCTTGAACATCTGGCCGCCGGGAAGCGGCAGCAGGCCGGTGAAATCAGGCTTCAGACGAACGAGATTACAGTGCTTCCAGCCGCCGTAGATCATGTAATCCGTGCCGTCTCTATCGCGGAAGACGAACGGGTCGATGGGCTGCGCGCCGTTATGAAACGCGTCGATCAGCGGCTTTCCGAGCAGGTCGCGGAACGGGCCGTCGGGACGATCGGACACGGCCACGCCGATGCCACCGGGCTGCGAGTCGCTCTGAATGTCGTTCGCCGCGAAGAAGAAGTAGTAGCGCCCGCCGCGCTCGACGACGGCCGGCGCCCACATGGCCCGCCGCGCCCATGAAACTGAAGCAGCTTCGAGTACGTTGGGGTGCCTGGTCCATGTCAGGAAATCACCGGACGAGAACGCGTCGAAGTGCAGTTGTTCGTCGTACGGCGCGGAAAAGGTCGGATAGATCCAGTAGCGACCCTCGAAAACAGCGGCCTCCGGGTCGGCGTACCACCCCGGGATGGTCGGGTTCTTCGGTTGCGCGAGCCTCGGCGCCCGGTCCGTGCGCGGCGCGCAGCCCGTCGCCGCGGCGAGAAGGATCAACGCAAGTGCAATGGGCAGCCGGTCGGTCCGGGGTCTCATGGCGCGCGGCTCCGAAGGCATGGTGGACTCAAAGCGCAGCGATGCGGGGCAGCTTACCCGCCAGAACTCGTGCGGGCGATGTCTATCATCCAGTGGGCGGCTTTTCGTCCAGGAGGAACTACCATGACCCTGCTGCACCGCATGATCGAGTTCGAGGAAGAGGCTGGCGGCAGGTTCCTCGAGGTGCGCGTGACCGGCAAGCTCACCAAGGCCGACTACGAGACGATCCTGCCCGAGCTGGACCGCCTGGTCGCCGGGCACGGCAAGCTCCGCATCCTGTTCGACATGACCGATTTTCACGGCTGGACGATGGCCGCGCTCTGGAAGGACTTTCAGGTCGGGATGAAACACTCGCGCGACATCGAGCGGCTGGCGATGATCGGCGAGCGCAAATGGCAGGCGTGGATGGCCGCGTTCTGCCGGCCCTTCACCAGCGCCCGCATTCGCTACTTCACGCACGACCAGGCGAACCAGGCGCGGCTGTGGATTCTGTCCGACGAACCGGAGGCGAGCGCCCCGGCCGAGGAAACGGGCAGGATCACGCACGGGCACCGGGAGAGCTGAGCGAGTCCTCGCCGCGCTGGTACTCCACGCGGTTGTCCACACCGGCGGGTGCTGTGCACGCACCTGCTTCTCGGTAATCGCGGACACGCTAGCCCGCGCCGACGCCCCGCTTCTTCCGGCCGATCTCGCGACTGATCGAAGCCTTGAGCCGATCCAGCGCCACCGCCAGCGATGCGAATGCATCCGCGCCCACCTCATCGATGGTCAGTTCTCCGCCGTGCGCAAGCCACACAGAGATGCGGCAGCGCTTGTCGACAGTCTGCTTGTGCGGGCCGGTCACGTCCTCGAGCAGAATGCTGACGTTGCGCACGCGACTCTGAAACCGGTCCAGCGCGCTCCGCAGCCGCTCCTCGGCCTGGCTGCGCAGCGCGGACGAATCGTCGATCCCCTTCATCGTGACGCTGACGTCCATGCCATCCTCCTGGCGCGAAAAAGCCATGCGAATCCGTGGGATGCGGCTGCGCTCGGTGCAAAGCGCCTCCCTCCTCTCCTTATACGCACGTCATGAGCTGGTGGTTAGCATCGGCACCGTCCGCAGCGCTTGATTTCGGCGCTCTCCCCGGGCCCCTCGTCTCGACGCGACCCGCCGGACGACGGGGCCTGCGGCACCTCGAATCTGCGGAACATGCTCGGCCAGGCCTCGCTTGGAATCGACCAGGCAGCCGGTCCCGGCGGCAGAATCCCCGACCAGCCGCCGGGATCGAAAGGCCGCCGTTCATGAACGCCTCGTCGATCTTGCCGCTCGCGCGGAGGGTCCGAGTGCTGATCGGACATTGCGGACGATGGCCGCGTTCCCCGCACCTGAGATTCCTGAGGCGCGCCCGACAAACGGGTGGGGCGGGCGTCCCGCCCGTCAGCGGACGATCCCGCCGCGAGCGTCAATGTTGTACGCCCGCTCGCGCCAGGGGACCCGCCGGCGCACGGTCAGCCACCACCAGGCACGCACCAGAATGGCGGCGACCATGAGCACCGACAAGGGATACAGGGCGAGATAGCCGCGCTTGCAGCCGCCGAAGCCCCAGAACCGCCAGCTTGCCGCCGACAGCAGCGTCAAATGGAGCAGGCACAGGCCGGCGGAAACGAGTAGCGTGGCCGGGTCGGCGGTCCGAGTCGGGCTCACGAGCATCATCGCCAGCACAACCGCCATGACATAGGGCAGAAGCGATCCGAACAGCAGCCACAGTACGCTCGCGGCGATCTTGGCGCTGCTTCGCAGCGCGCCCACGTAGATGCGCGCCCAGCCGGCGACGATGGCGTCGAGACGGGTGTACATTCGTACCAGCACTAACTCGCGCCCGGAGCCGACCCAACGGCGGACGCCCGCCTGCGCGGCGCGTTCGGCCAGTGGAACGTCCTCGATGAGCGCCGTGCACACCGCCTGATGTCCGCCGATGCGTTCATAGGCGCTGCGGCGAATGAGCAGAAACTGTCCGTTTGCGAACGCGGCCCGTTTTGCGGCTCCGAACCACAGCGCGATGATCGCGGCGCACAACGGGATGAGCAGATGTTCCCAGAATCCGCCCGGCGCTTGCGCAGGCCAGAGGCTCAGAAGCTCGATATCGCGGCGACGCGCTTCCTGGATCGCGGTCCTGAGTGCGTGCGGGCGGAGTGCGCAGTCCACGTCCAGGAACAGCAGCCAGTCGGCCGTCTCCTGGCGGGTCGCGCACCAGAGCGCGTGCGACTTGCCCATCCAGCCGCGCGGCAGCTCCGCGACCCGCAGCACTCGCACACGCACGTCCAGCCCGGCCATTCGGGCGGCGACCGCGGCGGTGTCATCCTCACTGCGGTCGTCCGCGACCACCACCGCGAGATCAGGGTAGTCCTGCGAGAGCACGTTCCGCAGACAGTCCGCCAGCGCGGCGCCCTCGTTGCGGGCCGGGATCACAACCGATACCGACGGCAGGGCGCCGGCCTCCGCTTCGTCGCCCGCCAGGGGGCGCAGCAGCAGACCCTCGCGGCGCACGCGACGTTGTGCAAGGAGCAGCGCTCCCCACACGCCGCAGATGCCGCCCCACGCAACCCACAGCGCGATCATCACCCAAGACATGGCCAGGATGTTAAGTCAAAACCCATGCGGCAGGCGCAGCGTGCGTTCGAGCAGGTGCGGATCGTCGAGGAGATAGTCATCCCAGCGGACGCGCTGAACGCCGCGCTTGCGCGGCTGTCCGGCGCTGAGGATGCCGGTCGGTGCGAGCAAGTAGCCCTCGGGGCGGCCGGCGTTGTGCACCAGCCCGTCCGCGCCGAACATCGAGCCCACGCCATCGCCCAGCGGCAGCGCATCGAGGGCGGCGTAGGGCGAAAGCTGATAGCGGGCCGCCTGCGCCGCGCGCAGCTCATCGCCGCGGGCGGCATCGACGAACGCGATCCGGCAAACCTCGTGATAGCCGGCCGACAGAAAAACGACCGGGCGGTCGCGCTCCGACGGGGTTTCGAAGGCGTCGACGACCATCACCTCGTGCGGGCGGGCGAGGTCCTGCTCAAGTGCGAATCGATTGCCCGGCAGCGGCTCGCCGAACTCGTCCCGCGCGGCGCGCTCGAGCTCCCGGGCGGCGAACACGGCGTGGCCGCAGCCGCAGTTGAGGCTGGACTCGGCCAGGACCGGGCGCTCGCGGGAGTCCAGCGTGAGTCGCAGCATGCCGCCATCGATGTGGCCGGCGGCGGGGTCGTTGGCGACCATTTCGGGCCGCTCGGGAAACCACCAGACGTACACGAGCTGCGCATAGCGCCGCCCGTGAATCTTCGCGGTCCAACGATACGCGTAGACGCGCGGGTGCGCGGGATCGACCGTGACGCCGATATTCCGCCCGGCTGCGTGCAAGCGCACAGCGCCGATCCGATCGTCGGCTTCCGGGTACGCGCGCTGGTCCGGCCACTCGACGGCGATGATCGGCGCGCAGCGCCCCAGCAGATCGTCGCTCGGCCTCGGTTCGGGCCGCCACAACGCGATGTGATCCAGTTTCGTAGCCGTCCGCGCCTCGGCCTTGTAGCGCAACTTGGCCTCTTCGTTCTCCAAGCCAATCCACGCCGGCAGCGCCGCCCAGCAGAGCGTAAGCTGTCGTCCCAGGCGGCCGCGGTCGTCCGGCAGCGGATGGACGCTTCGCCTCAGCGCGATCAGCTTCCGCTGCAACGAGCCCGCGGGCGCCGTGTCGATCCTGGCGAGGTCTGTACGCAGCGCGTCGTCGGCGGCGCGGTCGAACCGGTCGTGCAGTGCGGCGGCGGTTGGCTCGAGCTGGAATCGCCCTGCGAGGGCGCTGCGGGCTTCAGCCGGCAAGCGTTCAATTTCTGCGCGAGTCACGCGGCGCGCCAGTTGTGCCCCCTCGCGGTACAGGTCCGCCGCCAGTTGCCGCTTGGCGTTCGTGTCTGAGGTGGCGATCGCATCGTCCAGGTCGCTGAGCAGCAGTGCATCGAAGCGCAGGTACCAGGCCGCGTCGCCGCGCTGCGCCGCCGGGTCGGCGACCTGGTGCTGCTCGATCGACACGCGCACTGCTCTCTCGAACGTGGGCGACGCACATCCGACCAGGCCAAGCGCGCCGCCCAGTGCCACCGACGTGATCCAGCAAGCGCGCGTCATTCTGCAAGACATGCAAGCACCTCAATAGAGACCGACGGCGACCCGCTGAGCGGTCTTCGCCGCAGGGCCGGGCGACTCCACGCCCATCCGCCCAAACCCGCCCGGCGCGTCGCGGGGCGGCGACACAAGACGTGCGTGATCCCGCTCCAGGACGTTGGTCAGCAATTCCGTGCGATCAAGGCGGCTGAAGACGAGCCGGCCCGACTTGCCGGCGCCGCCCTCAATCGGCGCCGAGGGCGCCTCCGCGGCAACGACGCACAAGTGCAGGCGATCGCCATACGGGTAGTAGCGCAACGCACGGCCCGGCTTGGCATCGAGTTCCAGGCAGCATCCGAACAGCGTATTGCCGTAGCCGGACAGGTGCACGGCGTTCGGAAAGTCCTCGCACTGCGATCGACGCAGGGCCTCGGGCTCGAGCGCCATCCCGCCATAGTGCACACCCCGAATGCTCTCGCGCTGGACGGGAGTCATCTCGCCTGCGAGTGCTTGCAGGATCGGGGGCGTGGTGAAGAGCACGTCGATGGGCTGCGTCTGCAACACCGCGAGAGCCTGCTCGAGCACGTGTCGAAGGTAGCGCCGGGCCGCAAAGCTCCCGGCGGGCAGTTTCTTGGACCAGCGCGGATCGAAATCCACCATGAAGGGCCGCGGCGAGCCGCTGCGTCTCGCAAGGGCATCGGCGGCGAGGCCGATGATGTGCGGTCCAGAGGGACCCACAAACAGCCATGTCCCGCCGAGCGGGAAACCGACGTGGCGTGCCGCGACCACGAACGGCTCGACAAACGCCTCCTCGAATTCGTCTTCGAGATAGGCGGTCCAGGCGGGTCGGCCGAGCGTTCCGCCGGTCTGGGCGACGATGAGTTTCGACCGCGCCCCCTGAAGCGATCGGGGAAGGAAATCGTCGAGCGCGCGGCCGGACAGTGCCGCTGCCTCCGTGGTTTCGAGCCGGGGCAGGTCAGCGACGGTTCGGATGACCGTTCGAGGATCGAATCCGAGTTGTTTGGTGCGCTCGATCCAGTACGGCGAACCCCATTTTGGATCGCAGTGAATCGCCAACGCCTCGCACAGCCGCGAGTCGACTGCGGTCTCGTCGCGAGCGGTGGTCAGCACGTCGAATTCTCCAGAACCCGGCACTCTCGCAGGAAGCCCAGCACCGAGGCGGCCAGCTCGGCCTCACGGCCTCGGAAGAAGTGCCCACTCGCAGGAAGCACACACCGCAGCTTCGGCGCGCGCAGCGTTTCAAACCATGCGGATGCATCCTCTGGCCGGCAGGCGAAGTCGTCGTCGGTCTGAAGGACAAACAGCGGCGCCCGCGCGCCGGCGAGCCTCGAAAAATCATGTCGATTCGGATTGGGCGAGACCAGAATGACCGCCGCCGGGTTCAGCTCGGCGGCGTGCTGCGCGACCACCCAGCAGCCGAAACTGTAGCCCACCAGGATGGTCGGAAGCGGCCCGCACCAACCCGCAAGCGCCGCAACCGCGAAGCGCACATCGTCGGCCCAGCGGAATTCCTCCTGGCAACGGCTGTCGCGCCAGAACTCGGCGGTAACGGCGGACCACTCGCGCGCTTCCGGGCCCATCTGGTCAAGCGCCCGATAGTCGAACGTCAGCGCTGCGCCGCCAGCTTCCGCCAACGCTTGTCGCAGCGATCGCACGACGTTGCACCGCAGGTTTCCGCCCAGCAGCGGGTGCGGCCCGGCGATCACGGCCCCGACCTCTACCTCGCCGCTGAACGGATAGGCCAGAACGCCGGACACGTGCAGCGCGCCCTCGGCGGGGATCTCGACGCGCTCTTCGCAATTTCCGCTGGCGCAGACGGCCATGAGTCAGCCCTCCGCCACGAGAGGAGCTGGGAATTCTGCCACGAACTTCTCGATGATCGTCACCATCTTGAGGGCCTGGTCGATGTCGCCGAACATTTCGGCGCCGCCCTCGAAGAATGTATCCTGCACGGGGCGTCGGCCGGTGACGACATCGCAGAACTCGTCGAGCGTGACCCGATACCCGAAAACCTCCTGCGGGCCGCTCGCCCCCGCCGTCGCCTGCGCCAGTCCCCCCTGCTCGAACCGGCAGACCCACTCGCCCTCCTCCGCGCCTACGATCACAAAACGGGCCACGGTCGTGAGCGCATCGACGCGCGCCACGCGCGAGCGCGGCACGGATCGCGGCAGAAATTCGCGAAAGTACCAGCCCGGACTGACGCGCGCCGCGGATGGACGCGCGCGCTGCGAAGCGCGGCGCTGGCGCCCCCAATGGGTTTCCTGCGCATAGCGCACGGCCCTCAGAAAGCTGTCGCGATCGATCAGCCGCCGGCGGTTCTCCGGATCGGCGCAGCTCGATTCGAATGTCAAGTCCCGACGGAAGTAGTCGCGGACGGCGTTGCTGCGCGAGTAGAACAGCTCCTCGTAGTGGTTGCGATGCTCGAGCGGCCACGGCGCGGAACAGAACTCGCCGCCGGCCAGGCCAAAACAGTGCTCGAGCCACTCCTTGATCTCCTGGTGCGTGGGCGGGTTCGGATTGGCGACGTGATGCACGCGGTTCTCGCGCGCATCGTCGAGCGCGATGCGGGCAACGCGGTCCGCCGCCCAATCCACTGGAATGACATTGATCGTGGCGCGCGGGTCGCCGAGGATCCGGAGCGAAACTCGGCGCCGGTCGACGTTCGGCTCGTCGGCCACCGCGCGGCTCAGAATCTCGGTGCCGCGCGCGATCAGGTAAAGGCCGTTCATCACCGTGGCACGGCCCCGCGCCGAGTCGCCGAACACGATCGTGGGCCGGCAGATGGTCACGATCCGGCCCGCGCTGCGCCAAGCCCATGCAAGCTGCTCGGCCTCCCACTTGGACCGCTCGTAAGCGTTGGAGAACGCGGGCGCATTCGGAGAAATCGTCTCGGCCACGCATCCGCGCCGATCCCCGCACACGAATCCTGTGCTGATCAGCACAAAACGCGGCGCGCCCGCCTGGGCCGCCAAGGCGAGCATGGCGCGCGTCCCCTCGACGTTCGTTCGGGCGGGCTCACCGCTCGAATCGGCGTCGAACCCGGTATGTGCGGCGGCGTGAATGACGTGGGTGATGCCTTGAACGTCTGATCCGCAGGGCAGTTGATCCGGAAGATCTCCGGCCAGCAGCTCCACCCGGCCCCCCGCCCGCAGTGAATCGAAATCGAGCCCTAACTCAGCCAGCAACAGGGCCAGCCGCCGCGCTGCGGCGTCGACCGGAGGCCGCAGCATGAGCCGGCAGCGAACTCCAGGCTCGCGCAGCAGCGCCGCCAGAAGGTAGTGCCCGAGGAAGCCGGTCGCGCCCGTCAGCAGCACGTCCCGCATCACGCTTGCTCCGCCGGCACGTGTTGCAGCATGTCGCACGCCCGCAAGTACTCCGCCGCGA
>CAYXIO010000035.1:0-38935 GCA_964465125.1 uncultured Planctomycetales bacterium | reverse complement strand
AGGAGCGCTTCCTGGAGATCGCCGTGCGGGCCGACACGGGCCTGGACTGCGGCAACCTGACCGGGTTCATCGCGCTCAGCCCTCGACAGGCGCTGACCGCTGTTCCAAACGCGCTCTTCGCGCTCAATGCCGACGCGCTCGACGGCCTGAGTTCCACGGCGTTCCTCCAGTCTGTCCCCAACCCGCTCACGCTGACGGGCACCAGCTCGACGCACATCATCAGGGGAGAGAATGCATCCACTGCCGGCGGGTCAGTCGGCGTCTACGGCCGATCTACCGCGGCCAGCGGCGAGACCTATGGCGGGTACTTCGAGAGCCAGAGTACGTCCGGGCACGGCGTGTACGGCGAGGCGACGGCGGTCAGTGGCACCACTTACGGCGGGCGGTTCGAGAGCGGCAGCACGGCTGGCCGCGGAGTGTTTGGCCTTGCGAGCGCGATCAGCGGCGTCACTCACGGCGGGAGTTTTCAAAGTATGAGCCCAAGTGGGATCGGCGCGTTCGGCTGGGCCAGCAGCGCCAGCGGCTCCAATTGCGGCCTATGGGGGCAGAGCGACAGCACCGGCGGCACCGGCGTATTTGGCGAGCAGACGGCGACCAGCGGAACGACCTACGGCGTCTATGGACGCAACCGCAGCACTAGTGGGATTGGGGTGCTGGGAACGGCCATGGCAAATACGGGCCCAACAGTCGGCGTTTTCGGAATGACCGTCAGCCCCGACGGCGAAGGGGTGTACGGCCAGGCGATGTCGGACGCTGGGTGGGGCACCGGTGTAGCCGGATACACCAACGCCGCTTCGGGGACGGGTGTCCACGGACACACGGGACATTACTCGGGTGCCGCGACTGGAGTGCAGGGAGAGAGCAGCAGCACGGCCGGTACCGGCGTCAAGGGAGTAGCGAGCGCCTCCACCGGGACCACGTACGGCGTGTACGGCGAAAGCAACAGCTCCACTGGCTACGCGGGATATTTTGTTGGGTCGGGAGCTGATGCTCTGTACGTGGAGAACGACGCGAGCGGGCGCGGAGCTCGCATCGTTGCAGGCGTCGACACCGCGGTCTGGGCCTTGACCACCTCCGGAGTAGCGGGTGTGGACGGGCGCAACGCCAGCAGCACCGGTCGCGGCCTCTACGGCTACGCCACCGCCACAACGGGCACCAATTACGGCGTCTACGGGCGAACCGCGAGCGGAAGCGGATACGGCGTCTATGCTCTGGGCGACGTTGGCGCCAGTGGCGACAAGCCCTTCCGCATCGACCACCCCCTCGACCCGGAGAACAAGTATCTCCTGCACTACTCGACCGAGTCGCCCGAGGTCATCAACTTCTACCGCGGCACCGTGGTGCTCGACGGAGCCGGCGAGGCCGTGGTCGAGTTGCCGCAGTACTTCGCCATGATCAATAAGACGCCGAGTTACCAACTGACGGCCATGGGCGCCCCCATGCCCATGCTCCACGTGGCCGAGGAGATCAGCGAAGCGGCGCTGGCGGCCGGCGAGCAGGCCGAACCCGGCGACGCGCCGCCGACCTGCTCGTTCCGCATCGCAGGCGGCGTGCCGGGCGGCAAAGTCTCCTGGCGCGTCGAGGCCCTGCGCAACGACCTGCGCAATCGCCTCCACGGCGCGCCCGTCGAACGCGAGAAAACCGGCCCCGAGCGCGGCAAGTATCAGCACCCCGAGTACTACGGGCTCGGCCCGGACATGGGAATGGACTACCACCCGGAAGCCCGGCGCGCAGCGCAGGGAGAAGCGGAAGCGGCCCTGCCGGAGGCCGGTGACGACGATGATCAGAGTGAACAACGGTAGATGAGGCTCGCCAACATGACGGGCACAACCACAGGAGGAAGCTGACCATGATGAAGCTTCGGGTATCCTGCTTCGCCAGCGTGTTGCTGGCCATCGTAGCCCCGGCTGCGGCTGAGACGCCGCTGGGGACGGCGTTCACCTATCAGGGGCGGCTCAACGACGGCGGCAGTCCAGCCAGCGGGACGTATGATCTGCGCTTCGTGCTGTACGACTCGATGGTCGGCGGCGCTCCGCAAGGTTCGCCGGTCTGCGCCGACAACATCTCGGTCATCGAGGGGCTGTTCACCGTTGAGCTTGATTTCGGCGCTCAGTTCGCCGGGCAGGAACGCTTCCTCGAGATCGAGGTGCGCGCCGACACCGGCCTGAACTGCGGCAACCTGACCGGGTTCGTGATATTGAATCCCCGACAGGCGTTGACCGCAGGCCCCAACGCACTGTTCGCACTGAACGCCGACGCGCTCGACGGCCTGAGCTCCACTGCGTTCCTCCAGGCCGTCCCCAACCCCCTCACGCTGACGGGCACCAGCTCGACGCACATCATCAGGGGAGAGAATGCATCCACTGCCGGCGGCTCAGTCGGCGTCTACGGCCGATCTACCGCGGCCAGCGGCCTCACGTTCGGCGTGTATGGCGCGAGCGACAGTACAGATGGGTGGGGCGTCGTCGGCTTTGCGGGCGCGATCAGCGGGCCGACCCGCGCCGGCTACTTCCAGAATGGGAGTACCGAGGGGATCGGCGTATACGGGTTGGCGGGCGCGGCCAGCGGCGAGACCTACGGCGGATACTTTCAGAGCGACAGTACGAGCGGCTTCGGCGTGTTTGGTGAGGAGACGGCCACCAGCGGGACCACCTATGGCGTCTATGGCCGGACCGCCAGCCCGAGCGGACGCGGCGTGTTCGGCTACGCGAGCGCGGCCACCGGGGCCCCCTACGGCGGGTACTTCCAGACCCAGAGCACCGGCGGGTACGGCGCGTTCGGCTACGCGACCGCGACGAGCGGAACGACCTACGGCCTATTCGGCCAGAGCGACAGCACGTCCGGGCGCGGCGTGTACGGTCTGGCCAGCACCTCAAGTGGCACCACCTACGGCATCTACGGCCGCAGCGACAGCACGTCCGGGCGCGGCGTGTACGGCACGGCCAACGCCACAACCGGCTTCGCCTACGGCGTCCACGGTATCAGTGCCAGCACGTTCGGCGTTGGGACCGTTGGGCACGCCACCGCCGGGTCGGGCGACACGTACGGCGTCTACGGCCAGAGTGACAGCTCCGATGGGACCGGTGTCTTCGGCCTCGCGACTACCACGGGCAATACGGAGACGTACGGCGGGTACTTCGTGAGCAACAGCCAACTTGGGCGCGCCGTTTACGCCAGGGCCACCAACATCTCGGGCGTGACCTACGGGGGATTCTTCGAGACCGCCAGCAACCAGGGCACCGGGGTCTTCGCTTCCGGCGGCACGGCGGGCGGGAAGTTCGAAGCCAGCAGCACCTCCGCCGTCGCCGTCTCCGGCACCGCCACTGCTAGCAGCGGTTCCACGTACGGCGTAAAAGGGCTGGCCAGCGCCTCCTCGAGCGGGATCGGCGTCTACGGCGCCGGCGGTGCCCTCGGCGTGCAGGGCTACAGCGAATCCGACATCGGCGTCCTCGGGCAGGCGGGTTCGACCGGCACCGGCGCGATCGGTGGGTCCTTCGAGAGCTGGAGCCCTTCCGGGCGCGGCGTCACGGGCTGGGCCAGCGCCTCCAGCAGCACCACTTACGGGGGATACTTCGGCACATCCAGCACGGCCGGGTATGGGGTGTACGGCACCGCCACGGCCACCAGCGGCAGTACCTACGGCGGACGGTTTGAGAGCGCCAGCACGTCCGGGGTCGGGGTATTCGGCTCAGCGGGCGCGAGCAGCGGCCTTGCCTACGGCGTCTACGGGTACAACCTCAGCTCGGACGGGCGCGGCGTTTATGGCTACGCCGGCGCCCTCGGCGCCAGTGACACCCCGTACGGTGTACGCGGATCTTGCAGCACGGCGACCAACGGCTACGCCGTCTATGCGGTCGGCGACATGGGCGGGAGCGGCACCAAGCCCTTCCGCATCGATCACCCCATCGACCCTGAGAACAAGTACCTCCTGCACTACGCGGCCGAGTCGCCCGAGGTCATCAACTTCTATTCGGGCAAGATCACGCTGGACGAGCGCGGCGAGGCGGTCATCGAGCTGCCCGATTACTTCGCCACCATCAACAAGGACCCGCGGTACACGCTCACTGCCGTCGGCGCGCCGATGCCGATGCTGCACGTGGCCGAGGAGATCAGCGAAGCGGCGCTCCAGGCCGGCGAGCAGGCCGAGCCGGGCGACGCGCCGCCGATCTGCTGGTTCCGCATCGCCGGCGGCGTGGCGGGCGCGAAGGTCTCCTGGGAGGTCAAGGCCGTGCGCAACGACCTACGGATTCGCCTGTACGGCGCGCCCGTAGAGCGCGACAAGACCGGCCCCGAGCGCGGCAAGTATCAGCACCCCGAGTACTACGGCCAGCCGCCGGAGATGGGCATGGACTATCAGGCCGAGCAGAGCCGCCCAGCCGAATCGCCGGTTGGGCCGGAGATGGCGCCGCGTTGAAGAGCCGCAGGCGCAAGCGCGCGGGTCCAGTGCCGTTGCGTATCGTCTGGCTGGACTCGCGCGATGGCGCTTGAGGCTCTTATCGCGCAGCGCACCTGGGCACGGCGAGCCGGCGGCGACTCGCTGACCACGACCTACAGCTACTACGCTGACCCGAACACCGCCGAGGCGACCGGCGAGCTGCACATACGTCGGCGGCGAGTCGGGCGACTCGAGTGTGGCATGCTTTCGCCGTCTGCGGCGTAAGCATGCGGTTCTGTGTACGAATCCAAGTGCGGCATGATCGAAACGGTGACAGATTCACGGGTAAGATACCCGTTGCTACCCGCGGGCGGGGCGTCGGACGAGCGCCTATCCCATTCCACCGGTTGAAAACCGGTGCCACAGGCAATCTCCCCGGTTGAAAACCGGCGCCACAGGCGGAAAGCGGGCTGGAAGCCCGTGCTCCCGGCAAGACCGGGATTGAAGGATTCCTCGGCATGGCGCCGGCCCCTCGCGATCCGCTCTCCCCGCAAGGCCTGGATTGAAGCCACGCGTGCCAAGACGACACGGCGCGGGACGGATGCCCGCCCCGCGCCGTGATCGCCGTCATACCGGATTCGACGCCGTTACGGGCATGACGTACCGAACACCACCAGCAAGGCCGACAGGTCGTCCAGGTCGATGGTGCCGCTGTCGTCGAAGTCAGCGTCCGGGTTGTACTCCGGGTCGCCGATCGAAGAGCCGTAGCTCACGAGCAGCTCGGACAGGTCGTCCAGGTCGATCTGCCCGTCGCCGGTCAAGTCAGCGGGGCACGGGTCCGTCGGGTCGCACTCATCCGGGATGCCGTTGCCATTGACGTCCTCGGAGCGGCCCGAGGCGATGTCATCGCTGTCGACGATCCCGTTTCCATTGCAGTCGGCCAGCGCGGTCGAGCACTCGCGGCCGGTGATCTGCACGTCGTCGACCGCGGCCTCGATCAGCGAGCCGGTGCTGGCGTCCTCGGCGATGAAGCGCAAGCGCATCTGGCTGGTCGGGGCGATCACGTCGGCGATGCGGAACTGGGCGAAGACCCAGCCGCCCGCCGTGCCCGGACCGGACGGTCCGACGGTCTCGAGCGCGGACCACGAGCCGCCTGCGTTGTTGGAAACCTGAACGGTGAACACGTCGGCGTTGGGCGCGCCGCCGGTGTCGTTCGAGTACCAGCGCCAGTAGCTGATGTAAGGTTCGCTGAGCGTGGTGGCGTCGTAGGTCGCGGAAGTCAGCGTCGTTTTTCCGCCGTCCACGTCGAACTCACCGAGGCTGGAGCCGGCGCGGCCGTCGGTCACCCAGCAGATTGTGCCGGGCGCCGGCGTGTGGTCGTCCTCCGGCTGGGCCGCGGTAGCCTGCGGGTCCATGCGGTTCCAGATGCCGGTCGTCGCGGTGTCGCCCGCGGCGCCGACCGTCCAGCCAAGATCGATTTCGACCGTGTCATCCACCGCGGTCACGTCCGCGCCGACCTCTGCGGAGAAGACGCTTGCCGGAGCGTCGCTGGGCGCTGTGACCAGTCCGCTCTCGTCGCCGACGACGCTCACGTACCACTCGGGCGCGGCGCCGCACACGGGCGGCGGGAGCGTGGCCTCGTACAGGTCGCCGCCCAGCGACAGAAGCGGAATCTCGAAGTACACGTTTTCGCCATAGCGCACGTTCAGGGTCGGGGAGCCGGGGACGATCGTCTCGGTCACCGCCGTGATCTGTACGTTGAAGTTGGACGAAACGCCGGGCGCGAGCAGCGTGGGCAGGCCGCCCGGGAAGCTGATGCGGATGCCGGACGCGGCGATGTTGGGCGTTCCGGCGATAGAGAACGGCTGCGGCCCCTGCGGGACGTTGAAGCCGACCACCTCGACGGACCACGTGCCCGCGGCCGGGCTGTCCACGAGCACCTGCTCGAGGTTGTCGCGCGAGTTGCGCTGCGTGCGGACCGCGGCGCTGCTCGGGCTGGTGGGGTTGAGCGTCCACGGGAACGCCTGCGTCCCGGAAGGATCGCGGACGACGAGATCGAGGTCGTTCACCAGCGCGGGGTTCGAGTTCGGCGTGCCGGGGTAGTCGTCCCAGGCCAGGGTGATTTTGAGCTGCGGCGTGCCGGGGTCCACCTGCACGACGAACACGGCCGCCGAGCCCTGGTCGGTGCTGTCCTCGAGGAAGTTACCGGTGCGCAGGAAGTCGACGGTGTTCTTGACGCGGATCGAGCCGTAGCCGAACTGGTAGTCCGGGCCGGCGTTGCCGCGGTCCTGGGCGTTGTGGGCGAAGAGCACCTTGAGCGTCGAATTGCGCGGATCGGGTTCGCCCGGGAACTGGGCGCGGAAATCCTGGAGCAGCAGCGCCGCGCAGCCGGCCGTCGTCGGCGAGGCCATCGACGTTCCGCAGAACACCGTGTACGAGGTGTCGCTGCTGGAGTTGCACGACGTCACGCCGTTGTCGCCGCCGACCTGGCAGCCGGGCGCCGCGAAGTCGGGCTTCATGCGGCCGTCATCGGTCGGTCCCCAACTGCTGAACGTGGTCATGCTGTCGTCGTTGGCGTTCACCGCGCCGATGCTGAGGTGGTTCTTGGCGCCGGCGGGCGGCGCGGTGCTGTAGTAGTCGCCGTAACCCTCCACGTCGCAGCGGCTGCCCTGACGCTCGTTTCCGGCGGCCCAGACCACGCGGAACGGGACGCCATTGCTGACCGAGCCGCGCACGACCGAGTCGATCACATTGTCGGTGACGCCGTAGTCGCCCTGATAGCTGCACGGGAAGCCGTTGGTCTCCGTGTTGGTGCCGATGGAGTTGTTGGAAATGTCCGCGCCGAGGGCGATCGCGGCGCCGTAGTCGGTCTCGATGTCGCCGGGGTTGGTGTACAGGAAGGTGCCGGTGCCGTCGTACTCGAAACCATACGACAGGATCGTGACGCCGGGGGCCATGCCGCGGTTGGTGCCGCCGCTGGCCGCGCCGCTTCCGCCGACGGTCCCACACACGTGCGTGGCGTGGGAGATCGTGCCGGAGCTGTCGTGCACGGTCAGGCGTCCGCCGAAGTCCTGATGGGTGCTGCGGGCGGTGCCGCCGTCATACACCAGCACCGAGACGCCGGCGCCGTTGAGGCTGTACGGTGCGGCTTGCGCCTGGTCGGCCTGCGTGAGCGCGCGGTTCTCCGCGTTGTTGGTCGACATCCGCGGCAGCGCCTGCTCGATCCACTGCACCGGATCCTCTTGGGCCAATGCGTACACCGCGCTCAGGGGGAGCTCGATGACCAGTCCGTTGACGGATTCGAGCACGTCGATGACCGCCGCCCCGTGCAGTTCCACCAGCGCGATCGCATCGGAGTCGAGCGCCGTGTCGGGGTGGAACATGATGTACGCGCCGATCAGCACGTCGCTGCCGTCGTCGATCGAGCCGACGACAGCCCACGTCGGCTTTTCGCCCGACGTCAGGATCGGGTGCAGCTTCGTTATCGGATCGATCGGCGCGGCACCCGTCAGCGCGCCGAGGCCGGCGATTGCGTCGGCGTTCAACGCCGCCGGGTCCGTGCTGGCGAAGTACGCGTGGCTTCCGACGTAGGCGAGCAGCGTCAGCCCGGCGTCGTCGAGCGCGGCGCGCTCGGCCGGCAGCAGCGCCCGGCTGAACTGGACCACCAGGTGCTTCTCAAACGGCCGTGACGCAAGCTGCGCGAGTTGCTCCGCGGGCGTGCGGGCCTGCGCCGCGGACGTCGCGTTCGCCATCGGCTGCCCCGGATTCCGCCAGGGGATATTGTCGCCGAGGGCCAACGGAACCGACGGCCCGGCGGCGCACAACGCGACCGCCGTGCTGGTTAGAAAGGTGCCCAAGCGTGTCATGCGATCTCCTTGGTGTGCGTCGCGGGGGGGCGCGTCTTGGGGGTCCCCCTAGGGGCAGAGAACGAGCGCGCCGCACCCGACGGAGAAGTCGGTCGTTGACGCGTGCGCGATCGTGCTTCCTTCCGCCTCCGGCGCTATCGCCGCTTCGCCCGTTTCACCCGACGCGTCAGCTTGACCGCGGAGGTCGCCATCGGCGCGCCGTCGCAGCGCGTCGCGAACCGCCGCGTCCGCCGATTTTGTCGAAGAGATGATCGCGGGCGGGAGTCCGGACAAGTGGCCGCGGTTCCCGCAAATTCCCAGCTCGCTTCTGCCACTATAGCAACCCGCAATACCCGCATCAAGACAAGCAGCAAGGGCGTCGATACGCGGCGATTCGGCAGTGCCCCCGGGGTGAGCCGGGTGTGCGGGCTTCCCGCCCGGTCGATTGCTCAGTCCGAGGCGCCGCGGGCGATTCGGCAAGTGGGTCGGTGCGAAGAATGTGCGGCGCGAGCATGCCAGCGCGGCGCGCGAAGCCGCCGCGGCGCGAGCGCCGCTACGGTGCCTTTGCGGCCAGCTCGCTCAGTCGCCGCTCGATCAGCGCGCCGACGATTTTCGGGTCGGCCTTGCCGCCCGAAACTTTCATCACGGCGCCGGTCAGAAAGCCGCGCGCGGCTTGAATTTTCTTCGGGTTGCTGAGCGCGTCCTGCACGGCCTTGGCATTCGCGGCGAAGGCCTGCTCAACCCAGCCGGCGATCTGCCCCTCGTCGCTGCTTTGCAGCAACCCGAGCTGCTCGGCCAGCGCCGCCGGATCGAGGCCGGGCCCGTCCACCGGATCGAATTCGCCGTGCAGCTCATCGGCGACCGGGCGCGGCGTTCGGCGGCCGGCGGCCTGCTCCGCGGCGAGCAGCGCGTCCGCGCCCGCGGCCATCCGCTCGGCGATCTGCCCCGCGCCGGTCGCATTCACCTTCGCGTCGCGCACCAGGTTGGCCAGCGCGGCCATGCGCGCGGCGGGGACTGCGAGACCGGCGATCGAGGTATTGCGCGCATTCGCCTGGGTCGCCCAGAAGCTGATGAAGTGCTTGGCGAGAATCAGCTTGTCGCCGCCGGCCTCCGCGGCGTGATCCAGCAGGTCCGCCGTGGCACGAACGTCGACCAGCGCCGGCACGTCGCGCGGCGAGAGCTTGTATTCGCTGATGAAGCGCTCCGTGCGGGTGATCGGCAGCTCGGGCTGATGCTCGTGCCACTCGGCCACCAGCGCGGGATTCGGCCGCAGGGGCACCAGGTCGGGATCGGGGAAGTAGCGATAGTCGTGCGCTTCTTCCTTCTCGCGCTGCGGCAGCGTGATCTCCTGCACGTCGTCCCAGCCGCGGTTGGCCTTGTTGCCCGTCTGGGCGGTAATGCCGTCCTGCCGCCACTGCTCGACCTGGCGCTGAATCTCGTAGCGGATCGCTCCGTAGAGCGACTTGAACGAGTTGAGGTTCTTCACCTCGACGATCGGGGTGCGGAATTCCTCGTCGCCGCGGCGGAGGTGCACGTTGATGTTCGGCTCGAAGCGCATCTGCCCCTTCTGCATGTTGGCTTCGCTGACGCCGAGGTAGCGCACCAGGCGCTGCACCTGCACGGCGAACTCGCGGGCCTCTTCGGGCGAGCGCAGATCGGGCTCGGAGACGATTTCGAGCAGCGGCGTGCCGGCGCGGTTCAGATCCACCGCGGTGATGCCGGGGAAATCGTGCACGTTCTTGCCGGCGTCTTCCTCGAGATGAGCCCGGCGGACGCGCACCTTGCGGACGCGCCCGTCAAAGGGAATCTCGATGTGCCCGTTCAGACACAGCGGCAGGTCATACTGCGAAATCTGGTAGTTCTTCGGCAGGTCGGGGTAGTAGTAGCTCTTGCGATCCCACTTGGTGAACTCGGCGATGCGGCAGCTCAGCGCCAGGCCGGTGCGGATGGCGAACTCGACCGCGCGGGCGTTGATCACCGGCAGCGCGCCGGGCAGTCCGAGACAGACCGGGCAGACGCGCGTGTTGGGCGGCGCGCCGAACTCGACCGCGCAGCCGCAGAACATCTTCGTCTGCGTCGCGAGCTGAACGTGAATCTCAAGTCCGATGATCGGCTCGATCGTCAGACCGTCGGAAACGCCCATCCAAACACCTCGCCGGGCTGCCCGAGTCGTCCGTTCCCCGCCCATCTCCCGCCGCAGGTCGAGGCGGCATTGTAGAGCATCGTGCGGTGCTCCGCTGCGCGAGCCGACTTTCGGCGGCGATCGCCTTACAATGGCCGCTCGCGACCAGGCAACGCGCGCGGCGCATGGCAGAGGTTCATGGCAGCAAGCTCCGATTGGCGCAGACAGATTCGCTCAAAGCGGGTCGAGCCCGCCGCCGCGGTGCGCATGATCCGGCCCGGCGAGGCGATCTACCTGTCGGACGGCTCCGCCACGCCGCTGGGCATGCTGCCGTACCTTTGCGCGCCCGATGCGCCGCTGGCGGATCACGTCATTCATCACCTGCTGACGCTGGGCGAGGCGCCCTACGTCGCGCCGCGCTTTGCATCGCGTTTCCGGCACAACGCACTGTTCATCGGGGCGAACGTGCGCCAGGCCGTCGCGGAAGGCCGCGCCGACTACACGCCGATCTATCTCTCGGAAATCCCAGGGTTGATTCGCTCGCGGCGAATCGACGTCGACGTCGCGATCGTTTCGCTCACCCCGCCCGACGCCGACGGCTTTCTCTCCTTCGGCACGCACGTCGATGCGGCGCCGGCGGCCTGCGAGGCCGCGCGGCTGGTCATCGGGGTGATCAACCCTCGGCTGCCGCGGACCTTCGGGCCGTGCCGGCTGCACGTCGATCAGGTGCACGTCTTTGTGGAGATGGAAGCGCCGCTGCCGGAGCTGCCCGCTCCGCACGAGCGCGCGGAGGCTGACGCGATCGCGCGGCTGGTGGCGGAACTGGTGCCGGACGGTGCGACGCTGCAACTGGGCATCGGCAGCATTCCCGACCACGTGCTGGGCTTTCTGCGCGATCGGCGCGACCTGGGTGTGCACACGGAGATGCTCAGCGACGGCGTGGTGGACCTGATGCAGGCCGGCGTGATCACGGGGGCGCGCAAGACGCTGCACCCCGGCAAGGCGGTTTCCACGCTCGTGATGGGTTCGCAGAAGGTCTACGACTTCGTTCGCGGCAACCCGGCGGTCGAGCTGCATCCGGTCGACCACACCAATGATCCGTTCGTGATCATGCAGAACGACAACATGATCGCGATCAACAACTGCCTTCAGATCGACCTGACCGGGCAGGTCTGCTCCGACTCCATCGGCGAGCACTTCTACAGCGGCATCGGCGGGCAGGTCGATTTCATCCGCGGGGCGGGCCGAAGCCGCGGCGGAAAGCCGATTCTGGCGCTCTCCTCGACCGCTTCCGGGGGGACGATTTCGAGGATCGTGCCGCGGCTCGACGACGGCGCCGGAGTCGTGACGACGCGGGGCGACGTGCGCTGGGTGGTTACGGAATTCGGGGCCGTGAACCTGCACGGCCTGCCGGTGCGCGAAAGGGCGCTGTCGCTGATTTCCATCGCGCACCCCAAGTTCCGCCCGTGGCTGCTGGCCGAGGCCAAGCAGCGCCGCCTGGTTTACCAGGACCAGTTCGAGCCGACGCTGTATCTGCCCGTCTATCCGAAGCGCCTCGAGTCCTCCGCCACGGATCGGCACGGCGAGCGCTTCCTGATCCGCCCGATCAAGCCGACCGATGAGACGATCCTCGCCGACCTGTTCTACTCGCTGGGGGAGTCCACTCGCCGGCTGGTCTTTCGTGGGGCCGAACTATGCCTGCCGCACGCGCAGCTCCAGGCTTTCTGCAACATCGACTATGAGCACGACATGTCGCTGCTGGCCACGCTGCCGCACAACGCGGTCGAGCAGGCGCTGGGCTGGGCGGGCTTCAATCGGCGGTCGGGCACGGACTACGCCGCCGCGACGTTCTGCGTGCGGGATGAGGCGCGCGGCCGCGGCGTCGGGACGCAACTGATGCGGCGGCTGACCGACATTGCACGGTCGCGCGGCGTGAAGGGCTTCCGCGCGGTGGTGCCGATCGACGACCCGGCGCTGCACCGGGTGCTGGCGAACTGTGGGTTCCCCGTGGAGCGCGAGCGCGAAGGCGACGTCGTGCACGTGCGGGTTCCGTTCGAGCGCGTCGATTCGTGAGCTTCGCCAGCGGAGCGTTTCACTGCGGTCGGATTGAAAGCGCTGCTATAATCCGGGCCTCCATGGTTCCAGCGATGAGTTTTCGTATTCGTTTGTCGCGTGACCAGGCAAGGGCAGGCGCAGCGGTGTCGCTGCGCGGTGCCGACCGGAGCGTCGACGATCGCGGCCCGCGCGAATGTCAGCCGGGCGCAAGGGGAGTCCGCATGTTGCGTCGCACTCGATTCGTGCTTGTCACCGCGTGGGTGCTCGCCGGGACCGGGGCGACGCCGCGGCTCTACGCAGCGTCGGGCGATGCGACGGCCGACGCCGTGCTGGGACAGGCCGATTTCGCATCGGGCAACGCGAACGCCGGCGGCGGCGCGACGGCAGCTACGCTGAACGAGCCGCACGGCCTGGCGGTCGACCGCGTCTCGGGCCGCCTCTTCGTCTCCGACAAGGTGAACAACCGCGTGCTGAGCTGGCCGGATGCGGCCGCGTTCACGACCGGGCAGGCTGCCGACCTCGTCTTCGGCCAGCCTGATTTCGCGAGCAACTCCGCCAACCAGGGCGGCGCGAATCCCGCCGCCAATACGCTGAGCGGCCCGAAAAGCGTCGCGGTCGACAGCGCGGGCCGGCTCTACGTAGCCGACTCGCAGAACTTCCGGATTCTGCGCTTCGACCCCCCGCTCTCGACGAACATGGCGGCGGTGAGCGTCTTCGGGCAGGCCGGCAGCTTCACGACGGCGAATCAGGCCAGCATGGCGGCTCCCACCGCCGACAACCTCGGCAACCCCGATGGAATCGCGCTCGACGCCAATGACAAGCTCTACTGCGCCGACCGGTTCCTCTCGCGCGTGACCATCTACTCCACTCCGCTGGCAAGCACCAGCGCCGATACGGTCATCGGCCAGCCCAACCTGACGACGGCCGGCGCGAACCTGACGCAGAGCGGCCTCGATCATTGCAGCGGCGTAGCGCTGGACACCGCCGGAAACCTCTACGTCGGGGATGAGTTCAACAACCGCGTGATGCTATTCCTCGCGCCGCTGTCCAACGGCCAGGCCGCCGCGCGCGTCTTCGGCCAGCCTGATTTCGCGAGCAACACGGCGAACAACGGCGGGATCGGCGCCAGCACGCTCAAGTTCGCCGGCGCGTCCGCGACGGTCGCCGTGGATTCGCTCAGCGGGAAGCTGTACGTCTCCGACGCGCTGAACAACCGGGTGCTCGAGTATTCCGACCCGCAGACCAGCTCGGTCGCCGGCGGCGTGTTCGGGCAGCCGGACTTTGCGACCAGCACACCGAATACGGGCGGGCTCAGCGCCAATTCACTTCAGGATCCGGCCGGCGTCGCCGTCGACGCCGTCGGAAACCTGTATGTCAGCGACCGACTGAACCACCGCGTCCTGCGGTTCGATCTGGCCCAGGCAAATGTCAGCGTGACGGCGACTGCGGCGCCCGATCCGGTGACGGTGGGCGACGCGGTGACCTTCACGATCACGGTCTCCAACGCCGGCCCGGCCCCAGCGACCAACGTCGCGCTTGCGGACACGCTGCCGACGGGAGCCGCGCTGGTTTCAGCGACGCCGTCGCAGGGAACGTGCGCCGGGAGCGGACCGGTCACGTGTGCGCTGGGCACCCTCGCCAGCGGATCGAGCGCAACCGTCACCGTGGTTGTCACGCTGACCCTGGCCGGCACGGCAAGCTTGACGGCCAGCGCCACGGCGGCCGAGTTTGACCCCGATACGGCGAACAACTCCACGACGGTCGAGGTCACCGTCAACGCGGCCGACACGGGCGGAGGTGGCGGCGGCGGCAATGGCAGCGGGGGCGATGCGAGCGCGGATTCGGACGGCGACGGCATCCCAGACGCCAGCGATAACTGCCCCGATACGGCCAATCCGGACCAGGCCGACGCCAACGCGGACGGGACCGGCGACGTTTGCGAGAGCGACCTGGCCATGCCGGGAGCCTGCGGCCTCTGCGGGCCGAGCATGATCAGCGCGGGAGCCCTGTTCGCGCCCCTGCTGCTGGCCAAGGGAATGCGCTCTCGTCGCCGGCGCTGAGCCGCGAACCGGTCGCGGGTCGCAACGGCGCGCGAATCGCGCTGAGAGATGTGACGCGCGGTACGCCGATTGCTACTAGAATTCGCGATCGGTGCCGGTGGGAGGACCACGGAGCCTGAATGGCGCGGTCTCGCTCCCGGGCGCGCGGCACAACCATCGCCGCGCGCCATGCCCCGGCCACCGCGATGGAGCATCCCGCCCATGCCCAGCCGAAACGTCCCCGATTGGCGCGAACGGTATCGAGACAAGATCGAGACCGCCGAGCAGGCGGTCAAGCGCATCCGCCACGGCAGCCGCGTGTTCATCGGCTCGGGGGCCGGCGAACCGCAGAGCCTGGTCGCGGCGCTGGCGTCGCGCGAGGGGCTCGACGACGCGGAAGTCGTCCACATCATGACGCTCGGCATTGCGCCGTACGCGTCGCCGGCCTTCGGCCCGAAGATCCGCCACAATGCGTTCTTCATCGGCGCCAACGTGCGCGAAGCGATCCAGCAGGGCCGCGCGGACTACACGCCGGTCTTCCTTTCCGAGATTCCGCGGCTGTTCCGCACCGGCCGACACCGCATCGACGTGGCCATGATCCAGGTCAGCCTGCCCGACGAGCACGGCTATTGCAGCTACGGCGTTTCGACAGATATTGTGAAGTCGGCGGCGGAAAGCGCGCGGCTGGTGATCGCCGAGGTGAACGCGCAGATGCCGCGTTGCCTGGGCGACTGCTTCATTCACGTTCGTGACATCGCCGCACTGGTCCCCGTTGAGAAGGACATCCTCGAGGCGCCGCAGGGCACGCCGGACGACCTGGCGCGGAAGATCGCGCGGCACATCGCCGACCTGGTCGAGGACGGCGCCACGCTGCAACTGGGCATCGGCACGATTCCGGACGCGGTGCTGCACTTCCTGAAGGACCGCCGCGATCTGGGCATTCACACCGAGATGTTCAGCGACGGGATCATTCCGCTGGTGGAAACCGGCGTCATCACGAACGCGCGCAAGACGCTTCACCGCGGGAAGATCGTGGCCAGCTTCGTGCTCGGGTCGCGCCAGCTCTACGATTTCATCGACAACAACCCGATGATCGAGTTCCACCCGACCGAGTACACCAACGACCCGTTCATCATCGCGCAGAACGACCGCATGGTTTCGATCAACTCGGCCCTGGAGATCGACCTGACCGGGCAGGTCTGCGCGGATTCGCTCGGGCAGATGTTCTACAGTGGCATCGGCGGGCAGGTCGACTTCGTTCGCGGGGCGTCGCGCTCGCGCGGCGGAAAGCCCATCATCGCCCTGCCCTCCACCGCCGCCGACGAGACCATCTCGCGCATCGTCCCGACGCTGGCGGTCGGCGCCGGCGTCGTCACCAGCCGCGGGGACGTTCACTACGCGGTGACCGAGTACGGCGTGGCGTATCTGCACGGCAAGACGATCCGCGAGCGCGCCCTGGCGCTCATCCAGATTGCGCACCCCAAGTTTCGGCCGTGGCTGCTGGCTGAGGCCAAGGCCCGCAAGCTCGTCTATCGCGACCAGATCGAGCTGCCGATCACAACCCCGCTCTACCCGGTGGAGCTGGAGCGCTGGATCACGCTTCGCGATCAGGGCCGCGCGTTCGTTCGGCCGATCCGCATGACCGACGAGCCGCTGATGCGCGACTACTTCTACTCGCTCTCCGAGGACGCGGTCTTTCACCGTTTCTTCCGGCACATCAGGTCCATGCCGCACCCGCAGATTCAGGACCTGCTGCGCGTGGACTACGAGAACGACATGATCCTGGCGGCGACGCCTGACAAGAGCGACGATTCGCCCTTCATCGCGGTCGGGCGCTACCATCTCGACGCCCAGACCAACCTGGCCGAGGTAGCCTTCTCGGTGCACGAGGCCTGGCAGGGCAAGGGGCTGGCGACGCAGCTTCTCGAGGAGCTGATCGGTGTCGCCAAGGGGCACGGCATTCGCGGATTCACGGCCGAAGTGCTGGCGGACAATCACGCCATGCTGGCCGTGTTCCACCGCTGTGGACTGGCCATCGAAAGCAGGCTGGAGGAATCGATCTATCGGCTCACGATGCTCTGGTGAGCCGCGACGACGGTCGGCGCACGCGAGGCGGAATCCAGCGGTGACTGCGCGCCCTGCGCTGGGAGACAGAGGGTCCGACATGAAGCCTTTTGAGAGCTCGGTTCGGTACGAATCCGCGCGCATTCACGCCGCCGCCATCTACTGCTCGGACGGCCGCGTCGGCGAGCACTTCGACGACTTTCTGCACGCGGGACTTTCGCTGCCGCGCTATGACCGCGTCTGCCTGCCGGGCGGTCCGGCGAGTCTCGCCGGGCACATCCAGGCCAACGTCGGCCAGCAGCACGTCGTGGACGAGCTGCAATTCCTGCTCCAGGTCCATCACCTTCGCCGCATCGTGCTGATCGCGCACCAGAGCTGCGCCTTCTACACGACGCGTCTGGAACTGAAGGAACCGCGGCTCGAGCTGGTGCAGCGGGCCGACCTGGTTCGCGCGGCGGCGTTCGTGCACCGCGTCACCGGGCTGGATGCCATCGAAGCCTATTTCGCGCGCCTGACCAGCGGAAATTTGTGCTTCGAGCCCGTGCCGGTGTGAACGCGCGGGCAATCAGGTCGACGGGTCAGAAGGTCGACAGGTCAAAACGTGGACAGGTCAACAGGTCGGAACGCGGGAAGCTCGGCGGACAACTACTTCTTCCGTTTGTAGAACGGCAGCGGCACGACCTTCGCCGGGATCGAGCTGGTCTTCAGGTCGATCTCCACCGTGGTGCCGGGGGCGGCGTGCGCCGGCGGCAGGAAGCCCATCGCAATCACTTTGCCGAGCGTCGGGCTGGCCGTGCCGCTGGTGATCACGCCGACCGCCTCGCCGCTGACGAGGATCGGGGCGCCTTGCCGCGGCGTGCGACGGCTGTCGATATCGAAGCCGCATAGGATGCGCTCGCCGCCGCCGTCCTTGACCGCCTGAATCGCGGCTTTGCCGCAGAATTCCTTGTCGGGCGCGACGACCCAGGCCTGGCCGGCGGTGATCGGGTCCCACTCCTCGGTCAACTCATGCCCGTAGAGCGGCATGGCGGCCTCGGTGCGCAGCGTGTCGCGCGCCCCCAGGCCGGCGGGCTGAATCGGCCGACCGATCTTGGCGGTCTGCTCGACCATCATGTTCGCGGCGGTGACGCCGTAATCCGCGGGGATGATCACTTCGACGCCGTCCTCGCCGGTGTAGCCGCTGCGGGCGACGTGATAGCGTGAGCCCATCATCTTGCCGGCCTTGAACCAGTAGCGCTTCAGGTCGCCCACGGTGAACGGCAGCAGGTTGTCGAGCGTCTCGACCGCCTCGGGGCCCTGAATGGCGATCATGGCGGTTTCGAGGGTGCGGTCGTGCAGCTCGACGCCGAAACGGCGGCGGTGCTCGTTCCACCAGCCGAGCAGCTTCTCGCGGTTGCTGGCGTTGCAGACGACCATCCAAGAATCGGCGCAGCGCGAGACGATCACGTCGTCGAGGATTCCGCCGCGCTCATTGCAGATGTGGCTGTAGCGCGACTGTCCAACGGCCATGTCGCCGACCTTGCGGGTGTTGAGCCATTCGAGGAACTCCCCGGCGCGGGCGCCGTGAAACTCGACCCGGCCCATGTGGGAGACGTCGAAGAAACTGGCGTGGTTGCGCGTGTGCTGATGCTCGTCAATGATGCCGGAATACGCGACCGGCATTTCCCAGCCGGCGAAATCCACCAGCCGGGCGCCGGCTTCACGATGAAACGCGTACAGCGGGGTGCGAAGCATGCAGGACCTCCGGCGGCGCCAGTCGTTCCATTCGTCACGCGCCGCTTCCGGAGGAGAATATATCCGCACGACTCGTCAGCAGCCACGCGGCGGGAAGGCTAGCGCGCGTTGCGGCGCGCGCGGGCCGGCCTGACGACAAGATCGTAGTCGTCGGTGCCCGAGCAGCGCACCCGCGCGAACTGACCGGGCCGAAGCTCGCCGTCGGGAATCAGGCAGGTCGCGTCGACTTCGGGCGCCTGCCCGGCGTGACGGGCTACGTTCCCGAAATCCTCGCGTGAATCCACCAGCACGTCGAAGGTCTTGCCGACGAAGCGGCGGGTCGCCTCGAACGCGATCTCCTGCTGGGCCAGCATGAATCGCTCGTGGCGTTCGGAGACGATCTCAGAGTCGATCTGCTCCGTCATGCGGCCGGCGGGCGTGTCGGCCTCGCGCGAGTATTTGAACGCGCCGGCGGCGTCAAACCCGAAGGAGCGGACGAATTCGAGCAGCTCCTCGAACTCAGGTCCGGTCTCGCCGGGAAACCCGACGATAAACGTCGTTCGAATGGAAACGCCCGGAATTCGCCGCCGAATTCGCTCGAGCAGCGCTTCGGTCTGATCGCGATTGACGCCGCGGTTCATCCGCTTGAGCATCCGGTCGTTGACGTGCTGAAGCGGAATATCGACGTACTTGACGATGCGCTCGCTCTCGGCGATCGCGTCGAGCATCTCATCGGTCAGGATGGACGGATAGACGTACATCAGCCGCAGCCAGCGCGCTTCGGTCACCTGCGCGCTGAGCGTGCGAAGCAGTTCGGCCAGTCCGCCGCTTTCCGCGAGATCCATGCCGTAGCTGGTGGTGTCCTGTCCGATCAGGATCAGCTCGGAAGCGCCGTCGGCGCAGAGCTCGCGGCACTCGGCGACCAGCTCATCGCGCGTCTTGCTGCGGAGCGGGCCGCGGATCGAGGGGATGGTGCAGAAGGTGCACTTCTGGTTGCAGCCTTCGCTGACCCGCACGTAGGCGTAGTGGCGCGGCGTCAGCCGCATGCGCCCCTGGTCGCTCCAGCGGGCGGATCGGCCCGAGTAATAGTCGCCGAGGAACAGGCTCGTCGCGGCGTCGTGCTCGGCTCGCCAGACGGCACGCACGATGTCGTCGCGATTGTTCACGCCGACGAGCACGTCGACCTCGGGCACACGCTGCCGGATGCGCTCGCCGTCGCGCTGCACGAGGCAGCCGGCGACGACTAGGCGTCGCAGTCGCCCGGCGCGCTTGCGTTCGGCGAGCTCTTCGAGGATTTCGAACGCCTCGTCCCGGGAGGATTCAAGAAACCCGCAAGTGTTGACCACGATCGTGTCAGCCGCCGACTCGTCCGAGCTGATCAGCGCACCCGACTCCGCGACCTGACCCAGCATCTTCTCCGAGTCGACCAGATTCTTGGCGCAGCCCAGCGAGACAAAAGATACGACGGGGGGCGGGCCCGTCGCGAGGTCGGCGGTGCGAGGAAGCCCGGATTCGAGCGATGCCGCGGCCAGCAGCGGCAGGGCCAGCCCGGACGCCGAGCGCGGGAGCCCAGCCGAGTCGGGGCGGGGTTGGGGGGTTGCGTCCGGCATGGTCGTAAGCCGCCTCTTGGGATTGGGTTGCGCGCCCTGAGCTGCCCCAGGCGGCCCGAAGGAGTGTAATCACCATTCTGATGAGCGGCAAACGTCCAAAGGTTCGGCAACGTAGCGGGAGCGGTTGCGGGCCGGGGCCGAACCCCAACCCCCTACGGTTGCCGTCTCGGCACGTGCGAACCGGAAGTGTCAACCCATGTACATTCCGCCGTTGACGTTCAGGACCTCGCCCGTGATGTAGCCGGACTTTGGCCCGGCCAGGAACACAACCGCTTCGGCGATCTCATCGGGCCTGCCGAGCCGGCCGACCGGCGTGACCGCGCGGACCTGGTCGAGGACCTTTTCGGGCACGCCCGCGGTCATGTCCGTCTCAATGAAGCCCGGCGCGACTGCGTTGACGGTGATGCCCTTGCGCGCGACCTCGCGGGCCAGCGTGCGCGTCAGGGACATCAGCGCGCCCTTTGCGGCGGAATAGTTGCTCTGGCCGAAATTGCCCTGCTGCCCGACCACCGAGGCGATGAAGATCACGCGGCCCCAGCCCGCTTCATACATCGAGCGCTTGAGGACTTCATGCGTCACCATGGCCTGACCGTTCAGGTTGACGTCGATGACCTCGCGCCAGGCGTCGTGCGTCATCTTCATGAACGTGGTGTCGCGGTTGATGCCGGCGTTGTTCACCAGGACGTTCACCGGGCCCAGTTGCGCCGTAATCGTTTCCACCATCTGGTGGTTGGCGTCGTCGTCCGCGACATTGGCCCGGAACTTGATCGACTTCACGCCGCGCTCGCGAACCGCCTTGCAGACCTCCTCGGCGGCGTCATCGCTGCGAAAGTAGTTGACGGCGACGTGCGAGCCAGCTTCCGCCAAGGCGATGGCAATGGCCTTCCCGATGCCACGGCTTCCGCCCGTAACCAGACTGACTTTGCCCTCGAGCGTTCTCATGGCTATTCCTCCGCGGCGGCTGAGAGCGCGCTTTCAGAATCGATTGAAGACCGGCGCCGGGAGTATAGTCCGTGCCCGGCGCAGCGCAAACAAAAAAGTGACGCGGCGCAGCCGGACCGACGAGACGAGATTAGCCGGGCTCGCCCGAATCGGAGAGGTGCTCGAGCCGGCTCGCGAGGTCGGTGATCTGCTTACGCAGGTCGCGAATCTCCTGTTCGCGCGCCGCCAGTTCTTCCGGGTCAGGCGGGATCGGCTCACTTTCGGCCGCGGGCGGATTCGCGTCGGGAGCGGGTTCGCCCGCCGCGCGCGGCCCGCCGAAGACGCCCCAGACGGTGCGGGCCCAATCCGCCGGCCCGGTCGGCATCGCGCTGGCGAACGGGTTGACCCCGAGCGTATTCTGCCAGAACCGCGACCACTGCTCCTGCGTCGCGCGCTGGCTCATGAGTACCTGTCGAAAGAACTCCTCGACGACGCTGCCGAGGAACTGTTCCTTGGTGCGGATCACCTGGTGCAGGATTTCCGCCGGGAAGATCGCGAGCTTTGGCGCGTCGCGTTCCAGGATGATCTGGGTGAGCACGATGTTGGTGATGTCCTGGCCGGACTTGGAGTCTGATAATTCCAAAGTGAAGCCCTGACAGACCAGGTCGTAGAGCTCGTTCAGGCTGACATGGCAGCTCCGCGTTGTGTCGTAAAACCGACGGTTCGAGTACTTCTTGATCCGCAGGACGCGAGAATCGGGGCGTGGCGCTCGCATGACCGGCTCCTGATGCACGTAGCGTAGTGCCTGATCTGCGGACGGTCAATCGTGCGCGTAGGCCTGGACGCACAATACCAAACAATACAAGCGCTTACGATCGGCGCATGATTTTTGTGCAAATGCACAAAATATTGTTGACATCGCGCCAAAGCGCCGATATATTTCCGATAGTGAAAGACATAGCTGTACAGGCACGCAGGGAGCGCTAGCCATGACGAATCCGACTGACTTCTTCGCCGACTCGTTCAAGGTGATGGCCGACGGCTTCTCCAAGGCGGTCCAGAACGGCACCAAGCTGTACGAGGAAAACGCCCGTTTCTGGAGCGACTGGGCCAGCCGCAACAACGAGACGCTCAAGACCCAGTGCGACAAGGTCGGACAGGACCTGACGCCTTTCAACCGCGCCAACGTGGACCGCTTCAGCAAGCTGTTCGACGAACAGACGAAGCGCGGCTTCAACGCGATGCGCGAGACGTTCGAGTTCCGGCCCGGGATGACGCCGGCCGAAGCGACTGAGCGCTTCAACGCGTTCTGGCAGACCTGCTTCACCTCCGCTCGGGAGACAAGCGAGGCGTTCGCCAAGAGCAGCAACGAGCTCTTCCAGAACTGGGTGGAGTTCGCCCGGGAGAATCCCGTGGGCAAGGCCGTCGCCAAGGCCGCCGCGAAGTAGTTTCACTCCGCCGGCCAGCCGACCACTCCCCGGGGGGAGCGGCGTGCCGGAGGTTCGCGGCGAAGCGCAACTGATCCACGGACGCCGACCCAACGGCGTCGCCGCGAACCGTGCCGGGGCGAGCCGGCACGCCGAAGCGGCGATGCGTTGGGTCTGCTGCGTTACGGAAGGAATGCACCAGCGCCACGTCATTCGAAGCTCGCGAGGTTGCAGCGGAATGCAAGGCGAGCGAGCATGCGCGTGGGTCGCTTCGCTTGAGGACCGCTGCCATGCCTGACAACGACTCGGCGTTTCGTTTTCCTGATCCGTTCACGTCCTTCTGGTCGGATTTTCTACAGCGGGCCGCGTCGGTCGGGTTCACTCCGCCGCCGCAGGCCGAATTCGTCGACCAGGTTCGCAAGGCCTTCTTCACGGCCCTGAGCGAGCACATGGACCAGTTTCTGCGGAGCGATGCGTACCTGCGGACGATGAAGCAGGCCATGGATCACTCGCTGGCCTGGCAGCAGACGATGAACGAGTACCTACAGCGCGGGCTGCAAACGGCTCAGATGCCCTCGCGGCAGGACAGCGACCACCTGGTGACGCTGATCCGCGGGCTGGAGGAGCGGGTGCTGCGCCGCCTGGATGATGTTGAGCGGCGCATCGGTCAGCTCGAGGCTTCCGGCAAGAAATCCGCCAGGCAGAGCACCTGAACGGCCGCGCGGCCGTGGGCCCGCGCCGAGGAGAGAGCGACATGTCGACCCAGCCGGCGACCGCGGCCCCCGTGGGACCGTGGTACTTCACTCCCGATCAGTTGGTGGCGCCGTGGATGACGTTGTTCCAGAAGGCGATGGCCGCGCCGAAGGTCTACGACGCGATGCGGAACACGCGCGTCGGCGCGACGCCGACCCGCTGCGTCTACCGCGAAGACAACCTGCGCCTGCTCAAGTACGAATCCGACGTCGAGCCGCGCTTCAAGACCCCGCTGATTCTGATCTTCGCGCTGATCAACCGCCCGTACATCCTCGATCTGCGGCCCGGCAAGAGCGTCATCGCGCACTTCGTGCAGCGCGGCTTCGACTGCTACAACATCGACTGGGGTGTGCCCGCCGATGGCGATCGCGAGCTCGGGCTGAAGGACTACGTGCTGCGCTACATCGACCACGTGGTCGACGACGTCCGCGAGCGCTGCGGCGTGGAGCAGGTGAACCTGCTGGGCTACTGCATGGGCGGCTCGATGACCGCGATGTACGCCGCGTTGCGGCCCGAGAAGGTCCGCAACGTGATGTTGATGGCGGCGCCGGTGGACTGGTCTCAGGACGACGCGTTGCTCAAGGTCTGGTCGCACGAGGACTACTTCGACGTCGACCGCTTCGTGAGCGTACATGGGAACATCCCGCCGCAGTGGCTGCAGGTGAATTTCCAGATGCTCAAGCCGGTGCAGAACTACTTTGAGAAGTGGATCGGCTTCTACGAGAAGATGGAGGACGAGAAGTTTCTGGAAGACTTCTTCGCGATGGAGATGTGGCTGAACGACAACATCCCGGTGGCGGGCGAAGTCTTCCGGCAGTTCGTGAAGTGCTGCTTCCAGAAGAACCAACTGATCAAGGGCAAGCTGCTGATCGGCGACGAGCGCGTCGATCTGAAGCGGATCGCCTGCCCGATCCTGAACCTGGTGGCGCAGCAGGACCACCTGGTTCCGCCCAGTCAGAGCCTGCCGTTCAACGAGGCCGTCAGCTCCACCGACCGCAAGATCGTCAACTACCCGGTGGGGCACATCGGGCTGGCCGTCAGCTCCAAGGCGCATCGCGACCTGTGGCCGAAGGTGACCGACTGGCTCGAGCAGCGATCCGAGACGCTTCCCGGATACGAAAGGTAGGGGCGCCGCAATGTTCGATGGAGCACCGAAGGAAGGACGCATGCCGGCACACATCGATCTGGAGGCGGGTTGGGATGATCGGCGGCTGGACCTGTCGACCAAGGTGGCTGTGGTCACGGGAGGCGCGCGCGGCATCGGCCGGGCCACCTGCATCGCCCTGGCGCGCGAGGGAATCAAAGCGGTCGCCTCGGTCGATATGGCGACGGACGTGGAGGAATTCACCCGGCAGGGCAACGAGCGACTCGAGCGGCACGTGTTCCACCCGTTCCGCGGCGATGTGACCGACAGCGCATTTCGCCGGCACGTCTTCGACGAGATGGAGCGGAATTTCGGCCACGTGTCGATCTGCGTGCCGGCGGCGGGCATCACGCGCGATCGGCTGGCCGTCAAGGTCGACAAGCAGACCGGACAGACCGACATCTACTCGGAAGAGGACTTCCGGCGAGTCATCGAGGTCGACCTGAGCGCGCCGATTTACTGGGCGCTGGAGACGATCGCCAGCGTCGCGCGCGATCGGCACCGCAACGGGCTGAAGCGCTGGACGCCCGCGGAAGCCGTGCAGGGCGCGATCATCCTGATCGGCTCGGTGTCGTCGACCGGCAACAAGGGGCAGATCTCCTACGCCACGGCCAAGGCCGGACTCGAGGGCGCGACCGCGACGCTGGCGGCCGAAGCCGTCTTCCACGGCGTGCGCAGCGCGATCATTCATCCCGGATACACCGACACGCCGATGGTGCGGGCGCTCGGCGACGAGTTCATCTCGAAGTGGATCATCCCGCAGACGCAGCTCGGCCGGCTGATCCTGCCGGAGGAGATCGCCCACGCGATCGCGTTCATGATTCAGAACTCGTCGGTCAGCGGACAGCTCTGGGCCGACGCGGGCTGGCATCCGATGGCCTGATCGGCGACCGGCGCGGCCGGCCGGGCCGAACGCCGCGATGAAGGCGCGCTAAAGAGAACCCCCCGCCTTCGAGAAGGCGGGGGGTTCGCGTTTTCTCAGGTTTCAGTCCGGCCCGGCGAAACATCCGCCAAGCGGCTGAAACCGGCTAGACGTTTTGCCCAAAGACGACCAGGAGCAGCGACAGGTCGTCGAGGTTGATCGTTCCGTCCAGGTTCAGGTCCGCCTGCGGATCATAGCTGGGCGTTCCGAAGCTCGAGCCGAACGCGACCAGCAGAAGCGACAAGTCGGTCAGGTTGACGGTGCCGTCGAAGTTGACGTCGCCGATGTGACCCACCGCGACGATCACCGTGCCGCGCGATCCGCCGAAGTTGATGTCGTCGCTGGGGCGGAAGTTCACGGCCAGGAGGTCGGCCTTGTCAGCCAGGCTGCGTCCGTAGAACGAATCGCTGTCCTCCTGGGGGATCAGGCCGACGATCAGGTCGTTCGGGCCGTTGTCGAGCAGGTCGTTCTCACGCAGCACCTGGTGCAGCGTGCTGTCGTTGTCGGAATACAGATAGGCGGCCGAATCCCAGATCGTCGCGCTGTTCGGATCATTCGGATCGAACGGGATGCCCGTGTCATAGATGGCCGAGAACGCGATGTTGCCGCGGTCGTTGATGCCGACGGCCGAGATCGAGTTGATGTAGTCGATCGGCGGGCCGTTGGGGTCATTGGGGTCGAAGATCGGAATCGGGCCGGCCAGGCCGTCGGCAACCGTGTCGATCGGGCCGGCGTCGGCGATGACGACTGGAGCCGCGTAGCCGGTGATCACGCCGGCGGTGAAGATCGGTTCGTACAGCACGACGGCATGGCTGGGCACGCTGGCGGTCGATTCGACCAGGGCCGCGATCTGGCCGCTGCTGTTGATCTCGAAGTGATTGCTCTCGAACACGTTGGAGCCGCCACCGGTGGCCTGGTGATCGACGAACAGGAAGCCGGCCGGAGGCAGGATGCCGATCGCGCCGGTGTAGCCGTCAAATCCGCCGGGCGCGAACTTGTCCACCACCAGCAGCGCAGGGCGGGCCGAGCCGCCGAGATGCGTGTCGTTCATCCCGAACACGACGTAGTAGTTGTTGTTGACCTTCGCGAAGATCGGCGCGGTCTGCCGAACGTCGGCCACGTTGTCGATGCAGCCGCCGCAGATGCTGTTGGCATACGTGAAGCCGGCCGACTGGGTGTAGCTGAAGTCCGGCGTCGCGGGAGCCTGGAAGGTGTTGTCGTAGTCCCAGATGTTCACGGCGGGGGGCACGTTGCCGGTGCCGCCGTCGTAATTCGTCTCGCCCATGTAGAAGTCGCTGCCGCCTTCGATGGCCGCGGGCGTTCCGAGGAAGACCGAGCCGGCGGTGCCGTCGATGCCCGGCGCGGTCGGGTTGAGGATCTTGGTGCCGGCATTCGGGGGCGGAACCGAGGTCTGGAAGTTCGGGACGGCCTGGACCCACTCGATGTTGTTCTGCGGGGGGCTCGAGCGGAAGTTGGCGCGGAACACGACCGTGCCGTCGTCGAGCATCTCGCCAATCGTGTCGGACAGCCCCACGTCCTGCTCGGCGATCATCAGATCGTTGCTGGTATACGTGCCGGCGGAATCGAGGTCATCGGCCGTGCCGAAGGAAACGACGCCGGGCGTATCGCCACCGCCGACGAACATGGTCGCGGCGCCGAGCACGCGTCCATCGACGACCTGCGCCACGGCGGGATTCAGCAGCATGCGGCCGGTGTCGATCAGGAAAGGAGTCCAGACGCGGACGGTCCGCGCGTTGCCGGCGCCGGACGCGACCACGGACGGCCAGGCATCGTAGACCCGTCCCGCGCGACCGGTGTTGTCGCAGTCCGTGCCGCAGTCGCGCGCCAGCGCGACGCCCGAGGTGCCGAGAGCCGCCAGCGCGGCGCCGGCGACCAAGAATCGCTTCAGCATCTTTCGTACCCTCCAGTTGTAGGAACCTGTCATCCGATTTCGCATTCGAGCATCGACCGACCGGCTCGATCGACGAGCCGCGATCAGCCCGGGAGATCCGATTGCGTTGTCGCCAAAGTCGCCGTCCGTCCGCGCAGCCTACAGGGTGAGTCTGGCCGCGACGTTTGGCGATTGTTAAGAATCGGTTGTCGTCTGTTGCGACAGCGCCGTCGAGAGGATCCCGAACACACTCCCTCACGTCACACTCGGACGCAGGCCGAGGTTTACGAGCGGGCTCTGAACGCCGAACAAACTCGTGTTCGACGACTTCACTGAGTGCCTGATCCCCTCGCGTTCGTACCCATCAAGATAGCGAATCACGCCCCGAAAACAAGCCTGCCAGGTCCGAGAAGCAGCGGGTCCGCCGGCGGCTCGAGCCGGTGCTTTCGGACCCCGCTGGCCACAGCCACGGCGGGCCGATGGGCGGCAACCGCATTGGCAACGGGTAGTTGCCGGCCGGCAAGCACGCGGTCAATTACACGATCTGTTCACGATGAATCGCGGTTGCATCCGGCGTCGACGTTTGGAACCCTCCCAGTAGGGGATGTTTCGCACATTCCTTCCCCAGCGCCCCAGACAGGAGCCCGCATGCGCAGCTCGGACGCCCATTCGACAGCGTCGGCCGAGGCCGACCGACCTCGGCTGCCGGCCGGCGCTCCGCTGGCGCGCCTGCTCGCGCCGGCGGAGCGCGTTTCGGCGATCTGCGAAACCGATCGGCCGATCGTTCTGATCGGAAGCCGCCGAGATTGCGATCTGCCCATCGGGCAAAGCGATATCTCCCAGGTTCACTGCGCCGTCGTCAACACGGGCCGAAGCCTCATCGTCGTCGATCTGTGCTCGCGCAGCGGCACGTTCATCAACGGCGAGCGGATCAGCGCGAAACCTCTGCGGCCCGACGACGTGCTGCGCGTCAGCGACGTCGTCGTTGCGGTGGAACTGCTCTCACCGCTGGCCGACTACAGCCAGGGTCTGCAAGCCGACGAGGCTGCGCGCAGTGAGCTTACCATCCATCGGGCCGGCCACGCCGTAGCGCTGCGCCCGCCGGCGCTGATCGGACGACGCAGCGGCTGCCCGGTCGTGATCGACACGCCGGACGTTTCGCTCGCCCACGCGCTGGTCTTCTGCCTCGACGGTGCGCCCCTGATCGTGGATCTCGGCAGCCGCTCGGGCACCTTCGTCAATGGCGTGCGTCAATCAACCGTGTGGCTGCAAAACGGCGATCAGATCAGCATCGGCGGCGAATCGCTGCGGGTCGAGAGGCCGCAGCCGGAGCCGACGGTCGTCGCGCAGCAGGCGGTCGCGATGGCCGCCGCTGCGCCGCCGGTCCGCGCGGAAGCGCACGCGCCGGCGGCCGGAAATTCCGCCACGCCGCTGGCGGCTGCCGGCGGGGCCGGAATCGCCGCCGCTGCGGCCCTGCGCATGGAAGGCGTCGGCGACATCGCCGACCTCGAGGTCATTTTGCAGGGGCTGCACGCACAGATTTCGGCGGTCCGGTCGGCGGCGGATACGCGCGAAGCCGGACTCCAGCAGCGTGAATCCCAATTGACCGAACTGGAGCATTCCGTTTCGCAGAAGGCCGAGGCTCTGTCGCAGCGGGAAGCACAGCTTTCGGTGCGCGAGTTGGCTCTCGCCGGCGAACAGGCTGCCGCGGAGCAGCGCGCCGCGCGCGTGCAGCAGGCGGAGTCGCAGCTTGCCGCGCGCAACGCGGAACTGCAATCCGAGAAGGCCGCCCTGCTGACACAGTTGCAGTCGCTTGATTCGCTGCGCGCCGAGCTTGCGACGCGCGAGCAGGCGCTTCACGCCGCCGCCAGCGAGCACGAGCGCGTTCGCCGCGAACTCGACACCGAACGCGCGACGTTGCAGGCTGTCGCCGACGAGCAGGCACGCGCCCGCGCGCGGGTGACGAGATTCGCGGCGTCGATGCGGCGGCGCAGCGTTCGGCAGCGCGCCTCGGCGGGGGCGTTGCTGGCCCATCAGTGCGCCCTCGAGAGCAGTCAGACGGCGCTCGCAGCGCGCGACACCGAGCTGGCCGGGCGCGAGGCCGACCTTGCCGCTCGTGAAACCGATCTGGCCGAGCGTGAAGCAGCGTTTGCCCAGGTTTCCTCCCAGGTCACGCGTTTCCGTGAGCTGCTTGAGCAGACAAACCGCCTGCTGTGCGACGGCGCGATGAGCGAGGCGCTGCCCACGACCCAGGTCGAAGCCGGCGCCGGCGCGCCGCCCGCACCTGCGACTCCGCCGTCGGTGCCCGAGCCGGCAGGTTCGGAGGCATCCGCCGGGTCGAACGGCACAAGCGAGTTTCCGGCACCACTGGTGAGGTCACCGATTTTCACGGTGCCCACACGCCCGGCGGGTGCACGCTCGCCGCGCGGCGTCAGGCGGCCTCAGGCGTGATGGGCGCGACCCACAGGCGCGCGATCGACACTGAATCGGACGAAATCGAGACGGCGGGTTTTCCTTCCATCGCGGCAAGTCGATACAATCTTCGGTGAAGTCATCGACTTCGAGCTGTTCGGGGGCGAACTGGCTTTCGACCGGGCAGGTTGAGGTTCGGGTGGCGTGCCGAGGGTGTCAGCTTCCTCGTAAAACCGCTGGCAAAAAACTGTTAGATGCCAATGATGGCTATCGTCTGGCTGCCTAACAACTAGGCAACCCGTCGGCCCGCGACGCCTGCTGGCGGAGCCGACGCTGACAGCAGGCTGGTTCGGGCGCTCCCGTCGGGTGGCGTTCGAATGAGATGCAGCCTGGCTCGGCCCGCGGATGACCCGCCGATCGGTCTGCCGAGGGCTTAAACACAAAACATTCGGCTACGCACGTAGAGGCCTGGGCTGAAATGCTTCGGGACGCGGGTTCGATTCCCGCCGCCTCCAATTCCACCGAATCAACCATGCCGCCGAGCGTGGCGATACGGGCTTGTCCTGGTCAAGCGGGGGACTGCTGCGCCCAGCGCGGAGGCGATCCCGACGGCGCCGGCTTCGATCGACCGCACGCCAATCGGTTCCCCTGAGCCACCGTGAGAAAGCAACCGGCGTGGCCTGCTCCTCACGGGACACAGGCCACGGCCGGTCTGAAGTCTCGAATGCACCTGAGCCGCAGGGCGCTATTCGCGTACCTTGCCGGACTTCAGGTCGAACCACGGCGGCAGCCCGTTTCCACCGCTGTTGCCACCGCTGCCGGCGTCACCGCCGCTGTTGCCTGCGGAGCGGAGCAGATTGCCCTCGACGTAGAGCTCGATCTCCCAAGCGCCGCCGTCGTACTGCATCAGCGAAGCCAGCTCCGTCACGTCCTCGACCGAGACGCTGCCGTCGTTTTCAAGGACGTAGTCGGCGTCTTCCGTTCCGAACAACGGGACGTCATACCAACTTCCCGCCACGTCGAAGAGCACGTGATAGCCCCAGTCGAACTGCTCCACGTCCGTCACCACGCGGACGAGCTGAAGCGATCCGAAATCGAGCGTGTCCTGGTCGCCGGGGTAGAACCAGTCGTTCGTCACCTTGTTGATCAGATCGCCGGTCTTGAAGCGCCTCGTGGTTTCCCACTCGTCGAAATCCTGCCCGTCGTCTACGCCATTCTGCCAGAACGACGCCGTCAGACTCAGTGTTCCGGCGTAGGTTCCGTCTGGGATCGCATAGTCGAGCGGGCCCCAAGCCCCGCCGTTGTCCTGCGGGCAGCCCGCCACAAGGATCAGGCTCGCCGCCGCCAGCCCGAGGAGTGATAGTCGCGACGTCATGCTGTTACCCCTTTCGTGCGCTCGTATCGCGGCGGCTCCCTTGCCGCCCCCGCACCTGTTTGCGAGAATCCGCTTGGGAACCCCAACCCTT
Source organism: uncultured Planctomycetales bacterium (assembly GCA_964465125.1). GTDB lineage: Bacteria > Planctomycetota > Phycisphaerae > UBA1845 > Fen-1342 > CAYOHG01. The sequence goes on along the minus strand of CAYXIO010000035.1, from coordinate 8,176 downwards.
TTTTCGCAATTCGCATCGGAGGTCCGCCTGATGAACCGCGATCAGCGTGCGACCGCGACGGTCCTTCTCGCCGCGATCAAGGCGGGCGACAGCACGGCCCGCGAACGTCTGGTCTCGCTGGTGTATGCGGAGCTTCGCCCGCTGGCGGGCGGGCTCATGGGCGGCGAACGGGTCGGACACACGCTCCAGCCCACCGCCCTGGTGCATGAAGCACTTATGCGGCTGTTTGACGAGCAGGCGCTGCACACGATTGAAAACCGGGCCCACTTCCTCAACGCGGCCGCTTTGGCCATGCGGAGGATTCTCGTGGACCACGCCCGCGCGAAGGCGACGCACAAACGCGGCGGATACAACCGCCGCGTTCCGCTCGACGACATGCTGGCGATCTTTGAGGAGAGCGGGATCGACCTGCTGGACCTTGACTCCGCGCTGGACATGCTCGCCGCGGCCGATCCGCGCGCGCACGAGTTCGTCCAGCTCCATTACTTCACAGGGTTGACGCAGGCGCAGATCGCGGAGCTCTCGGGCCTGTCGCACACGACGGTTCAAAACGACCTGCGCGAGGCGAAGCGATGGCTGCGAGCGCGGCTTTCGAGGGGGAAGAACGATGCCAACCGAGCCGACGGGGTCGCTTGATCGCCTGCGCGAAGGCCTCGCCCGCAAGATCGGACCGTTGTTTCAACCACCGGCCGGCGCGGCGGACGACCTCACCGGCTGTCGGGTCGGCTGCTACAAGCTGCTCCAACGGATCGGGACCGGCGGCTTCGGCGAAGTCTACATGGCCGAACAGGAGGAGCCGGTGCGCCGACGGGTGGCGCTCAAGATCATCAAGCTCGGGATGGACACGGTCCAGGTCATCGCCCGCTTCGAGGCCGAGCGGCAGGCGCTGGCGATGATGGACCACCCCAACATCGCCAGGGTTTTCGACGCGGGCGCAACCGAGACCGGCCGGCCGTATTTCGCGATGGAACTGGTGAAGGGTGAAGCGATCACGACCTACTGTGATCGCGAGAGGTTGAGCATTCTCGGGCGCCTCGATTTGTTCTCGCAGGTCTGCAACGCCGTGCAGCATGCCCACCAGAAGGCGGTGATCCATCGGGACATCAAACCGTCCAATGTGCTGGTGAGCACCGTGGACGGCCGGCCCCTGGCCAAGGTGATCGACTTCGGCATCGCCAAGGCCACCGACCACCGCCTGACGGAGAAAACGCTCTTTACCGAGTTCCACCAGATGATCGGCACACCCGAGTACATGAGCCCCGAACAGGCGATCGGCTTGCCCGACATCGACACGCGCACGGACATCTACTCGCTCGGCGTATTGCTTTACGAGTTGCTGACCGGATCGCCGCCCTTCGAGCCGGAGCAAATCCGCTCGGCGGCGTTCGCGGAGATGCAGCGCATCATCCGTGAGGTGCAGCCACCGATACCGAGTGCCCGCTTGAGCGGCCTGCGGCTTCAGCGGCGGGCGACAGGAAGACCTGGGCACGCAAAGAGAGAGCCGGGGGTCGCTCCGTGGTCAGCCGAACCCGGCGACTCCGCGGTCGAGACCCTGGCTCAGCGACGCGGCACCGACCCACCCGCGCTGCTCCGCACAATCCGGGGCGAGCTCGACTGGATCGTCATGAAATGCCTGGATAAGGACCGCACGCGGCGGTACGAGACGGCCAACGCGCTCGCGATTGACGTCGGTCGATATCTCGGTGGCGACGCCGTCCACGCAGCGCCGCCGAGCGCGGTGTACCGGTTCCGCAAGTTCGTGATCCGCCATCGAGTCAGCGTCACGAGCACCGCCCTTGTGGTGCTTGCGCTCGCCGCGGGCCTCGCCGCGGCGCTCACCGGATTACGCGCCGCCGTGCGAGCCCGCGATGCGGAAGCTCGCGCAAAGGACACCGCCACGCTCGCCCAGCAGGCGGCCGAGGAAAGCGAAAGCAAGGCGCTGACCGAAGCAGCTCTCGCGCGGGCAACGCTCCAGTTTGTCACGGACATGTTCGAATCGATCGACCCCGCTCGAGCGCGCGGACACGATGTTACCGTATCCGAGATTCTCGACCCGGCGGCGGACAAGGTGGCGCAGGCGTTTGTCGGCCACCCGGCGGCGGAGGCGCTTGTGCGAACCGTCCTCGGCCGGGCATACACTCAAATCGCCCGATACTCCCAGGCCGAGCGAGAGTTCGCTCGTGCAAAATCACTCTACGATTTGCACTTCGCGCCGGATGACCTTGATGCGCTGAGAGCGTTGCACGACTACGGCGCGGCTACGCTCCAGAGCGGAACTGTGGAAGCGGCAATCGAGCTGCTGACGCAGGCGTACCAGGGCCGCACTGCCCGATTGGGGCGGCGGCACCGCGACACGCTCGCCTCCCGCAGCCTGCTTGCCATGGCGCGGCAGATTCGCGGGGATCTGGCGGTGGCGATCGCGGAGATCCGCGACGTCGCCGCCGAGCAGGAGGTCGCGCTCGGTCCGTCCGATCGCGACACGCTGGAGTCGCTCTGCAGCCTGGCAGACATGCTGGAGAGCGCAGGCCGCGTTGACGACGCGCTCGCCACCGCGCATGACGCTGCTCAGCGCGCCGTCGCGGCGTTCGGACCTGACAGTTCCATCACGCTGACGGCTCGAAGCGTGGAAGCCAAGGTGCTCGACACTGCCGGGCGGTTCGGCGAAGCCGCACCGATTCTCCGCGAGGTCGTGGCGGGCAAGGAGCGGCTTTACGGCGAGAGTCATCCGGACACCCTCATCTCGCTCGACCTGCTCGGAAGCGTATTGTCGCAGTGGGGCGAGCAGGATCGGTCGCTGGACATTCGCGAGGAGATTGCGGCGCGAGCCCGGGTATCGCTCGGGCAGCGCCACGAGATGACACTCTCTTACGAGAACAATCTTGCTCAGGAGCTTCGGCGGGCAGAGCGTCTCAGCGAAGCCGAGGCGATCTACTGCCACGTTCTGGCGATGCGGCAGGAAGTAAGCGGCGCGCAGGGCCGCGAAACGCTGGTAGTGCAGAGCAACCTGGCGCTCCTGCTCATGCAGCGCGGCGCGCCGGCGGACGCGCTACCGCTGCTTCGTGATGCACTGGAGGGCTTTTGCCAGGCGCTTCCAAGCGATCACTGGATGCTCGGCGTGGCGATGATGAACCTGGGGCGATGCCAGACTGCGCTGCACACTTTTGAAGACGCCGAAGCCACTCTGCGAGATGCCCATACGCTGCTCAACAGCGCACTCGGCCCGACACACCCTCGCACACGCTTGGCGTCCAAGGCGCTCGCGGATTTGTATACCGCTTGGGATCGCCCGGACGATGCCCGCGTGTGGATGGATCAGCCATAGTTCGCACGCCGCCTGAAACGGCTTTCGTCACGATCGCCCACGCGGACGCCCGTCCGCCGACGGACGCTACGGCACGCCGCGCTGCGCCATGACCGCGGCGCGGGCCGCCTTTCGGCGGTCCTGATCTCCCGGTCGGCCGACCAGCGGCCAGGCCCATGATCCCAGCGCCGTGGTCAGCACGTCGCCGCCGCGCGCGTTGACCAGCCGCGCGACCAGCAGGATCAGCCCGATGCTGAATCCGGCGCCGAATCCGCCCAGATGCGCCCAATGGGCGACATCGTCGTTGGCGCCCAGAAACGTGTAGAGCGCATCCAGCGCGACATAGAGCGAAACGATCCAGAAGCCGCGGATGGCGAACACGTTCAGGTGCAGCCGGAAGCCGCCCAGCAGCCCCCAGCGAAACCAGCCCGCGACGTGCACCGAGTGAATCGGGAACAGGGCCAGGTACATGCCGGCCATCCCCATGATGGCACCCGACGCGCCCAGCGACGGCGTCATCGGCGCGTCGCGCAGCATCAGCATGTGCGTCAGTGCCGCGAGCACACCCAGACACGGATAAAGCAACGCGGTCCAGAGATTGCCGATCAACGCATTCACGCGCGAGCCCAGCACGCCGAGAAAGAGCAGGTTCCCAAGCAGGTGAAACAGGTCCGCGTGCAGGAACTGGTGCGTCAGGAGCTGCTGCGGCTCGAAACCCCCCTGGGCCTGCCAGGCCGCCAGCTCGGCCGCCAGGGCCGGCACGTCCTCTCCCGCCGGCAGGTTGGGATCGGCGCGGAGCTGCGCTTCCCAGTCCGCCGCGCTCAGGGCGACCCCCGACCAGAGCAACAGCCGATTGGCCGGATGGTCGAGCGGGGCGTTCCAGGTTGCGACCCAGAACAGCACGCTCGTGACCACCGTGAGCAGCATGAGGATGCGCGTCGTCCACGGCCGGTAGGTGCCGAACGCTTCGGAGGCGATCGGCAGCATTCCGATCGGGTCGATCCAGCTCAGCCACCAGATGAGGCGCTCGGCGAACATGTAGATGTGGTCGAGATGCTCATCCTGCGTGATCAGGATCGGCCGGCCGCTCCGGACGTACACGCCGCAGGGCACGCACACCTTCGCGCCGACCGACAACTGTTGCCTGCAACTTGGGCAAACGGGGCCAGGTGTCGTCGCTGCGGCGAGCGGCGGAGCGCTGCGGCGCGCTTGCGCGAGCCCGGGGTCCGCCGGTGCGAGCGGAAGCAGGTCGTCCCAGGGGGTGTCGCTTGACGCGCCGGCGTGCGGAGCGGCTTGCTCCGCCGCGCTGCGCGATATCGGGTTCGGAGCGTTGAACGACGCAGCGCTCGGCTTGGTCGACGCAGTCGCGGGCTGGCCGGGCACGGCGGTCACTTCGCCGCACGCCGGACAGCGCGCCCGCCGGCCGGCGGCGCTGCGCGGGGCGGTGAGCGACTTGCCGCAACGCGGGCAGGCGAAGCGCAGGCGCGATGCGGGATCAGCGGGCATGAAAGCAGCCCTGAGGCGTTTCTCGGAGACCCTCTCGCCGCGGCCGGCCGCCTTCAAGCGGCTACGCGGGGCGGTCCGAAAACGCGCGGCGGCTCTAGTCTAAGGACCGTCTGTCGCGATTTGCAAGCGGCCGTTCGGTTCGCAGGCGGCCGTTCAGTTCGCAAGCGGCCCTGCGACGACGCTGGCGACGACGCTGGCGGCGACGAGATTGAGCGCTACCGCACTCGGCGCTGTCGCGTGCGGTTCATCGAGCGCAAGTCCGACAAAAGCGGGGGATGGGCGGTACTGGACTCGAACCAGTGACCTCGTGGATGTCGACCACGCGCTCTAGCCAACTGAGCTAACCGCCCGCACGCCCGGGCGATGCGCCCGGAGGTGAATCGGCGATTTTGCGTCGCCGCTGCCGCGGTGTCAAGCGCGGCGGGAGAGCGAAGCGCAACTGCGGAAAAGCGACGGCACAACCGACGTGCCCAGCTTCGGCCGCCTCGCCGCGCACTGCGAGTACGACCCGTTCGGCAACCTGCTCAACGACCTGACCTACGACAGCCCGGACGATAGCGACCCCTGGCCCGACGCGGGCGAGTACGCGGTATTACGCGCGGACATACGCATTATGGAAGCGCACCCACTCGGGCAGGACGCCCTCCAGCAGGCTGCGCGACGGCAGGAACGCGATGCGCAGGTGGTTAGTGCCCGGCCGCTGCCCGAAGCCCGAGCCGTTCACCGTGCACAGCCCCGTCTGCTCGAGCAGCGACATGCAATAGTCGAAGTCGCTCGTCCCACGCGGGAGAACGTTCAGCCGCGGGAACAGGTACATGGCGCCGGTCCGCCCGAAGCACTCCACGCCTTCCATGTCCGCGAAAGCCGCCTTGATCATGCTGGCCTTGTCGTACAGATCGCGCAGGACCGCGTCGCGCTCGCAAACGAAGCGCGCGTGCGGAGCGCTGCCCGGCGGCGGCGGACGCACCATTAGATAGGTAAGCGCCTGGCCGGTGGTGTTCGAGCACAGACTGACGGAGGCCTGCTTGACCAGCACGTCCATGAAGCCGAGCTCGCGGCCCTGCACGCGCGGCGGGTTGCGCATCTCCAGATAGCCGCCGCGGCGGCCGCATTCTCCACAGAAACCCTTGGAGGTACTGTGCAGGCTGAATAGGGGAACATCCTGGTTACCCACAAGAGCGGCAAAGGAGTGAAACTCGGCGCCGTAGAGGTTCTCCTGGTAGACCTCGTCGGCGATGATCGCCAAGCCCTGCTCGCGGGCGAACTGCACAACCTGCCCCGCGGCCTCACGCGGGAGCACGGCGCCGGTCGGGTTGGCCGGATTGATGACTACGATGGCCTTGACGTTGACGCCGCGGGCGCGGGCGCCGACGATCGACTCATCAAGCATGGCCCGGTTGAGCGTCCAGCCGCTTTCCTCGTGCGGGTAGTAATTCACCTGCACGCCGCCGGCGCGCTTGATCGCCGCGGAGTAGAGCGGGTATTGCGGGGTCGGAATCATGATGCCGTCGGACGGGCCGGCGATCAGGATGTCGATGATGTGTCTGGCGGCCTCGCTGGCGCCGTTGGTGAGGAAGATCGCGTTCGGATCGCTGGGCACGCCGCCTGTTTCCGCCACGCGATCGCGTGCGTCGATGAATGCGGCGACGGCCTCGCGGATGAAGAGCGGTCCCTTGCTCTCGGTGTACGCGCCGAGGCCGGTCCTGAGCCTGGACAGCATCTGTTCGCAGAGATCGAGCACGTAGTCGCTGGTCAGCCAGCCGTCCGCCACGCCAGCGAACGCGGCGGGGCTCTTCGCGGCGAGCTTGCGCAGCTCGCGCTCGCGGCCGATGCGGGCGGGCGTTTCGAGGAAGCTCAGCACCTCGCGGTAGAACGAGATCGGCTGCTGGCCGAGCGCCTGGGGGTTGCCGATGTGGCACGCGATCGTGCTGCGCCCTTGGCGGGCCAGCTCCGCGGCGCGCTGCGGGATCGGACCGCGGACGGCGTATTCCATCTCGGCGATATTCGGGTTGACGGTCAGGGTTGTTGGCATGAGTGCCGCCTCGCCGGGCTGACTCATACTATAGCTCCGCTGCGGGGCGCTGTCGACGCGACACCGCACGGCGCAACGGGACGGGAGCGACGCGGTGTAAGCAGCGCCGCGCGGACGTTGCTGCGGCTCTCGGCGCGAACTTGGGACATCGCCGCGCGTCGCCGGTTCCCGAATTGACGCTCAGCGTCCGTCCGCCTAGAATGCTGGGCCTTTCGCCCCCATCGTCTAGAGGCCCAGGACACCGGCTTTTCAAGCCGAGAACACGGGTTCGAATCCCGTTGGGGGCGGGTCTGCGCGCTGCGCGCCGCATGCACCGGAAAGCCCAGGAACTCGGGCGGAATCGGCCGTTTTGCCCAATGGATTCGCGCACTTCCGCGCGGCGGCGTTCGCCGGAATCGGGCGCGCGACGCGGAGCTGTTCGGATCGATGAGGCACGGCGTCTTGTGCGCCGGTGGGTGCGTCTCGTCCGCCGGTTCGTGTGTGCACCTTCGCCGTCGTCGTCGAGCAGCTCGGCAACGTCGCGATTGTCGGCTCTTGCGAACCGCGCGGTCTCATCGCGTTTGCGTCGCCGGTCAGCGCCTTGGCTCTTGAAAGTCGTCGCTGGCGAATCGCAATCGCTCAGGTTTGAACGGTCGACGACGGCCTCAACGTGCACATTTCGCGTCGTGTTTCAGCCAGGCTCGAGTCCTCCTCGGGGAGCTTTTTGTTCCAGTCCTCGAACCGGCGCGCGTTCGGTAACGCGTACCAGACCTCGACGGTTCGACGGTCGTGGATAAGCACCTTCTTCACCAGCCGGTGGAGGAGGTGCTTTTTTTGTGGAACCGGGGCGGACGCCAGGACCTCCTCGAAGTTGTCCACCAGGGCGGCCAGCATCTCGCGGTCGATCGCGGGCAGTTCCAGGCGTTCCCGCCGGGCCTCCAGTTCACGCTTCTCGGTCTCCAACTGCTCGACCCGGCCGTGGAGGTCGGCGACCTTCTGGTTGCAGAGCTCGACCTTGAGCGTCCCGGCCTCGAATGCCTCGAAGTACCGCTCGATCGACGCCCGGAACTTGGCGGCCTCCGCTTCGACCCGGGCGATCTCCTTCTCGACGTCGGGTTTCTCGGCGCCCAGCCGGCGGTTGGCCTCCTCCCAAACGCGGGCCATGAAATCTTCGTCGCGGAACATCGCCTTGATGTCCTGAACGATCGCGGCCTCCAGCAGCTCGGCCCGGACGTAGTCCTGCTTGCAGGCGTGGTCGTTGAAGCGTTTCGAGCAGACGTAGTACTGCGTGTTGCTCAGGTACCGGCTCACCTCGACGCGGAACTTGCCCTGGTGCGGGTTGGCGACCGGCGTCTTCG
>CAYXIO010000034.1:0-39973 GCA_964465125.1 uncultured Planctomycetales bacterium | reverse complement strand
GATGACGTGCTTGAGCGAGCCGCCGGCGCGCAGCCAGAGCGAGATCATGCGGCAGATGGCTTCGAGATCGCTGGTGGCGACGTCGCCGCCTTTGCCGAGCTGCGAGAAGACTTCGAGCTCGCGCTGGCTGCGGGCGTCGACCGTGATTTTGACGTGCATGTTGCCGAAGGGCGTCATCTGGCGGATGCGCAGCCCGCTGACGATTTCGGGCAGGTCGGCCGGCTCGATGCGGGGAGCGACGGGAGCCACGACCGGAGCCGGGCCGGCGGCGTGCACGACGGCGGGCGCAGCCAACGCAGCCCGGGCGGGCGCAGGGGCCGCCGCCTTCGGCTCGCTGTGGCCGTTGCCGTTGTCGTCGCGCTTGACGGGCGGGACGACGGCGTCGCTGGACGGCTTGCCGACGGTTTCTGCGTTGTCCGCCGGGGCGTTTGAGGCCGCACTGCGCTGCGTTTCGGCAGTCTTCGCGGCGGCGGCGTCATGCGACTCGTGCTGCTTGCCGCTGTCCTTGAGGGCCATGGGCTGGTGATTGCGGCAGCCGTCGCGATAGACGGTGACGCCCTTGCAGCGCAGCTCGAAGGCGAGGCGGTAAATCTCGTCGACCTGCTCGACGCTGGCGCTGTTGGGGAAGTTGATCGTCTTGCTGATCGATGAATCGTTGTGACGCTGGAAGCCGGCCTGCATGCGCATGTGCCAGACGGGCTCGATGTCATGAGCGCAGACGAAGACCTCGCGGACGTCCGCGGGCACGCCGTCGATGTGGGCGAGCGTGCCTTCGGTGGCAATGCGCTCGATCAGCTCGGGCGAGTGGAAGCCGCGCTCGCTGGCGAGCCGCAGAAACGTCTCATTGACCTCGACGAGCGGCTTTTCACCCTGCTTCTGGCCGCGCAGCACGTTGCGGAAGAAAGCGAGCGAGAACATGGGCTCGATGCCGCCGGAGCAGTTGGCGATGATGCTGATGGTGCCGGTGGGCGCGACGGTGGTGGTGCAGGCGTTGCGCATCAGGCGGTGATGGCGCGTGTCCCAGAGGCTGCCCTTCCAGTTGGGGAAGGGGCCGCGCTCGCGGGCGAGGTGCTCGCTGTAGTTGTGCGCTTCGTCGTTGATGAACTTCATGAAGCGCTCGCCCCAGAGGACGCCGGCGTCACTGTTGTAGGCGACGTTGAGCTTGTAGAGCGCGTCGGCGAAGCCCATGATCCCCAGGCCGATCTTGCGGTTGTGCTTGCAAACGTGGTCGATCTCGGGCAGGGGGTAGTTGTTCGCGTCGATGACGTTGTCGAGGAAGCGGGTCGACAGGTGCACGCACTCGCGCAGCGCGACCCAGTCGACGTGCGCGTGCGGCGTGCACTCGTGGCGAATGAAGTTGCCGAGGTTGATGCTGCCGAGGTTGCAGGCCTCGTAGGGCAGCAGCGGCTGCTCGCCGCAGGGGTTGGTGGCCTCCATGCGTCCGACGTGGGGGGTGGGGTTGGCGTCGTTGATGCGGTCGATGAAGACGACGCCGGGCTCGCCGGTCTGCCAGGCGTTCTGGAGGATGAAGTTCCAGATGTCGCGCTTGGTGTAGAAGCCGGCGCGCAGGTCCGCCGGCAGCTCGCCCGCCAGCCGCGGCGAGTGAATGTAGGCCGGGTTCTCGCCGTGAGCGGCGGGCGGCAGCGGCTCGACGCAGTCGATCGCGCGCAGGGAGCGGACGTCATAGCCCCAGATGTCGACGTCGCTGGGGATCAGGAAGCACTTGCCGCTGCGCGGGTTGCGGACGACATGGGGCGAGTCGGGGCTGGCGTTAAACTCCTGCATCCACGCGTCGGTGATCTTGACGGAGATGTTGTAGTTCGTGAACTGGTTGAGGTCCTGCTTGGCGTGCAGGAACTTCAGGATGTCGGGGTGATGGATGTACATCATCCCCATGTTGGCGCCGCGGCGGAATGCGCCCTGCTGAATGGCGTTGGTCGCTTCGCTGAAAGCGCGCCAGAAGCTGATCGGGCCGCTGGTGGTCCCGCCGCTGGATTTGATGAAGTCTCCGGTGGGGCGCAGCTCATCGAAGGCGAAACCGGTACCGCCGCCGGCCTTCTGGATCAGCGCGGTGTGCTTGATGCTGTCGAAGATGTCGTTGATCGAGTCGCGCACGGGCAGAACGAAGCAGGCGCTGAGCATGCCCATGTCGCGGCCGGCGTTCATCAGCGTCGGCGAGTTCGGCATGAAATCGCCGCTGGTCATCAGGCGGTAGAACAGGTGGGCCCAGTGCAGGCGATCGGCCGGGCCGACGCCGTGGGAGAGTTCGACATCGGCGATGGTGTTGGCGACCCTGCGGAAGAGGCTTCCAGCGCTTTCCTCACAGGTGCCTTGCTCGGATTTCTTGAGATAACGGGCTTCGAGCACCTTGCGTGCGTTCTCCGTCAGCGCCGGCTCTTCGTCCATCCATGCGACGGCAAAGCGAGCATCGCGAAAATCGGTGACGGTCATCCCGGTTGCTCCGCAGGAGGAGTTTATTTCAATGGAACAAGAGGTAGTCTGCCGGCCTCATGCCCGCGCTTTCCTCACGTGTCCCCAGTGGAGGCAGACGCGCCTGACATGTTGGGGGCAACAAGTAGGTTAGCCCAAGATATGGTGGTCGTCAAACCGAATCCAAGCAATCTGAACTTTTTACGTAAACTGTTAACATACAATACGTTGTGCAATCCCAAATCAGGCGACCCTGTATTCGGTAGGACCGTGCGCGGTTCCATGCTCCGCTTTCAGTTTAGTCGCGAACATTATGCGAACACGGCAGGGAATGCCGCCCGCAATTGCGGCCGAAAAGCGGTCCGGAACACGCTTCGTTCGTGCGGCGCGCGGGCCGGCTTCGGCGGCTTCAGAAGAGGTCGGAGCAGTCCTCGCGGTAGCCGCAGTTTCTGCGCAGCCGCTTGCAGTGCAAGCTGAACAGCGGCGTGCCGCAGATGGGGCACAGGTCCTGTTCGGCGGGCGGAACGGATGCGTCACGCGATGCGGGCGACCGGGCGGGGTCTTCGGGCGGGTTCGGCGGGGGAATCTTCGGGTCGGCGGGATCGGGGCTGATCATGTTTCGGTTCTCCGCGGCGCGCCGCCGAAAACGCGGGCACTCAGCGCGGCTGCGCGTCGAGGGCAAACTGGGTGTGGAGCGCGGCTCCCAGCGCCAGGGCCTGCTCGTCGACGTCGAACTTCGGGTGGTGGTGCGGGTAGGTGCTGTGTGACGCCTCGCTCGCCGCGCCCAGGAACACGAAATTGCCGGGGAGCTTCTCGCAGTAGTACGCGAAGTCCTCGCCGCCGCCGATCGGTGGGAGCGTCCGGATCTGATCCTCCTGAAAGCCGAGCCGACGGGCGGACTCGAACGCACGGCGCGTGAGCTCGTCATCGTTCACAACCACGGGATACCCGTTGGTGACGGAGACCTCGGCGCGGGCCTGGTGAGCCTCCGCGATGCCGGCCGCGATCTGCTCGACGCGGCGGGCCACGAGCTCTCGAACCGCGCGCGAGAACGTGCGGATCGTGCCGCCGAACTCGACCGACGGGGGAATGACGTTGTCGGCGGTTCCGGCTTGAATCTGCGTGACGGAGACGACCGCCGGCTCGGTGATGGTGATGTTCCGGCTGACAATGGTTTGAAGGGCGGTGATGATTTCGGCGGCGGCGACGATCGGATCGACGCACAACTCGGGCATGGCGGCGTGACCGCCGCGGCCGTGGACGATGGCGCGAAAGGTATCGACCGCGGCCATGAACGCGCCGCTGCGCGAGCCGACCTGCCCGGTCGGGAGCATTGAGCTGATGTGAATACCGAAGATCTGATCCGCTTGCGCGAGGGCGCCGGCGGCGATCATGTCCGGCGCGCCGCCCGGGAAGAGCTCCTCGTGGGGCTGGAAGATCAGCCGCACGTTGCGCTTCAGACTGGACTTTCTCGCGCGCAGCAGGCGGGCGGCGCCGAGCAGCATGGCGGCGTGGGCGTCGTGGCCGCAGGCGTGCATGACGCCGGGGTTTATCGAGGCGTAGGGTGCGGCGGTTTCTTCCTGAATGGGCAGCGCGTCGATGTCGGCACGCAGGACGGTGAACGGCGCCCGGTCGTCGACGCGCAGCTCGGCAAACAGGCCATGGCCGCCATTGGCGCGCTCGACGGGCTCGTAGCCGAGGGCGCGCAGCTCGCGCGCGATGAATTGAGCGGTGAGCTGCTCGTGCCCGCTCAGCTCGGGGTGCGCGTGCAGGTGTCGGCGCCAGGCGATGAGTTGCTCACTGAGACCACGAGCCTCGGCCATCAGTTCGACGTTCATGGTGTTGCTGGGCTCCTGAGGCGAAACGTTGTTCGAGACGCGCCTGCCGCGCAGACGACGTGATTCTCGTTCGAGCGACAATCCGATAGTATCTGCGCTTGCGGCGGATGGCGAATCGGGATGATGCGTGGAGGTGGCGCGAATGTGGTCGTTTGCTGCGCTGTGCGATGAGTTCTGCGTCAGCTCGCGGCTGTTCATGAAGCTCGATCTGGCGCCGTCGCGCGAGTCGCTCCTGCATTTCCTGGAGCAGGTGCGGCGGGGCTATCCGCGCATGACGCGGCTGCGCCGTCGGGACGAAAGCGCGCTGGTGCTGGACGAGGAAGTGGGCGAGGGGAGCGAGCGGCGTTACCTGCGCGTGGATCCGGCGTCGCTGCGCTTCGGCTTCTACGGCGCTAAGGATTCAGGCAGCTTTCTCGCGTACTCCAATCTGATCCTGAACCAGGCGCCGGTCCACCTGAGCTTCAGCGACCTGGACTACGACTACCTCGAATGCCTGTTCACGTTCGAGCTGGAGTATCGCGGCAATCACGACGAGCTGGTCGCGGAGACGCTGTTCGGCGACCATCCGCTGATCGGTCCGCTGGGCGGGGAAGGGATGCGCATCATCGATTGCCAGCCCTTCCTTGGGGTGACGCTTGGCGGCGATTGCGATCGGCAGGTCTTCCTGGAGATCAAGGGCCGTACGTCCACGTTCGAGGTTCGCACGGGCGAGTACGAGGCGAATCCGCTGAGCGTGGTTGTGACGGCCAGGCAGTACTGGGGCTTCGGCAAGCAGCGCGATCTCGTCGCGGCGCATCGCGAACTCGTGCGGATTGCGGAGCGCTTCGCGGTCGAGCGCGCCGTCCCGCGCGTCGTGCAACCCCTCGCGGCGGCGATCGAGAGCCGCAGCTAGCGTTGCGGTTCTCGGGGACGCGGCGGGTGCCCGGCGTGAACGATCCTGACGCGCTCGCCGGAGTCCAGTGGACTTTCCGCGCCGAGCGACTAAGAATCCCCACGACTGTCGGCGTATACGATTGCCGCCCGCATCGGAGCCGCACGTGACACCAGTGAGTTCCGCGCCCGCCGCGATGTATCCCAAGCTTGACGTGATCTTTGCGATGCCGCACCCGGATGATCTCGAGATCACCTGCGGCGGGACGATCGCGCGGCTGACGCAGCTTGGCCACAAGGTCGGCATGCTGCACCTGACCAACGGTGAGCCCACGCCGCTGGGCGATCCGGCGACGCGCGCCGACGAGCGCGACGCGGCGGCGAAGGTGCTGGGCGTGACGGTGATGGAGCAGCTTCCGCTGCCGAACCGGGTGCTGATGGACTGCCCGGAGAACCGCTACATCGTCGCGACCGCGTTCCGGCGCTATCGGCCCAGAATCGTGGTTGGGATGGCCGGCCGGACGCCGGGCGCTTCGCCGGATCATTACCAGGCGCAGCTTCTCGTCGAGGCGTCACGTTTCTACTCGCAGCTCACCAAGTGGGACGATCGCTTCCAGGATACGCCGCCGCACCGCATCGACTGGCTTTGGTACCGTCCGACGGGGATCGGGGCTGAAGTGACGCACTGGCACTCGACGTTCGTCGTGGACACGACCGACGTGATCGAGCAGAAGATCGAGGCGATCTCGTCCTATCGCTCGCAGTTTCCGCCGGAGCGACTGCGGCGACTGGTTCACCGCGTTCGGGCCGCGGACGCGATGGACGGCGGGCGCTGCGGGTACGAGTATGGCGAGCTGTTCGCGCTGCCGCACTCGATGCCGATGCCTGATCCCGTGGCGCACTTCACGGGGGTGCAGGCGCCGATGGGGCCGCCGTCGATCGTGCCGAAGACGTGAGCCGAGTGCGAGCGGGGAACAGCGATCAGGGAGTGCATGTCATGCACCAGGCGCGGGCGAGGCGGGCTTCGATCGGCGGATGGATGGCGACGTCGCTCGCGGCGGTCGTTCTTGCGGTGCTGACCGCGACCGCCACGGCGCAGCCGGTTCGTGTCGTCACGTGGAATGTCGAGAGCTGCAAGTCGATCGCGGAGGTGGAGGCGCGCGGCGATGATTTCGCGCACGCGTTTGCGGCGCTGCGGCCGGATGTGCTGCTGCTTCAGGAGCTCAACTCCAAGCCGATCGTGGAGAAGATCCTCTCGCAGGCCGGACAGGACCCGAGTGAGTGGCACGTGGTCTGTACGGAGTTTTCGCCCGGCGAGGGCACGGGCTGGGGCGACCTGGAGGTGGCCGTCGCGAGCCGCTGGCCGGTGGCGGACGCGCTGGAGTACGACGAAGACTTGGACCAGAACGCCGGCGGGTTGGCGGAGGTCCAGCTTCGCCCGCCGGCGCATCTGAATCTGGCAAGGGTCGCGAGCGGACGCGGCTTCCTGCGGGCGCGCATTGCGGACGCGGGCCTGATCGTGTACGTCACGCACCTCAAATCCTCGCGCGGCGACAGTGGGGCCGCAGATGTCACCAACGCGCAGAAGCGGGAATTGGTGGCGGCGTCGATGGCGGACGCGGTGCTTGCCGACCTGCGCTACTTCCCGAACGACACCGTCGTGCTGGGCGGCGATCTGAACGTAGGCTGCGCCGACAAGACCAAGAACGGGCGCGATCTTGCGGATGACTGCATCAGCGGCGACTGCGAGGGCAAGGACCGCTACGACGAGACGCACGCGCTGCTGTCGGAAGGGCTGGTCGGCGGGCTGCGCATGCGAAACCTCTTCAGCTACGCGCAGCGGTACGAGCAGACGACCTACCCGTCGTTCCCGGGAACGCCGATCGACAACCTCTACGTCGCCGGGGCGCGCGAGAACTGGTTTCGCGGGGCCGAGATCGTGATTCAGTCCGACAGCTCGGCCGGCAAGACCTTCGGCTCCGATCATCGGCCGGTGCTGGCGATCTTCGATCGTCCGTGAGGCTGGCGGACGCGCCGCCGGCGCCTTGCAGCACGCTACGGCTTGGGCGGCGAATGCAGTCGCTGGAGCGTCGCGGCGATACGTTCTCCGTGCGAGTCGTGCACGAGGGTGACGATGAACACGTCATCGAAGCCGGCAAGCATGGGCTCGGCGAAGGGCAGGCCGAGGTCGCGCAGGTTGTCAGGCACCGTGTCGGAGTGCCCGCAGACGAGCACGGTCTTGCCGCGTTGCTGGTCGAGGATGTGGTCGGCCAGCTTGCGCGGGCTGATGGAAACGTCGATGCGCACGCCCTGCTGGCGCGCCAGCGGCTCGATCGTCCCGCGCGTGCGCTTGAAGTCGGTGGAGTAGACGGCGTCGAAGCGCACGTCCCGCAGCATGGACGCCAGGGCCGCGGTCCGGAGGCGGCCGGCCTCGGAAAGCTCCGAGTCGCGGCTCTCGTCGACTTTCTCAGCGTGCCGCATGAGATAAATGACCGTGGTCTGCGGGGCCTGAGCCTTGCCGGCGGACTGAATCGCGGAGAGAGGATTCAGCGCGGCCAGCAGAATCAACGCGGCGATCGCGGCTTCGATTGACATTCCCGTCTCCCCAAGAGGATGGCGTGGCGCTTTCGGCGCGCCGGGACTCCGGCTTCGAGGGTCACTCCGCGTGCGGTTCGTGCGGGCGCCTCTGCGGGTTCTGGAGCCAGCCCAGCCGCCAGAAGAACAGCAGCTGCGCGGCGGCGATCCCGCCCATGAGCATCAGGCTGTAGACGTATCCGAACGGCCAGTGCAGCTCCGGCATGTTGAAGCGCGAGCGGTCCGGGTCGAAATTCATGCCGTAGACCCCGGCGATGAACGTCAGCGGCATGAAGATGGTCGAGATCACGGTCAGCACGCGCATGACCTCATTCGTGCGATAGCTGATGTTGGACAGGTGCAGATCGCTCAGGCTGTTGGCCAGGTCGCGATAGCTCTCGACCAGGTCGAGCAGTTGGATGACGTGGTCGGAGCAGTCGCGCAGGTAAACGCGCGTCTCATCCGTGATGAGGCTGGAATCCGCGCGCAGCAGGTTGGCCAGCGCGTCGCGCAGCGGCCAGATGCTGCGGTGCAGCACGAGCAGATCGCGCTTCACGTCGTGCAGGCGCCCCACGACGTCGGGCCGCGGGCTGCCGACGATCACCTCCTCCTCGATCGAGTCGAGCCGCTCGCCGCAGCGCTCCACCAGCGGAAAGTACTGATCGATGATCGCGTCGAGCAGCGAGTAGACCAGGTAGTCGGCGCCGGAGCAGCGCAGCCGGCCCAGGCCGGTTCGAATGCGCACGCGCACGGGATCGAGGCAGTCGCCGCCGGGACGCTCCTGAAACGTCACGACGAACCTGGGACCCAGGAAGATGCTGATCTGCTCGACTTCGCAGGCCTCGGAACGGACGGGCATGCGCGCGACGATGAACAGGTGGTCGTCGTACCGTTCCACCTTGGCGCGCTGGTGGGTGTGCACGACGTCTTCGAGCGCGAGGCGGTGAAATCCGAAGAACGAGCCGACCTGCGAGATCAGCACCGTGTCGCCCAGCCCGTCGACGTTCAGCCAGGTGACTGGCCACTGGTCCATCAGTTCCGCAAGCTGCGCCAAGCGCGTTAACGTCGCCTCGACGTGCTGGTCCGGTCCGTAGGCCAGAGTTTGCAGCGCGCCCCCGCCGGCCTCCGGATCGGGAATCAGCATCCCGGGCGGGGCCCCCGGCTGGGTCCGGTGCTTGAAGCGCGCGTGTCGGCGTTTGCGGCGATTGCTCACGGACATGGGGAGCGTCTCCGGCGATCCTCGCTCGCCGCGCAGCGAGCCGCGGCGCGCAGAGCATACAGCGCCTGGAATCAGCCGGTTACTGCCCGCCGCGCGCCGGTCGGGAACGCGGGCGGCCAACTAGCTTGTTGGTCCCTCGGGCGGCGCGGTTCGAGCCAGTTGCGGACTCGCCGGAGAGACGGCGCCGGACGTCGTCGTCGGACGCATGCCGTTGGGAACGAGCGTGATGCCGGCCGGTGTCAGGATGCCGCCGGAGACGATTGCGCGGAAGGCGTCCTCGACGGACCAGTCGAGCTCGGTGATCTCGGTGCGCGGCAGAATCTGGAAGAACCCGGTCGTCGGGTTGGGGGTGGTCGGGATGAAGATCGTGACGAGCTCCTGCTGAGTTACGTGGTCGATCACGTTGTTGGTCACGAATCCGACGGCGCGCATGCGGGCATCGGGGAACGGGATCAGCGCGACGCGCTGAAAGCCCTGGCGGTGATCGCCGGCGAATGCCTCGAGCACCTGCTTGGTGGCGCCGTACACGGTTTTGACCAGCGGAAGCCGGTCGAGGATGCGCTCGTACAGTTCGATCACGCGCCGCCCGACGATGTTCGCCGCGAACAGGCCGATGGCATAGAGAATCACGATGGTGAGGAGCACCGAGACGATCCCGACGCCCCACTGGAAGAATGCCGGCAGAGCATCATAGAGCTCCTCCGACGACGGGGTGTGCCCGAGCCGCTCGCGAAGCTCGTTCAGATCGATGTTGAGCAGGCTTCGGCGGACCCACTCGCCGGCCCGGCTGCTCAGGTAGGCGTCGACCAGCCACTGGGAGGAGCCGCGCATCAGGTCGAACACGAAGCGGACCAGCAGGATGGTCACGTAGACCGGCAGGACGACCAGCAGGCCGGTCGTGACGCGCGTCCGAACCAGCGCCTGAAGGCCGGCGACGATGGGGTTTCTGCGGCGATGGGGGCTTGGTTGGGTCCCCGGGCTGTCGGCCATTGAGTGAGCTCTCCGGTCCGGTCGGTTGATCCGGCCGGAACGGGCGCATGATATCACTGGCGACGGGGACGGGTCAGGGCCGCGCGACCCGCGGGCGCGGACGGGCGAGCGCGTAACCATCCCGCGCGCGGGAGAATCTATGGACGGGGGACCGAGGGATGCGTGTAAGATGCCTCCGCGTGCAGCCGGTGAGGAGGCGGCGGGTCGCCCCCTCCCGGCACGCGACTCGATGAACCCGATCTGGGAGGAATCGCATGAGAGCGACGTGGCTGGGGATGCTGGCCGTGCTGGCCGCCCTGCCGGCGGCGGCCGGCGAGATGCCGTGGGCCAAGGACTTCGAGTCCGCCCAGGCGCAGGCCGCGGTCAGCGGCCGGCTGATCATGATCGACTTCTACGCGGATTGGTGAACGTGGTGCAAAAAGCTGGATCGCGACGTCTATACGCAAGACAGCGTGATCCAGACCGCGGCACAGGTTGTGCCGCTCAAGCTGAACACGGAAAAGGCCGGCCGAGAGCTGGCGATCAAGTACGGCGTGCAGGGTCTGCCGACCATCATCTTTGTTGACGCCGCCGGCAAGAAGGTGGACGGCTGGTCGGGCTACCTGCCCGCCGACCAGTTCCGGACCAAGCTGAACCAGGTCACGCTCGCGTCGGTGATGCAGGCGCAGGCCGACCTGCGCAAGGACCCGAACGACGGCAAGGCCGCCGGTGAGCTAGCGCTGGCGCAGAGCGTGCGCGGAGAGTTCGAGGCGGCGGAGGAGTCGCTCAAGGTCGCGGTCAAGAACGCGGCGAGCGGCCCGAGCATCGGCCGCGCGTACCTGAACGTCGGCGAGCATCACCGCCAGAGCAAGCAGTTGGAGGCGGCGATCGCGGCCTTCAAGCAGGCTGATCGGAAGGGCCGCGACGGGCTTGTACGGGCGCATGCGAAGCTGCGGCTGATGGAATGCTACGAGGCGGCGGGCGACAAGGTCCGGCAGACGGAGACCGCCAAGGCGCTCCTCAAGCAGGACGGCGCGCCGGCCGAGTATGTTGCGGCAGCTCGCAAGGTGCTCGAGCCGTGATTCTCCGGCGGAATGGCTAACCCCTTCGCCGGCCGCGTGTATATGATCCGAGACCGACTGGCCCGGCGGCGCGCACGGTCGCGTGCCGCGGGCCGGCTTTTTGGAGAACGAGGATGAAAGCTGCATGGGTCGTTTCGCTCTGGGGGCTGCTGGCGGTGGCGTCGGCGCTGGGAGGCGAGGAGATCGCCTGGTCCAAGGACTTTGCCGCGGCACAGAGCGAGGCCGAGAAATCCGGCAAGCTGATCATGGTCGACTTCTACACGGATTGGTGCGGCTGGTGCAAGAGGCTCGACAAGGACACCTACTCGAACGAGAAGGTGGTCGAGTTTTCCAAGAAGATCGTCTCCGTCAAGGTCAACGCCGAGAAGGAAGGCGTGGAACTGGCGAAGAAGTACGAGGTTCGCGGCTTTCCGACGATTCTCTTCCTGACCGCTGGCGGAGAGCAGATCGGGCGCATGGGCGGCTACAACCCGCCCGAGCCGTTCCTCGAGATCGCCGAGCGGTTCCAGTGGGCGCACGCGGAGTTGCCGAAGGTGACCGCGGCGCTGAAGTCGAACCCCGGGGACCCGGAGGCGAACGCGAAGCTGGCGTACATTCGCGCTCTGCGCGGCGAGCAGAAGCCGGCCGAGGAAGCGCTCGCGAAGGCTGAGGCGGCGGGCTACAAGGGCAACGTGATCGCGGACGCTTACAACGGCGTCGGCGATCTCTACCAGGAGCGGGGCGAGCTCGATCACGCGATGGAGCTTTTCGGCAAGGCGTTTGCGGCGGCTTCCGAGGCGAAGACGCGTGCGTACGCCAAAGTGTCGATCGCGTACTGCCTGATGGGCAAGGGCGACGCGGCCGGCGCGAAGAAGGCGGCCGAGGAGGTCGTCAAGATGGAAGGCGCGCCGAAATACCACGTGGACATGGCCCAGCGTATCATCGACTCGAAGCCCTGACGCGCCGTTCGCGAGGCGCTGGTATTCCGAATCTTGCACGGATCGGCCCGGGCGCGGCATGCCGCTACGGGCCGATTCGCTTTTCAGCTTTCTTCGCCGTCGCCCGCGCCGTCGGGCGCTGCGAAGGCCGCCGGCTGCGCCTCGTCGGCCACGCTGGCGCGGGCTGCGACGACCGCGTAGACGCGGCGCGCCCCGGCCTTGCGAAGCGCCTTGGACAGCTCGATGACCGTCGCGCCGCTGGTCATCAGATTGTCGACAATGCAGACTGTGCGGCCGCGCAGCCAGGTCGCCGAAGCGGCCGAGAAGCAGCCGCGGACGTTGTCAAACCGTCTCTGGCGCGACGGAAGCCACATCTGACTCTCCGCGTAGCGCACCCGGCGAATTCCGGATTGAAGCACTCGGGGAGTGTGCATGCGCTGATGCCGCAGTTCCCGCCAGACGTGCTCGGCGAGCAGCCGGGCGTGTTCGCAGGGGCGCTGCCAGCGGCGAAGCCGGTGCATCGGAACCGGGATGAACGCATCGAGATCCGACAGCCACGGCTGCAAACGCAAGGTCGCGGCGACATTTCGTGCCAGGCAGGCGGCGGAGCGCTCATTCCCTCCGAACTTCGTGTTCAGAAGCAGCCGGCGCAGCGGTGCGGCTCGATACGGACCCACCCGCGCGACCGCCCCCACGTTCCACGCGTGCTCGTGCCGGCAGCGCGCGCAGCCGTGCGCGTCCAGCGTGATCGGCAGGGCCGTTCGGCCGCAGCGCGGACAGTACGGAACACGCTGAGCGATCTCGATGTCCGCCGCGCACGCGTCGCACAGCCCGGGCGCTTCGGAGGGAATCCATTCGCCGCACGCGGAGCAGGTCTGCGGCAGCACGCCGTCCAGCAGCCCGAGCCAGGCGGATCGCAGCAGGTTTGAGCTCATTGGACGGACTCCGACAGGCCGAATCGGGGTCGACTTCCTGCGCAACGGCGGCACCTACCTCGGAATGGTAACGTCCGAATACAAAAGCGACCCGGGCGCGGTTTCGGGCGACGTGCTCTAACAGCCGTTCGGCGGATTGAAGCGCGATTCGGTTCGGGCCGAGAGTACAGGCAGAGCTTGGCGTCGATGGGCGGTCGGGCGGCGCGGGTGCGGTCCGACCGTCACCGCGCTGTGGCGTCGGATGCGATTGCACGACCGAGCGCTTGCTCTTCTCGGAACCGTCCGTGGCAACCAATCGAGTCGTCGACATCGCCGATCTGGCCGTCACCACGAAGGCGGATGAGGTTCTCATCACGTACTCGTTGGGAAGCTGCATCGGCGTGGCCATCTGGGACCCGAGCGCTCAGGTGGCCGGGCTGCTGCACTACATGCTCCCCGAGTCCGCGATCTCCCCGGACAAGGCCAAGAGCAACCCGGCGATGTTCTGCGACACCGGTGTGCCGCGGCTGTTTCGGGCCGCCTACGAGCTGGGAGCGTCCAAGCAGCGCCTGGTGGTCAAGGTTGCCGGCGGCTCGCAACTGCTGGACGAGAACGGCACGTTCAACATCGGCAAACGCAACTACCTCGCGCTGCGCAAGATCTTCTGGAAGAACGGCATCATGATCCAGTCCGAGGACGTCGGCGGATCGATCAGTCGAACCATGCGCGTCGAGAACGACAGTGGAACGGTGACGATCAAGACGCGCGGTGGGGAGGCGCCGCTATGAGCACGCTGCAACTTGAATCACTGCTGAGCCGGCTCGACAAGCTGCCGCGCCTGCCCTCGACGGCCATCCGACTGATGGAGGTCGTCTCCGATCCGGACAGCTCGGCCCGCCAGATGGCCGACGTGATCCGCTTCGATCCTTCGCTGACGGCCGAGATTCTGCGGCTGTGCAATTCGAGCCATTTCTCGCCCGCAAGCGAGATCACCGCGGTCGACCACGCGGTGACGTTTCTGGGCGCGGACAACCTGCTCAAGCTGGTGCTGACCTCGCACGCGCGGCCCCTGCTGCAATCGCCGCAGTCCGGTTACGGCTTGCCGCCGGACGCATTGTGGGTTCATTCCGTCGGAGTGGCGCTGGCCTCCAAACGGCTGGCGGACAGCCGGCAGGTTGCGGAGAAGAACGCGCTCTTCACCGCCGGGCTGCTGCACGACATCGGGAAGATCGTGCTGAACGAATACGTCAACGAAGAGTATGCCACGATCGTCTCGATCGTCGAGAACGAGCGCGTCGCGTTTGCGGATGCCGAGCAGCGCGTGCTGGGCTATACGCATGCGCAGGTGGGCGGCGAGATCGCGCGGCGCTGGGGCCTGCCGCCGCTGCTGCGCGACTGCATCCGCTACCACCACGCGCCGGGCGAGCTTGATCCGACGTCGATTGCCGTCGACATCGTGCATCTGGCGGACTGCGTCTGCCTGGCGTTGGGAATCGGCGGCGGGGATGACGCGTCGATGTACCGGATCGACGCGGCGGCAGCCCGACGACTGAACTTGCACACGGCCGACCTGGAGCGCGTCGGCGCGGAAGCGGCCGCTGAGCTTCGCGGAGTTGAACAATTGTTTGGGTCTCATTGAAGGTGCTGACATGTCCCGCAACATCCTGATCGTCGACGACTCGGCCACCATGCGGAAGATGATCCGCCGGTCGATCGGGCTGGCCGGGCTGGATGTGGCCGAGGTGTACGAGGCGGCCAACGGCATCGAGGCGTTCGCGCGGCTGGCCAGCTACGACGTGGCCCTGGTGCTGCTGGACGTCAACATGCCGGTCATGAATGGCATGCAGTTTCTTCACCGCATGCACGACGACGAGCGGCTGCGCGGAGTCCCGGTCGTGATCGCCTCGACCGAGGGCAGCGAGACGCGAATCAAGGGGTTGCTTGCGCGCGGAGCGCGCGGCTTCGTCCGAAAACCTTTCCATCCCGAGCAACTGCGCGATGCGCTGACGCCCTTCCTGGGCGTGCGCGAGGCCGGCAACGCGAATGCGGCTCCTTCTGAGGACGCCCCCTTCTGATCCGCCGAAAAACCGGCACGACGGCCGCCCGCGGTGCTGGTGCTGCGGGGCCGCGTACCGCTATACTCGCGGGCGTCTCGGACGTAATCCCACCGACGGGGATTGGCAGCCGATCTGACCGACTGAGGGGAATCTGTGCGTACCACACGACGACCGAGTCAGGGGACCGGTCCAGCGTTGGCGACCGTGGCGACGCTCTTGTGCTGTGGATTGGCCAGCGCGCAACTGCGCGTCGCGACCTGGAACGTGACCAATTACAGCAGCGGCCGCGTCACCGAGTTTCAGACCGCGATTTACGGCGAGTTTGAGGGCCGCTCGCTCGGGCCGGACATCCTGATCGGCCAGGAGTTCACCAGCCAGACATCGGTCAACAACTATCTGGCGATCCTCAACGGCGCACCGGGCAGCCCGGGGGACTGGGCGGCGGCCCCGTTCATCAACGGCAACGACACGGACAACGCGTTCTTCTACCGCACCAGCAAGCTCGACTTTTTGAACGTCACGGTCGTGTCCGTCGGCAGCGGCGCCCCGAACCACCCGCGCGACGTCGAGCGCTACGACGTTCGGCTGGTCGGCTACAGCGGAGATGCCGCCGTGCTGGCGTGCTACAGCAGCCACATGAAGGCCGGCGACACGTCGGACGATCAGGCCCGCCGGCTGGTCGAAGCCACGGCCATCCGCGCGGACGCGGAGACGCTCAATCCGGCGTGGAACTTCCTGCTTGCGGGCGATTTCAATATCCAGTCGTCCGGTCAGGCGGCGTACGTCGAACTGGTCGGATCCCAGGTCAATAACGACGGGCGGTTCCACGATCCGATCGCGACGCCCGGAAGCTGGAACAACAACGCCAGCTTCCGATTTGTTCACACGCAGGACCCGATCGGCTCCGGCGGCATGGACGATCGCCACGACCAGATTCTGGTCGACTTCGACCTGATCGACGGGGCGGGGCTGGACTACATCGGCGACCCCAATACGCCCTATAGCACCACTACGTGGGACGACGTCAATCACAGCTACCGCTCCTGGGGAAATGACGGAACGAGCTTCAATGCCAACCTGCGCGTGACGGGGAACACGATGGTCGGACCGACGATCGCGCAGGCGCTGATCAACGCGGCGACGACCGCGGGGCACCTGCCGGTGTATCTCGACCTGCGCGTGCCGGCAGAAGTCGACTCCGAGACAACGCTCGACTTCGGCAGCGTGGTTCAGAACGACCCCGCGGTGCTGACGCTGCACGTCGAGAACAGCGGCGACGTCGGCCTGTGGGGCGTCGACGGAATCTCTGATCTGCATTATTCGCTGGACACCTCCGCCGGCTTTTCGGTCACGCCGGGACCGACCGTCTACGTCGATGCCGCGGGCGGCGGCGGCAACAGCCACCTCGTCTCGATGGACACCAGCGTGGTCGGGCCGACGAGCGGCACGCTCACCATCCTGTCGGATTCGGTCGACGAGCCGGCGCGCGTCGTGACGCTGGTCGGCGAGGTGGTCGAATCGGGCGGCGGCTGCCTGGGCGACCTGACCGGTGACGACGCGATCGATCTCGACGACCTGTCGATTCTGCTGGTCAACTTCGGCATCTCCAACGGCGCGACGTACGCGCAGGGCGATCTCACCGGCGACGGCGCCGTCGATCTCGACGACCTGAGCGAGCTGCTGGTGCGCTTCGGCAGCTCGTGCCCGTAGTCGCCGGCCGCAGGTGAGCCTGCGAGTGCTGCAAAGCAGGGCGCCGGCGGCGCTCTGAGCGCCGCCCGGCGGTGCGCGCAAGAGGGGACAAGGTCCGCCGGCCGACGCGCCCGCGCCGGCTGGCCGAATCGTCGCTGCACCGTTACACTAGCTTGTCCGGTTGCTCGTCGCGGGCATCGCCCGCACGTCTATTCGTGCATGTTCCGCACCGCTCTGCATTCGCGACCGGTAGGAAGTCGGGTCACATGGCCATTCGTACTACCCTCAAGACCGTCGGCGTCATCGGAGCCGGCACCATGGGCGCCGGGATCGCCCAGGTGTTCGCGCAGTCCGGACGCCGCGTGCTGCTGCACGACAGCTTTCCAGGCGCTGTGGAGAAGGGCATCGCCGGCATTCACAAATCGGTCGACAAGCTCCACGGCAAGGGCAAGATCACGGCGGAGCAGCTCAACGCGATCAAGTCCGGGATCGCGCCCTGCGCGCTGGCGGACATGAAGTCGGCCGACCTGGTCGTCGAGGCCGTCATCGAGGATCCGGGCACCAAGCGGCAGCTCTTCGCCGAGCTGCACAAGATCGTCGCGCCCGAGGTCGTCTTCGCCAGCAACACCAGCAGCATCTCGATCAGCGAATTGGCGGCGTCCAGCGGCCGCAAGACGCAGTTCGTCGGGATGCATTTCTTCAACCCGGTTCCGCTGATGTCGCTGGTTGAGGTTGTCGTCGGGCTGGACACGCCCGAGCCGGTGGTGCAGCTCGTCACCGAGCTTTCGAAGGACCTGGGCAAGACTCCGCTGCGCGTCAAGGACCACCCCGGCTTCGTCAGCAACCGCGTGCTGATGCCGATGATCAACGAGGCGATTCGCTGCTTTGCCGACGGCGTGGCGGATGCGGAGACGCTGGACGGCGTGATGAAGCTGGGCATGAATCATCCGATGGGGCCGCTGGCGCTGGCGGACCTGATCGGGCTGGATGTCTGCCTGTTCATCATGGAGGTTTTGCACCGCGACCTGGGTTCCGACTATTACGCGCCGGCGCCGCTGCTGCGGACGATGGTTCGCGCCGGCCGGTTGGGACGCAAGAGTGGCAAGGGATTCTACCCCTATGAGCAGTGAACCGCAGGCGCCCCAGACGCGCGTTGAGCTGATCCGCGACGGCAACGTGGCGACGATCCAGTTCTCGTCGGAGAAGGGCGTCAACGTGATCTCGTCGGCCGTGATCGCGGCCATCGGACGGCTGGTCGAGCCGATCGCGACCGATCGCTCGATCCGCTTCGTGCTGTTCCGGGCCGTCGGCAAGACCTTCTTGGCCGGCGCGGACATCAAGGAGATGTCGCACTACACGCCCGACGAGGCCGAGGTGCTCAGCAAGCACGGACATCACGTGCTCGACGCGATTGAAGCGCTGCCGCAGGCGACCTTCGCCGTCATCAACGGCGCGGCGCTGGGCGGCGGCTGTGAGCTGTCGATGGCCTGCGACTTCCGCATTGCCAGCGCCAACGCCAGGCTCGGCCAGCCGGAGTGCCTGCTGGGCATCATCCCCGGCTGGGGCGGCACCGAACGCCTGCCGCGAGTGGTCGGCCCCTCCGTCGCGCGGCGGCTGCTGTTCTCCGGCGAGGCGATCAGCGCCGAGGAAGCGCTGCGGATCGGCCTGCTGGACGAAGTCGTGCCGACGCCGGAAGCGCTCGATGAGGCGGTGCGGCGCTGGATCGCGCGGCTGACGCCCGGCGGACCGGCGGCGATTCGGCGCATCAAACAGTCGCTGCTGGGCACGGACGAGACGAACCGCTTCGCCGCCTGCTTCAATGACACCGAGGCGCGCGAGGGGATGGCCGCGTTCATCGAAAAGCGCAAGGCGCCGTGGATCGAATCAGGCTGAAGGCTGAATGCCGAACGCCACAGGCTGAATGCCAAACGCCCAAGCGACAAGCCAGCGGAGCGGACAGGCATGAAACGGTTGACTCTTGCCTTTATCTTTCGGCCTTCAGCCTTTGTCCCTCGGCCTTCGACCTTATCACCTGCGTCCTGCTGAGCCAATCCTGGAATTCCCATGCCGACCAACCGGATCATCAACATCTGCGGGGCGCGACCGAACTTCATGAAGATCGCGCCGCTGATGCGGGCGTATCGGGCGCATGCGAACATCGAGCCGCTGCTGGTGCACACCGGCCAGCACTACGACGCCAACATGTCCGAGCTGTTCTTCAAGCAGCTCAACATCCCCGAGCCGGACATCAACCTCGAGGTCGGCTCGGGCAGCCAGGCCGTGCAGACCGCCGAAATCATGCGGCGTTTCGAACCGCTGGTGCTGGAGCGCAAGCCGCACACGGTCCTGGTGGTCGGCGACGTGAACAGCACGATCGCGTGCGCACTGGTCGCCTCCAAGCTGGGCGTGCGCGTGGTTCACGTCGAGGCCGGCCTGCGCAGCTTCGACCGCGGCATGCCCGAGGAGATCAACCGCCTGCTGACCGACGCCATCAGCGACCTGCTGTTCGTCAGCGAGCCCAGCGGCGTCGAGAATCTGAAGCGCGAGGGCGTCTGCGACGACAAGATTCACTTCGTCGGCAACGTGATGATCGACACGCTCAAGGCCAATCTCGAGCACGCGCAGCGCTCGACTATCCTGGAGCAGCTCGGCCTGAGCGCCGGGCAGTACAACGTGGTTACGCTGCACCGACCCAGCAACGTCGATGACGCGGCGGCGCTCGGCCGTATCGCCGACATCTTCGAGGTCGTGCAGGCCGATCTGCCGATCGTCTTCCCGATTCACCCGCGCACGCGCAACAACCTGGCGAAGCTGGGGCTGGCGCAGCGCTTCGCGGCGATGAAGCAGCTCAAGCTGGTCGATCCGCTCGGTTACCTCGAGTTTCTCAAGCTCACCGGCAACGCCGCCGTCGTGCTGACCGATTCCGGCGGCATTCAGGAGGAGACGACCATCCTGGGCGTGTGGTGCTTGACGATGCGCGAGAACACCGAGCGGCCGGTGACGATCACGCACGGCACGAACCGGCTGGTGGGCAGCGATCCGGCGACGGTGCTGGCGGCCTATCGGCAGTGCCGCGCGACGAAGCTGACTCATCCGCCCGTGCCGGAGAAATGGGACGGCCGGGCGGCGGAGCGGATCGCGGCGGTGCTGGGGCGGTAGTCCGAGGGGGCCCGGGAACGGGGACGGAGCGTCACCAAGGCACCGCGGCGGAAGGCTTTCCCACATTGTGTAGGCTCTCTAGAACAGCAAGGCGCGAATCTGCTCCAGCGGCGGCGGCGAAAGCGGGCTCTGCCAGGCGGCCAGAAAACTCATCGCTTCGCGCTCGCTGACCGGGCGCCGGCAGCGCCGGCCGTCGAGCGAACGCAATTCGAGCACCAGCACGGTCGTCTTGCCAGTGTGCACGTAACGCAGCAACGCGTAGGCATCGGTGCGGGTGAACAACACCAGCCGTCGTTCCTCGGACCCGTACGGGCGGACGACGGCCACCGCGCTGGGCAGCAGGTACCAGCGCTGAAAAATCCGCTGCGCGGCCAAGACCAGGCCGAACGTGAGGACGAGCAGCCCCGCAAACAGGGAGAAGAGCTGCACCGCGCGCCCGGCGGCGCCGCGCATCAGCATGACGGCAAACGGCACCACGCACACGAGCGCCGTCACAACGAGAACAACCACAACGATCCAGCGCCGCTTTTCCTGGATCGTGGGTGCATCACCGGAAAGCACCTTGAGCTGATCGTCGTTGGTGCCTAACTGAATCGGCTCGAAGACCTCGACGAACGGCGGCGGGGGCTGGAAGTGCATTCCCGGGCCGATCAGGGCGAGTCCGCTTGCGGCCTCGCTTCGCAGAGTCTCGAACGCCGCGGCGCGGAGGGCCGGTCGCGTCCAGCGGTCACTCAGCCAGGGGAACGGCTGGAGGGCGGCTTCCAGCCGCCGCAGCGCGGACGCTGCCAGCGTTGCGGATTCGCAGTTGCGCCGGCGGTCGACCCTGACGAGATGCGCGCCGGTGGGCGCCTGGCGGTCGTTCATGCAAGGGTCCAATGCACGTGAGTCTGCCAAGAAGGCGGTCCCTCACCCTGCCCTGTCCCCCGAGGGGAGGGGGGGGCTACTTGTCCACCGGTCGGCTTTTGGCTTCCTCCAGCACCGTTGTGGGGATCATGGGCAGCAGAATGTGGGTCGGCCGCGACGCGTCGTGAAAGACGGTCTGTTCGGCGGCGACGTATTCGGTCTCCATTTCGTTGTGGCCGCCGGTGTTCAAGTTGCGCGAGAACAGGGGGCACGATGCCGAGGCGATCTCCACGCGCAGCCGCTCGCCCTCGCGGATGGTGATGCCGGTCTGCCAAAGGTCGATGCTGTATTCGTAGGTCTTGCCGGGCTCGAGCAGGGTCGGCTTGCTCATGGACTCGCGGAATCGAGCCCGCAGGCGTCCCTCGAGCAGCGGCGTGAGGTCGCCGTCGCGCTCGATCCTCAACACGCGCATGAACCAATCCGTGTCTTTCGCCGAAGTCGCCGCGAAAAGCGTGGCTGAGAGCGGTCCTGCGAAGGTGTACTCCTGTTCGAACGGATCGCTCGTGTAGACCAGGATATCCGGGCGCGCATCGGTGACCTTCCGATGATGTCCCTCGGCGAGCTTCTTGCGCTGCTCGGCGGAGAGCTCCTGCTTCTCTTCCGCCTCGGTCTCCTCGCGATAGCTGGGGTTGGGCGTCGGATCGCCGGGGTTGTAGGTGTACTTGTCGGCCGGGCAGTCTGCGGCGGGCGGCTCGCGCGTCAGTTTGCCGTCGCCCTTGGAGGTGTTGGCCGAGCCGGCGCTGCGGATGTACCACTTCTCGAACTTCGTCTCCGGCAGCGGATAGGTGTCGCCGGTCAGCCAGACGTTGGATTCCATCGCGAAGATGCGGACGAGCGGCTCGCGGTCGACGCCGTTGTCGATGCCCTTGAGCCAGTGATCGAACCAGCGCAGGTATTCGCGCGGCAGGTCGATGGCGGCGTGCGGGCCGAAATCCCACTCGCCGATGGCGCGCGAGGCTTCCACCTGGTGCCCCCAGGGACCGAGGATGAGTCTCTGGTTGGGGTGTCCGTGAGATTTCATCGCGGCATAGTTAAGCTTGGAGCCGATGCCGTCGCCGTCGAACCAGCCGGACTGGTGAAAGACCGGAATGCGCACTTTCTTGAGCGAATCGAGAAAGCTGGCCCGCGCCCAGTAATCGTCGGCCGTGTTGTGCTCGATCCACCTGCGCCAATACTGGCTCTCGCGGCCGAGCACTTTCTTGTCGGCCTCGATTACGGGCAGATCGGCCAGCAGCTTTCCGAACTTCTTTTCCATGATGTTGCTGAACGCAACGCCCGAGAGGTCGCCGGTGGCGTTCTGCTCGACCACGTCGGCCCACCAGATGCCGCCCCAGACGAAGAACACGCCATACTCGTACGGGAAGTTGTAGAACGGGTCGGGCGGAGAAACGTTTGGGATGATGCAGGTTAAATGCGGCGGATTCTGACTGGCAGCCCACCACTGGACCCAGCCGAGGTAGGAGCCGCCGATCATGCCGACCTTGCCGGTGCACCAGGCCTGCGCGGCGAGCCACTCAATGGTGTCATAGCCGTCCTCTTTCTCGTTGACGAACGGTTCCCACTCGCCGGGCGAGGCGAAGCGTCCGCGGACATCCTGGATGGCCATGGCGTATCCGCGACGGGCGTAGAAGCGTCCTTCGAGCTCGGACATTTCCTTCTTGTAGGGCGTGCGCGTCAGGATGACGGGCACCTTCGCGTCCGTCCTGGGCAGGTAGAGGTCGGTGGAGAGTTTCAGCCCGTCGCGCATGGGGACTTCGACGCCGCGCTGCTCGACGATTTCGAAGGTCGGCTGCGAGAGCAGCGGGTCGGAGGCGGGCTCGTGCCGCAGCGCTTCGTAGCCGTTGCGGACGTAGGCGGCGCGCTGCTGCGGAACGTCGGCGAAATAGATTCTCGCGTCGGCATCGGCCCAGACGATGATGTTGACGCCTGGGAAGTAGTAGGTGAAGCGGTCAAACTTCAGGTCGCGGCCGCCGATGGTCCGCTCGACCGTGTCCGTGAATTCCAGGGATGCATCGACAACCACGGAGCCGACCACGAAGACCGGGAACGACTGCTTGCCGCCGGCGGCGCGGTCGTAGCGCTTCACGGCCAGCGTCATGAAGGCGGGCGTGAAGTTCTCGAAGAGGACCGTGTCGGGTTTGAACGTGACCGGGGTCTTCTTGTCCTTGAAGGTGATCTGCGCCGTCGCGCCGTCACGCTCGATCGTTGCGGGGCCCTGCGGCTGCTCGATGTCTATGCGGGTGAAGCGGCCGTCGGCGTCGGGGATGAACTTGAACGCGAAGCGGACGGTCTGTCCGGCCAGCGAGAGCGTGTTTTCGGTCTCAAAGTGCCCGCTCGGCTCCCATTTGAACTCGCTGCTGACGATGGCGTCCTCGTTCTTGTACAGCGTGAAGACGCCTTCGTCGGAAATGCCCGCGAGCGACACGGGCAATCCGCTCTCCGGCTGCGAGGCCGGCTGCGACTCGGGTTTGGAGGCGGGCTCCTGCGCGCGCGTGGGAGCGAGCCAAAGGCCTGCAAGCAGGAGTGCGATCAGGATGCGCGAGGTCATGAGGGCGACTCCCGGTGAGGTGTCTCGACTGCGAGCGCGCCGGCGGGCGCGCTGCGTGCGTGGCGGTTCACTTGACTCACTCGCGGACCGTCGGCGGCTCGTCGGTGGGCTGACCGAACCAGAGCCAGTAGCCGTCCGGATCGCGCAGCTCGAACTCCTTCATGCCGTACACCGTGACGCGCATGCCCGTGGGGGCAGCGCCGCGGCGGACGAATTCCGCGTGCAGTCCGGGCAGGTCGTTGGTGTGCAGGTAGAAGATGTGCAGCGAGCGAATCTGCTGCGTCGGGCTCGAAGCGCTCGGCTGCGGACAGGGCGGGTGGCCGACCGTCGGTACGTGCCCCGGCCACTCCGCGGGAAAGGCGCTGGCGGGCGGCCGGTTGAAAAACAACTGCACGTCGTCGCGACGCAGGCTGCACCAGACGGGCGGATCGCCGAACGTGTCGCCGAGCTGAAAACCCAGCCCGCGCGTGTACCACTCGATCGTTCGCTTCAAATCGCGGACGGCGAGCATGGGGGTCACGCGCTCCAGCCTGGCCTGGGCGGCGGGCGTGCCTGCGTCTGCCGGCATGACGGACTCCTGGTACTTGGCGCCGTTGGGCCGGGATTGTAGGCGGTTGGCGCTCGCGGATCGAGCGTATTCGTACGCGCCGTCGGCGCCCATGCGGAGTTGCGGCCTGGAATGCGCGCCAGTCGACGGCAACGCTGAGTAGCGAAGCTCCCTGCCGCGCGACTTGCCGGCGCCGCGCGGGGCGTCCTGCTCGATACCTTTCAGACGCTCGGCCGCGAAGCGATTGCGTCAGATTCCCACGGTCTGATTGTCCGCCCTCAGTTCGGCGGCAATGTTGATGTTGCGCTTGCCCGCGGGCGTCGCCCGCCCTCCGCCGAGAACCTTCAGCACCCGGTGCCGAAGGCGCTAAGGAGCACACTCAGATCGGTCAGATCGACCTCGCCGTCGACGTTGAAGTCGCCGTCGAAGGCGGTGGGGTTGTCAGCGCCGAAGTTCACCAGCAGCGTCGCCAGGTCGATCAGATCCACTACACAGTCGTGGTTGATATCGCCGGGTAACACCAGCACCTGATCGAAGTCAATATGGTCGACGCCGACGTTCCAATTGTTGCCGATCTGCAGCCGCAGCGGCCCGTAGTGCATCAGCGCCGGCTCAAAATGGTCATGCGTCGCCTGCCCGTGGATGAGCGACGACAGGTCAGCCACGATCACGTTGTCCGCGTCGGCGAAGTAGATCGGTTGGTTGGGCTGATCGACGACAAACCCCGCCGCGTCAAAGGCATTCACGATCACGGCGTACCCGGGGTGCGGCAAGAACTCGAGCTCGAGCATAGCCACCGGTCCGGACCCGGCCCAAGCCACGTGATCCAGATCGCCGTAGCCGCCGCCCCACACGCCGGGCGCCGTGCCGGGCACCGCCAGCCGCGTGGAGGGGTCGAGCATGTGGTACTCCATCTCGATGTTGGGCGTCCAGGCGTTGCCCACGCCGTAGGTGTGACCAAAGGCGTCGGGCGAGGTCGCGACGCGGTCGCCGTAGCTTCCGAAGAGCGTCCCCGGCGCCACCTCGCTGTCGAAGTGCAGCACCGAAGCGATGGCCGAGGCCGACAGCAGGCACGCAACGACGCCGGACACGATGACGACAGGAAAACGCAGCATGTAGAGCCCCCCCATGTGTACCCGACCAGGGTCGTAGCATACCCCCCCGAGCCCGGCGAATTCAATGCCAAAACAAACGACGAGCGTGAACGTCCGAGAGAATACGGGCTCATTAGAGCCTGGCGAGCGCGCGACGAGTCTAAACCACCCGAATCAGATGACAGGAGAGACTCCCGTGCAGAACACCCTAGGCGGTTGATCGGGATACCGCGGGAAGGGACTCCTGCGGCGCGCGCAGTCCCGGCTCGATTACGCTTCGATCAGCCGCCTGCGTCGCGCAACATCTGGCGGATCGCGCCGAGGTGGTAGGCGCCGTGTGCAATGGCGCCCAGTGCGGCTGCCAGCGTCGGCACTTGCCAGTCCAGCGTGGCCACGGTCCGCTGAACGGCCTGGTACGCAGCACGCAGCGCCTCGACTTCGTGTCGCCAGGCTGTGTCGCTGCTCGCATCGACGGCCCAGCTCTCGTCCCAGTTGCTGCTGCCCGAGTCGCCGCGCAGATATCGCTCGACGACTTCGAGGTGAAAGCGCGCGTGCCGGGCGTGCTGCGCGATCGAGCGGCGTCCCGGGGCGGGCGCGTAGCGGGCCAACGCCGCCGGTGCGGACGAGAGCGCGCCGATCAGCGAACCGCTCGGCCCGGAATCGGCGTAATTCGCGGGCTGCCCCTCGGCTACCCCTTCGAACGTCTCGCGAAGGAGCATTTCGACGGCCTGCTGAATTGTGCTCGCGCAGTCAGTCATGGCGCTTCTCCTGAACGGAACCGATTGCGGTTGTGAGAGCCCGCGGTTTCGCCGGAACGAGCCCGTGCGAAGCCGAACAAAACACTAACAACCCTGCGTGTCCGCGTCAAGATGGATATGTCAGAATGCGCGCAGAATCCGCGCGCTTTTTGGCGCGCGCGGGCGTACGCTGGTGCTGGCGGACCCCTTCGACGGAGCAAAAGCCATGGAAGGCATCCATCACGCAGCACACACGCGAAGTTGCGGCGCGGCCGCAAGGGGTCTCCGAGCTCGCGAAGCGCGGCGGGCGCGATCCGGGTCGATTGGAACGCTGTCTGTGTGTGCCATCCTTGCCGGATGGGTTGCCACAAGCGCTGCTGCGACCCAATACGACGTCGGGCCGGGGCAGCCCTACGCCAGCATCGGCGCCGTTCCGTGGGAGTCGCTTCAGGCCGGCGACACCGTTCGCATTCACTGGCGAGCGGCGCCCTATGCCGAGAAGTGGGTCATCGCCGCGCAGGGCACGGAAGCAGCGCCCGTGTTGATTCAGGGCGTGCTCGGCCCGAACGGCGAGCGGCCGGTCATCGAGGGCGGCGGGGCGGTGACGCGCCTGGCGCTGGATTTCTGGTCGGAAGGCCGCGGCGTCGTGAAGGTCGGCGGTTCGAGCAACCCGCCGGACCTGATGCCGCGGCATGTCACGATCGAAAACCTGGAAGTCCGCGGGGCGCGGCCGCCCGCGTCGTTTGTCGATGATGCCGGTGCGACTCAGGCGTACCCGGCCAACGCGGCGGCGATCTATATTGAGAAAGGCGAGAACGTCACGATTCGCAATTGCGTGCTGCACGACTGCGGCAACGGGTTGTTCGTGGCGTCGTCCGGCACAACCGTCTCGCGCGCGATTCTGATCGAGGGCAATCATATTCACTCGAACGGCAACCTCGGCAGCCTGTATGAACACAACACCTATACCGCCGCGATTGGGATCACCTATCAGTTCAATCGCTTCGGGCCGCCGACGCCGGGTGCAGACGGCAACAACCTGAAGGACCGCTCGGCCGGGCTGGTGGTGCGCTGTAACTGGATCGAAGGCGGCAATCGCCAGCTCGACCTGGTTGACGCCGAGGACAGCGCGCTGATCCGCAATGATGCGGCGTACGGCGCGACGTACGTGTACGGCAACATCCTGATCGAGCCGGACGGCGCAGGGAACCGCCAGCTTCTTCATTACGGCGGCGACAGCGGCTCGACAAGCTGGTATCGCAAGGGCACGCTGTACCTGTACAACAACACCTGCGTGTCGACGCGGACCGACCGCACGACCTGGATGCGGTTGTCAACGAACGACGAAAGCTGCGACGCGCGCAACAACATCGTGTACGTGACGCTGGCCGGCGACACGCTGGCGATGCTCGACGCCACCGGCGTGCTTGATCTGAGCCACAACTGGTTCAAGCCGGGCTGGGTCGGCTCGCATGGCACGCTGCTCGGAACGATCCACGACGACGGGACCAGCGTGCTCGGCGCCGCGCCGGGATTCGTCGATGAGCCCGGGCAGGATTTTCACCTGACTGCGGATTCGGACTGCATCGACGGCAGCGGTGCGCTGAACGCAGAAGTCTTGCCTGACTACGACGTGACGTCGCAATACGTCGAGCATCAGCAGTCCGCCAGCCGCGCGGTGGTGGGTGACGGGCTTGAGATCGGCGCGTTCGAGAGTGTTGCCTGCCCGGAGGACCTCAACGGCGATGGTGTCATCGACCTGAAGGACCTGTCCACGCTGCTGACAAACTTCGGCGCGACCGGCGGGGTCGACCCGGATGACGGCGATCTGGACGACGACGGCGACGTCGACCTGGACGACCTCTCGCGCCTGCTGATCCGCTTCGGCACGGCCTGCGCGGGCTGAGCGCGCCGGAGCCGCTACGGCGGCTGCTGCCAGACGCGCACCCAGTCGACGCGGATGGAGTCGGGCAGCTCGACCTTGTCGATCGGGCCGGCCCAATCGCCTACTTCCAGGCTGAGGATCATGTGCTCAGGGCGGTTGGAGATTGCGCCGCCGTCTTTCGCGGTCACGCGCCAGGTCTCGACGCCGTCGACAAAGAACACGTACTCGTCCTTGGTCCAGAGCAGGCCGTAGGTGTGGAAGCCGGCGGTGATGCCTTGCACGAGCGGGGTGTGTCCGCGCGTCTTGTGGTCGGCGCCGTACCCGTCCCAGTGCAGGGTCTGCTGAACGCGCCGGCCGCCGTCGAGCCGGTGGTGATACTCCATGATGTCCATTTCGACGCCGGCCTTGGCGGGGTCGCCGACGGGCTTGCCCATGCCGTTGGAGTTGAGCCAGAAGGCGCACCAGTGGCCGCCGCGCTTGTGCACTTCCAGGCGCGCTTCGAGATATCCGAAGCAGGGCTCGTAGAGACCCGAGGTCCAGACGCCCCCGGTGTGGTACTCCGTCTTGCCCTCCGCCGTCTGCACGCGGCGGGTGGTCAGCACGAGATGGCCGTCGCCGTCAAAGCGGATCGCGTCGGCCACGTTGAGCGCGTCCCGGCGCTTGCCAAGCGCCCAGGGCTTCCACCTGGTTGAGTCGAGCGCCGGGCCGTCGAATTCGTCGTGCCAGGCGAGCACGTAGCCGGGGATCGGCGGCGGCAGGTCGGACGAGGGCTGCGTGGTTGCGGCGGCATTGAGCTTCGGTGCCGCTTCGTCGGCGGCGAGGAAACAGGGCAGGCCGAGCGCCGCGGCGCAGCCGAGCGCGCGGGCGATGATGCGAACGGGGGACCCTCGGCATTCAGGCGGCATGGCGAATCGCTCCGCTCGGGTCTGCGCGGACGGGGCGCGACCGCACGCATCATAGCGGCCGGCACCGCGGCCGTAATCGCCGGGGCGCTGCCTTGAATCCACGGGCGTTCGCGCGTAGGAATCGGCTCATCATGGCGGCCGGCGAGCTTCGAGTCACGATCGTCGTGCCCACGTTCAATGAGCGCGAAAACCTGGCATGTCTCGCGGAGCGGGTCTTCGCCGCGCTTGATCCACGCGAGTGCGAGCTCTTGATCGTGGACGATGCATCGCCCGACGGGACGGCCGAGTTGGCGATCGAGCTGGCGGCGCGCGGACTGCCGGTTCGCTGCGTGCTTCGGCGAGGCGAGCGCGGGCTGGCAAGCGCGGTCATTCGAGGACTACACGAGGCGCGCGGTGCGCTGTGCGTGGTGATGGACGCCGACCTGTCGCATCCGCCGGAGTCGATTCCGGCGCTGCTCGACGCGATGCGCGATCCGTCGGTCGAGATGGGGATCGGCAGCCGCTTTGCCGTGGGCGGACGGGTCGATCTGCACTGGCCGGCGCATCGACGCTTCATCAGTTGGGTGGGCCGGCAACTCGCGCGTCCGCTGACGCCGGTGCGCGACATGGTGGCCGGTTTCTTCTGCGTGCGGCGGGAGAGCTTGGAGCTAAGCCGCTTGCGGCCGATCGGCTACAAGATTGCACTGGAGCTGATCGTGCGGCACGGCTGGCGACGCGTGGTGGAGGTACCCATTACGTTTGTCGATCGGCAGGCCGGCCGTACGAAGCTGACGCTGGCCGAGCAGTGGCGCTACCTGCGTCACCTGGCGCGGCTGTATGGATGGTGTCTGACGCGGCGCTGGAGAGAGACATGACCCCCGGTCCGGAGCAAGGCGCGGCGGTGAGCCCGGCCGACGACGGATGGGGCGGTCGCGGCAAGAATGCGGCGCGCTGGGCCTGGGTGGTTGTGGCGGCGTACGGCCTCGCGATGTGCGTCTACGTTGTGTGGCGCGCGGAGCGCTCGACCGACTTTCGCGATTTCTGGGAAAACGCGCGCGCCCTGCTTGAAACGGGCCGGATTCGCTCCGATCTCGGCGTGCACAATTACCTGCCCGTTTTCACCATTCTCATGGCGCCGTGGGGATTGCTGCCGCTTGAGGCGGCGATGGTCGCGTTCACTGTGCTCTCGCTGGCGTGCCTGGTGGCGGCCGGGCTGCTGCTTCGCGGCTGCCTGCGCGGCGCGGGGCAGCCGCTAGTGGATCGGGCGCTGCTCGTGGCACTGTGGCTGATCGCTCCGTACGTTCACTCGACGCTGACGCTCGGTGCGGTGAATTGCATTCTGCTGCTGCTGATCGTCGCTGCGTGGGCGGCTTGTCAGCGGCGGCGCGAGTGGCTCGCCGGCGGGCTGCTGGGACTCGCGATCGTGATCAAGCTGCTGCCAGCGTTGCTGCTCGGCTACCTGCTGCTGGCGCGGCGAGCGCGGGCCGCGGCGGCCGCAGCCCTTGTCGCCGGACTTCTCGGTGTAGGGCTGCCGTTGCTCGTGTTGGGTTGGGACGGAAACGTCGAAGCCCACCGGGCGTTTCAGGTGTCGGCGGCGCGGCACTCATTCCGCGATACGCTGCTCTCGGACAAGCCCATCAAGGCGAACTACTCGAATGTCGCACTGCCGATCACGCTGCGGCGGCTGACCTCGCCGGTCAACGCGGCGAAGGGCGACGCCGAGTGGCACGTCAATGCCGTCGATCTTCCGCGGCGGGTGATTCTGTCGATCTACCTCGCGATCGTCGCGTTTCTGGGTCTCGCGACGCTGGTGATGACGGTGAAAGCTCCCGGCGGGTTGTTCGGTTCGGCGGCGGTGTCCGGGGTGTCGAGCTCCGCGTCCGCTGTGGCCGACCTGGCGCTGCTGGGCGCGTGGTGCGCGCTGATGCTGCTGGCCTCGCCGCTCGTGTGGACGCACTATCTCATGCTGTGTGCGCCCGCCCTGGCGGCTCTGCTCCTGTCCGGGGGGGCTTGCGGTCCTGCCTCGCGGTCGCGCTGCGTGGCAAGGCGCGCCGTGCTGCCGATCTGGCTTCTGGCCGCGCTGCTGCTGGCATGGCCCCAGGCGCGGGCGGCAGGAGCGCCGCTGCTGGCGGTCGGCATGGTTTGGTGGGCGGCTCTGCGCGTGAGTGCCGGCGATCAGGTCCGCATCGCGTCAAGGGACCGTTAGGGGTTTGGGCCGGCGTAGGGCGGGGTCCAGCCACGTTTGGGTTGCACCAACCTCGTACGTTCTGTAGACTAATCACCATCTCTAGCTTGCGGGGCATTCGGTCCCGCAATGTTGGGCTACTCGCCTGCCCGCTCTTGGGTCAGGTACCCGCCGGAAACCTCGGCGGGGAAATCAGCCCTGCTAGTCGTGCGATCGAATTTCATGTCTGTCGCCCGTTCCGCGAAATGTCCGGCCTCGCTCGGTGTGGCGTGCAGGTGGTGACCTGTGGGGCGCGTGGTTGGGTTCCATGTGTGGTGCCTTTGCGCCGCCTCCGGCACCGGCGCAACTTCGGCCTTCGCCGGTTCGCTGTGGTTCGAGCCGTATGCCCTCTCCGCCGGAATCGATGCTCGCCAGGCATCCAATCGCGCCACGCAGATGATCTACATGACCCCTGGCGGCGCTTGTGGCGATTTCAATCGCGACGGCTGGCAGGACCTGTTCATTCCGATGGGCGGGACGGAGCCGGACCGCTTGTACCTCAATCAGGGCGATGGCACGTTTGTCGACGAGGCGCCCGCCTGGGGCGTGGCCGCGACGCACGTCGGCAGCGGCTCCGCGGTCGGGGACTACGACCGCGACGGCTGGCTCGACCTTTTCGTCACCAGCTTCGGGACGCTGGCCAACCCGCAGCCGGGCGCGCACCGGCTCTACCACAATGACGCCGGCGCCGGTTTCACGGAGGTGGCCAAATCCGCCGGGGTTCAGCGCACGTCTCCGACGGTCGTCGATGGCTTCGGCGCCGCGTTCGGCGACTATGACCTCGACGGTGATCTCGATCTGGCCGTCGCCGGGTGGGTGCAGAATTCGGGTGGTAACCGGCTCTTTCGCAACGAGGGAGACGGAACCTTTCTCGACGTGACCGCCGCGGCACTCCCGCAGAGCATGGCTTCGGTGCGCGGAATCTCGTTGCGCTTCGCCGATATGACCGGCGACCGGTTTCCGGAGCTGCTTTGGGTGGGCGACTTCGGCACAAGCAGGTATCTCGTGAACAACCGAGATGGGACGTTTCGCGATGAGACCGCTGCCGCCGGGCTGGGGCTGGACGACAACGGCATGGCGGGAGCGATCGGCGATTTCAACGGCGACCTGCTCCTGGACTGGTACGTCACGTCGATCTACAGCCCCTCCACGTTTGAGTTCGGCAACATGCTCTACCTCCATGCCGGCGACGGCACGTTTTCCGAGGTGGGGGAAGCGGCGGGCGTGCGCGAGTGCTATTGGGCCTGGGGAGCGGCGGAGGCGGACTGGGACCAGGATACCCGGCAGGACCTGGCGGTGACCAACGGCTGGGCCGGCAGCTACTGGGACAACAACCCCACGCAATTGTTCCTCAATCGCGGCGATGCCGTGTTCGACGAGGTCGCGCGGGCCAGCGGACTCGACTACCGCGGCCAGGGGCGCGGCATGCTGCATTTCGATTTCGACAACGATGTTGATCCGGACCTGGTCATCTTCGGCAATGGCGAGCCCGTAGCGTTTTTCCGCAACAACCTGAGCGGCGAATCCTGCCATGGGCTGCGCATCGTCCCGGAGACGCGCAGGCGCGCGCGTTTGGCGCCGGACGGCTTCGGCACCCGCATAACCATCGTCGCCGGCGGCATCGAGCAGGTGCGCTACCTCGACGGCGGTTGCTCGCACCTGTCGCAGAGCGAGCTTTCCGTGCACTTCGGGCTTGGTGCAAGCACTACGATCGACGAGCTTCGGGTCGACTGGGCGGACGGTAAGCGGACCGTGCTGCGCGACCTGGCGGCCGATCAGACCCTCGTGCTGCGCGCGGGGCTGGCCGGGGACGTCGATGCCGACCACGACGTCGACCTGCACGACCTGTCGCGGATGCTGGTGGCGTTCGCCGCGTGCGAAGGCGAGCAGGGCTACGATCGGGTGGTCGATCTCGACGGCGATGCGTGCGTCGCGGTCAGCGACTTGCTGCGGCTGCTCGAGGATTTCGGCACGCGCGATTGAGCGTGCCCCGGCGTCGCGGCGCGGACCGCGTCGCCGCAGTGAGCCCAACGTCATGGGTCGCGGACCGCTCCGCTGGCGCGCTTCAGCAGCTCCCGCACCTCCGGCTGGTTCGCGTCGATGGCGAGCGATCGCTGACAGAGATCGACGACGCGTGCGGCGGCGCCGGCATCCGTTGGCGCGCCCGAGCCGCTCTCCCACGTCGACGCGGCCAGGCGATTCAGCGCCAGCAGATTTCCCGGATGCGCGGCGAGCACCCGCTCCAGCTCCTGATGGGCCGTCGCGATCTCGCCCAGCTCCCGCAGCGCCAGCGCGAGATTGATGCGCAGGTCGGCGTCGTCGGGCTTGAGTTCGAGCGCGGCACGCAGATCCCGGGCGGCCTCGGCCGGCTGGTCGAGGTCCAGCCGCAATTCGGCGCGCGAGGCGAGCGCTTCGACGTTGTCGGGCTCGAGTTCGAGCAGGTGATCGGCCGCGGCGAGCGCTTCCCCGAGCCGCCGCTGCGCGCGCAGCGCGACGACCAGGTTGTGCCAGGCGCGAACGTGACGCGGATCGCGCGACAGCAGACCCTCAAGTTGAGCGCTGGCGGTGCTGCACAGTCCCAGTCGCAGGCAGGTGGAGGCGTACTCAAAGCGCAAGCCGTCGTCGGCCGGATCGAGCGCCAGGAGCCGGCGCTGCAAGTCGGCCAGCTCGTTCCAGCGATGCTGCCGTTGAGCGAGCGCGATCGCGCTTGCGAGGATGTCGGGGTGCTCAGGCTCGCGGGCCAGCGCGGCTTGCAGCTTGTTCCAATCAGACTCCTCGCGCCGACGCCGCACGTCGTCGGCCCAGTGCACTTCGTCGGACGGCATCGTCAACGCCGCTTGCGCAGTGCTGGCAGGTGTGGGTTGAACCGGCGGCTCGGCGGCAGCGTGCGGCTCGCGGGCGGGGAACTCGCCTTCGGCGGCGACCGACGGCGCGGCCGTCGGCGGGCTGGCAACGTTCGTTGAAGGTGAAACCGGCGACGCCGCGCGCGGCGGCGGCGCGGTGGGTGTGACTGTTGTGGCGCTCCGCCGCGAATCGTCGGTCATTGAGGTTCCGATCACGCGCCAGCCGAGCCAGAGCCCCAGCAGCAGGCAGCCCAGCGCCAACGTGCCGAACACGCGCATGAGTCGGATTCCCCGGTCGCGCGCCGCACCGCACGAGACGGGCCACGCCGCGACGAAGTTGGTGCGCGCGGCAAAGCGCGCCGGCGCCAGCCCCGTCACGATGCACAAGCCGACGGTCAGGGCGAACGCGATCAGAATGAAATCCCAGGGCAGCGTCAGCGCGATGCGCAGTCCCCACATGCTGTCCATCAGGCCGGTGATGTTGTAGGCCACGTGCACGCCCAGCGCCAGCCCCATGGCGCTGCCGAGCACGCCCAGTACGACCGCCTCGCCGACGACCATGCGCAACACCAGCCCGCGCGTGGCGCCGACGGCTCGCAGGATCGCGATCTGCCGCGAGCGCGCCGCGACATTCGCCGTCATCAGGTTGATCACGCCGATCGCCGCGACCAGCATCGCCACGCCCGGGACGGCGGTCACCATGTTGGTCATGCGTGTCAATTCGCGGTCGATCTCGGCCTTGAGCTCGCTCATGGTCCCGCCGAACGCCGTCGTGGCATTCAGCCGCTGGCGAATCTCGTAGAGGACCTTGGCCTCACGGTAGCGCCGCCAGCGCACGTCAAGTGGAACGGCGTCGTCGTAGTAAGGCTCCGGCAGGTCGCTGCGGGCACCCGTGGGCGCCGGGGGCCAATCGTCCGGGACGGGTTCATCGGGCAGATCGAAGTTGAGCAGGACCAGCCGCACGCCGTTCACGTCGAAGAGCCGCTTGAGGTCTTCGTTGGTTCCGATGACCGAGCCGGAGGCGACGACGTGGTACTCGGTCTGTGCCTGGAAGTAGCCGGCGGCCATGTCGATCGCGGGAGACTGGATCACGCCTGCGACGGTGAATTCGCGCACGCGGTTGCCGAAGATGACCTTGACCTTGTCTCCCACGTTCTTGTTTCGTGAGCGGGCGAAATCGTCGGCGACGATGATGTGCCCGCCCTCCTTGAGCAACCGTCGCGCGGAGGCTTCGTCGCCTTGCAGGAACTCGACCTTGCCGATCGAGAGGAACGAGTCGGGCTCGCAGCCCAGGAACCACGTGACCGACAGCATGGCCTGTTCGAGAAAGACGGGGCGCTCCTCGACGTGCACGTTGATCGCGTTGGCGACGCTGAACTCGCCCACGCCCGGCACCCGCCGCACCAGATCCGCGGCGTCGCCGCGCATCTGCTCGAAACTCCAGATGTACGCCTCCGGGAACTGCTTGGGGAACTGCCAGCCGGCCGTCACGCTGTGATTCACCACGACGATGCCGACGATCAGCGACAGCCCGACCATCAGGCCGCAGCAGATGCCGGCCGATCGCCAGACCGCGTAGCCGACCTGCACCTGAAGCAGCCGGGTGCGCAGCGTCAGTAGCCGGGCAACCAGCACGACGGCGGTGCGGCCGATCCACTGCACCAGCAGCGGTCCGATCATGGCGTAGCCGACGTACAGCAGCACGATGCCGGCCGCCGCGACCTTCAGGAACCACATCGAGCGCTCGACGCGCGCGACGATGCCCAGGTGCTGAGCGGTCAGCAGCGCCGCGCCCAGCAGCGCCACGACCACGGGCCAGCTCGCGCTGCTTTGGCGGGCGCGCGGGCGGGCCGCCTCCATCGGCGAGACGCGCAGCACGCCGAGAATCGGCAACAAGGCCCCCAGCAACGTCGTGAGCAGTCCGGCCAGGACGGCGAGCACGATTCCGGTCTGGTTGAGAATCGACCAGAGCTCGGCGCTGAACACGCCGACGCCCCCGTTGGCGGCGGCGAACAGTGCATCCAGGCGGATCGGGAATTCGCCGACGTATTCCGGCACGAGCTGAACGGTGAGCGCGGCCAGCCCTAGCCCGAGCGGCACACCCAGCAGCGCGCCGAGCGCGCCGAGCGGGAGAACCTCGAGCAGCATCAGGGCGGCGAGCTGGCTGCGGGTCAGCCCGACGCAGCGCATCAGCCCGAGCTGCCCGACGCGCTCCACCATGCCGATGCTGAGCGTGCTGAGGATGATGAACAGCGCGGTCAGCATGGCGACGCTGCTGAGCATCATCAGCACGAAGCGCTGCTGGTTCTCGGCCTGCTCGACCTGGCGCAC
This sequence comes from uncultured Planctomycetales bacterium, assembly GCA_964465125.1. Lineage (GTDB taxonomy): Bacteria > Planctomycetota > Phycisphaerae > UBA1845 > Fen-1342 > CAYOHG01. Next base: position 4,259 of record CAYXIO010000034.1, on the reverse strand, counting down.
CCGCGATTCGGCGCTGCGGATGATCGCGTTGCGTGAGATTCTCCGCACCGCGCTATGCACGCGTGCCGCGGTCGCGCCCAGCTTCTCGGGTGAGGCGTCATCGAGCATCACGTCCACAGAGGTGATCAGCGCGGCCTTGTTGCAGGCGTCCTGGAGGACCGCCAGGCGCACCAGCGCGATCGGCTTCTGAAAGCGCGCGATGCGCGGGCGCTCGATCAGCCCTACCAGCTTCAATTCGTAGGGCTGCGCGGAGGATTCCGGCCAGACCAGCAGGCTGTCGCCGAGCGTGAGGCCGAGCTCGCGCGCGAAGGCGGCTTCGAGTACGCAGACCGGGCCGTCGTCGTCCGTCAGCAGGCGCCCGCCGTCGGGCGCAAGCGGGTAAGCGCGCAGCGCGAGTTCCTCGGAAGGCAGGATGCCGATGAAATCGATCTCGGGAAGCTCGTCGCTCCACCCGCCGCGGCGGCGCTCCATGCCTGCGGCGGAGGCCGGCCAGGGCTCGGCGCGCAGGCGCTGCTGGAGCTGCGGGACGACGCGGCGCACGTTGTCGAGCTGCTCAAGCCGCGCGACGATGCGCTGCGGGAGCTGATCGAAGCGGCCCAGCGGCGAATTGATCGTGACATGCGCTTTGCCGACGTAGCCGGTGGCCCAGCGATTGACGCTCTGGCGGATCGATTCGTAGCAGCAGGCGACCCAGATCACGGCGCCGACGCCGATGGTGATCGCCAGCAGCGCGCCGATGGATCGTCCCGGCCGGGCCCGCCAGTGGCTGAAGGCGAGCCACCCCAGCCACCTCCAGGAGCGCAGCGCCGAGCGTCGTGGACTCGCGGAGTTGCCCATTTCAGCCCGCCAGCTCGCGGTAGCCCTCGATCACCAGGGCCGCGTCCGTCGAGCCGTTCGGATGAAGCACTCCCACGGCACGGCCGTCCTTGATGATGATCACGTCGTCGGCGAAGGCGGCGGCGTCGGCTTCGTGCGTGACCATCAGGATGGTCTTGCCCTGCTCAACCGTGATCCGCCGCATCAGCCGCCAGATTTCCAGCGATTGCTTCGAGTCGAGATTTCCGGTCGGCTCATCGGCGAGAATGATGGCCGGATCGTTGAACAGCGCGCGGGCGATCGCGACGCGCTGCTGCTCGCCGCCCGAAAGCGCGTCGGGCCGGTGTCCGCGGCGGTGCTCCAGGTGCACGAGCGCCAGCAGCTCGACGGCGCGCTGCTCGGAGTCGCTCCGGTCGCGCCCGTCCACCAGCCACGGCAGGGCCACATTTTCGAGCGCAGTCAGAATAGGCAGCAGGTTGTAGTCCTGGAAGATGATGCCCAGGCGGCGGCGGCGGAAGACCGTGCGCGTGTGGTCGGACATGCGGCCGAGATCCTGGCCTTCGATCAGGACGTTGCCCCCGCTCGGAGGCGTCAACCCGCCGATCACGTGCAGCAGCGTACTCTTGCCCGAGCCGCTGGCGCCCATGATCGCGGTGAACCGGCCTGCCTGCATCGTGAGCGTCACGCCGGCGAGCGCTTGAACGCGGTGCTCGGGGGTTTCGTAGACCTTCGTGACGTTGCGCAGCTCGACCACCACGCGCGCCGCCGCCGAATCGCCGCGGTTCTGGTCTTCGGCGCCCTGTGGCGGGCGCAGTTCGGTCGGCGGATCGGCGGGGTCGGGGGCGCGCTCGTGGTTCATTGTGCCCAGTGTAAGGCACGCCGGCGCGGCTTCACAACGCGGCCGGTCGTGCGAAATCGCCGGCAGATTCCGAACCGGCGCGGGATGCAGCGGCGGATCGAGCGCTCGTCGCGGGAAAACGACTCTCCGCGTACGATCCGCGCGCCCAGGGAGGTCGATGAATGCCGGCGATCGGCGTGGTTTTCGACATGGACGGCGTGCTGGTCGCCTCGGGTCCGGCGCATGCCGCGAGCTGGCGCGTGCTGGCCCAGCGCAACGGCCGGACGATGAGCGACGAGTTCTTTCGCTCGACCTTCGGGCGAACCAGCCGCGACATCGTGCGCATGGTGTGGGGTGAGGCGACCAGCGACAGCGAGGTGAAGCGGCTCGACGACGAGAAGGAGCACGTCTATCGCGATCTGATCCGAGGGACGGTTCCGCTCGGCATCGGGGCGCGCGAGACGGTCGCTGCCTTGCAGGCGGCGGGCATGGCGCTGGCGATCGGTACGAGCGGACCGCGCGAAAACGCCGACCTGGTGCTCGACGAGTCCGGTCTGCGGGCGAGCTTCTCCGCGATCGTCACCGGCGCGGACATTCAGCGCGGCAAGCCTGCGCCCGACTGCTTTCTGCTTGCCGCGGAGCAGCTCGATATTCCGCCGGCCCGGTGCGTCGTGGTCGAGGATGCGCCGGTGGGCCTCGAGGCGGCGCACGCCGCGGGGATGGGCACCATCGGTCTGGTCGGCACCCATCCGCGCGCGACGCTCGAAGCGGCGCGGGCGCAGCGGATCGTCGCGCACCTCGGCGAGATCACGCCGGACTTGATTCGCGGACTCGTGAGCAGGGCGCAGGCCGGGTAGCGCGACCTGATTCGGGCCGTTCCGGGCGGAAGTTGCCGCCGGACCGCCTCAGCCGCTACATTGATCCCGCCCATGTACGCAAGGATCCCGGCCCGGCGAGGCTTCGGCTGGGACCATCGGCATCTGGACAGGGGGCATCTCATGTTTCGATGGGTGGTCGTTGGGGTCGTGCTGATGGCCGCGGAGCAGTCGTGGGTGTCGATGGCGGCCGCCGCGGATGCGCCGCCCCAGCCGGTGACGCTCGCAGCCACGACCCAGCCGGCGACGCTCGACGCGGATGAGCTGTCGTTGATGCTCAAGCCGCTGACGCAGAAGGAGCTGCTGATCGAGGCGAACGGCTGGTTTGACGAGGTCCGCGCGAAAGTGCGCGCGATCAGCGATCTGGAAATCGCGGCCGGCAAGGCCGAGGGCGACGCCAAGACGAAGCTGCTCGAGCAGGCCGCCGCCGCGCGCGAGGCGCGGACCCGGCTGACCGACCGGCTGAATCTGGTGCTTGGGGAGTTGAAGTCCAAGGGAGGTGCGCGCGACGAATTCGACACGTACATCGCCGCCGTCAGCGGGCTGAACGTCAAGGTGAATGACGTCAGCGGCGCGTGGACGACCGTGCTGGGCTGGCTCAAGTCACCCGAAGGCGGCATTCGCTACGGCAAGAACATCGTTTTCTTCATTGGCGTACTGGTGATCTTCCGCATCATCTCGGGCGTTCTCGCCAGCATTACGAACCGGGCGCTGGGCTCGTTCAAGAACGTGTCCAAGCTGCTGCGCGATTTCACCGTCAACACGGTGTCGAAGGTCACGTTCTTCGTGGGCTTCGTCGTCGCGCTTTCGATGCTCGAGGTCAACATCGGTCCGTTCCTCGCCGCGATGGGAGCGATCGGCTTCGTGATCGGCTTCGCGCTGCAAGGCACGCTCAGCAACTTCGCCTCGGGCATCATGATTCTGCTCTACCGGCCCTACGACCTGAACGACCACGTGACCGTGGGGGGCGTCACCGGCGTGGTGCAGTCGATGACGCTGGTTTCCACCGTGCTCAAGAACAAGGACGCGCACATCGTAACGATCCCTAACTCGGCGATCTGGGGCGGCACGATCACGAACCTCGGAGCCGCCGAGCCCGCGGCCAAGTAATCGTCCGCGGCGCACTTCCCGGCCCGTGTGACGGACGCGACCCGCGCGGCGGCTATCATCGCTAAACGCAGGAGAACGTCATGAGCGTGAGCGCTTCGACCGAGCAGGAACTCAAGCTGGACTGGTCGCACCAGGAGACGCCTGAGCGGCTGGCCGCGTTTCAGCAGCGCATCGACCGCGGCGAGCTGATCGAGGCTGACGACTGGATGCCGCAGAACTATCGCGTCGGCATGCTGCGGATGTCGGAGCACCACGCCAACAGCGAAATCGTCGGGGCGCTGCCTGAGGGCGAGTGGATCACGCGGGCGCCGTCGCTGAAGCGCAAGCTGGCGCTGATCGCGAAGGTGCAGGACGAGGTCGGGCACGGGCAGATGCTCTACCGCGTCAGCCAGGACCTGGGCAAGCCGCGCGATGCGATGCTGCGCGACCTCGTGACCGGCAAGACCAAGTACCACAACGTGTTCAACTACCCCGCCCCGACCTGGGCGGACGTGGCCGCCATCGCCTGGCTGGTCGACGGCGCCGCGATCATGAATCAGAAGACGCTGGCCGACGGCAGCTACGGCCCGTACGTGCGGACGATGAAGCGCATCAACATGGAGGAAGCGTTTCACTTCAAG
>CAYXIO010000033.1:7341-40840 GCA_964465125.1 uncultured Planctomycetales bacterium | reverse complement strand
TATGCCACGAGTTTATTCAAAAAGCGCGCGGGAATCGGGGATTTTCAGGGGCCCCTAACGATTTACTTGTCAGCTCAGCAGCCGCCAAACGCCGGCGACCAGGCCGCACACCGCGAATCCGATCGCCAGCGGGAGCAACGCGGAGACCACGGTCCATTTCGCGCTGCCGGTCTCCTTGTAGATCGTGTAGAGCGTCGTGCTGCACGGGTTGTGCAGCAGGCTGAAGAGCATCAGGTTCACGGCCGTGAGCGTGGTCCAGCCGCCGGCGGTGAGGAGTTGGAGGACGGCATCGTCGGAGTCGAGCTCGAACATCACGCCCGCGCCGGCCCCCACCCCGCGCGCCCCCGTCTGCATCACGGTGAGCATCAACACCGTCGGAATGACGATTTCGTTGGCCGGGATGGCGATGACGTAGGCCAGCAGAATCACGCCATTGAGGCCGAGGAAGACACCCAGCGGATCGGTCAGGTGAATGAAGTGCCCCGCCAGACTCTCGCCGCCGAAGTAGATATTGGCGACGAGCCAGATGACCGCGCCGGCCGGCAGCGCGAACGCCACTGCGCGCCACAGCACGAACAGCGTGCGGTCGATCAACGACGTGTAGAGCGTCTGTAGCAGTTGCGGCGGACGATACGGCGGCAGCTCCAGGCTGAAGGTGCTCACTTCGCCGCGGAGCACGGTGCGCGAGAGCCCCCATCCGACCAGAAAAGTCAGCAGAACGCCCAGCAGCGCCACACCCGTGACGGCGGCGGCGGACACGAAACCAGCCAGCGCGGCAGGCGCGAGCGCGCCGAGGAAAACCGTCGCGATCAGAATCTGGGTCGGCCAGCGGCCGTTGCAGAGCGCGAAGTTGTTGGTGAGGATCGCCAGCAGCCGCTCGCGCGGGCTATCAATGATGCGCGTGGCCACGACCCCCGCGGCGTTGCAGCCGAAGCCCATCATGGTGGTCATGGCCTGCTTGCCGTGCGCCCCGGAAGCCTTGAAGAAGCGATCCAGGTTGAACGCGACGCGCGGCAGATAGCCGAAGTCCTCCAGCAGCGTGAACATCGGGAAGAAGATCGCCATCGGCGGCAGCATCACGCTGACGACCCACGCCGTGCCGAGGTACATGCCGTCCACGATCACGCCGGTCAGCCACCAGGGCGATCCGACGCTGTTGAACAGGCCGTTCAGCCACGGGTGCCCGTGGTCAATCAGCAGAGATGCGATCATCGCCGAAGGCACGTTGGCGCCGGTGATGGTGAGCCAGAACATGAGCGCGAACAGCAGGATCATGATCGGGAAGCCGGTCAGGCGGCTGGTGAGAATGCGGTCGAGCGTTCGGTCCAAGGTGGGCCGCGCCGCATGACCGGGGTGTGACACCGCCCGGTCGGCGAGCCGTGCAGCCTGTGCAAAGATGGATTCGACGACATGCTCGTGCAGGTCGCCGGTGATCTGCTGGCGCCAGCGCTGGGTGGCGGCGAGGATCGCATCCGCCTGCGTCACGTTTGAGCGGGTTGGTGAAGTGCTCATCATCGGCTCATCCGCAGGTCTCGGCCGGCTCGGGCGCTGCGAGCGCGTGCAGCGCCCCGAGCTGTCCGCTGCGCAGCGCTTCGACAATCGAATCGTCGCCGCCCAGCAAGCGCAGCGCGACCCAGCGCGGGTTGGGCAGATCCGGGAAGGCGGCCTTGAGTCGGTCCATCAGGTCGGCCAGCGCCGGTTGGATGGCCTCCGGCTCGGTCTCAAGCCGCTGCGGGCGGCAGACGAATTTGCCCGTGGCCACGTCGCGAATCGCTTGCAGCAACTCCGGCATCCCCCGTCCGAAGCGGGCCGCGGTCGGCACGACCGGCACGCCCAGATCGCGCGCCAATTGCCGCTCGTCGACCGTGATCCCGTGGCGCGCGGCTTCGTCCGTGAGATTGAGGCAGATGACGGCCCGGTCGGTGATTTCGAGCACCTGCAGCGCGAGATTGAGATTCCGCTCCAGACGCGTCGCGTCTGCGACGATCACGGTGACATCCGGCTGGCCAAACAGAATGAAGTCGCGCGCGATCTGCTCGTCGAGGCTGGTCGACAGCAGCGAGTAGGTGCCCGGCAGATCGACCAGCTTGAATCGGCTTCCGTCATACGCGTAGCCACCTTCGGCGCGTGACACGGTCTTGCCCGGCCAGTTGCCCGTGTGCTGGCGCAAGCCGGTGAGCGCGTTGAACACCGTACTCTTGCCGGTGTTGGGATTACCGGCCAGCGCGACGACGTAGTCCCAGGTGTCCATCGCCACGCCGAGCTTCTTGAGATTGGCGGCGCGGTAGACGCTGCACGACGCACAGGCGGCGCTCGCCGGTTCAGCCCTCGTGGGCAGCGGCGACACCGGGGATTGGCTGGGAGCATTCATGACGTCTCCGCCCCCTGCGCACTGACGCGAACCAGGTTGGCCTGCTCGTGCCGCAGCGCCACCACCGAGCCGCGCACGCGGTATGCGGTCGGGTCGCCCGCCGGGCTGACCATGTCGAACTCGACGAGCGTGCCGGGAACGAAGCCCAAGTCAAGCAGGCGGCGGCGCTCCGGCCCGCGACAGGCCGGCGAAAGTCCCAGCACGCGCGTGCGTCCGCCCGGCTTCAGGCCGGAGAGAAGCTCCTCGTCGACCCGATCCCCCGTGCGATGCTCCGGCAGCAGGTTGACTGACACGTTTTCGGCGAGCACCGGTGCGAGAATGTGCTCGTTGCCGTCCGCCCAGAAGCGGATTCGCGTGGCGGACCGCTCGATGACGAAGATTCGCATGCCCGGACGCAGCCCGAGCGCCGCAAGCTGGCGATAGACGGTCTCCGGCTCGTCCTCGAGGTGCGTGATCAGCGCCGGGGTCTCGGGCGCAACGCAGTTGAGCGACAGGCCGTGCTCGCCTTCGAGCGCGCCGTCCGCGCCGGGAATAGCGTCGCCGTGCGGATCGCGCATGGGGTGGCCAAGCTTCGCCGCCAACGCCTCAATCTGGTCTTTCGTGAGCAGGTGCTCCTGCTTCTCGGCGCGCGTGTGCCACTCGTCCTCGGCGACGCCGGTCTCCTCGGCGAGATAGCTCTCCCAGAGCCGGTGCGCACGGACGACGTGCAGGCCCATTTCGCGTCCCTTCGGGCGCAGGCGCAGCCGTCCGCCGGCGAAGGTCAGGAAATCGCGCGCCTCCAGTTCGGCGAGCAGGCCGGCGGCATGGCTGGTGGTGATTTGCAGCGCGCCGGCCAGGCTTTCGAGCGTGGCCACACGTCCGTTCGCTTCGCACTTGAGAATGTGCTTGAGCGCGTCCTCGCGCTGGCTGCGGTGGGACAGTTCGCGCGCTTTTCGCCGCCGCGCCAGCAGGCCGTGGCGGGGCCAGCAGGCACCCGCCAGCAACGCCAGGCAAGCCGCGATGACCAGGCCGGTGTTCATGCGTGGGGACCGCTCAAGAGCCAGGCTGCGATCAAGAGTCGCTCCTATCGGGTCGGCGCGCCGCGCGGCGGCTTGCCAAGTTTGACTAATCAAAGTATATTGTTCGACCACGCGAAGTCAAGCGCGCCGCGCGCCCGCGGCGTCCTGGCAACGCTGCCGCCGGAGGTGCCCGTGCCCAGCGAGACGGTCGAGGACTACCTCAAGGCGATCCACACGCTCTGCCGCGAGTCGCCCGCGGCCGAGGCCGGCATGACGCGACTAGCCGCGGCCGTCGGTGTCACCACCGGCACCGCGACCGCAATGGTCAAGAAACTCGCCGCGGCCAAGCTCGTGAAGTACCGGCGCTTCGGCGGCGTCTCGCTCACGTCGAAGGGTGACCGCGCGGCCCTGGACATCATTCGCCGCCACCGGCTCATCGAGACCTTCCTCGTGGAGACGCTGAAGCTCGACTGGTCCGCCGTTCACGTCGAAGCCGAACGGCTCGAGCATGCGGTCTCGCCGATCGTGCTCGAGGCGCTCGACGCGTTCCTGGGCTACCCGGGCGTGGACCCGCACGGCGACCCGATTCCCGACGCCGACGGGCGCTCGCACCAGCCGGCGCCGCTGGTGGCGATCGCCGACTGCAAGCCGGGGGCGCGCGTGCGGCTGGCGCGCGTGCTGAACCAGGGCGCGGAGTTTCTGCGGTTTCTGGATCGCCATCACCTCAAGCGCGATACCGTGCTCACGATCGAGTCCGCCGAATCCGGCGCCGGCACCATCACCATTCGCACCGAGACCGGCGAAATCATCACCATCAGTGAGGCCGCGGCCGCCAGCTTGTTGGTGGATCAACTCGCGGCGCCGGTCGGCTAGCGGTGGTTCCGGTGACCCAGGAAGAAGGACTGGCCGAACGCGACCATCGCGGGCGAGGCGCGCCCGGAATCGCTCCGCGATCAGCGCTGGTCCGGGTCCGGAAGCCGCAATACGCTGCCGCCGGCGACTGCCATTCGTTCCACATGAGCGGTAACCGTGCGTCCGTCGAGGAGAAAGGTCACGTGTGCGTGAACGCGGGTTCCTGGATGCGTCAGCTTTCCTGCGGAGTCGGTCGCATGGAACCCCACGATCGCCGCGCGCGTGGGGTGGTCGAACTGATGCCGCCAGGGCTCGTGGGTCTCTGACATCTGGGCGCCGGGCTTCATCGGGCACTTGCCGTTGATCACGTGAACTTTCAGGTCGGGGACCTCGCCGTCGATCAGAAACGGGAACGGCCGGTCGACGTTGATGCCTTGGCGACGGGCGCTGTCCGCAATGAAATCCTCCAGTTCGTCGCCGGCGAGCGCTCGCTCGATTCGAACCTCGCGCCAGCGGCTGACGTGGGCGAGTGTGAGCAGCGCGGCCTTGTCGATCGGCGTAGCGGACGGCCCTTCCGCGCGCAGCTCCGCGCCTGCTGCGCGGGAGACGTACGCCTCGCCATCCGCGATGGTCACCTCGCCCGCCAGGCCCTCCAGCGCTCCCACGGCATAGGCGTGCGGGCGCGAAACCGCCTCGGCCAGCGCGATGCGCGCATGCGCCTCCGTGGCCGCCCCGCCGAGAACCTCGTGCATCTGGCCGTATTGGCGAACTTCAATCGGGCGCGCGACGCAGCCGCACATCGCGAGCCATCCCGCGCAGCCTGCGACGCTGGCCAGGATGCGCGTCCACGTGGCCCGGTTGACTGTACACTTGGTGTTCACGTTGATCCTCCGATCGTCGCTGGTTCGACCGCCGGGGACGCGGAGGAGCTTGGAGGTGGGCCGGATTGCGGAAGCACGGTCGCGCGGCACGCGTTCTGACGCACCTGCGCCCGCGGCACAAAACCGCACGGCCACGCGCTCCGGCGACTCCGTGCACGCGGTGTCCAGCGTGAGCTGTGAAGCAACCGACGCACGATATCCAGGCGACTTCGCGTCAGCAAGAAGCAGAGTTCGTCGGCGCCAGCTTCCCGCAGCGCGGCGCGCGCCACGCCGGACGGCTGGGTCTTCTGACAGGCCTCCAGCGCACCGCTGCCGACCGTTGCGCGGCGGGCGCTTTGGGCTCAACGACCGGCGGCTAGTCCGTGCGCTCCCACTTCGCGCCCTTGGTGAACCAGCCGCGCAGCAGCAGCGCGATCACCGGGCCGGCCACGGTGACGATCCCCAGGATGACCCACATCGCGCTGGGCGAATTCCAGAACGGGATTTCGCCGGTCGCCAGCAGGTCGCGCAGGATCATCTGCTGCCCGGGCTCGCTCGAGGCTGCCTCCACCGCCTGATGCCCCGCCCCGGAGGTCCCCGCCACCTCGAAGCGGTTCACGAACTGCTCCTTGGCCGCCTCCAGGGTCGGCGCGTTGACCTCCGGCACGTACCAGCGCAGCAGGTGGCCCGACATGAAGCTGACGACGCCCTTGGCGAAGAACCACGGGAACAGCGACAGACCCAGATAGGTTCCCTCTTGTCCCTTGGGCGCAATCGCGGCGGTGTACTCCTGGAGGCGCGGCGACCAGACGATCTCGCCGACGGTCAGCACCACCAGGAAGCCGATCGTGATCCAGTACGCGTCCGGCCCGACGACCGGAATCGCGAGCACGAACAGCGACAGCGACGAGACGATGGCGCCGTAGGTCAGCATGCCGTAGACGGTGAATCTCCCCAGGATCGGAATCAGCAGCAGCAGGCCGATGATGACCAGGATCGGGTTGATCGCCTGAAGCGTGCCGATGGCGGCGTTCGGCCCGATGACGCGCAGCCAGTACTTCGGACAGAGCAGGTGCAGATAGAGGAACACGGCACGGACGCCGAGCAGCAGGATCACCAGGACCATGAAGCGCCAGAAGACGGGATAGCTGACGACGCTCCAGGCGATCTCCCAGGGCTTCTTGCGCGGGCCGGCGGGCTCGGCCGCGGGTGTCTCGTCCGAGCCGTAAAGCTGCTCCTCGTTTCGGATCATGAAAAACGCCGCGAGGATGCACGCCACGCCGGAGATGATGCCGAAGCCGATGATGTAGGCGTTGGGCAAGTGAAGCCATTGACGAACGATGTCGATCATGAAGCCGCCGCACGCTGCGCCGACGTTCATGAACAGGTACCAGAGGTTGAACGCCGCTCCGCGCGAGCGCTTGGTGCTGAAGCGGCGGTTGCCGGCCTGGAGCATGGTCTGCACCATCGCCATGCCGGGAGCCATGGCGATGATGCCGCCGGCGGCGAGCATGCCGCGCGCGGGCAGCGCCTCATTCAGTCCGGCCCACGTGACCAGGATGCGGGGGACCAGCAGCAGCACCATCGACGCGTAGATCGTCTTGCGGATCCCCAGCCAGTCGGTGAACAAGCCGCTGAACCATAGACAGACGGTCGTCGCCAGCGTGAAGGCCGTGTAGATGTAGCCGGCGTTCACGTCGGTAAACTGAAAATCCTCCGAGAGCAGCACGACGACGATGCCGTAGAGCGCGAAGTACGCCGTCATGTCCAGAAAGTTGATGACCTGGAGCCCCCAGTACTCCGTGCGGGTCTCCCGTAAGACGCCGAAGCCCTTGAAGTACTCGATGATCGGGTTGCTCTTGGCCTGTTCCGGCGTTGTGCTCATGCTTCGTCCTCGCTGAAATGTCGACCATCCGCCGCGGCGAATGAATGGCCCGGCACGCTGCCCGCAGGGTCTCGCTTCAACCCATCGAGACCGGCGCGGGCATCAACCGGCTTCGATCGCCGGGTGCCATTGCTCGGCGAGCCGTGGCACCCGGTGATCTCTATGGCACCGAGTTTCCAACCGGTGCCACAGACTCAGGGGCTGAAAACCCATACTACCCGAGATTCTGTCGACGGGTTGGAAACCCGACCCACCCGAACCGCGAGCGAAAGAAATGGGAGCGCAACAAACAAGCGGGCGCGGTGCTCAGCAGCCGCGCCCGCGATCGGAGTGAGTGAACCTCGGCCGCGATCCTTCGCAGCCTTCAACGCCGCATCAGCCGCAGGATGAGCCGAAGTTCGCCAGCAGCAGGGACAGGTCGATCAGGTCGACCACGTTGTTGCCGTCGAGGTCGCCGCTCAGGCCGCTGCCCGACTGGCCGAACTGGGTCAGCAGCATCGACAGGTCGATCAGGTCGACCACGCCGTTGCCATCGATATCGCCCACCAGCCCGACGTCGAACGAGATCATGCTGTCGGTCGCGACCACAGCCGCCTCGGAGACCGGCGAGAAGTTCGGGGGCGTGGAAACCGAATCCAGCGTGTTCGCGTAGATGTTCTCGAGCGAGAACACGTACGAGCCGCAGTCGCTGGGCGCGGCGAACGAGCCGCTTGCGAGCGTCACCGAGCCCGACTGGCCGATGCCGCCGGAAACGACAGCGTTCTCGGCGATCCCCGTTCCTGGAGGTTGGGCGACGCCGAAGACATTCTGGCCGCCGCCGATCTGCACGAGGTTCCTGGCGCCTGCGGTGCCGCGCTGAACGCCGATGTAGCCGGTGGTAGGATCGGACTCGCCTGGGTTGGCGATCCCCTGCGGACGGCTGAACTTGATCATCGCCGCGGGCACGCTGCCGGCGGGCGGGATGTCCAGGGTCGCCGGGTTGGCGGCGTCCTGAACCAGGTCGACGACCAGCAGTGCGAGTCCAGCATTGTCGCCGGACGAGTCACTGAAGCTGACGGTCCAGTTGACCGTCGCACCCGGGGCCAGGACGAGGCCGTCCTGCGGCGAGCTGAGCGTTACGGTCACGGTGGAAGCGAGCGCGGCACCGGAGAGCGAGAGCCCCGCGAGCAGCGCGATGGAACGTCTGTTCTTAGTCATGTGCGACAGTCTCCCTAATGGATCATTCTAGCGATCGGCTGCCTCAATTGGGACCCGTAATGCGCGGACGGAAGAAGTTCCAGTCGTTGATATCCACGTCCCCATCGTCGTCCGAGTCGAAGGTGATGGAGTTGAACTCGGTCGTCGGCGTGGTGCCGTTGTAGACGCGCTGGAACCAGGCGAAGTCGTGCATGTCCTCATCGTCGTCGCGGTCGACGTCGCTGCCGTCGAAGAAGTTCAGCACGACGCACTCGGCGGCGTCGAAATAGACGGTGACGTCGCTGGCCGAGTACTTGCCGGCGAGGACCGTGAGCCGCACCTGGGCGGCAGAGCCGGCCGGCATGGTGTAGTCGATGAAGACGGGCGACCAGACGCCGGGTGCCTCGCCGGCGAAGTTCGTGTTGTCCGGACCGCCGATGTCCACCCACGGGGGCACGCCGCCGGCCTTCCACTCGACCTTGACGCCGGCGCGGGCGCCGGAGCCCGCCAGGCCGAACGGCGCGGCCGACCGCTGGCGGACCAGCGCGGAGATCGTCAGCCCCTCGCCGGGCGCGACTTCGATTTCCTGCCAGATGCCGGCGATGCAGCTTCCCTGAATGCGCAACACGGAGGCGCCGTCGGCCGCGGGAACTTCGCCGGCGTTCTTGCGGGCGGTGCAGTTCAGCCCGCGGAACTCGGTCCAGTTGGTCAGGCCGTTGGCGCCCGACGAGCCGGACTCGAAGCTGGGGTTGAGCAACTGATTGGTGCTCGGCGCGCTGCTGCGGATCGCGGAAGCCGAATCCATGTAAACCGGACCATTGTCCACCGAAGAGTCGTCGGCGATCAGGGTAACGCGAGCCAGCGTGATGTCGGCGGGAACGGTCGTCGTGTAGGTGACCGGAACCCACACGTCCGACGGATCATCCTCGTCAAACGCGAGGTTCTCCTCAGGCGGGGGCAACGTGCCGCCACCAACCGGGCTGAACTCGAGCTTGAGACCGGCGGCGGAGTTGTCGGACAGTCCGCCGACGAGCGGATCAAAGACCCAGGCCTGGGCGAAGATGTGATCGCCGGCCTCGGCATCCACCGTATCCTGATAGAGGCCGGACCAATCCGAGCCCGAGTCGCCGCCCACGTGCAACTTCACGCCGTAGCCGCCGTGCAGACTCTCCTCGTCGGATTTCGCCTGCGAGCCGAAGCCGGTGAACTCGTCGATTCCGTACGGCGTGTCCGCGCTGGTGCCGGCGATCTCGATGTCGCCGTTCAGCAACGCGTTCGCCCCGCCATTGATGGACATCGAGCAATCGTCCCAGTAGGCCGAGCCGAGCGACTGGGCGCTCCAGGTCCAGACGCAGGTGAAGCGGGCGCTGACGGCGCCGCTGGGCGCCGCGATCGGGCCGATCGCGCCCGGGGTCCAGGTGTTCCCGGCGGACGCGACGTTTAGGACGATCAGCTCGGAGCCGCCGAAGGCTACCCCGCCGCTGTCGACCCACTCGAGCTTGATCTTGGCCTCGGCGTCGCCGCCGACGTGATCGGTGTCGCGTGTGTAGAGCCAGGCCGAGATGGTGACGTTCTCACCGACGAGCACGGGCACGTCCTGATAGGCGCCGACGGTCGTCTCGCCGCCGAACACCTTGATCGAGTGCCCCGCTCCCGGCGGCTCGAGGTTCTCCTCGTCACTCCGCTCGACCGTGCCGCCGCCGAAGAAGGTCCAGTTCTCGGCTTTTCGGATATCGATGCCGCCGGGTCCGGGTCCGGACTCCATGCTCCCATTCAAGACGATGTTCTGCTCAGCCAGGGCGATGGACCCCGCAAGCAGCGCGGCGCCGGAAATCAGCGCGCGACGCAACAGTGAATTCATAAGAGCCCCTCACGCTCGACCCGCGCCTATCGGAACGGGTTGCTTGGATAGAGATGTTTCGGTCAATCCGCGGCGTTGACACCGTCGCGGGTCAATCCCCATGCGTAGAACGGCCGGTTTCCGTACGGGTCAATGTCCTTCGGCGTGTATCCCGACGAGCTGCCGTGCGAGTCGTAGAAACGATCGCGCGGAATGTGCTCCACGTGCGCGTCGAGGAACGCGAAGTTATGCGCGCCGTTGTGTCGAAGGTTCTTTCGATCCCACCAAACGGCGTCGCAGATCGTGACGGTGTACTGGTGGAACGGGATCTGGTCGGCCTTGCCGCCGCTGACGGCGGGAATCTTTCGGCCGTGTGAGTCGGTCGCGCCCGAGCTCCAGTCATTGAACCAATACTCGGTGTAGAGCGGATCGACGGTGTCGCCGGGGTAGGAGAACGGATCGATTCCAGGCCACCACCCCGCGGCAAGGGTCTGAAGGAACCACTCGTCGGCCTTGAATACGGTGTAGTAGCTGTAGTTGTCGTTGCTCTGGTCGATGACCTTCACCGACGATTCGTCGCGCGCGCTCGGGCAGATGTAGTGCTGAATGCGATTCTGAAGGAAGCCGTAGAAAGCGAAGATCTGGTGGAACTGGTAGAAGGGCGCGTTCACGGGACCATTGCCGTAATCGGTACCGAGGATGTAGGGCAGCCGGCCGTCGTTCTGGTTCTTGTAGTAGTCCGTCGCGAGCGCCAGTTGGTGCAGGTTGGAGCTGCAAACGGCGTTGCGTCCCGACTCCCGCGCTTTCGACAAGGCTGGCAGCAGGATCGAAATCAGCAACGCGATGATTGCAACAACGACGAGCAACTCGATCAATGTGAATGCAGACCGCGATGGGCGTACCGCGTGACGCATGAACCGCGCTCCTTCGCCCTTGCCCGCCCCAATCGATGCAGATAGAAACTTCATGCGGGGACCGGGCCCGAAGGCTCGGGCCCCGCATTTCACACACATCTCCAACTTCGCCGCGCCTCCTGAGGCGCAAACGAGTCTATCGGCGGCGCAGCGCAGCGACCGCACCGGCAGCCAGCAGCAGCAGGCTGACCGGCTCGGGGACGTCGATCTGGAAGTCGCTGTAGACCACGTCCATGAAGTCGCCGGGGTTGCTGTCATCAGGCTGCGGCTGCGCGTAGACGGCGATCTGGGTGTTGTTGAGGAACCCGTTCTCGAGGTTCGAGAAATTCAGCGGGCCGCTCGAAACGCCGTCCAGGATGTACTCGATGGTCGAGGCGTCGCCGTCAAACGCGTCGGCGTCATCGTCCGGGCTGTACACGACGCGCATGTTCGCGGTCGTGCCCAGGGCGTAGGCGCTGCCCCCGAAGGTGTGGAACGGAAGGACCGCGCCGAAGGCCGCGACTTCGCCGTCGCTCGTGAGGATGAACAGTCCGTCGAACCCGCCGAAGTTGAAGCGAATACCGGCTTCCTTGCGCGGAGCGGCCGATCCGGCGTCGAGATACACGTCGAACGAGATGTCGAACGCGTCGGACGTTTGAAGCGCGTACGGCGTCGCATCGTCAGCGGACATGACCGCGTCGTGACGGTTCGCCCAGCCACCCGCGCCGTAGTTGTACTCGAGGAACTCGACCATCGTCGGGAAGTTGTCGGTGACCGTCAGCGTCGAACCCGGATAGTCATTAAAAATGCGTTCCTGAACCACGACCGAGTTGATGTCGGTGACGGCTGCCATCGCCGTGCTCGCCGCCGCGAGCGCGAGGACCGCCGATGTTCCCTTGAAACCCTTCAACATTGTGCTTTTCTCCTTCCTCCGGACGAAATCATCCACCACACTGGTGACGAGGTGCAATAACGGGAGGCGCCTGGCGCCACTCCATCGTAGGAAAGGATAACGCAATCTTGATAGCATTGCAAGCGCTTTCATGATTGGATAAAGTAGCCGGCAGTCGGCCGCGCCCGACCCGCCGGGCCCCGGCCGGGATCGACGCCCCGCCAGCGGATGCGGCATGGCCGCTTTGGCCAATCAGCAGCGGAACGCGGTGAAGAATGCAACCCAATACAAAACATGGGTTTAAGTGGGGTGCGGCCACCGCGGCCTACCAGGTAGAGGGCGCGGCCGCGCGGGACGGCAAGGGCCCCAGCATTTGGGATGTGTTCACGGCAATTCCAGGCAAGACTGTGGCTGACGAAACCGGTGAAATCGCTTGCGAGCACTACGCACGTGTGCGGGACGACATCGCCGAAATGAACCGGCTCGGGCTGCGCGCCTACCGCTTCAGCGTCGCCTGGCCTCGGGTCATGCCGCACGGCCGCGGGCGGGTCAACGCCGCCGGGCTGGACTTCTATGAGCGGCTGGTCGACGGGCTGCTGGCGGCGGGCATCCAGCCGATGCTCACGCTGTATCACTGGGACCTGCCCGCCGCGCTGCAATTCGAGCTCGGCGGCTGGCTGCATCGTGACCTGCCCGAACTGTTCGCCGACTACGCCGACCTGCTCTTCAACCGGCTCGGCGATCGAGTCGAAACGTGGCTGACGCTGAATGAACCGTGGGTGGTCGTGGACGCCGGCTACATCCATGGCGTCCATCCGCCCGGCGTTCGCGATGAGAGCGCGGGCTACCTGGCGGGGCACAATCTCCTGCGTGCTCATGCGTACGCGGTCGCGCGGTTCCGCAGCTCGCGCGCGGCGCGCGGCTCGATCAGCTTCGCGCTGAACTCCACCTACGCGTACCCGGCTAGCGATTCCCCCGCTGACCACGCCGCGGCCGAACGCGCAATGCTCGGCTTCGCGGGCTGGTTCGGCGATCCGGTCTGGTTCGGCGACTACCCCGCGGAGCTGCGCGACCGGCTGGGCGACCGGCTGCCCGAGTTCAGCCCGCAGGATCAGCGTCTGCTGCGCCGCTCGATCGATTTTCTGGCGTTGAACTACTACTTCAGCGACGTCGTCGCGCACGCCGCGGGCCGCGGACCGCTGGAGACGGTGGTGCTGCCGCAGCCCGAGCGCGTCCATACGACCATGAACTGGCCCGTGACGCCGGACGGGCTGCGCGACCTGCTGCTGTGGCTGCATGCGCGTTACGGCGAGCTGCCGGCGTACGTAACGGAAAACGGAGCGGCTTTTCCGGACGTTTGCGAGGCGGACGGCTTCGTGCGAGACGAGCAGCGCGTCGCGTATCTGCGGGAGCACATCCTGGCGGCGCTGGAAGCAAAATCTCGTGGCGTCGACCTGCGCGGCTATTTTGTCTGGTCGCTGATGGATAATCTGGAGTGGGCCGCGGGCTACGGGCAGCGCTTCGGCCTGCTGCACGTCGATCGAGCGACGCTGGCCCGCCGCGCGAAGGCGAGCGCGAACTGGTATGCCGCGCTGATCCGGCATTGGAACGACGACGATCCGACCGTCGGGCAGGCCTGGCTGAGGGAGCACGAACATGCATGAACGAACGCCCGCCGCGCGGCAGCCGGCGCCCGGTTTGACCCTGGCGCTGCTGGTCGGACTGGCCGCGCAGGCCGCCGCGATGACGACGCTCTTTCAGGTCACTAACTTCGCCAATCCGGCCTGGTCGCTGACGTACTACAGCGGCTTCAGCGGCACGGTGGGAGTCACCGCGACGTGGCCGGGCGAGATGGGCTGGCAAGGCGACCGTATCGATGTGCAGTTCTCGCTGTCGGCGAGCGTGCCTCCGAACGCCCGCAGTTACCGCTTCCGCATGGTCGTGCCTTACCACTTCGACCAGTCGTTCGACCTCGAAATCTACGCCGGGCCGTCACTCGCCAACCTCACGCTGGTTCACGGCGAGTACATGGACAGCGCGCGCGCGTACGTCGCGACGATTCCGCTCGATGCGCTCGTGCCCGGGCAGAGCAACTTCATTCGCATTCAGGGACAGGGTGTCGACGTCGGCGCGGGCAATCCCTCGGGCATTCAGTGGTCCAAGTGGATGCTGACGCGCACCGAGACCGAAGCCGACGAGGACACGCTGCTGCTCGGGCAAATGCAGCGGCTCGCGGATTACACCGAAGCAGCGATCTGCGATTCCGGATTGGTGCGCGATTCGCTGACGCTCTCGCCCAACGATCCTCCCTTCCACCCCGCGACGCCGGACGCCGGCGGCTTCGTGCTGATCTCGCTGGCGGCCTGCGATC
This sequence comes from uncultured Planctomycetales bacterium, assembly GCA_964465125.1. Lineage (GTDB taxonomy): Bacteria > Planctomycetota > Phycisphaerae > UBA1845 > Fen-1342 > CAYOHG01. The sequence continues at coordinate 26,702 of CAYXIO010000033.1, read as the reverse complement.
ACTTCGAACTCCTGCCGAACGCGGAGGCGCTGACCGAGAAGGTGCTGTCGGCGTACTCGGAGCACACGGCCGGAGTGGAGCCGGAGCGCAACGTGAAGGGGCACTGGTGGCACTGGATGAACGTCGACACGGGCCATCCGGAGCCCGGATGGAACGACAACTACACGACCATCGGGTCGGCGTTGCTGGTGGGCGGCGCGCTGTTCGCGAGGAACCACTTCTCCGATAATCCGACCATCGCGGCGTACGTGGACGAGATGTTCGCGACCTGCGATTTCGACATCATGATCCACCCCTCCCTGGACGGCCGCATCGCCGTTTCGTCCGACATCGACGGCAATGCGCTGGGCTATCTCGTTCCGTGGAATGAGTACATGATCATCGCCTCGCTCGCGCTGCGCCAGCCGTGGGCGACGCGCGCGCCCGGCGTCGTGGACGACTGGCTGGTGGCGGGCAACCTGCCGACGCGCTCGTACCAGGGCATTCCGACGCTGACGGACAACGTGAATTCGTTCGCGCCGGCGTTCTGGGTGCATCAGCAGCACTACTTCAACCCCGACTTCGCGAATGACAGCGGCTTTGAGCAGTTCCTGGTGAATCAGCAGCACGCCGACGGGCTGTACTGCGCGTGGAGCCTGGGGCAGACCTATCGCCATGGGCTGACCGCGGGCGTGAGCCCGAGCGGCTACACGGTCGACAGGATCGACGCGCACAACAACGTCTACTCGCCCGAGGCGGTGATGGGCTGGGGCGATTTCGACACGCTGCTCGAGTTCCTCGATGCCCAGCCGCCGTCGAGCGATGTGCGGCTGCGCTACGGCGCGACGCGGCGCTCCTCGGTTCAGCCGAACTGGATTCCCTACGACGCGGGCGTGGTGGATCACATGTTCCTGATGTGCGGGCTGGTCGAGTATGCGGATCCGCTGTTCTTCCTGCAACGCCGGCCGTTCCAGGATGACGCGGACGGCGATGGAATCGCCGACGCGTACGACAATTGCCCGAGCGCCTGGAATCGCCGCCAGCAGGACAGCGACGGCGACGGCACGGGCGATGCGTGCTCGTGCGGAACGCCGTCCGCGGACGCCGATCTCGACGGCGACGTCGACGTGCGCGACGTTGCGGCGTGGCAGGCGTGCCTTGTGACCGGCGATCCGCCGGAGCGCTGCCTGTGCTTCGATCAGAACGGCGACCATGTTCTGGACGGGTCGGACCTGAGCGGATTGCTGAATTGCCTGAACTCGAGCGGGCCTGAGATTCCGGCCACCCCGAACTGCGGGCCCTGACGGTCCGTGATGATCGCAGGCGATGCCGCACGGCGCGGTTGGCGGCAGCGAGTGCGAAGCGAGTGTGAATGAACGTTCGCGGCGTGATCCTCGCGGTGATACTGGGCGTGCCGGCGCTGACGCTGCTGGCGTTCGGTCCGCGCGGGCGCGTGGACGTTCCGCAGGACCGCGTCGTCGTGCGCTACTGGGAGAAATGGACGGGCGTCGAGGCGCTCGCCATGCAGCGCATCGTCGATCGCTTTAACGAAACGATCGGGGCTGAAACTGGCATCTGGGTCGAGTACAACGCCGTCAGCAACGTCGATCAGCGCATGCTGGTTGCGACCGCGGGCGGCGATCCGCCGGACCTGGCGGGCCTGTTCGACTACGTCGTCGCCCAGTTCGCCGACCAGGGTGCGCTGCTGCCGCTGGACGAGCTTGTCGGCGAATACGGGATCGACGAGGCCGCCTTCAAACCCGTCTGGTGGCGGATTGGCACTTACGACGGCCGCCTCTACGCCCTGCCCAGCACGCCCTACACCATCGCCTTGTACTACAACCGCCGCCTGTTCCGCGCGGCCGGCTTGGATCCCGATCGTCCTCCGCGAACCACCGCCGAGTTGAACGAGTTTGCCAGGAAGCTGACCCGTTTCGAGCCGGACGCCGACGGCCGCCGGCGCATCACGCAACTCGGCTTCACGAGTTCGCCCGGCATGCTCGGCTGGTGGCATTGGATCTGGGCGGAGTACTTCGGCGAGCCGCTCTGGGACGGAACGCGTTTCGCGATCGACACGCCCGAAGGTCACGCCATGGCCGACTGGGTCCGTCAGTTCCGCGACGCCGTCGGCAACGAAGCCGTGCTCAAGTTCGAAGGCGCCGCCGGCGCGATCGAGGGCGCGCAGAACCCGTTCCTCAGCGAGCGGCTCGCGATGGTTTTCCAGGGTCCGTGGATGTCGAACTGGATCGGCAAGTACACGCCCGATCTCGACTATGCGGTGGCGCCGTTCCCGTCGTCCACGCCGGACCGGCAGTATTCCTTCGCCAGCACGGACGTCTTCGTCATCCCTGTCGGCGCGAAGCACCCGCGCGAGGCGATGGTGTTTCTGAGCTACATGCTCCGCCGCGACGTGCTCGAGGCGCTGTGCCGCGAACACGGCAAGGTCTCGCCCTTTCGCGAACCGGGCCCCGGTTTCTACACGACGCACGCGAATCCGTTCATCTGCGTGTTCGACCAGATGGCCGCTTCGCCCGACGCCTTCGGCTATCCGCAAATGCCGATGTGGGCCGAAACCTCAGCCGAACTGCTGAAGATGCACGAGAACATCCTGCGCGGCGTGCGGGCGTCGCACGACGCCGTCCGCGACGCCCAGCAGCGCGTCGATCGCGTGGTCGAGGATTACCAGCGCATGGCCGCCAGGCGCCGCGGCGATTGAGCCGGCGCGCGAACCAAGGAACCGCATGAACCGCGGATCAGCGACCCTTCAAGGCCTGCTCTGGACCGCCCCCTGGTGGCTGGGCTTTCTGCTGTTCCTGGCGATCCCGATGGGCTTCTCGTTGTATATCAGCTTCTGCGACTACCCGCTGCTCCAGCCGCCGGTCTTCACCGGCGCCGCGAACTACCGCGCCCTCGCGGCCGACGCGACGTTCCAGAAGGTCATCGGCAACACCTTTCTCTACGCCGCCCTCGCGATCCCGCTCGGCACGATCCTCGCGATCCTGCTCGCCGTGCTTCTCAACCAGGAAGTCCGCGGCCAGGCGTTCTTCCGCGCGTGCGTCTTCGTGCCCACCATCGTGCCGCTGGTCGCCGTCGGTGTCGTGTGGATGTGGATGCTCAATGCCGAGGCCGGCCTCGTGAACCAGGCCGTCCGCCCGATCGGCCAGCTCGTTCAGCCGGTCGCTACGGCGCTGTCCAGCGTCACGAGCGATGCCGAATGGACCCGGCCCGTCGTCGGCGTCGTCCGCGACCTGGCCGACGGCCCCGCCTGGCTCGACCGTCCATTCTGGGCGATGCTCGCGCTCGTGCTGATCGCGATGTGGATGCTGGGCTCGCCGGTGGTGATCTACCTGGCCGGCTTGCAGGACATCCCCGCGTCGCTCTACGAAGCCGCAGAGCTCGACGGCGCGTCGGGCATCCGCAGGTTCTGGCACGTGACGCTGCCCAGCCTCAGCCCGGTGATTCTGTTCAACGTCATCGTCGGCATCATCGCAACGTGGCAGATCTTCGCCCTGCCCTACGTGATGTGGCGAACTCGCGCCGGCCCGCAGGAGTCGACGTACTTCTACACGATGTACCTGTACGACAACGCGTTCAAATACCTGAAGATGGGCTACGCCAGCGCGATGGCGTGGATTCAACTGCTGATCATCCTCGCCCTCACAGGCCTGGTCTTTCTGGCCAGTCGGCGATCGGTGCATTACCGAGGCACGTGACAAGGAAGCGCCGCATGTCCGACATTCACGTTCCTGATCGCCGGGCGAGGTCAGGGATCCTCACGCTGCGGCCTTGCCGCCTTGTTTCCCCAGCGCCCTTTTCTGGGTGCTTGCCGTGATCTCCGCGCGCTCGCGTCCGCTTTCGACCGGCCTGACGTACGCGTCCCTCTTCGCCGTCGCCGCGCTCTACCTGCTCCCGCTGGTGTGGATGGTCGGCGTGAGTCTCAAGCCGGACGGCGAGCTGCTGCGATCGAACGTCGTTCCACAACATCCCCAGCTCGACGCGTACACGCTCGTCGTGCGGTCCGAGAGCTTCGACTTTCCGCTCTATGCCCGCAACACCCTGATCATCGCCGGCCTGAGCCTGATTGGCATGGTGCTGGCCAGCTCGATCGCTGCCTACGGTTTTGCCCGCATCCGGTTCCCCGGCCGCGGCGCGCTGTTCGCCGTCTGCCTCGCAACGATGATGATCCCGTTCCCGGTGATCATGGTGCCCACCTACATGATCTTCAAACACCTCGGCTGGATCGGCACGTTCCTGCCGCTGTGGGTTCCCGCGTGGTTCGGCAGCGCGTTCAACGTCTTTCTGCTGCGGCAGTTCTTCATGGGGATTCCCCTCGAGCTTGAGGAATCCGCCAGATTGGACGGTTGCTCGACCTGGGGCTGCTTCTGGCGGATCATTCTGCCGCTGAGCAAGCCGGCCCTGGCGGTGGTGGCGCTGTTTCACTGCCTGGCGGTGTGGAATGACCTGGTCGGCCCGCTGATCTACCTCTCGCACCAGGAGCAGTTCACGCTGGCCCTCGGCCTTCAGTTTCTCCAGAGCCGCTCCGGTGACACGCCCTGGAACCAGCTCATGGCCGCCAGCACGCTGATCCTGATTCCGGTGATTGTGCTCTTCCTGCTGGCGCAGAGAACCTTCATTCGCGGCATCGCGACGACCGGGATCAAGGGATAGACCGCGCCGATCGCCGGAAAGGCGGAATGCGACCGGCGCGCTACGGCCGGCGCAACTGCATGACCGCAAAATCGCGCAGGTCGGCGTCGTTGTCCGCGTCCAGATTGGCTTCGCCGCAGCCGATGCCCATGCCGCCGGCCGGGCCGGACATGCACTGGATGAAGCGCGCCAGGTCCTCGGCGTCGATGTCGCCGTCGGCATCCATGTCGCCTCGGCTCAACAGGCCGATGCCCTCGCGGATACGAACGCGCCGATCGGCGGGCAAGTTCGACACCACCTGTACGCCCCCGCCGGGCCAGCGCACGGTCGCCTGGTCCACCGCCGCGGCGCTGCCCAGCCCGAAGTGCAGCGTGCACGGCTCCTGCGAGAGGAAGCTCGTGCCGATCGTCACCGGACGCGTCTGCGTCCACGATCCGGCGACGAGCGTGACTTCGGCGCCGATGGCATGCCGGTTCAACGCACCGGCGCGCAGCAGATCGACCTGCACCCAGGGGCCGACGTCCGGCGTGTCGTTGCGATAGAGATAGCCGGCGTCGTCGTAGTTGGTTTCGTACAGGTCGAGGTCGCCGTCGCGATCGTAGTCCCAGGCGATCAGGCCGCGCCCCTGGCGGGTGCTGGTGAAGCCGGCGGCGGGGCCGATGTCAACGAACGTGCCGTTCGCGAGGCTGTAGAACAGTCGCGACGGATCGGCTTCGTAGGGCTGCTTGTTGCCGTTGGTAGCGGCGAGGTCGAGCCAGCCGTCGTTGTCGATGTCAAAGAGCGTGCAGCCCCAGCCCCAGCCGGTTCGGCCAATGCCGGCGGCCAGGCCGCGCTCGACGTAGCTGGGCATGCCGCCGCCGCCGTCGTTCTGCATCAGCACGGTCCACTTGAGCAGCGGGTCGATGTTGGGATAGGGGATTTCGATGTTGGTGCAGACGACGTCGAGATCGCCATCGTTGTCGTAGTCGCCGGCGGTCATGCCCATCTCGTTGAAATCGGCGGTGAAGCCGGTGGACAGGGCGATGTCGGCGAAATGGCGGTTGTGCAGGTTGCGGTAGAGATGGTTCAGGCCGAAATCCATGTTGAGCAGCAGGTCGACCCAGCCGTCGCGGTCGACGTCGTAGAACATCGGCTGGTAGCTGTAGCCAGGCTCGAGCACGCCGGCGCTGTTGGCGATCTCCTCAAACGTGCCGTCGCCGCGATTGCGGAATAGCGCGTTGGCGTTCTGCCAGTTCGAGACGTAGAGGTCGAGCCAGCCGTCATTGTCGATGTCGGCCGCGGCGACTCCGCCGTTCGCCTGCATGGGCTCCGCCAGCGGCATCGCTCGGACGCCCGCGGCGACCGAAACTTCCTCGAAGGTGCCGTCGCCGAGACTGTGGTAGAGATAGTTGCCGACCGTGGCCGGGTCGCCTTCGTACTGGCCCTCGGGTGCGTCGGCGTCGTGGACGACAAAGAGATCGAGCCAGCCGTCGTTGTCGTAGTCGAGCCAGATCGCGGAGCGGGCTTCCTTCAGACCCGCGACCCCGGCTTGAGCCGCGACCTCGCCAAACGTGCCGTCACCGTTGTTGCGATAGAGCGCATCAGGAAAACCGTATGCCTGCGGGATGAAGAGATCGAGGTCGCCGTCGTTGTCGTAGTCGCCGGCGGCGGCCCCGGGGCCGAACTCGCGTGTCGGACGGACATTGCCGTTTAACGTGTGGGAGTAGCTGATGCCGCTGGCCCCGTTGGCGACCGTCAGCAGCGGTGATTGAGCGGCCGCACTTCCCACGAGCAGGGCCAGCAGCCCCGCGGCAAGCGCATGGTTTCGCATGCCCTTCCCCTTCCGGAACTACCGCCCGCGAACGACCGCGTTCAGCAGACCACCCGCACCTGGTGCGTCTCGCCGGCGGCCGCCGGCGCGGGAATCCACGCATCCGGGCACTCGGCGCCATCGAGCCAGACGCGCACCTGACCGTCGGATGCCGGCGGACGCTCGATTTCAAACGCGTAAAGCGAGCCGCGGTACGGCCGGGTCATGCGCGCCGCGTTCCACTCCGGCGGCAGACACGGAGCGATGCGCAGACCGTCCCACTCCGGCCGCACGCCGAGCACCCACTGCGTCACGACGCGATGCAGCCATTGCGCGGAGCCGGTGTACCAGGTCCAGCCGGCGCGCCCGTAGTAGGGCGAGGCCGGACCGTCGACATTGCCGGGAAGAACGTACGGCTCGGCCCAGTAGCGGTCCGGGTCCTTGAGCGCCGGGTTGATCGCGTGCAGCAGCCGCCCGACGAGCTCAGCGTCGCCCATTTTGCAGGCTGCGGCGATCGCCCACGTAGCGGCGTGCGAATAGACGCCGCCGTTCTCGCGCAGGCCGGGCGCGTAGCGTGTGATGTAGCCGACTTTCTCGTCGGGGACGTCGAACGCCGGCGCCAGCAGCAGCGCGCCCGCATCGCTGACGAGGTGCTCGCGAACGGAGTCGAAGCACTGGCGGGCGCGCTCGGGCGTGGCCACGTCGTTGAGAATGGCCCAGACCTGCGCGTTGAGAAAGATCCGGCCGACGCGGTTCGAGGCGCTGCCCAGCACGCTGCCGTCGTCGAGCGTTGCGCGGGTATACCAGGCCCCATCCCAGCCGTGCCGGTTGATCGCCTCGTTCAACGCCCGGCGGCGGTTCTCAAACTCATACGCCGTTTGCTCGGGGGCGCTGCGGCAAAGCCGGGCGAGACTCGAATCGCGCGCGACGCGGCGGTAGAGCTCAGCCCAGTCGGCCAGCAGGCCGGCGAGAAACTGAGCAAGCCAGATGGATTCGCCCTTCTCCTGAAGACCGACGGCGCTGAGTCCGTCGTTCCAGTCGCCGGCGCCGATGTAAGGCAGGCCGCGCGGGCTGGTGCGCTCGAAGACGCGCTCGAAGGCGCGCTGCACGTGCTCGATCAGCGGAGCCGGCTGGGCATCATCCAGAAAACGCGACTCATCCTTGAGCAGGTCGAGCCGGCCGGTCTCGCGGATGTAGTTTGCGGTGACAAACGCAAGCCAGAGCAGGTCGTCGGCCATCCGGGTGACGTGGCCCTGCTCGGTCAGCGGATGCCACCAGTGATAGACCGAGCCGTTCGCGAACTGATGCGAAGCGTGCAGATGCAATTGCCGGCGACACTGCTCGGGATCGAGGGTCAGCCAGACCTGCGAGTCCTGGAGCTGATCGCGAAAGCCGAAGGCGCCGCTCTGTTGGTAGTAGCCGGCGCGTCCCCAGAGTCTCGCACTGATGGCCTGGTAGCGCACCCAGTCGTTGATGAGGTAGTTGAGCGTCGGTTCGGGCGTTTCGACGCGATGCGCCGCGAGCAGGTTGCGCCATGAGCTGCGCACCGCGCCGGCCGCCGCGTCAAAGGCGGCCGGCACGGCGCCGGCCGTACCGCCCAATCCCGCGACGTGAAGCAGCAGCCGGTCCAACTCGGCCGGATCGCGCTCCGCGGCCAGGACAAACCCGATTTCGCGCGTCTCGCCCGGCGGAATCTGGACCACGACCCGCAGGGCGCCGATGGCGTCTTCATGACGACCGAACTTGCCCTGCCAGCTCGGCTCGGCCAGCGCCTCGGGCGCGCGGCGGTCGCCATAACGGCCGTAGAACGCGGCCTTGTCGCCCTGGGCGGCGTCGATCGGCCCGCTGCATGCAAACGCGCAGACGTAGGGGAACTCGGTGTTCCAGTGCCCGTAGCGCGCGTTGGGGACGTCCCACATGTGGTTGCGCGCGAAGATCGTCCGCCGGGCAGGGTCGTAGCGCGTCTCCAGAAAGAGCTTGTGGAACTCGCGACGCGGCGAGGGTGTCACGCCGCAGCACCATTCGACCACCGCGCTGAGATCGAGCCGCGCGGTGGAGTCGCGCCGATTGCGCAGGCTCACTTTCCAGAATGCGACGGGTTCGCTGACGTGCGGAAAGAGCGTCCATTCGCTCTCGATGCCCGCACAAGCCGTCTGAAAGACCGAGTAGCCGATTCCGTGCCGGCAGGTGTGTCGAGCGGTGGGAGACCAGACCGGCGCCGGGGATAGCGACCAGAGCTCGCCGGTGTCCGCATCGCGGCAATAGATCGCCTGGCCGGAGGCGTCGAGCGAGAACTCCTGGTCCCAGCGGGTGAGAACGGCCAACTGCGAGTTGTCGACCCACGCAAAGCCGCTGCCGGTGTGCGATACCGCGAACCCGAAGCGAGGGTTAGCGGCGATGTTGACCCAGGGGCGTGGCGTACGCGGATTGGTGATCCAGTACTCGTCGCCCTCCGGGGAGAAGCACCCGTAGGGCGAGTCGGGAACCGGTCCGTGCGAAATCTGGTCGCGAATCGCCCGCTGGGGGCGTGTAATCGCGCTCATGAACAATCCTCAAGCCGGCGGCAGGTGGTGCCGGGCGTGGCCGCAGGCGGCCGTGGCTGCAAACGCTTTCAACACTGTAACGTACGGAAACTACAGGGTCAATGAGATTCGGGTTCGACGCTCCGCGAGACCGCGCATTACTCGCCCAACTGAAGCCGCTTCGTGGCCCGCTGAATCCACGAGTGCCCCATAAACAACTTCCAGATCAGGCCACTGCGCGCGTTTTCAATCGCCAGCAGCATGGGACCGTGATCGATCCCGGTGTAGTCGTCGCACGCGTAGTCCTGGCTCAGATTGAACGAATCGACGAAGCCGTACCCCCCGGTTGACGGATCCCGCCAGACAAACGGTTCTCCGTCGGGCCGCTTCAACTCGCGGAAAGCGCGGATTGCGGCCAAGCTCTCGGCGGGGGTGAACAGGATGGCGCAAGCCGCGGCGTAGGGCGCGATCGTGCCCTCGAAAACCTCGTCGCGGTTGCGCAGGTTCGGCTGGACCTCGGGAACGATGTAGCCGTCGCGCGCGGCGCAGGCGCTCAGCCCCCAGCGCTCCTCTGACAGCGTCGGGTACTGCTGGGCGAGCTCGATGCAGCGCTGCCGATGCGTGAGCATCGCACGGCGCGAATTCTCGAACCAGTCGACGCGCGGGGCGGCGACTCCGAAGCGGGAAGGATCATCGGGCCCCAGTCGGCCGTAGTCGATCCAGCAGTGGCTGAAGAAGTAAGTAAACAGCGTGCCCGGATAGGAGACGACGTAGGGCCGCATGTCCCGGTGGCGTTGGATCGGCCGGCCCAGCCGGTAGTACAACTCGGGTGCGATGGCGTGGTCCTCGTTGGTCGCGCCCGCGGCAATGAAGTAGATCAACCGCTCTTCGTCGCTGTTGTCGTGCCAGCTCCACTCGATGAACTTGCCGGGCCCTTCCATCTTGCCGGGCTCGTCGGGCTTCCAACCCATCGAGAGAAAGCCGTCTTTCGCGACGGCGTACGCCTTCCAGTTCGTCTCGGCGAGGAACTGATCCGTCAGCCGGGCCGTCTCGCCGCCAAAATACTGGGCCGCGGTGATCGCACCCGCGAGAAACAGCGAATGGTCGACCGTGCTGGCCTCCGTCTCAAAGCCGCTGGCCGACAGCCCCGCGGTATTGTGGTCCGGAAAGTGAATCAGCACGCCGAACTTGCGATTGTCCTTTCGCTCAAGCACGCTTCGCAGGAGGGTGACGGCGCGTTGCTCGGCGGCGGCGCGCTCGACCCAGCCGCGCTCGACGCCGATCGGCAGCGAGGAGAGCTGGAAGCCGACGGCGGCGATGCTTGCGACCGGGGCCTTGAGCCGATCTTTCACCAGGCAGGCGGGCTCGCCGACCTCTTTCCAGAAGTAAAGGAAGCACGCGTGCTGCACTTCGTCGAGCAGCTTCTGATCGGCGGGACTGAAGGTGAATCCTCGCGCGGCCTTGGCTTGCGGACCGGCGAGAATGTCGTCGGATGCGGCGCAGGCGACGCCGGCGACCAGCAGGACGGACGACAGGCAGACCAACCAACGTTGACAGTTCATGCCGCGCGACGATAGTTTGCGATGAAAGCGTTGTCAAAGCGTTGGAGGCGCCAGCGGGGTTCCGGATGGCATCGTCGATCGCAGATGTGGCCCGCCGCGCGCGGGTGTCCATTTCGACTGTTTCGCGCGTCCTGAATCGCCGGAACCTGGTCAGCACCGAGACCCGCGAGCGCGTCGAAATCGCGATTCGGGAGCTAGGATACCGTCCCAACGCCTTTGCCCGCGGTCTGATGCTCGGACGCACCGAGCTGGTCGGGCTGGTGCTGCCCGACCTGCACGGCGACTTCTACTCGGAGATCATCCGCGGCGCGGATCAGGCGGCGACCTCGCTCGGCTACAACCTGGTCGTGTCGTCGTCGCGCGACGCCGGCGATAGCCACTCCGTCATCCGCGCCCTCGAGCAGCGCGCCGTCCTCGACGGCATCGCCATCATGGTCGCGGACATCACCGACGGCGTGCAGGAGACGCTCAGTGAGTTTCGGCTGCCGTTCGTGGTGCTCGACGGCGACGTCGACGGCGTGCCGCACGACGCCGTCCTGATCGACCAGCGGCGCGGCGCGATGGCCATCACGCGTCACGCGCTCCGCTCGATGGACCTGAAACGGCTCATCTTCATCGGCGGACTGGCCACGAACGTCGACACGAACGCGCGACTGGACGGCTGTCGGCAGGTGCTGGTCGAAGCGGGCCTGGCCCTGAACCCCGACGACATCTATTACCTGGACTATCAGTACGCAACGGCATTCGCCCTGGCGCGCGAACGCGTCGCGCGCTGGGCCTTACCCGGGACGTGCGTCTTCGCGGCGAACGACGAGATGGCGGCGGGGATTGTTGCGGCGGCGAATGAGGCCGGAATCGCGATTCCCGGACAGCTCTCGATCTTCGGGTTCGACGACACGCGCGTGGCGCGCATGACCCGCCCGGCGCTGACCACCGTGCGGGTGCCGATGTCCCGCATGGGGGCCGAGGCGATCAGCCTGCTCTGCAACCGCATTGCCGATCCGCAGCGCCCGCCGACGCGCGTTTCGCTTCAGCCTGAATTGGTGGTGCGCGAATCCTGCGGAATCCGCGCCTGACGGAATGACCCCCATGATGCCATTCGGAATGACTGCGGCCCGCCGCGCGGCGGTGCTGGGGATTGCGTGGTCGCTCTCGCTCGCGGCCGCGGCCGATGCCACGCGCAGGCTCGACGATTGTGAAGACGCTTCCTCCTGGCGCGTGATCGCGTCGGACGGCGTCCTGGCGCGCCTTTCGACGGACACCGGACTCGCCGGCGACGCGATCCGGCTGGACTACGACTTCACCGCCGGCTCGGGCTTCTGCGTCCTGCGGCGCGAGCTGCGCCTGCCGCTGGACGAGAACTACCGCTTCTCATTTGACCTGCGCGGCGAAGGACGCGAGAACAACCTCGAGTTCAAGCTGATCGACGAATCCGGCGACAGCGTCTGGTGGGTCAATCAGCGCGACTATCGACTGCCCGCCGAATGGACGCGCGAGTCGCATCGCCGCCGGCATTTCCAGTTCGCGTGGGGACCGTCCGGCGGAGCGCCGCTGAAGGCCGTCAGCGCGATCGAGATTGCGGTCGCTGCCAGCGCCGGGGGCAAAGGCTACCTGCTGATCGACTCGCTGTGCTACGAACCGCTCGCGGCGCCGAACCCGAGCCCGCAGCCCGCGATCCTGGAAGTTCATGCTTCGGACTCCGCGACGCCGCGCCGCGTGGAACTGTTGCAGCAACCTATCGTGGACTGCCTGCTGAAGGCTGATGCGGCGCCGGCCGCGACGCTCGACCTGCGCCAGATGCGGGAATTCGGCGGGTTGATTCTGGATTGGGACCGCCAGGCGTATCCGGTCGACTACGACCTGACGGCGAGCGTCGATGGAGAGTCGTTTGAGCCGCTCGCGACGGTGCGCGGCGCGGCCGGCGGTCGGAACTACATTCCGGTGCGCGATGGCGAAGCGCGAGCGCTCGCGCTGGTCCTTCGGAAGCTCCACCGGCCGGGTGAAGCGCGGTTGATGCGCGTGGAAATCGCACCGGTGGAGTTCGCCCAATCCGGAAACTCCATGTTCGCGCGGATTGCGGGCGATTCACCGCGCGGGCAGTTTCCGCGCGCGTTCCTCGGCGAGCAGACGTACTGGACGGTCGTCGGCGTGCCGAGCGACGAGAATGAAGCGCTGCTGAGCACGGATGGCGTCGTGGAAGTCGCGAAGCGCGGCTTCTCGATCGAGCCGTTCCTCGAGCACGACGGGCGGCTGCATTCATGGGCGGACGACCGGACGACGCAGCGACTCGAACAGGGCGACCTCCCGGTGCCCAGTGTGCTGCGCAAACACGAGCACGCGGAGCTTGAGGTTACGGCGTTTGCCGATGGCGCGCCGGGCACATCGCTCGGCTACGTGCGCTATCGGCTGCGAAACACCGGCGACGCGGCCGGCGTGGTGAAGCTGCTGCTGGCCGTGCGCCCGTTCCAGGTGCTGCCGCCGTGGCAGGCGCTGAATCTGACCGGCGGCACCTCGCGGATCGAATCGATCCAGTTCTTGGGCGCGGACGTGATCGTGAATGAGGCGCAGCGCGTACGATTCCTCAGCGAGTGCAATGGCTTTGAGGCGAGCACGTTCGACGCGGGCGACGCGCTCGTCGCAAGAGCGGCGGGCGTTAACAACACCAACTCTGCGGCGCGCGATCCGCGCGGCTTCGCCTCCGGGCTGGCGGTGTTCGAGCGCCAGCTCCCGGCCGGCGGCGAGGCGCAAATCTGGATCGCGTTCCCGTTTCACGACGCGGCGGTGCTGCCGGAGGTCGCGGAGGGAGCTGCCCACCAAGCCGCAGCGCGGCTGACGGCAGTCTGCGATCAATGGCGCAAGGCGCTTTCGCGCACCGAGCTGACGCTGCCGCGCGCCCATTCGTGGCTGGCGGAAACTTACCGCACCACCCAAGCCTATATTCTGATCAACCGGGACGGACCCGCGATCCAGCCCGGATCGCGCACCTACGAGCGAAGCTGGATTCGCGACGGCGCTTCGAGCGGGGTCGCGCTGCTGGACTGCGGTCACGTCGCTGAGGTCCGGCAGTTTCTCGACTGGTACGCCGAGCATCAGTATCCCGACGGGAAAGTCCCCTGCGTGGTCGACCTGCGCGGCCCGGATCCGGTCGCCGAGCATGACAGCCACGGCGAGTACATTCACGCCGTCGCCCGCTACGTGCGACGAACGGGCGACACCGCGTTTCTCGATCGGCACCTGCCGCACGTGACGGCGGCGGTGAACTACATCGAGTCGCTCTGCGCGCTGCGGCGAACGGAGGAGTACCGCGAGGGGCCGCCCGAGAAGCGCGCCATGTACGGGCTGGTTCCCGAGTCGATCAGCCACGAAGGCTATTCGGCCAAGCCGATGCACTCGTACTGGGATGACTTCTACGTGGCGCGCGGGCTGAAGGATGCGGTCGAGCTGGCGGAGCGGGCCGGGCGGCACGAACTCGCGGAGCGATTCGCGGCGTTGCGCGATGCGTTTCGCGCGGCGCTGGCGGAGTCGGTCCGGCGTGCAATCGAGTTGAAGGGCATCGATTTCATCCCAGGCTGTGTCGAGCTGGGGGACTTCGACGCGACATCCACCGCCATCGCGGTCTATCCCTGCGAAGAGACGGACAGCCTGCCGCCGCCGGCGCTTCAACGAACGTTGGACCGCTACATGGAGTTCTTCCGGGCCCGTCGCGACGGGGCCCGCGAGTGGCGCGACTACACGCCCTACGAACTGCGCATCGTCGCAACGTTGCTTCGGCTTGGGCGGACCGACGATGCGCACGAGCTGCTGGAATTCTTCGCTCGCGACCGCCGGCCGCATGCCTGGAATCACTGGGCGGAAGTCGTCTGGCGCGATCCCGCCTTCCCCGGCTTCATCGGCGACATGCCGCACACCTGGGTCAGCTCCGAATTCCTGCACGCGGTGCGCAGCCTGTTCGTCTATGAATCGGGGCAGACGCTCGTGCTTGCGCAAGGTGTTCGCGCGGAGTGGCTGGCCGGCGGTGAGCCCGTCGCCATCCAGCGCTTCCCGACCGACTTCGGCACGGTGACGTATTCGCTGCGGCGCGCGGGCGACGCGCTCGAGTTCGAGCTCGACGCACAGGCGGTTCCGCCGGAGGGGTTTCTGCTGCACGTGCCGGCGGCCTCGCCGACCGTGGAGTGGACGCTGGACGGCGTGAGGCAGCCGCAGGCGGAGCATTCACAGATCCGGCTGCACGCCGCGCGGGCGCGGGTTCGGATCAGCCTCTAGGTCAGTCGCCTGACGATTCGAACCGGGACGCTTGCCGGAAACGACGTTAACCGGACAATGTGCACCGCGACTTACTTGTACATTCGACCGTACGTGGCGCCTCAAGCCTGGGGAACGAGTATGTCGAAACCGCTTCTCATGCAGTCCATCACGATCCTCGCGGCGGCCGCGAGCCTGGCCCTGCTGACCGGATGCGGCGGCGGCGGACCGAGGGTGGAGATGGACCCGCACCCGATCTCGCTGGCGGGAGGCGCCCAATTGATCCAGGATGGCGACCTGTACGCCTCCGGCGCGATCGATGAGGACGCGCTGGCCGAGCTGAAGGACCGCGGCGTGGCCGCAGTGATCGATCTGCGCACCGCGGACCAGGTGCCCGGCGACTACCCGGACGTGGTTCGCGCGCTGGGGCTGGACTACAAGCGCGTCAGCATGAAATCCAATGCGATGAGCGAAGGCGTCGCGGAGAATGCACTCAGCGCGATGTCACGCGCTCGCGGCACCGGCGTGCTGCTCCTGTGCGCCAGCGGCAATCGCTCGGGCGCAGCATACGGCGTGTACGTGGGGCACCAGCCGGGATGCAACGTGGAGCAGGCGATCGAGCTCGCGCGGCGCGCGGGTCTGCGCAACGCGCAGCTCGCCCAGGATCTCGAACAGTATCTCCGCGAGGAGCAGGCGAAAGCCAAGCCCTGACGCAGGGACCGGCCGGGACATGCGGCTGGAACGAATTTCCGAAAGTGGAATCAGTCCGCCAGCCAGGCCGCCGGCGCGAACCGATCATCCCCGGCGACGGCGTTCATCGCACGCAGCAGCGCGGCGCACGTGTGCCGGCCGACCGTCTCCGCCAGTTCGAGCGGCCCGAACGGGTAGTTCGTGCCCAGCTTCATGGCCAGGTCGATGTGCTCCGCACTGGCGACGCCGCCTTCCAGCAGCATCGCGGCTTCGTTGATGATCGCCGCCAGCGTGCGCGCGACGACGTACTGCTCGGTAATCGAGCCCGGCTGGACGGTGGCGACGTCGGCGAATCGCCGAACCGCCTGATACATCTTCGCAGGCACCTGGAAGGAGCGACGCTCCAGCGGAATCGCCGGCAGCGGAGTTTCTCCGTCGTACGAATAAAAGCCGCGCTTCGTCTTGCGCCCCAGGTGGCCGCGATCGACCAAACTGCGCTGGAGCGGGTGCGGCGTGAGCCTGGCCGGTTTGCGGAGCTGCTCCCAGACCGAGGCCGAGACGCTGTAGTTCACGTCGATGCCGATCAGGTCCATCAGCTCGAACGGCCCCATGCGGAAGCCGACCAGAGACTTGAGTGTGCCGTCGAGTTCATCCACGCCGGCGATGCCCTCGCTCAGCATGCGCAGCGGCTCGAGGTAATAACCGCGCGCCACGCGATTGACGATGAACCCGGGCGTGTCCTTGGCGCGCACGACCGACTTGCCCCACTCCGTCGCGATCTGTGCCGCCCGTTCGCCGACGAGCGCCGTGGTTGCCTCGCCGGAAATCACCTCCACCAACGGCATCAGCGGAACCGGATTGAAGAAGTGCATGCCCACGGTGCGGTCCGGCACTCCCACGCCGTAGCCGATGCGCGTGACAGAGAGCGACGACGTGTTGCTGGCGCAAATGGCCGTTGGCGGCAGGTGCTTGATCCACCCGACGACGGTCTTGATCTTGGTCTCCAGGTCCTCCACGATCGCCTCGATCAGCAGCTCGCACTCGCCCAGCATGGCCGGTTCGGCGACGACCCGCAGCCGTGCGGCGACCGCATCGGCCGCGTCGGCGGTAAGCTTGCCCTTCTCGGCCAGACGCGTGAGCTGGGCGCGAATTCCGGTTCGGGCGCGCTCGGCGATGTCGGTGCTGGCATCGATCAGGTACGCGTTCCAGCCCGCGCACGCCGCCACCTGGGCGATGCCCGCGCCCATGGTTCCGGTACCGATGACGGCTACGCTTGGCATGGCGCCTCGATTGCCAATGCGAGGACTCCGGCTTCCGGGAGTAGTGTAACGCCCCGTTGGACGCGCGACGCGCCGGCCCTGTGGCACCGGTTTCCACCGACCCTGTGGCACCGGTTTTCAACCGGTGGCCATAACGCCCCCGCGGGCGCGTGCCGCGCAGCACGGGGCGCGAAGTGGAACCTCGCGGTACCCTCACGTCCCCGCGGGCGATCGCGGCCCGGGTTTTGTGCTGTCCGGCGTCTGGCGATAGTATGAAATGAGCGCATCGCAGTCTTGGAGAGGTGCCAGAGCGGCCGATCGGGCACGCTTGGAAAGCGTGTGTACGGGTAACCGTACCGCGGGTTCGAATCCCGCCCTCTCCGGTTTCAACCCCCCGGCTGAGCGAGTCGGCGTCGGCGCGCATCGGGCGCGCCAGCGCTCGTGGTGTGCCGGCGACTGCGGCGTTCAGCTCCGTTCGTCGAATCGCGACCGATCCGCGGGGCCCGCAAATGCGCGGCGCGCGATCCGCCAATAGTCCTCCGCGGCCGGCACGGACACGATACGGAAATCAGGTAGCACAAGCGCCGTCAGCCGGCCGCCGTGCGCCGCGCCGGTGTCGATCCCGTAGGCTCGGCCTTCGCGAATCACCGGCTGCCCGTTGCGCAGGTAATCGTGATGACCGAACACGAGCGGCTTGGCGGCATCAAGATGCTCATACCACGGGCTGGGCACGCTTGACGTGATCCGGCGCTCTCCAGACAGCGAGCCCACCAGCACGGATTCGAGCTGCTGCTCCAGCGGGATGCCCGGCGCGAGGAAACCGTGCACCAGAACGGCCTCCGGCAGCTCGATGTACACGGGGAACTCCCTCATGAACTCAATCCACCAAGCGTAGCGCAGTCCGAGCTGCTGCCGGACGATGCGTTGCGATAGGACCGGCCTGATCAGGCTTGCGGCGGAGCGGATGTGACTGCGCTCGTGGTTGCCGAGCAGCGAATGCGCGTGGGGCGTATCGCGGAAGAACTCGAGCACGCGCTCGCTGTCAGGCCCGCGATCGACGATGTCGCCCAGCGCGATGATCGAATCGCCCGGCGAAGGTCCGACCGCATCAAGCAGCGCGCACAGTTCGGCATGACAGCCGTGAATATCACCGATGACGACAGTGCGGTTCACGTTCTTGCCTGCGGCGCGGCGGAGAGAAGCCGGCCCGCCAGCTCGCGCAACCTGACCGAGCCTTCCACCTCGTCGCGCCACTTCTGCGGTATCGCGGCGACGCCGTTGAGCGCGCCGCTGATCGCCCCGGCGATGCACCCGATCGTATCGGAATCGCCCCCGCTGTTGATCGCGGTCAGCACGGTGGAGCGGAAATCGCGCGGGCTGCGGCAGACGCAATGCAGCGCGCAGGCAACCGCCTCATCGCCGGTCCACGCCTCGCCGAGCCCGTCCGCGGACAGGGCCACGCTTGGGTCCTCTCCAAGCAGCGCCGGCACGCGCCCAACCCGCTCTCCCACCTCCCGACCTTCCGGCATACGACGAAGCGATCCCAGCAGCCGGACCGGATAGTCGCTCGGATCATCGCCGTGCAGCGCCCAGGCGACGAGCAGCGCGGTTGCAGCGGCGGCGGCCAAGGCCGTCGCATGCCGATGCGTGAGCATCGAGCTGGCCATCGCGACTTCGATCAGGCGCGGCTCGTCCGGTGCGAAGTACAAGCCGGTCGGCGCCGCGCGCATGGCGCTGCCACAGCCTTTCGACGCCGGGACGCCCGCTTCGCGCCACGGGGCTCCGCCGGCCAGGTTCCGGCAGCCGGCCATGCACGTGTTGCCCGGCGCGCGGTCGTTCTCGGGATCGCGCATCCATGCGACGAATCTGCCGGCCATCGCCGTCATGAGCTCGTCCAGCGAGCCGCCGCCGGCGTCGATCAGCGCCTCGGCAACCGCGATGGACATCTGCGTGCCGTCGGTGTACGTGCCGGGCGGATGACTGTCCGACGCCACGAAATCGGTGACGCCCGGCCGACCCCAGCGGCGGCGAATCTCTCCAATGGAGCAGAGCTCCGTCGGCCAGCCGAGCGCGTCGCCCACCGCCAGACCGAGCAGGCAACCCTCGAAACCGGCACTTCGTGCTCGTGCGCTCATGAGCCGATCTCTCATGCGACGACGTGCGTCCGGTCGCGGCCGACGGGTTGAGGCGCGTACTCCTGGACGCTCGGCGCCGGCCGACATCCGCGCAGGGCGCTCCGTCCCGAACGTCCTCGCCGCACCCGCCATGATAGCCGCACACGCGCTCGCCGCCTTGCGCGCTGGACGAGGTGCGCGCGATCCGCCGCTGCGGATGAAGATCGGCCCGACAGCGCGCTGCCGGCCGCTCTGCGCATCTGGACCTGCACGGACTACAAGATCCTCTAGGGCCTGCGCACCTGAGGCTGCCACGGGGAATCACCCCGGCCGGCCAGCAATAGGGCCGATTAGGATTCTACTAGCTCATCTACATTTCCTAGCTCAGCGCGGCGGACTCCCTTAGGTGCTATGCCATGCGCCCTGGCCGCCGGCTCGCTGCGCCCCGGCGCCTGCGCGTCGCGCCTTCCACCCGCCGGGGCCCGCACGCCGCCGTGTCCCCCCCCGCGCCGCCCCCCGGCGGGGGGCGCGCGAGGGCGGGGGGGGGGGGGGGGGCC
>CAYXIO010000033.1:0-7331 GCA_964465125.1 uncultured Planctomycetales bacterium | reverse complement strand
GGGCCGGGGCCCGCAAGCCGCATTGACACCCCCAGCGCCCCCCCCCTACTCTTGCAACCCGAATACGGAGATTCGATATGAGCCAGCCCGCTTCCCGCCTTGGCAAGGGCCTGAGCGCTCTCATTCGCAGCAAGCCTACGACCAGCACCAACCCCCCCGCCGACGAAGCCGGACTCCGAAGGCACGCCGCAGGAGAAGTGGATTCACACGCGCAGCCGCCAAGTGCATCGCCGGAGCGCTCCGAGGACGACGCGCGCGGCGAGCGCGTGCAATCGATTCGCATCGACCTCGTTCGACCGAATCCGCGTCAGCCGCGCGTCAGCTTCGACGAGGTACGGCTCGCCGAGCTGGCCGAATCGATCCGAATCTCGGGCGTGATTCAACCCATCCTGGTTCGGTCTGCGGACGGGGGCGGATTCGAGCTCATCGCCGGCGAGCGACGACTGCGAGCGGCCAGGATGGCCGGAAGGGAAGACATTCCGGCGATTGTGCGGAACATGAGCGATGCGGAATCGGTCGAGGCGGCGCTCGTTGAGAACCTCCAACGCGAGGATCTTGGCCCGCTGGAGCGTGCCGGCGCGTACCAGCAATACATCGAGACGTACCGAGTCAGCCCTGAAGAGCTCGCGGAGCGGCTGGGTGAAAGTCGGTCGAACGTGGTGAACTACATCCGGCTGCTGAAGCTCAGCCCAGAGCTTCGGGAGATGCTGGAGCGGGCTGAGCTCAGCATGGGCCACGCGCGGGCCCTGGCGGGCATCGTGGATGCCACGCAGCAACTGGCACTAGCGAGAATGGCCGCGCGGCGCAACCTCTCCGTGCGCCAGGTAGAGGCACTTGCACAGCGCACCCCGCACGCCGCGGCGAGTTCAGGCCAGGGAGACTCGGAGCGAACCGGCGCTCAGCGGCATTTCCGGCTGATGGCGGAGGCCTTCAGCAAGGCACTTGGCGCGAAGGTCGACCTGATTGCGGGTCGTGGAAGAAACTGCGGGCGGATTGTGATACGCTTTGACTCGTTGGAGCAGTTCGAGCATATCTGCGAGCGACTGGATGTTCCACCGCGGTTGGATTGAAACGCGTCGCGGCGTGGGGCGACCCGACAATCGCCGCTTCGGCGTCTGTGGCGGAGTTCGGTCGGGCGGACCAGGCCTACGTTTCAACCGCCGTGCGCCGGCCCACCTGCTTGTCGGGACGCCGCCGAGAATGTAGCGGGCTCGGCCACCCCCCGACGCTCGGGCGAATTGAGCGCAAGCTCGGCATGCGGTGAGCGGCGATCCGAGTTTCACGTGCAGCGCGATGAACCCAGGCTCATGTAGTCGGAGTGATGGGGCGGTTGTTTCACGTGAAACAAGGCCCTCGCGAGATACGAGCCGGCGGGCAGGGCGAACCACGCCCGCCTGCGAACGACGCTGCACCGTGCGCGATGGGTGGGCACGGCCCACCCAACGCAGAGAGCGAATCCCCTAAGGGCCTACTGGGTCCGCAGGGGACAGCCGCGCAGCCGGACGGTCGCTCCGCCACCCTGTAGCCCCAGGCGACTGCCTGATCCTAGTCTGTCCGCTCTTGTCCTACCCTGATCGCGGGCCGGTCGCCCCAGCGCGCCGCCGCCGTGCCCCGCAGCCCATTCCCCGCGCCAGCCCACCCGAGCCATCGCTCCTTCAGGATCCGCACGTTTCTGACCGATACGACTCTGAGGTCGCCGGCACCGCGCCCGCCGGCCGCCGAGTTCGCGCGAAAACTCAGCTTCACTCAATGAGGAGACCGTTGACATGAAGTCCCTGATCACGTCGCTTGGCTGTGTCGCATGCGTGTCGTTGTTGTCCCTGCTCGTGGGCTGCCCCCAGGGCAGCACGGCCGGTATCTGGAACAACGGGTCGGGCGGTGGAACGGATGACGACGACGCGCAGCTCAGTAACGACGAAACCGCTGCGATCAACGCCGCTCTGGACTCCGTGGAGTCGCTCACCACCTCAGTCGGCACAACCCAGGGCGCGACCGAGGGAGAGGACAGCCAGGCCTCACTGAACACGACCAACACCTGCCCCGCGGTTTCCTTCCAGGCCTCCACGCAGGCTTCGATCGACAGCACGCTCAGCCTGGATTTCGGCGACGGCTGCAACGCCCTGGGCTCCGATGACTACTTCTGTAGCGGCTCCGCGACGGGCAACTTCAGCGCTACGAACTCCACCATCGCGGTCGAGTTCGACGCGCTCACCTGCAACAACAAGTCGCTCAACGGAAGCATCGACCTCAGCTTCGACCGGATGAGCAGCGACGTGAACGTCACCGGCGATTGGGATCTGGTCTTCACCGTAGACGCCGAGACGCTGCGCACGGAGGGCACGGGCGACGCCACGTACTTCGGCGAGGATGCCGTCACCACGTTCGACGCCTTCGACGGCTCCGTCCGCACGCACGACGGCGAAACCTACGGCTTCGACCTGGAGACCGTGTCCACCTCGTACGCGACCTACGGCAATTTCATTCCGTTTGGCGGCGAAATGACGCTCAGCGGAGAGTCGATCGGCAGCCTGACGATCCGGTTTGACACGAGCTCGCCGACCACCGGCGACGTGCAGGTGAGCATCAACGGCGGCAGCTACCTCGACTACAACCTCTTTGACGGGATGTAGCCCGGCGGATTAGATCGCGCCAGGTGCTTGCGGCGCGGAGTTCAGCACCGCGATGCCAGGCGCTTGAGCAGGCAAAACAGCGGGCGACGATGAACGCCACACGGCGTTCGCCGTCGCCGCTGTCGTTGCCGGGCCCGCGCGGTTCGACAAGCGCCTATAATCCGCCCGTGTCGCATCCGCGCGAGCCGCCTGGCGTCGCCGCGGCGCGAGGAGGTCGCGCGTGCGTTTGGAACCCGACGTCGCCGTCGAGCAGGTGCTGTACACGGGGCGCAAATTCCGTCTGGAAATGTGCCGCGTACTCGATCGCGACGGAGCGACGCGCCGCTACGAGCGCGTCTGGCATCCCGGGGCCGCGGTGATTCTCCCGCTGCTCGACGACGGGCGAATCGGGCTGATCCGGGTTCATCGCTTCGCGATCGGCCGCAGCCTGCTCGAGCTTCCCGCGGGTACGATCGACCCGCCCGAGAGCCCGGAGACCTGTGCGGCGCGCGAACTGGCCGAGGAAACGGGCTATCGCGCCGGCCGGCTGGCGCACCTGGTGTCGTTCTTCTCCACTCCCGGCATCTGCGTGGAGCAGTTGCACGCATTCGTGGCGAGCGCGCTGACTTTGGGGGAGACGGATCGGGAAGTCGGGGAGCGGATCGAGCTGGAGCCGATGGAGTATCGGGAAGCGCTCGCCGCGATCGGCGACGGGCGCATCCAGGACGCGAAGACGATGTTGTCGCTGCTGTATTTCGACCGGTTCCACCGGGGCGGGCGGTAAGGCATGGACCTGTTCTCCTGGTCGCTGCGGATCGGGCGGATCTTCGACGTCGAGATTCGCGTGCACGTGCTCTTCCTGATCTGGGCGGGATACAGCCTGGTCGCCGCCGGTCACGCCTGGCGCGACGAGGCCTGGTTCATGGGCATGCTGTTCGGGATCGTGCTGGTGCACGAGTTCGGACACTGCTTCGGCGCGCGCTCGGTGGGCGGCGATGCGCGCGAGATCATGCTCTGGCCGCTGGGCGGGCTGGCGTTCGCACACGCGCCGATGACGCCCTGGGCGCAATTCGTAACCGTCGCGTGCGGCCCGCTGGTGAACCTGATCTTCTGCGTCTTGAGCGGCGCGATTCTCGTCGGTATGGCGGGGACACTCGCGGTGCTGCCGCTGCACCCGATGGCCTGGCCCAATCTCCATCTGCTGGCGGGCGCGCCGGAGTGGGTCCTCTACGTCGTGATCTTCTACGCCGTCAACTTCTTCCTCCTGGGCTTCAACCTGCTGCCGATCTATCCGCTCGACGGCGGGCAACTGCTCCAGACCATCCTCTGGCCGTTCCTGGGATTGCAGCGCTCGATGTACCTGGCCTGTCAGATCGGACTGGTCGGCGCCGTGCTGCTCGGACTGCTCGGCCTCCAACAGGGCGGCATGATGCTGTTCATCGCCATCTTCGGCGGCATGACCTGCTGGCAGCGCATGCAGCAGCTCAAGTACGGCATGTTCGTGGACGAGCGCATCCGCTACGCGCCCACGCGCGTCCAGCGGCCCGCTCGGCCGAGCTGGTGGCAGCGGACCTTCGGCAGCGCTCGGCGCCGGCCGTCGTCTCCGATCGAGAATCCGAATCCGGGCGGCTGGGAGCAGAAGCTCGACGCGGAGCGCCGGCTCGAGGAAGAGCTCGACCGCATCCTCAAGAAGGTTCACAATCGCGGCATTCAGAGCTTGAACTACATCGAACGCCAGACGCTGGAGCGCGCCACGCGCGAGCGGCAGGCGCGCGAGCGCGAATTCGAGAATCAGACGCGGCTCTAGCGGCTGAAGCTCCGGTCGTGCGCCGCTCGGCTCCGCTCGCCTCAGCGGGCCTCGAGCAACATTTCCTCGCTCGGCGCGAACCCGCGCCGCATCGTGTTCTCCGTAGAGCAGCGCGGCACGCAGAACTGCACGAGGTAATCCGGCCCGCCGCTCCGCGCGCCGCCGCCGGAGAGCTTGAATCCGCCGGCGGGCTGAAGATCGACGAGGGCGCCGGTGATGCGGCGGTTGATGAAGAAGTTGCCGCACTCGCACTCGGCGCGGGACCGGTCGATATTCGCCGGACTGCGCGAGAAGATGCCGCCGGCCAGGGCGAACGATGTGCCGTTGAAGATCTCGATGGCGTGGCTGATGTCGCGGGCGCGCAGCAGAGCCAGAACGGGGCCGAAAATCTCGTCCTGGGCGATGCGCGCCGCCGCCGGCACGTCGCCGAAGATGGTCGGCCCGATGTAGTAGCCGCCTTCGTCGTGCGCGCCGCGGCTTCGAGCGATCACGTCGGACACGTCGATTTCGAGCTCGCAGCATGCTTCGCGCTTGCCGATCTCGATGTAGTCGCGGATGGATTGCCAGGCCGCGCGGTCGACGACCGGCGGAATGCCCGTTCCGGGATCGTCCGCCGGACCCACGGACATGGAGCGCGCCGCTTCGACCAGGCGGTGCACGAAGCGGTCGTAGACGCCGTCGAGCACAATGACGCGCGAGGCGGCGGAGCATTTCTGCCCGGCGCTCGCAAACGCCGACGCGAGCACTCCCTTGATGGCCTCGTCGAGGTCTGCGTCGACGTCGATGATGATCGCGTTCTTGCCGCCCATCTCGGTCAGCACGTGCTTGAGCGCGGGTTGCTGCGCGGGATGCTCGGCGGCAAGCCGATGCAATCCTCGGCCGACGGCCGGCGACCCCGCGAAAGCGATCATGGCCACCTGCGGGTGGCGCACCAGCACGTCGCCGACGGTGGGGCCGGGTCCCGGGAGGAATTGGACGGCCTCGGCCGGAACGCCTGATTCGTTCAGAAGGGTCCACAGCTCGTACGCGACCGCCGACCCGGACTGGGCCGGCTTCAGGACGACCGTGTTGCCGGTGAGGAGAGCGGCGGCCGTCATGCCGGCAGGCGCGGCCAGAGGAGAGCTCGACGGCGTGATCACCGCGACCACGCCGCGCGGCGCGTAGGTGTATTCGTTGGTTTCACCGGGCATGTCTCGGCGGCGGACGTTCTCGGTCATCCGCTCGAAGCTGCGGGCGTAGAATTCGCAGAGGTCGACCGCCTGGGACACTTCACTATCGGCCTCGCGCCATGGCTTGGCGCACGCCAGCGACAGCAGGGCGGCGAGCTCGTGGCGCCGCTCGGCGATCTTTTTCGCAGCGCGCTTCAGGCACGCGACGCGCTGTGCGGCAGGCGTATGTCGCCAGTGTTTACACGCGTCGGCAGCGGCGATCGCGGCCTGCCGCGCGTGCTCCGCGTCGGCCTCGGCGACCCCCGCGATCACCTCTGACGGTCTGGACGGGTTCAGCGAACGATAGGCGCCGTCCGTCTTGATCCGCCGGCCGCCGATGATCAGCGGTATCTCTCGACCCAGGTTCCGCCGCGCTGCTTCGAGCGCCCGGCGCAACGCGGCCCGGCCGGCTTCGAGCGAGAAATCCGTGTCGGGCGTGTTCTCGAAAGGATCCATGAGCGGCTCCTCGTATTCAAAGCGCAGCAGGAAGGGCGCCTCATAGGCCGGCGTGCGCCGCCCGGTCTCGTGCGGGTTCTCCAGCAGCCGATCCGCCGGAACTTCGCCCGACGACTGCCGCAGGAATGACTCGTTCGCCGTGTTCTCGAGCAATCGTCGGATAAGATACGCCATTCCAGGCAGAAGTTGTCCATAGGGCGTGTAGATGCGGACACGCTGGCCCATCGCGACGGCGGCGCGCTTGATCGGGTCGCCCATGCCATAGAGCATCTGTAGCTCGAACGCGCTGCCCGGCACCTCGTACCGCTCGCGCAGCGCCATGGCGTGCGCCAGCGAGCGGATGTTGTGGCTGGCGGCGGCCAGATGCGTGTGTCGCCAGCGCGACAGCAGCAGGTCCGCGGTCCGCTCATAGCAGGCGTCCGATTGCCACTTCTGCTCCCACACCGGACACGGCCAGTGGCGATACGCCGACTGCATCGCCTCGCTGTCCCAGTAAGCACCTTTGACGAGGCGCACCCAGACCGGCGTCCCGCGCCGCCGGGCCCATTCGATCAGCTCCCCGGCATCTTGCTCGCAGTCCTTCAGATACGCCTGAAGCACGATGCCGAGGTGCGGGTAGTCGCGGAATTCAGGCTCCATCAGCAGCTCGCGGAAGATCTCCAGCGTCAGCGACTTGATGGCGTAGTGCTCCATGTCGATGTGCACGTGCGTGCCGTCAGCCATGGCTTGCCGAAGCAGCGGTCGCAGCCGCGCCTGGCAGGCCTGCTTGACCGTCTCGGCCGCGATCGGGTCGCACTTCGAGAAGATCGAGGTGAGCTTGACCGACACGTTCACGCGCGGAAGCGCCACCCCGTCGGCCTCGTCGATCTGCGGCACCGCGGTCCAGCCCGCCGCGTGCCGAGGCAATCTCGCGATCAGGTCGAGGTAGATGCGCTGGTATTCGTCCGCCTCGGAAGTCGAGAGGGCGGTCTCCCCCAAAACGTCAATGGTGAACGCCAGGCGCTGGCCGCGCATCCGCCGGATCGTCCGCTCCGCCTCCTCGACGGTGGTGCCAGCGATGAACTTGCGCGCCATCATGATGGAAGCGGTGCGCGCCAGGCGCGCCCAGCAGCGCGGCGCCAGGTCGTCGAGCCGTTCAAACGCGAAGGCGCGCTGCACCCACGGCCGCAGCGCTGCGCGCGGGCGGCCGTCGAGCTCGGCCAGGGCGCGCCGCTGTTCATCGGGCGCGCCGCGCGGCGGCGGCGCCTGGAA
>CAYXIO010000032.1:0-43760 GCA_964465125.1 uncultured Planctomycetales bacterium | reverse complement strand
CCCCCCCCCCCCCCCCCCCCGCCACCCCCCCCCCCACCCCCACGCCCCCCGCGCAGAACGGGTACAAGTACGGCTTTGCCGGCGCCGCCCCGGGCCTGATCCAGGCCCTGGCCATGTTCGTGATCGGGATCACCGGCTTCTGCGTCAAGCCGCTGCGCGACTCCGGCGTCATCACGATTCCCGAGCTGTTCGAGCAGCGCTTCGGGCCGCGCATCCGCTGGCTGGCCGGCGTCGTCATCGCGCTGGGCGGCCTGCTGAACATGGGGATCTTCCTGCGGGTCGGCGGCGACTTTCTCGTGGTGGTTGCCGGCCTCAACCCCGACTATCTCGAAGTCACCATGACGGTGCTGCTCGTCGCGGTCGCCGTCTACACCATCCTGGGCGGCATGCTCTCGGTGCTGATCACCGACTTTCTTCAGTTTGTCGTCATGAGCGCGGGGATGCTCGCCGTGACGTACCTCGTGCTTTACCACGTCGGCTGGGGAAAGCTCGTCAGCACCGTGGAAGAGCACTACGGCGAGGGCGGCTTCAACCCGTTCGTCAATCCCGACCTGGGCTGGTCGTTTGTGCTCTTCCAGATCTTCATTCAGACCGCGGCGACGCTTACCTGGCAGGCCGTGACCGCGCGTCTACTGGCAGCGAAGGACTCCCAGACCGGCCGACGCGTCTTCACCGGCACGGCGTTCTTCTTCTTCTGTAGGTTCCTCGTTCCGGGGCTGTGGGGCATCGCGGCCCTGGCGATGCTCGCGCCGAGTGCGATGGACCATCTTTCGCCCGAAATGCAGCAGGGCGGGTCGCTCTATGCGATGCCAGTCTTCATCGCGACGTTCGTCCCGGTCGGCCTGATGGGCCTGCTGATCGCCGCGATGCTGGCAGCGGACATGTCCACCGACTCGTCTTACATGCTTACCTGGGCCAGCGTGATTTACAACGACATCCTCGCGCCGTTCCGCCGCAAAGGGCCGCACAGCGAGCGGCGCGGGCTGCTGTGGAACCGCTTCATCGTGGCGATGATCGGGGTTTACCTGCTGATCTTCGGCCTGTGGTACAAGCTCGAGGGCGACCTCTGGACCTACTGCACGCTGACGGGCTCGATCTACCTCGCGAGCATATCCGTGCTGCTGATTGCCTGCTGCTACTGGAGACGCGCCAATAGCTGGGGCGCGGGAGCGGCGATCGTAGTCGGGGCCGTGATGCCGATCGCATTCCTCGTGATGGAGAAGGTCGAGGCGACCGCGGGCCTGGCCAGGCAGATCGGGCCGTATTACTCGGGCATCGCGGCTTACGTGCTGGCCGGCCTGGCGATGGTCATCGGCTCGCTGCTGAAGCCTGCCTCGGCCTCGCCGCCGAGCGGAGCACGCTCATGAATACGCTGAAATCAATCTGGTTGGTGCTGGTCGCCGCCGCACTGGTCTGGTACTCGACCATCACGATCTACGTCGCGATCCGTGGGGCGCTGGACATCCGCCAGATGCTCTCCCGGCTGAAGCGGCCGGAAGGGGAGTGAGGCGGCTGCTCTGGGATTGATCCCCGTCTCGGAGTTCGACTGGGCGGTACTGGGCTCGAACCAGTGACCCCGTCCTTGTAAGGGACGTGCTCTAGCCAACTGAGCTAACCGCCCGCCATCGCAGAGTTCATATCCTAGCACGAGCGGCCGGGGTTTCGACCAGGACGGCACCGGACCGGTCGGCGGCGGAGACGTGCGAGGGCTGCGGCTGGGGCGGGTCCGCCTCCAGCAC
Source organism: uncultured Planctomycetales bacterium (assembly GCA_964465125.1). Lineage (GTDB taxonomy): Bacteria > Planctomycetota > Phycisphaerae > UBA1845 > Fen-1342 > CAYOHG01. The sequence goes on along the minus strand of CAYXIO010000032.1, from coordinate 42,021 downwards.
CACAATTTCCGGTCTTCGGTTTGAAATCAGCGAATCTGGCTGCCTAGCATTGGGCGAATCGGCGGTGTTCGCATGCCGGCTCAGCGCCGCGGAGGCGCTGTGTCCATGCCTGGCTTTCAGTCCGTCGGGGCTGGGAGCGTTCTTTTGCGGGCCTTCTGCCCGCGGCCGTTCGATTCTGTGGAAAGCAGGCCCGCGCGCGGACCTTGACCGCGTTGCCCGAGGGAGGCGTGCTTGCGCCGAGGGCGTGCCCTGCGGTCGCCCTTGGATTTCTGGATGGAGAGGGAAACATGAAGCTCGCTCACGTCGTGGCTGGCGTGGCTGCATCCGCGTTCGCGTGGGGTGCCGTCGCGGATCAGCTCGTATGGGACAATTACCCCGGCGACACATATCTGCCGCTGACGAGCATGAGCTCGGAGCGCAACACGCAGATCGTCGAACCCTCCTACACGGTGGACGACGTTCAGCTTCAGTCCGCGAACGTGCCGATCACGCGGATTGAGTGGGTCGGAGCGCGCACCCTCACGCCGGGCTTCTCCAAGGCCGACGTGATCTTCCTCGACAGCAACTTCAACACCCTCGCCGAGTACCAGAATCTCACCTCCATCAGCCTGGCCGATGTGATTCCCGATCCGAATCCCGATCCGAACGTTAAGACCTACATTGGAAACATCGATTTCGCCCAGCCGATCAGTCTCTCCACGTCGTATTTCTACGTCGGCGTGCGGCTGGTCGGTGACGGCATGTTCCAGGGCCGCAACTACTGGGTGACGCACAGCACGACCGGCGCGCCGCAGGGCCAGACCGGCGGGTATTTCAAGAACGCCACCCTGGGCGCTCCGTACTGGCGCCCGGCCAGCGATGTCTGGAACGGGACGTTTGACGGCACGAGCCCGCCCTTCGAATTCGCCTTCCGCGTGTACTCCAACGTGCCCGAGCCTTCGTCGCTGATTCTGCTCGGGCTGGGCGCGCTGGGGGCGTTGCGGCGCCGCTAGGCGGGGGCGGGGAGCGGGAATCGCCTTCGGTGCGTAACCGAAGGGTCGCAGGTTTTGAAACGATCGGTTTCGCTCGTTCTATTGATTTCTCGCCGGGCTCCCCTTACCGGTCCCGTTTGATTGCGGGGCCGGGCGGCCGGAAAGCAGGAACGTAGTGTGAACCGATCGTTCTTTTTGCGCGCCCGCCAGCCGGCTGAGGCGCGCGGCCGGCCCGGTCCAAACGCAAGTCTGGAGACCGGAGCCCCATGCAGTCGATCGCCAACTTCGTCGACGGGCGTTTCCAGCCCCCGGCGTCCACCGCCTATCTGGACAATGTCGATCCTGCGACCGGACGGCCGTATTCGCGCGTGCCGGACAGCGACGCGCGCGACGTGGACGCCGCGTGCGAGGCGGCCCGACGAGCATTCCCGGCCTGGTCCGCGACGCCTGCCGAACAGCGCTGCCGAAGCCTGCTGCGCCTGGCCGATCTGATCGAACGCGAGCTGGAGCCGCTGGCGCGCATCGAGTGCATCGACAACGGCAAGCCGCTGTCGCGCTGCCGAAGCGTGGACATTCCCCGCGCCGTGCAGAATTTCCGCTTTTTCGCGACCGCCATTCGGCACACCCGCTCCGACCTGCACGTCAGCGAGCCGGACGCGCTGAACTACACGCTGCGCCAGCCGCGCGGCGTGTGCGGGCTGATCTCGCCGTGGAACCTGCCGCTGTATCTGCTGTCGTGGAAGATCGCTCCGGCGCTGGCCAGCGGGAACACCGCGGTCGCCAAGCCGTCCGAAGTCACGCCGATGAGCGCGCATCGGCTCGCGGAGCTGTGCGTCGAGGCGGGTCTCCCGGCAGGCGTGCTCAACATCGTGCACGGGCTCGGCTCGAAATGCGGCGCCGCGATCGTCAGCCACCCGAACATCGGCACATTGTCATTCACCGGCGGTACGAAGACCGGCGCGGCGATCGCTTCGGCCGCGGCGCCGATGTTCAAGAAGCTCTCGCTCGAGATGGGAGGCAAGAACCCCAACGTGATCTTCGCCGACTGCGACCTTGACGCGGCGGTCACGACCGGCGTGCAGACGGCCTTCGCGAACCAGGGGCAGATCTGCCTGTGCGGGTCGCGCCTGCTGGTTGAGCGCTCGATCTACGACGAGTTCTCGGGACGGTTCTGCGCTCGCGCCGCCGCGCTGCGGATCGGCGATCCGCTCGAGCCGCAGACCGAGCAAGGGGCGCTCGTTTCGGCGGCGCAGCTCGAAAAGACGCGCCATTACGTTGAACTGGCCCGCGAGGAGGGAGGCACGGTCCTCGTCGGAGGCGCCGCGCCGCCGCCGGTCAGCGAGCGCTGCCGCGGCGGCTACTTCTTTCAGCCGACCGTGATCGCGGGGCTCGGGCCTCAGTGCCGCACGAACCAGGAGGAGATCTTCGGCCCGCTGGTGACGCTTCAGCCCTTCGGCGATGAGCGCGAAGCCGTCGAGCTCGCGAACTCAACCCCGTATGGGCTTTCGGCGACAATCTGGACGAACGATCTCAACCGTGCGCACCGCGTCGCCGAGCGCATTGAAGCCGGCACCGTCTGGATCAACTGCTGGCTGCTGCGCGACCTGCGGGTTCCGTTCGGCGGCACGAAGCAGAGCGGCGTGGGTCGTGAGGGGGGCGACGAGGCGCTGCGGTTCTTCAGCGAGCCGAAGAACGTCTGCTTGCGCGTGGCGCACTAGCCCCGGGGGCCTGCGATCTGTTCACTTTCGCCCTCACCGGCCACAATACGCCGCCGCGCGATTCCAGGGGATCGACTCAGGCGACGCGGCGGCAGCATCATTATCTTTCGATACCGCGCGGGCTCGTTCGCAGCCGACTGGAGTTCAACTCGTGACTGAATCGCCCAGGCGCAGCGCGATCGGCGTGTTTCTGGACATCGTGGAGCGCGCGGGAAACCGGCTGCCCGACCAGGCGACCATCTTCGTGCTGCTCGGCGTGTTTACGTTGCTGATCTCCTGGCTCGCGGCGGGCCTGGGCTGGTCGGTGATGCACCCGGTTCGCCACGAGCCGGTGGCGGCGTTCAGCCTGCTGAGCCGCGAGGGGTTGCAGTGGGCGCTGGGCACGGTGGTCACCAACTTCACGGGCTTCGCACCGCTCGGGACGGTGCTGGTCGCGATGATCGGGGTGGGAGTCGCCGAAAGGACCGGGCTCTTCGCGGCGCTGCTGAAGCTGACGGTGACGTCGGTGCCGCGCTGGCTGGTTCCGCCGACGGTGATCTTCGCGGGAATCAACGCGAACATCGCATCCGACGCGGGCATCGTGATCCTGCCGCCGCTGGCGGCGCTGCTGTACCTCGCGATCGGCCGGCACCCGCTGGCCGGAATCGCGGATGCGTTCGCGGGCGTGTCGGCCGGGTTCTCAGCGAACCTCCTGCTGGGAACGATCGATCCGCTGCTGGCGGGGATTACGCAGGACGCGGCCCGCTACTTTCACCCCGGCTATGAGGTCTACGCGAGCTGCAACTACTACTTCATGGCCGCATCGGTGGGCCTGCTGACGCTGCTGGGGTGGTTCGTCAGCGCCCGCATCGTGCAGCCGCGGCTGGGGCGCTGGGTGCGCCCGGCCGGGTCCGGCAACGAGTCCGACCACACGATGGACGCGCTCAGCGATCGCGAGCGGCGCGGGCTGCTGGCCTCCGGCGTCGCGTTGCTGCTGACCGTTGCGCTGATCCTGCTGCTGGTGCTGCCGGAGTACGGCGTGCTGCGCGACGCCCGCGATCAGAGCATCAAGCCGTTCTTCAGCGCGCTGGTCGGATTGATCATGCTGGTGTTTCTCATTCCGGGGACCGTCTACGGGGTCGTGGTGGGCAGAATCCGATCGGATCGGGACGTGGCCCGACTGATCTCGGAGTCGATGGCGGGAATGAGCGGCTACATCGTGCTGGCGTTCTTCGCGGGGCAGTTCATCGCGTGGTTCGGCAAGTCCAATCTGGGATTCATCATCGCGATCGCCGGAGCGGACCTGCTGAAGTCCATTCACTTCACGGGCATCCCGCTGATGCTGGCCTTCGTGCTGCTCGCCTGCGGAATCAACCTGTTGATGTCGAGCGCCTCGGCCAAGTGGCTGATCCTGGCGCCGGTATTCGTGCCCATGATGATGGCCCTGGGGAAGTCTCCCGAATTCACGCAGGCGCTCTACCGCGTCGGCGATTCGTGCACCAACGTCATCACCCCGCTGAATCCGTACCTGCCGATCCTGCTGGCGGTCTGCCGGCGCTACGTGCCGTCGACCGGGCTGGGCACGCTGATTGCGACGATGCTGCCCTACTCCGTGGTCTTCGTCACGGGCTGGAGTGTATTTCTGATCCTCTGGTATTCGCTCGAGATTCCGCTGGGCGCGGGCGCGCCGCTGTTCTATTCGGCTGAATCGATCGGCACGACCGCCTCGCCTTGATCCGGCGGCGCAGTAACGACGGAAAACCCGGACGCCGCGGTGGGGGAGCCACCACGGCGTCCAATCGACCGCAACAAGATGCGGTCTCCTTCTCCCTCCAGATCGCGTCGGCCTTCGCTCGGCCGCGTCCCTGTGGTTACAGGGTCTCGAGGAACGCCAGCAGCGCGGCCTGGTCGGACTCGCTGAGGCCCTCGAACTCGTCCCGAATCGGACGCGCTTCCCCGTCGTGCCGCAGGATCGCATCCTCGATCGTCTCTGCCAGTCCGTCGTGGAAGTACGGAGCGGTGTGACTCAGGCCCCACAGCGGCGCGGTCCGAAACTCCGTCTGCGTGGCCACGCCGTCGACGATTCCCGGCGTCCCTGCGGGCAGGATGTCATGCAGCAGCAGATCCGAGAACAGCGGGGCGTCGCCCAACGAACTCGCCAGCGACGGAATGTGGCACGCCGTGCATCCCGTGGTCTCGAACAACTGCTCACCCAGCGCCGCAAGGGTCGGGTCGGCCGGCGTCTGGCGCGGCGGCGGCGCAAGCATGCCCAGGAAGAACGCCATGTCCTCCGCCTCGCCGGCGCTGAGCTCTGGGTCGGCGGCCCCGTCGGTATCCGAGTCCATCCCGAACGTCAGGCCGGCCTGGCTCTCCACCGTCAAGCCGATCTCGGCCGCCATCGCATCGCGGATGAACTCGCCTATGCTCGGGACCTGCGCCTTCCACCCGAATCGCCCGACCCGGCCGTCAGGAAGCACATGAGCCTTGCCGCTGATGCCGTCCGCGTTCGAGTCCGCTTCGTCGGCGTTGGCCAGGATCGTCTCACCGGCAATCGCGTCGATCAGGCCCGCTCCGAAGGAGTGCGGCGTCTGACGCATCTCGAACACGTTGCAATCGGCCGTCGGCTCGACCATCTTCGCGGCGAAATCCGTCTGCTTGTGCAGAATCGTGTTCGGCGTCGTCGGCGGAGGCGCGAAGTTCCCATCGCCATCCACCACGCCGTGCCGCATCACATTCAGGCTGATCGGGCCCGCGCCGCCGATGACCGGGTCAAAATGACAGGCCCGGCAACTGTCGCCGTTGAAGCGCGGCTGATTGTCCGAACCGGTCATGCCGCCGGTTCCTTCCGAGAAGGCGAACTCACGGTCGAACAGCGCTCGGCCGGTGATGAAGCGGGTTGTCTCCGCGTCGCTGAGCGCGCGGAAGGGGCCGCCGTAGGCGCCAACCGCCGGCACGGGCGCATCCGGCGGCAGCAGGCCGGCGCTCGCCTGGGATCGACCGCCCAGCGAACCGAGAAACGCGATCAGATGATCCCGGTCAGAGCGCGAGAGATTCGCGAACGAGTCGCGCGAGGCCTGGGCTTCGCCGCCGTGGGCCAGAATGGCCTCTTCAAGCGTCTTGGCCCGCCCGTCGTGCAGGTAGGCGGCGCTGGCGATGATGCCCCAGAGCGGCTGGGTGCGGAATTCGGAGCCGGTCGCGTCCTTCATGACGATGCCGTCGGCGAGGTCGGGCCCCATGTCGTGAATCAGCAGATCGGTGTATGCCGGAATCGGGCCGCGCGGGCCGTTGAGCCGCGGCGTGTGGCAGGCGACGCAATTGACTTCGTGAAAGAGCTCGTTGCCGTGCAGCGTCTGGTCGGTGGGCTCATCGAATTGGGGCGCCGCCAGCAGCATCGAGAAGGAGACGAGCTCAAACAGCTCCTGCTGGCTCATCTCGGGGTCGGGGGCGGCGTCCGCGTCGGTCGTCGGTCCGTCGGGAGCGGCAGCCTGCTCATGCGGGCCGAGCTTGTCCTCGGGCCGGACGGCGACCTTCATGACCGCCTTCTGCACCGCCTGAGCGGAGCTGTCGATCGGCAACTGCGAGCGCTGCTCGTCGCTCAGCGGCGTAGTCGTGACGCCGAGATGGTTGAAGAGCGGCCCGCGAATGAAGCCCTCGATCGACACCGTCTGGCACTTGCGTCCGAATCGCCCGACGAAGCCGCGATCGTAGTTGGGACGGCCGCTGATGCCGTCGCCGTCGGCGTCATTGGGGTCGGAGCGGCTGAGAATCTCCGCCTCGGGGATTTCGGCGAGCAGGCCGGTCCCGAAGATCGGGATCGAATTGCGCTGGGAAAAGAGGGTGTTTTCGCTGGGCACGATCGGCCGGGCGCGGTTGCCCGTGCCGAGGTTGAAGACGCGCAGCACGCCGCCGGCGGCTCCGTCGGATTCGGAAAACACGAAGGCGCCATCGGCCGTCTCGCGTCCTGCGAGGAAGAAGTTGCGATAGAGGCCGGCGTCTCCGCCGCCGACCGGTTTCTCATGGCAGGCACCGCAGAACTCGACGTTGAACGCCGGACCGAGGCCGGTCGACGCCTTGAAGCGCTTCGTCAGCACCGCCTTGCCGCGTTCAAACACGTCCAACTGCGCCGCGGTTGCGCTCGGCACCGGCTCGCCGAGCGGCGCGGCGATGCCTTCGGCGATGGGGCCGTCACCGTTGAAGGTTTCCGGCACGGGGCAGCCCGGAACAAGGGCCACCAGCAGTCCTACAGCCACGACGAGAGCAGGAACCAGCGCGTTTCTCACGTTCGTCTCCTCCCGGGATCGCCTCCTGAGGCGCCCTGATCAGTGAACCCTTCCCAACTCATCCGAATCTATGGAAGCACGTCGGCGACAAGGTCGATCGTCTCCGAAGCGGTGATATTCGGGTCGGTCTGGTCCGTTACGGTGACGGACAGCCGAACCACCTTGCCGTCCACCTGCGCAGGGGGCACGAAGACGAACATGTAGAAGTCGAAGTACTGGTTGATGCCCCCGCCGGCGTCGATCAGCGTCCGCGGCAGCAGCGTCTGGTGAATGAGCTGGTTGGTTTCGACGATGCGGATGCTCGTCGCTACGTCGACGGTCGCGCCGGGCGCAAAGCCGCTGACGCGGAAGCTGACGTAGGCGTCGATCAACCCCTGGAAGCCGGCCTGCATGTTGTACGTGCCGCCCCAGAGGAGCTTCGCGTACGTCACGGCGCTGCTGCCAGTTCCAAGCTCAATATCCGCCGTTACCGCCGTGCACTGGCCGGCGACGCAGTTGAAGCCCAGGCCGCAATCCGTCTCGTGCGTGCAGCACGTATTGGTCGGGTCGTTCGGGCAGGCGTCGCAACCGTCCGGAATGCCGTCCGTGTCGGCGTCGGCGAAGTCGTCCGAGCCCGGGCACAGGTCGTTGGAATCGCAGACCCCGTCGCCGTCGCTGTCGCCGCTGGCGTCGTTGCCGATGCAGGCGTCGACGCAGTCGGACACGCCGTCGCCGTCGGAGTCAATGCGGTCGTCGCAGGGGTCGTTGCAGTCCTTGACGCCGTCGTTGTCGGTGTCCTCGTCGGGCACGCCGCAGCCGCAGACGCCCGGCTCGGTTTTGTCGATGTCGTTCGGGCAGCCGTCAATGCAATTGGCCACGCCGTCGCCGTCGGAATCGACCAGATCGTTGCAACCGTCCAGGCAGTCGGCGGTTCCGTCGCCGTCGGTGTCGGTGTCAGCGACGCCGCAGCCGCAGACGCCGGGCGAGGTCTTGCTGGGGTCGTTGTCGCACATCTCGCAGGCGTCGATGGCGCCGTCGCCGTCGCTGTCGGGCTGGCAGCCGTCCGGAATTCCGTTGCCGTCGCAATCCGTGGCGCCGCCGGCGATGTCCGCCGCGTCGTCCCTGCCGTTGCCGTCGCAGTCGGTGATGTCCTGCTGGCTGGAATTGTCGTTACCGTTGTCGTTCTGGTTGCCGCTGTCGTCGCTGGGGGTCAGCGGGTTCAACGTCTGCGGGTAGCCGCTCGCGTCGCCAGGCACGCGCACCAGAGCGAGGCCGGTGTACGGGGCGCTGAAGCGCCCGCCGACGCCGAAGAACCGCGCCGGGCTCGCCGCCCAGAGTGCGTGAACGGTCTGGTTGGTCGGGGCGCTCTCGGCCGTCAGCGCAAGCGCGTCGGGATCGAACGAGCCGACGTAACCGTTCGTGCCGCCGACGATCGCCTCTCCCGCCTCCGCCATGAAGACGGCGTTCAACCCCGGAACTCCGGTGGGCTTGATGGTGTTCCAGCTCGTACCGTCGTAGACGGAGAGGCGAGCGCTTGAGCGCCCGCCGACCGCGACGATGTGATCCTCGCTGGTGCCCCAGAGCGAGACGAAATCCTCATCGGCGTTGGCGCCGGTGGGGACCTGCGCCCAGCTCGACCCGTCGTACTCGATGATCAGCCCGCGCTCGCCGACCGCGAAGACCTTCGAGCCGATGCCCCAGACCTTGAAGAGCGACGTCGCGGAGCGGTCGTTCGCGGGGACGGCGACCGGGGTGAAGCTGTTGTCGCTGGCGTTGAAGCGCAGCAGGGCCGGATCGCCGTCGCCGACGGAACCGCCGACGACCCACATCTCCGACGGCGTCGCGCCCCAGATGCCCCAGAGGTCCTCGGTGGTGCCGGTTTCCAGCTTGGTCCACGCGGCGCCGTCGTAGCGCACGGCGCTGCCGTCCTCGCCGACCGCGAACACCTCGTTGGGTCCGAAGCCGTACACCCAGACCAGCAGCGAAACGCCTGCCGGCATTTCCATCTCGTTCCACGAACTTCCGTCGTAGTGATAGATTTCACCGGCGCCAGGCGATCCGCCGACGGCGAAGACATTGCTGGCGCTGCTGCCCCAGACACTCGAAAGGGCGCCGGTCTCGCTGGCGTCGAAGGCCAGCGCCCAGGCCGCGGGCGTCGTTGCGTCGCCGCCCGAATTGTCGTTGGTATTGTCGGCGGGCGGTTGAGGCGGACAGCCCAGCGAGAACAGCAGGGTGGAAATCAACGCAAGCGCCGCGCAGCGCACCGGCGCATTCTTCTCGGACGCGAACATGGACCGGCCCCTTCAGACTCTTCGAAATCAGTCGCGCCGGCGGCCTGCCCCTGGTCGGACGGAGCAAGGTCTCGGTCGCGACGGCCCTCCCGTAGGAACTACTCGCACCAACTCCCGAATCGATCCAGCATGCTCTGCAAGTCTTCAAGCTTGACGCACCCGTCCGCATCGAGGTCGGCGAGCGGGTTGAAGCCGGTGTCGCCGTCGCACTGTCCGAATGCAATCAGCAGCGTGGACAGATCGAGCAGATCCACCACGCCGTTCGGCACGATCTCGCCTTGGCAGGGTTGCTCGAGGATCGTGTACTCGCGGTCGGCGGGCAGGTTGTAGAGAGCCTGGGTTGCCCCGGACGGCCAGCGAATCTCCAGCCGGTCGATGACTTCCGACGTGCCCAGCCCGAAATGGACTTTCAGCGCCGGGCCGGCGACGAATGACTCGCCGCCCAGCAACTCGCGCATCTGTGTGCGGCCGCCGGTCTGCGCGTACAGCCGGGCTCCGATTCCGTCCCGGTTCGAGCTCACTCCGGTGAGGTCGATGATCACCCAGTGATTGCCTGCCAGCGCCGGGCTGTTGTTTTCGTAGAGCTGCGCGCCGGCCGCGCTCACGAGCAGGTCCAGGTCGCCGTCGCGGTCGTAGTCGAAGCTGACCAGGCCGTAGCCGCTGAGCAGCAGGCCGTTCTGCGTGTCGTCCCGGGTAAAGTAGCCGTCCCCGCGGTTGATGAAGACCTTTCCTTTTACGGCGCTGTCGACCGCGGCCAGGTCGAGGTCGCCGTCGTTGTCCAGGTCGGCGAATTGCGTGCCCCAGCCGCTGCCGATCAGGCCGAAGAAGTCGACGCCGCGGGCCTGGGCTTCCTGCGTAAACACGCCCGTACCGTCGTTCACGTACAGGGCATGCCAGCCCATGTTGGTCGAAAAGATGTCCAGGTCGCCGTCGCTTTCAATGTCGCCGACCGCCACGCCCATGTCGGAGCCGGTGTTCCCGACGCCGACGCTTTCGCTGACGTCCTCGAAGGTCCCGTCGCCCCGGTTGCGGGCGTGGTAGTCGGCGTCGAAATCGATCGCGGCGTGCAGGTCGGGCCAGCCGTCGTTGTTGAAGTCGGCGAGGACGATCGACCAGTAGCGCCGATCGAGATCGAACCCCGCGCCGAAGCTGGCGGTCTCGTCCGGAAAGCTCAGGTCGGCGTCGCCGCGCAGGAAGTAGCCCGCACCGAACTGGTGCGCCCGCACGACATCCAGGTCGCCGTCGCGGTCCGTGTCGCCCAGCGCCATGCCGCCGCCGAACTCAGGTTCCGAGGCGAGCATCTCAGGAAGTCCGCCGAGCGCGAACGCGCCGCCGTCGTTGCGCAGGTACTCGACGCCGGTTTCGTGGAAATCGTTTCCGCACCAGCGGGCCAGGTAGAGATCGGCGTCGCCGTCGTTGTCGATGTCGGCAAAGACGGCCATCATCGCGTTGGGTGTGCCCTCAGGCAGCGCGCTCCCGGAGACGTCGCTGAAGGTGCGATCGTGGTTGTTGTGAAAGAGCCTCGGGCCGTCGGGCCCGCCGACCAAGAACACGTCGAGCCAGCCGTCGCCGTCGTAGTCGCCGACGGCCGGCGCGCAGGTCCAGGGCGCGCCGGGCGCGTAGCTCAGCCCGCAATCGGGCCGCGCGGCGAAGCCCATCACCTGCTGCGCGAGCACGCTGCCGGTGCCAGCCAGCGCAAGCGCAAAGCCCAACATCGCTCGAGCCATTGCCGAACTCCTTCGGAACGCGTACGCGCGAACCCCGGCCTTCAATCCGCGATCAAAGCGTCGACGAGCGCTGCAATTGGGACACACCACCGCCAAGGCAGGTCACGGGCGCGAAGCGACTCAGAAACCGGCGAAAGCGACGATCAATGTCCCCTCACCGGGCGATGGCAGGAATCGGCCGCGAATGCGGAGCCCCATCTCCCGGATTTGGAATAGCGTACTCGCGCCCGGGTGGGAAGGCAAGCGTGAGTCGCTCCGCCCCGGGCGCAATCAGCGCCGCCGGGCCTGATAAAGCCCGCCGAGAATTCTCGGAATCGCCCCCGACGTGCCGCCCGAACACCTAGAGGACCGTCGCCGCGGGAGTCCCGGCCTCCATGTCCAGCAGCACCTGCTTGAATCGCAGCCCGAGCGGTCCCGAGTAGCCGCCGAGCGACCCGTCGCTCCGAAGCACCCGGTGGCAAGGCACCACGATCGGACATCGATTCCGGCCCATCGCCAGGCCAACCGCGCGGGCGGCTTGAGGGCGACCGACCCGCTCGGCCAGCGCCTTGTACGCCACGGTCCGACCGTAGCCGACGCGCGCGCAGGCCTTCCAGACGTTCACCTCGAAGTCCGACGCACCCGGCCAGTCAAAACGGACGTCGAATTTCACAGTCTCGCCCGCGCCGTAGCGGCACAGGTCCCGCACCAGCCCCGGAAGCAGCCGCTCGTCAACCCGCGCGCCTGGGTACAGCCGCGCGACCTGCCGCTCGCATGCCTCTCGTGTGCGCTCCGGCAGAATTACACCGCGCAGCCCGCGCGCGCTTGCGACCACTCCCATCCAGCCCAGGGGGGTCTCCACGACGCGGAACGCGAGCGGTTCGCCGGCAGCGCCGCGGCCGGTTCTGTCGTTGTTTCGAATACGCATTGGGTCTCCTCCTCGCACCTCGCGAAGCCCCTCGCCCGCCACGCGCGGCAGGAACCCGCGGCAACGCTCTGGACTGCGGGCGCGTGCTTCTCAGGCGGCTTGCTACGGCCGCTTGCCCGGCTTGCGCTCGCCCGTGGGCTGCTCGCGCAGGCGCGCCAAGGCCGCGTCCAGCACCGGGTCGTTTCGGTCCGTGAACGATTCAGGTTCCGCCTCAACCCGCACCGCCGGCTGAATGCCGTCCGGCTCCAGCGGCGTTCCGTCGGGCAGCCTGTCCAGCCAGCGCGGCAGCGTCGCCTTGATCCCACCGGGCAGATCAAGCGAACGCGGATTCCCGCTCGCGCCGGCCGTGCGGTCGCCCATCGTCGTCACCTGCGGGCACTGCGCCAGCATCAACGCGAACGATTCGGCCGAGCTCATCGTGCGCTGTCCGATCAACACGATCACCGCCGACTCATAGCGCCACGGCCCGCGCGGTTCGACGCGCCGTTCCCTCGTCGGACCGAGCTGATCGTGCGCCGGTCCATTGCGATACTGATGTGTGCTGTAAAGCCGCGGCTGATCGACGAAGCGTCCGGCCATTCGCTGCGCCATCGGCTCGTCACCGCCGCCGTTAAACCGCAGGTCGAGGATCAGGGCCCACGTATCCGAAAGATCGTCCAGCGCGCGGTCGAAGGTCTCCGGCAGGTTCTTCGCGGTGAGCCGCGAGATTGCGATGTAGCCGATGCCGTCCGCGGTGCGGCCCCAGGGAAGCTCGCGGCGTCCTTCATTGAGCTTGCCCACCGTGGCGGCGATTGCGCGCATGCTCGCATTCAGCGGCCGGGGACGATTGAAAACCGGCACGTACTCCGCCCCGAGTTGAACCGAAACATGGAGGTCCTCCAGCGGCGCCAGCAGGTCGGCGATCACCGCGGCCACTTCATAGGTACTGCGCGCCGTGGCCGCCCGCGGCCGGAGCTTGTCCCGAAGCGCGGCCCAGTCGACGTTCTTGCGAATCGAGAACATCGCGTATTCGCGATCGAACGCTTCCCACACCTGGTCGAAGGCGTCCAAGGCGGTCTTTTCGTCCACGGGCTGGATCGCCGGCAAGGCTTGGCGCTCAAACGCGTTGATATACGCCGGCGCCATGCCGGTGGCGTCCACGTTGAAGAACCGCCGCATGCCCGCAGTCGTGTCGGCGTCGACGATCAAGGCGCTCCCGGTCGGAGCCATGGCCAGGTCGCCGGAGTGCCACGAGCCGCGCAGCTTCCAGGCCGCCAGGCGTTTGGCGGCGATCACCTGCATCGCCGAACCACGACCGATTATCGTTTCGCTTGGGAACAGCTCAGCCACGCGGGCCGGGTTGAACCGCAGCCACACCGAGGTCGCCTGCTCTGCGCTGGGAAGCGCCTTGGAGCGCAGGTCCCCCGGAGTCGCGGGGAACACGGCCGCCCAGAGCACGTTCTTGTCGTGGTGGCCGAAGACCACCGTGCTCGGGCCCAGCTCCAGCGTCAGCGTCTCTCCCAGGTTGATCCGAAACGACTCGAGCGACCAGACGTCGTCCGCCGCGGTTGTCCATTCGTAGCCGCGTTGCTGGGATGCGCCGGCCAGAGTTGCCGGGTAGAGCTTGGCGAGATCCATCGTTTGCGCCGCGAAGACCAGCAGCGTCAGCCAGGTCGGTAGTGCCAAGGGGAGCCTCCGATGCGCTTCCTGCGTTCGGGTAGTCTACAGGTTATCGCAAACCGACTCTCCCCGCTGGCGTGAGGCGGGGGGCGGAGCGTTCTTCGTCCGATCCGGATCGTCAGGCGCGGCGGACCCGCGTCCGACGTGGCGCCCGCATGCCGCCTGGAAGCGCAGCGTGGATGATGGCGCGGCCGTCCCGGCGCCGGCAGTCGCCTGCGGTCGCGGCAATCCGCTGAAAGGAAAGCGCCTGGCCGCCAGTCATCGCCGGCAGCCAGGCGCGCATTCGTTCTCGGCGGAACGTGCCGGCGGCGCTACACCCCGAAGTTCGCCAGAAGCACCGACAGGTCCCACAAGTCGACACAGCCGCTGGCGTCGAGGTCGGCTGCCGCGTCGTAGCCGGGATTGCCCGCGCACAATCCGAACGAGATCAGGAGCTGCGACAGGTCGAGCAGGTCCACGTCGCCGTCGCCGTCGAGGTCTCCGGGCAGGCAGGGATTGGGCGAACAGGTAGCGTCGGCAGTCCAGGCCAGTCCGTTGGCGCTCATGCAGTCTGCCTCGGTCAACTGCGCGCACTGGCCGCCCGGCAAGCAACAGGCACCCCACGCCTCCGTGCAGTCCGCGACGGTGAGGCGGAAGTCCAGTATCGCGAAACCCTCATCGTCGGGCTGGCGATCAATCATCAGGTAGTAAGTACCCGGAGACAATGACAGATCGCTGATGGTGGCCACGGTTCCCGTTGTCGTCGCCAGGGCCAGGCACGAAGGCCCCGGCGGGCACACGTTGTCCACCAGAACGCCGATGGAGCGATCGATCGCCGTCGCCCCCGCCACGGTGACGTCGATGCAGTGGGCGCTGGTCAAAGTCATTTCGTAGATGATGTCATCTCCATCGTCATAGACACCCAGGCAGGTGTTGGAGTAATCCTCCTTCTTGTCAGACGTCGTATTGACATCATCGAACGGTATCGAAGGAATCAGGAGCGGGAACTCACAATCCTGGCCGATCGGATCGATCTCCGGAGCGCAGGGCGGATTTAGATCGCCGCAGGCCACGCCGACGCTCCAGACGTCGTCCGGCCCCTGGCAGTTCACCTCAAGGACGTTGTCAGTGCAGACTTGAGTCGCAGTATTGCAGCAGGCGCCGGTCGGCGCCCCGGTGCAATCCGTAATGCTGAGCGTGTAATCGAGGTTGTCATCTGCCTGCGGCCACCGGTCGATCATCAGATAATAAGTGCCGGGCGCCAGCGTCAGACTGCTGATCGTCGCCACGGAGCCCTGGCTCGTCGCCTGCGCGAGGCACGTCGCTCCCGGCGGGCAGACCGTGTCGACGGCGATGCCGATCCAATTGTCCTGCGGCGACGCGCCGGTGACGGTGACGTCGAGGCACTGCGTGCTCGTGATGTTCAGTTCATAGAGAACGTCCTTCCCATTGTCGTAGTTGCCAAGGCACGTATTGCTGTAGTCGTTGTTCTTGTCGCTCGTCGTATTCACGTCCGAGAAGGGCAGCGAGGTGATCGGAATCGGATTGGTGCAGTCGGTCCCATCAGGGGTCGTCGCCGTTGGGCAGGGGGGATTCAGTTGATCGCAGGTCAGTCCGACGGTCCAGACCTTGTCCGGCCCCTGGCAATCGGCCAGCAGGACGTTGTCCGTGCACGTGAGCAAGGCCGTATCGCAGCACGCGCCGGTCGGCTCCCCGCAGACGAAGCTCTGGCCCTGGATAAATACATTCGAGTCGAGGACCTGGTCGCCCGCATCGGCGATCGCCAGCTTGATGTGGTTCACGCCTGGGCTGAGCGCCGCAGTTGCCGTCAGAACTGTGAGCAACCCGTCCATCTGGATGGCACGCGCCCCGTCGCAGGGGAAATTGCCGGGCGGAATGTCGCTGCAATCATTGTTGATGAAAAGGTTGCAGAAGCTGCCGTCGGGTGGGTTGTAGGGGTTGCCGCAATTCACGTTGTTGATACTGACCGGCGTTCCCGGGCTGCCGGGAACCAGGGCGATGTTGACGCCGTTCAGGAAGAACCCGAACACGTCGTTGAAAGGGGAGTTGACCCACTCATTGTACTCTTCCGACGAGAAGACATATTGAAACTGGATGACCTGGGTGCCCGTACACTGAAAGTCGAATTCCAGAGTGCAGGAGTCGAAGGTGGTATAGCCCGGAATCAGCCCGTCCAGATCGGGATCGCCGATCCCCGCATTGACGCCGCTGACATCATCCTGGTTGTTTGATCCGAGGACGAACGCGATGTTGCCGCTGCTCAGCATGATGCCGCTTTCGAATCCGACGATTCCCGTGCCGCCGGCGAACGTGCCGGCCGCCGCGTTCGCACCGGAGTAGGTGATGCTGGAGACGTCTACACCAGGACCAAGAAGGGCCGTGACAAGATCGGCGGGAGTCAGGCCGGAGTTGAGATCCTGCGTGAAGATTGCGCGCGTCCCGTCGGCGGTCGGAATGCGGTTGTCGCCGCCTGGCGGTATCGCCGGGCGAGCGGACGATGCTGGTGGAGCCGAACGGGCGGGCTGCGAAACCATTAAAACGGCAAGTAGCGCCGTGATGGTGGCGGTGAACGCGCGAATGCGCCCCAGGGCATGTAGCACACGGAAGTTGAACAGCGAAACCATTCAGTCACTCCTTCGAGGGCGCTTCGCCCGCCGAGGCTCGCCCGATCGCGCTGCCACCAGGGGCCGCCACAGCCGCTGACGATGACAGCCGTTGCCGCCGCGCGAGGACGAGATGGCGGCCGGCGGCCGTTCAAAAAGCTATCGAAGCTGCCGGGATTGAGATGCGCACGTCGGAGGCGCCCCAAGCTTGCAGCTACGCGACCTTTCGGTGCGAGCGAACGTCGACTGATCATTGTGGAGAGGCTTGCCGAGAACGGATAGCGGGGATTCCCTCTGTAGCATGCTCGCCTGCGGGGGTTTCCCCGGCAGCGGACAGCTCCGCGCGCACCAATTGAACCTACTTTTCGCCATCCGCACGGCCAGGATGGGCTAGATCAGTCCGAGGTCTAGCGCGACACGGACGAGGTCAGCGCGTTCCTTCAGGCCGAGCTTGCGCATCAGCCGCGCCCGATAGGACTCGACCGTCTTGACGCTCAGTCCGAGATCGTCCGCGATCTGCTGATTGGTGTAGCCGCGGGCCACTTCGCGGAGGACTTCGCGTTCACGCTCACTGAGGGTGTCCACCGGCGACTTCCTCTGGGCGGGCTTCGGCGTCAGAATCGATTCCATGGTCGCGACGCCACTGACGTCGAGGAAGGCGCGACCACGCATGACGGCCCGGATGGCGTGGATGAGCTCGGTGTCGGCCGCGCTCTTGTTGATGTAGCCCGCCGCGCCCATCGCGATCGCGCTTCGGACGTATGCGGGGTCGTCGTGCATCGTGACCACAATGAGCTTCGCCCCCGGCGCCGCGGCGCGGAGGCCCTCGATTGACACCACCCCGGTGGGGCCCGGCATGGTAAGGTCGAGGGTAATGACCTGGGGCTTCACGCGTGCGGCGACCTCAATCGCCTCCTGCATCGTGCCCGCCTCCCCAACTACGGTGAGACCTGAGTGCGCTTCCAGAATGAGTCGAAGGCCCTTCCGGATCATGGCGTGGTCGTCAACGATGACGATCGAGATGGAGCTCATCGCGCCCGCGGCTCCGCTGGAATCACGGCCTCGACCGTCGTTCCTGGGCCGGCGTCGTCGCGGATCGAGAAACGGCCGCCCAGCAGCACGACGCGCTCACGCATGCCTGAGAGCCCCAGGCTACTCGGCGAAGAATGGCCGCTCGTCGCGGCGCGGTCCGCCAAGCCTCGTCCGTTGTCCCGAATAACAAGCCGAAGTTGATCCGCGTCGTGCCGCAGCGCCACGCGTACTTCCGACGCTCCTGAGTGTTTCAGCGCGTTGGTGATGGCTTCCTGCGCGACGCGATAGGCAGCGATCTCCGTAGCGGCGCCGAATCGGGCGGGTCCCAGCTCCGTTTCGACCACGACCTGAACTCCCGTGGCGGACGAGAGATCCTCGCACAGCCGCTCCAGGGCTTTCGCCAGCCCAAAGTCGGCCAGCACACTCGGCCACAGTGCGCGGGCCATGCGACGCGTCGAGTCGACGGCGGATACCGCGAGGTCATGGAGGGCATCAGCGCGCTCACGAGCCTTGTCGAGCGAAGCCGCATTCGTGACGGCTCTGAGCCCAAGCAGAATCGCCGTCTGAACCTGTCCGAGCTCGTCGTGCAGCTCGCGCGCCAGCCGGCCACGCTCCTGCTCCTGAATCTCGAGCATCCGCGCCAGCAGCCGACCTCGGTCCGCGACGAGGGTGCGCAGCGGCCGGACGACCAGGTGCCAGAGCACCGGAAACATGACGAGGACCAGCAGCGTTGCGTCGATGAGGGTGACGACCGCGTCGCCGCGCACGAAGCGCGAGTTCGCGAGCAGCACCAGCATGATCAGCGACTCGACGGCGAAGGAAGCGGCGAGCAGGATTGCCAGAACGCGCACGGGTGCAAGGATGCCCGCCGGCAACAGGCGACTGTCGTCCGACGACGGCTTTCCAGTCATGGGACTCAGCATAGCGTCGCAGCCGGTCGCTTGCGCCTACGCTCCTGAATGCCGCTCGCGCAGCTTCCGCAGGACCGCCGCCGCCGGAGACGTCGGCCGGTGGATCGTGGGAAGATCTGGGTCAGGGGGGCGGCGCTCGCGATCTCAGGGCGCTTCGCGGGCATCGGAAGCGGCAGCGCCCGGGCCCGTTTCGAACGCGCGAGTCAGGCACGAGAGCCGCGGCGGGGTGAGACTCTGAGAATCCGGACCGAGTTGCGGGCCGGCGTAGTGCGTTCGGCATCGCTCCCCGCGTCGCCTCGGGAAAGCCGAGAGCGCTGTTCGAGCCGCGAGAAAGCGCCGTAACGCTTTGCCGACAATGGCGATAGCCGCCGGCCACAGATCGGCCAGCCAACCGCCATATGCCATGCGTCGTTCGGGCCTGCCTGACCGGAGGATGCGACGAATCGCTTGGCGGGAACCCGTGACGCCTTTCGGCGTCCAACGTTGTGTGCTGGTAAACAGCCGCCCTGCGGCGGTGCTCCCCGGCCAGCGTAACCGCCCGGCGGGGTGGATACTCGCGTCGCCGGTCGGCGTGTCGAAGCCCGCGGAGGTCTGCTCATGCATTCGCGCAGCCGTACGATCCTGGTCAGAGTCATGCTGCCGTCGATGCTGTCTTGGCTTGCCGTGGCAGCGGCAAGCGCGCAGGGCAACGTCATTGTCCCGCACCCGCCGATCCTGCCGGATCGACCGCCCGGCCGGGTCATCACCACGCCGCTGGAGGTCAGATACCAGCGCATCTATGCCGACGTGACCGACGGCGTCGCGGTGGTGGAGGTCAAGCAGACCTTTCGCAACCCGCTGCGGCACCTGGTCGAAGGGCAGTACGTCTTTCCGTTGCCGGAGGGTGCCGCGGTCGGCGACTTCGAGATGAAGGTCAACGGCAAGGTGATGAAGGGCGAGGTGCTCGACAAGGACGCCGCCCGACGGACCTATGAGGAGATCGTGCGACGAACGCGCGACCCCGCGCTGCTCGAGTTTCTCGGTAACCGGCTCTATCAAACGAGCATCTTCCCGATCTCCGCCGGCGGCGAGGTCGATGTGCGCCTCACCTACACGCGCACGCTGCTTGAGCAGGGCGGCTTGGGATTGCTTGAGCACCCGCTGCGGCCGCGCGGCGGAAGCGAGACCAGCGCCCTGATCGGCGAGCTGACCGTGCAGGTGAAGCTCAAGAGCACGCTGCCGCTGACCAGCGTCTTCTCGCCGTCGCACAAGTGCGACGTCCGCCGCGGCGACGATCACCAGGCCGTCGTCAGCTTCGAGCAGACGAATGTGCGGCCGGACCGCGACTTCGCGCTCTACTACCAGCGCAAGGACGCGCAGTTCGGGCTTTCGCTGCTGACCTACCGCAGCCCCGGCGAGCCCGGCTACTTCCTGCTGCGCATCTCGCCGCGCGTCGAGACGGCCGCCTACCAGGTGCAGCCCAAGGACATCGCCTTCGTGGTGGACACCTCCGGCAGCATGGGCGGCGACAAAATCGCCCAGACGCGCCGCGCGCTGAGGTTTGCCATCCAGAGCCTCGCGCCGCAGGATCGCTTCAACATCCTCACGTTCTCCACCGACGTGCGCCCGTTCCGCGACGGACTGGTGGCCGCCGACGCGGACGTGCGCGCCGCGGCGGCCGAGTTCGCCGAGCAGATTCAGGCCGTCGGCGGCACGAACATCAACCAGGCGCTGCTGCGGGCGCTGCATGACAATCCGCGCGACCCGTCGCGCCCGTACTTGATCGTCTTCATGACCGACGGCCAGCCGACCGTCGACGTGACCGATCCGGAGCAGATTCTGCGGAGCGTCAGCGGACAGAACCCCGACGGCTCGCAGCAGGTTCGCATGCACGTGCTGGGCGTCGGCAGCGACGTCAACACGCACCTGCTCGACAAGCTGGCCGAGGCGTCGCGCGGGGCACGCGACTACTGCACCGAGACCGAAGACCTCGAGCTCAAGCTCAGCGCCTTCGTCACGCGCCTGGCGAACCCCGTGCTGACCGATCTCACGCTGTCGTTCGGCGGGCTGAAGACCGAGGACGTGTACCCGCGCGAGCTGCCCGACCTGTTCCGCGGCAACGACATCGTCGTGCTCGGACGCTACCAGAACGGCGACCGGCAGGCCCTGACGCTGGAGGGGCGGCTGCTGGGTGAGCGGCGGCAGTTCAGCTTCGACGGCGATTTCTCGCAGCCGGGCCGCGCCAACGAATTCCTGCCGCGCCTCTGGGCGAACCGCAAGGTCGCGTACCTGCTCGATGAGATTCGCCTGCACGGCTCGAACCGCGAGCTGGTGGATGAGGTGATTCGCCTCGCGACGCGCTACGGGATCGTGACGCCGTACACCTCCGCACTCGTGCTGGAGGACGAGCGGCCGTTGGCGAGCGGAATCGAGAACACGATTCGTGAGCATCTGCGGCGCGGCGGCGAGGGGACGCGGCTGCGCGTGGCCCGGGCCGGACGTGCCATTGGGGGCGAAGGCGGCGCCGCGGCGCCCGCGACCGGCGCCGACGCAACCAAGGCGTCCGCGGAGCTGGGCCAGCAGCTCGCGCTCGGCTACATCGCCGACGCAAACGACAAGTTCGGTCTCGACGACGCCGCTTCGCCCGGCCTGCTGCGCTTCGTCGGCGACCGGGCGTTCCTCTGGGACGACGCCAATCAGCGCTACATCGACACGACCTGGGACGGCAGGGCTGCCGCGCGGCAGGTGCAGGCGTTCAGCGACGAGTATTTCCGCCTGCTGAGCGACAAGCCCGAGCTGGCGCGCTACCTGGCGCTGGCCGAGCACATGCTGCTGGTCGTCGGCGGGGAAGTGATCGAGATCATCCCGGCCGAGAAGCCCTGATTTCTGGGGCAAATTGAACGCGGGCGCGGACCGGTCAGGCCTGATCGGTTAGCGCCCGCGGCTTTGCGCGCGCCTCAGGGCTTGGCCGCGGAGCCGGCCTTGGGCTTCTCGCCCGACTCCAGGATCTGCATTGCCGCCGCGTCCTGGAGGCGCGAGAGATCGGTCCAGAACGTTCCGTCGCCGGCGTAGAACAGGCTGATGTGCTGCGGATTGAACGATTCGGCGAACGTGTACAGGTTGTACGCGTGTCCGGTGCCGAAGGCCTCGACCATCATGCGCCGCCCGTCCGCCTCGGCCTTGTTCTTGAGCTGCTGCACGTCGGCCTCGGCTTTTCCGAGGATGCGCACGCGTTCGGCCTCCAGCTCGGCGATCTGCCGCTCGATGCGGGCGACGTCCAGGTCGCGCTGCGCCCCGATCTCACGCGCTTCCTTCTCGCCCTCGGCGGTCAGCTCGGCGACCTTCTTGCGCGTTTCCGCGCGAACCTGCTCGCGGGCCACCTCGATGGCCGCCAGGGCCGTGTCCAGCTCCGCCTTGACCTTGGCGGTCTCCTGCTGCTTGGCCTTGGTCAGGCTCTGTTCTTCAGCGATGAAGGTCCGCTGGATTGTGCTCTTCAGGTCGGCCACCGCGGCGCCGTCCGGGCCGGTCTTGCCCGCGCTCACCGAGCCGCCCTTGACTTCGATGTTGCGGATCAGCGCGATCAGGATTTCGACGTCCTTCTCCTTCGCGACGCGCTGCAACGTCTCGGTCACGGCGCGCTGGTAGAGCTCGCGCTTCTCGCCGCGGATGAAGTCCGTGCTCTCGTATTCGGAGCCGATGTTGCGGCAGATGCTGCGCACCTGCCCGAGCAGGATCTCCTTGAGCTTCGCGACGTCGCCCAGGCGCGCGATCATCTCCGGCGCGTGCTCGGGATGGCGTCCCCACACGACGGTGACTTCGACGCCTATGGTGAACCCGTCCTTGGACGGGAACTGGATGTTTTCGATCACGTCGTGGGACACACTGCGGGCCGGGCTCTGGGCCGAGATTTCGCCCTGGGAAATCTCATTGTAGCCGAGCTGCACGAGCGTGACTTTGTTGACGTAGGGGTTCAGGTAGTAGATGCCGGGCGGCAGAATGTCCTTGAGGACGCCGCGTTGTCCCAGCTCGGCCATCTTCTGGATCTGCTTGCGTTCGCCCTGAATCGGCTGCCCATCCGGGCCGATGCTGGTCTCGGTGATGACTTCCACGCCGGGCATTTCACCCAGCAGCGACGTCACCACGCCGGCACAACCGAGCGGGACGACTACGGCGTCGACCAGCTCGACCTTGTAGGCGTACGGATTGATGCGGTACGTGCCCGGCGTCAGGACTTCGCGCTGAATACCCTGATAGCCCGTGTCGACCACCTCGCTTGTGCCCGTCCAGCGCTTGCCGGCGCGGCTCGTGACGATGCCCACCTTGGGCAGCTTGCCGGACACGCTCGGAATCGCGATCGGATCGTCCTCCGGCCAGTGCACCTCCCACGTGCCGGGATCGCCGGCCGGAATCTCGATCAGGTCGTGCAGCTCGGTCTCCCAGACCAGCGGGTTGAAAAAGTAGCGCCCCGGTCCAAGGCAGATGCGCTGAATGCCCTTCTGCCCCGCCTCGGCGATCATCTGATCCGCGCCCATCGCCTGGCCCGTCTTGCGAATCAGGACCAGCGTCTTATCCGCGGGCACGTAGACGCGGAACCCGAACCAGACGACGGCGGACAGCAGCGCGCCGCCGATCAGGACGAACCCGACGATCATTCCGGCCATACGGGTAAGCATGACTGCGTCTCCTCGAAGTTCCCGTACGCGAGGCGTCCTACTGCGGCTCCACAGGTGCGGCGGCGCGAACCGGCTCGGTACGCGCCGGCGGCACGAACGCGCGAAAGATGTCGGCGAACGGTCCGTCCGTGCTGTCCATGACGGACTTCACGGCCGGGCCGAGCTTCTGATACAGGAAATACTGCGCGTATTCCTCGCCGCCGCCGAAGGCCGCCACCACGTCGCGCAGCGGCGCGGCCTTGGCTTCGAATTCGAGCAGCGCGACGGCGGCCTCGGCCTGCCCGCGCGAGAGCATCGCCGCGGCCGTCTCCTTGGCGCCTTCCAGCTCGAGCTTGGCGACTTCCAGCCGCTGGTTCGCCTCAACCAGCGCCACGCTCTGGCCCTGCTGGGCTTCGGTGATCGTCGTGACCACGTCGCGCCGCGCCTTGCCGAGCTCCTGGTTCTGCTTCTGGAGCTCCTCCTGCTCGACGAGCTTGGCCTGCGAACCGGCCAGCTCGATTTCATTCCGATACTGCTCGACCTGACGGTCGGCGATCTGCCGGTCGCTGATCGGCTGCGCAATCTCCGCCGGCGGCTCGATCCGCCGGATCAGCGTCGAGCGAATCTCGATGCCCTGCTCGTAGCACTGCTTGCGGAGCCCCTCGAAGACCTTGTCCTGGAACGCGCGGCGCGTGTCGCCGGAGATGAACTCCCGTGCCAGCAGCTTGGAGCCTTCGATGCGCGCCAGCGAGCGGATGAAGGGCAGGACCAGTTTGCGCTTGATGTCCTCATGATCGCCGACCGCGGCGAGCAGGTAGGGCGCGAGGTCCTGGCGGATCGCGTACTCGACCGTGCCTTCGATCAGAATCTCAAAGCTGTCGTTGGACGGAAAGCGGATTTCCTCCGCCGCGCGCAGCTCAATCGTGTGACTGCGCACGTCGATAATGCTGATCTCGCGCGCGTAGGGGTTGTTGAAGTACAGTCCAGGCGGCAGGACGTCGGGCTGCACGCCGCGCTCGCCCTTGTCGACGACGTAGCGGTTGGGGTTCTTGGGGGTCTCGCCGTCAAAGAGCACCTGGACGCCGACGCTGCCTTCGGGGATGCGCACCGGCGGGACCTTGTGCACTTCGAAGGCGTACGGGTTGATGTTGTGCCGGCCCTGTCTCAGGACCTCGCGCTGCGGGCCGCGCTCGTCCGGCTCGGTGGCGACCACCTTTCCGCCGGTCATCGGGCGCCCGAAGCGCCGCACCAGGATTCCGACTTCATTCTGCTCGATGAGCGTGGTCTGGACGGGAATAGGCTTCCAGAAAAAGGGGTCGTAGAAATAACGACCCTCGGGCTTCACCTCGAAGAGGATGCCTTTGTAGCGCGTCGAGCCCGACTTCTCGCCGAGCTTCTCGAGCAGCGCCGGATAGAGCACGACCTGGTCGCCGGCGATGTCGGGCAGCGCAGCGCCGACTTTCCGCACCAGCACCAGCAAGTGATTGGCGGGAACCTCGACGCGCTGGATGAACCAGACGTATCCGGCGATCAGCACCAGCGCGAGCGGGATCAGCGCCAGCAGCAGCAGCCCGCGCGGCAAACGCGGCACGTGGGACCAATCGAAGCGGATTCCGCCCGGCGGGGCCCGGTCGTCATCGTCGCGAGTTCGACCCATCGGAGCGCTCCTTTCGGTAAGCCGAGGTCAGCGCAGCTCTCGCCCGCACGCGCCGCAGTAATGCGCCGCGCGCGGATTCTCGTGTGAACAATGGGGGCAGACCGCGCTGCGCGGGCTCCGGCGGCTGCCGCCGATCAGCAATCCGCCGAACAGCAGCGCCAGCCCGATCAGCAGCAGGATGGTCAGCGTGGCGTATTGCATGGGCGCGCCTTTCGTGGCCTGTCCGAAGCCTACCCGAGATTCCGGCGTGTAGCATTTACAAAGCGGCCGCGTTTGTCGAATCCGCCGAGGGGGGATTCGCGCTCCCAGCCTGCGCGGTGCGACCGGGGAATTCCGATCGTCGCGGTTTTGCGCTCGCGTGGTAGACTCCCGCAGGCCGGTGATGGATGGGCGAGGCGGCCGAGCCAACCACGCCAGCAGTCACGCAGCGGCCTGGAGAACCATGAGCCGTTCTGACGTCACCAGCGAGCTTTCGCGTTACTCCCGACAGATGCTCTGCGCGGGCGTGGGCGAGGAGGGGCAGCGCGCCCTGCTTGCCGCGCGGGTTGTGCTGATCGGCTGCGGAGCGCTCGGCTCGATGCTCGCCAGCCTGCTCACGCGCGCCGGCGCCGGGTTCATCCGCATCATCGACCGCGATTTCGTCGAGTTCAGCAACTTGCAGCGCCAGGTCCTGTTCGATGAGCAGGACGTGGCCGACAACCTGCCCAAGGCGGAGGCCGCTGCCCGGAAACTCCTGCGGGTGAATTCGCAGGTGCGCATCGAGCCCGTGGTGACCGACCTGAACGCGGTGAACGCCGAGTCGTTGTGCAGCGGATGCGATCTGCTCCTGGACGGCACGGACAACTTCGAGACGCGCTTTCTGGTCAACGACCTGGCCGTTCAGAGCGGGCGGCCCTGGGTCTATGGCGCGGTGATCGGGGCGGAAGGGCTGGTCATGCCGGTGCTGCCGGGCGATACGCCCTGCCTGCGCTGCGTCTGGGAAGATGTGCCGCCGCCGGGCGTCTCGCCGACCTGCGACACGGCGGGCGTGCTCGGACCGGTGGTGGGGGTCGTGGCGAGCCTGCAAGCGGTCGAGGCCATGAAGCTCATGATGGGAAAGCGCGCCGAGGTGACCCGCGCGCTGCTGACCATCGACGCCTGGAGCGGCACGGTCCGCCGGCTCGATCTGCGGGCGGCACGCGAGCGCGGCGACTGCCCCTGTTGCGGGCGGCGATCGTTTGAGTTCCTGCGGGGGAACCGCGAATCAGCCGGCGCGGTTCTGTGCGGTCGAAACGCGGTTCAGGTGCTGCCGCCCGCCGGGACACGCGTGGATTTCTCGCTCCTGGCCGAGCGGCTGGCGTTCGCGCGTCCGGCGCGCAACGCGTTCCTGATGAAATTCGCGGCCGACGGGCTCAGCTTCACGCTGTTTCCCGACGGCCGCGCGATCATTCAAGGCACGCAGGACATCGCGACGGCGCGCAGCGCCTACGCGCGCTTCATCGGCAGCTAGCCGGCCTTGGCCGGACCTCCCACCAGCGCCATGAACTCCGCCGCCATCCCACGCACGAGCTGGGCCTGGGCGCTGAGCTGCTCCGCGGCGCTGGCGGACTCCTCCGCGCCGGCGGCATTCTGCTGCGTGACGCGGTCCATCTGGTTGACCGCGGTGCTGATCTGCTCAACGCCCTGGGCCTGCTCGCGCGACGCGCGCGCGATTCCGTTCAGCAGGTCGGTGACTTGGGTGGCGTCCTGCACCACGCCCTGGAGCGCCTCCGCCGCAACACCCGCCACGTCCGATGCCTCGCGCGCCCGGCAGACGGAGTTCTGAATCAGCTCGGCGGTGTCGCGGGCCGCCTGGGCGCTGCGCTGGGCCAGGCTGCGGACTTCCTCGGCCACGACCGCGAAGCCCTTGCCGTGCTCGCCGGCGCGGGCGGCTTCGACCGCCGCGTTCAGCGCCAGCAGGTTGGTCTGCGAGGCGATCTCCTCGATCACCTTGATGATCTTGCTGATCTGGCCGCTGGACTCGTTGATCGACTGCATGGCGCGCGTCAGCTCGGTCATGGTCCGGCTGCCGCGCTCGGCGCGCTGCCGCGATTCGCCCGCCAGGCCGCTGGCGGTGGTGGTGTTGTCCGCGGAGGTTCGGGACATCGCGGACATCTCGACCAGGGCGCTGCTGGTTTCCTCCAGCGATGCGGCTTGCGCCGTGGCGCCCTGCGCCAGGCTCTGGGCGGCGGAGGCGACCTGCCCCGAGGCTTCATTGACCTGGTCGGCCCCGTTGGAAAGCTCATTCGCGAGCCGCGTGATCGGACGGACGACCGAGTGTGTCGCCATGCCGTAGAACATCACCGCTCCGATCAGAACCAGGACGGCCGCGATGCCGGCTGCCTGCCAGAGCGTTGCGGCCATTGCGGCGTCCGCGCTGTCAAGCGACTGAATCACCTCGAACGCGCCGTGGACTTCGCCGACCCGCCAGTTCTCCATCGGTCCGCCGGTCGGGTCGAGGCCTTTGTCGTTGCCCCACAACTCCTTCGACATGGCCGGATCGCCGTGGCACAGCAGGCATTCCTGCGTCAGGCGGATCGGCCGGAAGTAGCGCACCGCGTTCATCTTGCGGTCGACCTCGTAGTATTCCGGCAGGTCTGACTTCTCGAACTGCTCCAGCACGCGCGCCTCGAGCGCGTCGGGCTTGTTCTTGGGATTGCGCGGCGAGGTCTTCGGCACGCGGAACTGGTAGCCGCCTTCTTCCGCCTTGCGCATCGCGGCCTGCCAGGCCGTGACGACCGGCACGGCGGCGATAATCTTGTCCGTTGCGCCTTCCTCGGCCCACGAGACAAGCTGGTCCGCGCCGAGCAGTCCCAGTTGCCATTTCCGGCCCATCTCCTCGCGCGTCGATTCGGCGGTCAGGACGATCGCGCGGGCCTTCTCGGCGTACTGCTGAAGCATGCTGCTGCGGGCCTTCCAGGCGTACACGCCAAACAGCACGCCGGCCACTACCAGGAGCTGAAGTATTCCGACCGAGAGGATCTTGGTGCGCAAGGTCAGCCGCATGGGTTCAACTCCGAGTCCGAAGTCAAGTTGGCCGCGGTTGGGCGTACGCCGCACCCGGTCCACCGGCTTCGGGGCGGGTGGGTGCGCGTTTGCCGCACACTCCAACGCATCGGCGCGGACCGCGCAGGCGCGGCCGGTCCTGCCCCGTGCATCGACGCGGCGGCGCGCCGGCTTGCGTAGCCGTGGCTCGGGCATGGGCGGGCAGCGCGGAGAAAAAGCAGCCGCGCCGCAACCGCGGGCTGCGGTGGCGAGGCGTTGCTTGCGAGTCCGGACTGATAATCGCCGAGGGTCTACTCGGACGCGGGCTCGGCGGACGGGCCCGTCCGCAGGTCGACGAGCCCCACGTCGATGTATTGTCCGCCGCCGGATTGGCGGCAATGGACGGCCAGCAGGTGCTCGCCGGGCTTCAGCAGTGCCCTCGCCTCGGGCGCAATGGGGAAGGGCTGATAGGACACCGTGTAGCCCTTGCGCTCGAGTGCCTTCACTCCGTCGATGTAGACTACGATGTCTTCATCGTGATGGACCAGAAGCTGGGGATTGGACCATGGGCCGTCGGGGAAAGTCACCTTGCGGCGCAGCCAGATTTCGGGCGCGCCCCAGTGCGTGCGCACCACCGCGCCGGGCGTGCCGGCGGTTCCGAAGCCCGCCGCCCCGAGCTTCCAGGCGTGATCGTCGAAGCCCGGCCGGAACCAGTCGCTGGGCGGCGCGGTCTCGCTGAACCGCCACACGGCCCCCTGGGCGCGCGAGGTTTCAACCATGGGAACCATCGCGGGCGCGCCTCGCAGCAGCCAACGATGCACCAGGGCCAGCCGCTCGGGGTTCAGCTTGAACTCGGCCCGGTCGTACGTCAGCAGGCCGTTGACTTCGATCTCGACATCGGTTAGCTGCGTGTAGACCGCCGCGCTGAGGCCGGGCTCGGCCATCAGCCACCTCAAGCCTCCGAGCGATCGCTCT
The DNA here is from genome assembly GCA_964465125.1 of uncultured Planctomycetales bacterium. Taxonomy (GTDB): domain Bacteria; phylum Planctomycetota; class Phycisphaerae; order UBA1845; family Fen-1342; genus CAYOHG01. The sequence goes on along the minus strand of CAYXIO010000032.1, from coordinate 13,698 downwards.
GTAGTCTCGCCTGGACCCAGGATGAGCTCCTCGTACGCGCGCTGCAACTCGTCCTTGCTTTTGAACGAGCGATAGCCCCAGTTGTTCTTGCTCTGCCAGGTGTGCCCCTCGATCGGCATGCCCAGCCCGCCGAACTCGCCCAGCACCGCCGCCCGCGCGGGTTCGGGATTCGGCGATCCCGGACCGGGGTAGACATGGATGTCCATCACGTCGCCGACGCCGCGGTCGGTCCATCCGCTGGCGTTGTCGATCAGCCGGGTCGGGTCCATCTCGCGTATGTGATTCACGACGCGGGCCGTGTCGAACTGTCCCCAGCCCTCGTTGAACGGCACCCACATCACGATGCAGGGGTGATTGCCGAGCCCCTCGATCAGTGCGTCCAGCTCGCGGAAATACTGGGTCGCGGATTCCTCGCTGCGCGTGATGTCGGGGTCGCTGCCGCCGATGTACTTGTCTCCGCTGGGCATGTCCTGCCAAACCAGCAGTCCGAGCTTGTCGCACCAGTAGTACCAGCGCGCCGGCTCGATCTTCACGTGCTTGCGAACCATATTGAAGCCAAGCTGCTTCATCGCTTCGATATCGAAACGCAGCGCCTCGTCCGTCGGCGCGGTGTACAGGCCGTCCGGCCAGAAACCCTGGTCCAGCGGCCCCGCCTGAAAGACGAACTCGTTGTTCAGCATCAGCCGGGTCACGCCGCGCGCATCCGGAGCCAGCGAGATCTTGCGCAAACCGAGATAGCTTTCCACCTCGTCCAGAGCAGCCGACGGCGTGTCGGCGTTCAGCAGCCGCAGCCGCAGCGTGTACAGAAAAGGCCGGTCCGGCGACCAGGGCTTGGGCGCCGCCAGCGGAATCACGAGCGGTCCCGACCCACGCGCCGTGCCGGCGACGGCCGTGCCGTCCAGCACGGTCGCCTCCAGCTCGAGCCCATCCACGTCGCCCGTTACCTTCGCGTCGACGCGGACGGTCGAGTGGTCGAGGTCCGGCGTGATCCGCACGCTGTCGATGTGCTGGGGCGCGACCGGCTCAAGCCAGACCGTCTGCCATATGCCGGTCGTGGAGGTGTACCAGATGCCTTCAGGCTTGCGGACCTGCTTGCCGCGCGGCTGAGTGCCCTGATCGGTCGGGTCGTACACGCCGACGATCAGCTCCTGCTCGCCGCTCGGCCGCAGCGCGTCCGTGATGTCGAATGTGAATGCGTCGTAGCCGCCGCGATGCACGCCGATCGACTGACCGTTGACCCACACGCGAGCTTCCCAGTCGACCGCGCCGAAATGCAGCAGAACCCGCTTCTTCGCGGCCAGCCAGTCGTCGACGCGGAACGTGCGGCGGTACCAGGCGCGCTCGGTGGAGCGCATGATTCCGGACAGCGCCGACTCGATCGGGAAGGGCACGAGAATGCGCTCGGACAGCGCTTTGCCGGCGGGCGGCGCCGGGTCGGTGCCGTTGCCGCCTGCGAATTCCCAGACGCCGTTCAGGTTCTGCCAGTCCTTGCGCTGAAGCTGCGGCCGCGGGTATTCCTCGTGCACGCGATCGGGCTTCACGTCGGCGGCCCAGCGTGTCGCGAGCGGACCCTGCGCGGGCTTCCAGCCATCGTCAGCGAGCGCGAGCGCGGCGGCAGCGCAGCAAAGCGGCAACAACCAGAGCGAAGAGTGCGAGTTTCGCATGGCTTGGGCCTTTCGAGTCGGGAGGTGTCGCGCCCGGACGGTCGCCCCGGAGCCGCTTGCACCTCGCGGCTGTGTAACTCTAGCCGGACTTCGCCCTCGCCGCACCGATGGCGCCGCTGGCAGGAGAACGACGAGCGCTGCCACGATTATCCGCCGGCGATGGCGCCAACGACTAAGAAGGGCTCCGCGCCGCTGACGACCGGCGCGGGCAACGCGGCGTCCGACGATTCGAGAGACAGGTCCAACCCGCACGCGAAGAAGCGTATGAACGGCCGGCGTCGCCGCGTCTCGTGATCGCGGATCGTCCCGCGAAGCATCGGATACTCCGCCTCGAGCGCGTCGAGCACCGCGCGTAGCGTCACGTGCCCGTCAACGCGGAGCTGCAACTCGCCGTCCACGCGCGCCAGCGTCCGCAGATGAAATGGAAGTGCGACGCGGATCATTTCGCTCCCCGCACGGCCCATGATCGAGCCTCGCCGCGGTCCGCCGGCTTCCCTAGGCCAGCGTCTGCGCCTCCACCGACAGCACCGCCGGCAGATCACGCACGATCGGCGCCCACGTGTCGCCGCCGTCGGCGGAGCCGTACACCTGGCCGCCCGTCGTACCGAAGTAAACCCCGCACGGATCAAGGGTGTCGACCGACATCGCGCCGCGCAGCACGTTGACGTAGCAATCGCTCTGCGGCAGACCGCGCGTCAGCGGCTCCCAGTCGTTTCCGCCCACTCGGCTGCGGTACACGCGGAGCTTGCCATCGGGCGGATAATGCAGCGAGTCGCTCAGGATCGGCACCACGTAGACCGTCTCCGGCTCGTGCGCGTGAACCGCGACCGGGAAGCCGAAGTCGCTCGGCAGGTCGCCGCTGACCTTTCGCCACGAATCGCCGGCGTCGTCGCTGCGCATGATGTTCCAGTGAAGCTGCATGAAGAGCGTGTTGGGCCGGGACGGATGCATCGCGATGCGGTGGACGCAGTGCCCGACCTCCGGAGCCGGCTCGGGCAGGTACTTCGACGATAGGCCACGGTTCTTCGGTGCCCAGGTCTTCCCGGCGTCATCGGTTCGAAAGACACCGGCGGCCGAAATCGCAACGTGAATGCGGCCCGGATTCGTGGCGTCCTGGACGATGGTGTGCAGGCCCATGCCGCCCGCGCCGGGCTGCCATTTTGAACCGGATTCGTGACCGCGCAGGCCGGCCAGCTCATGCCAGGTCTTGCCGCCGTTGGTCGTGCGGAAGATCGCGGCATCCTCCACGCCGGCATAGACGGTGTCCGGGTCAGTCAGCGATGGCTCCAGATGCCAGACCCGCTTGAACTCCCAGGGGTGCTGCGTGCCGTCGTACCACTGGTGCGTCGTAAGCGGCTTGCCGCCGCCGTCGGCGGTGTCGTAGACGAACTTGTTGCTCTCGCCCATCGGGAAGCCCTCGGGCGATCGGGGAGTCTCGCCGGAAGGCGTGCCGGGCAGCGTCCAGGTCTTTCCGCCGTCATCCGAGCGCTGAATGATCTGGCCGAACCAGCCGCTGGACTGCGAGGCGAAAACGCGGTTTGGATCCGCGGGCGATCCCTTGACGTGGTAGACTTCCCATCCTGCGAAGTGCGGGCCGCTGACGTTCCAGCGTGTCCTGCGATCATCCGACGCCAGCAAGAACGCGCCCTTGCGTGTCCCCACCCAGACCCGTACGCCGCTCATGCTGTCTCCTTTGCATTGGTCGCGGTCGGTGCACGACGGAGGATTGCCCGCGCACGAGGTCGTCGGCGGGCGTTTGAAGCAGAGTATATGCTGCTGCTGCGCCAAATCCCGCACCCGTGCGCCAAATCCACTTCGCACACGCCACCGGCGGTTTCCTTGGCAGATTCGGGAGCGTCGGCACCTGGCATGGTTGCGTCGCATCAGATTCTCGGCCCCTGAACCGTGCTGGGTGCGGCGCCGCAGCCTGAAGCCGGGTGGCACATGACTTGCTGGCTAGCGGGTTACGCGTACGGCTGAGGTCGCGCCGGCACGATCAAGACAAGCGGTTCCGGCGTGCCGTCGACCCGGATGCGTCGGCGAGCTGAAACGGTGAGCTGCCGGCCTTCGGAAGCTGACGCCGCCGCGACCGCGCGGGAGGCGCTCATGGATCCGGCGCTGCAATCGATGCTGGGCCTGTTGGAAGGGCCGGTTTTTCGGTTTGCGTTCGCGCTCATGGTCCTCGGCTACCTTCGTAGCATTCTGCTGCGCGCGTCCGATGCGGTCGGCGGGTACGTGGTTTCGCTGGATCGAGCGGCGTACTGGCGCCGTTTCCGTCTGCGGCTGGCCTGGCGCGTGTTCCCGGCCCTGGTTGTGCCGGAGCTGAGACGCAACGGCTTCCGAGTCAGCTTTCGATATCAACTCTTCCTCTCGTCGCTGTCTTTGATCTTCCGCACGGGCATGGTTTTCGTGCCGATGTTCATGGTCGCGCACGTCTACCTGTGGGAGCGCGGCTGGGGTTTCGCCTGGCCAAGCCTGCCCGGGACGGTGGCGGACGTCTGGGCGGTTGTCACGATCGTCTCCGGGCTCGCGCTCCTGCTGGGCCAGCTCTACTCGCCGTTCCGGCGCAAGGTGGAGCCGGCCTGGACGTTCTCGCGCCCGCTGATCCTGCTGGCGCCGCTGTTCACCGGGATCCTGGCCATGCATCCGACCTGGAGCCCGATCGACTATTACGTGATGATGGTGCTGCACACTTCGACGGCGGCGCTCGCCTTCGTGCTTGCGCCGTTTGCCGGCTTGCTGGACGACATGCACACGCGACTGCCGCGCCTGATTCCGTCCGCCGAGTGGGTCAGACCGGACGAACTGGAGGCGGCGGCGCGCGCCCGGGAGGCCCTGGGGGCGATTTTCCCATGACGTATGCAATCCGGGACGAAGATCACAAGACCTGCGCGATCCTGAATGACACGACGCGCTGCACGGGTTGCGAAACCTGTGTGCACGCCTGCAAGCAGGCCAACACGCTGGGAGAGGACCGCGCCTGGCGCTGGAAGCAGCGCATCGACGACCTGTCGTCCACCCGCTTCACCACCATCATCCGCCGGCCCAACAACGTGTTCGTCCGCCAGCAATGCCGGCACTGCCGCGAGCCGGCGTGCGTCTCGGCGTGCATCGTCGGCGCGTTGCAGAAGACCGACCTGGGCCCGGTGATCTACGACGAGACACGCTGCATGGGCTGTCGCTACTGCATGATGGCGTGCCCTTTCGGCGTTCCGCGCTACTCGTGGGAAAACAGCGTGCCGCTGGTCCGCAAGTGCACGATGTGCTACGCCCGTTTGCAGAAAGGTCTTCAGCCGGCCTGCACCGAGGCCTGCCCCTACGGTGCGACGAGCTTCGGCACGCGGGCCGAGATGATCGCGCTGGCCAACCAGCGCTTCGAGGAGGCGCCTGACAAATACTACAAGGCGCCCGGCGCCGACCGGCCGCGGCTGTACGGATACGACGAGGTCGGCGGATTGTCGGTGCTTTACATCTCCGACGTAGCGCTCGATTTCCTTTCCTGGGACCCCAACGTCGGGACTGAGCCGCTGCCGCGCCTGACCTGGGCCGCGCTGAGCAAGGTGCCGCCGCTGGTGCTGGGGGTGGCCGCGGGCATGACCTGCCTCTACTGGTTCGTAGGACGTCGGAATCGCGTTCAGGCCGAGGAGGCGGCCAAACGCGCGGCTTGCCGGCCGCTCCCGTTGCTGGACTCAGACCGTCAGGACGGAACGTGACATGAGCTCCGCGACGACTCGAAGAAATCTCGAGCGCGTCAAGACGCTGCTGTGGGCCGCGATGGGACTGTGGGCGGTCGTGACGGTGGCGCGCTTTCGCCACGGAATCGGGGCGACCAGCGGGCTGACCGACGTGTCCCCCTGGGGCTTCTGGATCGCCTTCGACGTGATGGCCGGCGTGGCGCTGGCCGCCGGCGGCTTTGTGGTAGCCGCCCTGGTGTACGTCCTGGGGCTGGAGCGCTATCACGCCTTCGCCCGGCCGGCGATTCTCACCGCGCTGCTCGGCTACATCGCCGTCGCCGTCGGCCTGCTCTACGACCTGGGCATTCCCTGGCACATCTGGCACCCGCTGATCTTCCCGCAGCATCACTCGGTGCTGTTCGAAGTCGCCATGTGCGTCATGTGCTACCTGACCGTGCTGGCGCTCGAATTCAGCCCCGCCGTGCTCGAGCACCCGCTCTTCTATCGACCGTTCTTCCAGAAGCTGCTGAGGATCATCAAGCGCCTGACCATCCCGCTCGTGATCGCCGGCATCGTGCTCTCGACGCTGCACCAATCGTCGCTCGGCTCGCTGTTCCTGATTCAGCCGTTCCGCGTTCACCCGCTCTGGTACAGCCCGCTGCTCTACGTGCTTTTCTTCGTGTCGGCGGTCGGGCTCGGCCTGATGATGGTCACGCTCGAGTCGCTGGTCTCGGCCTGGCTGTTCGGCCACCGCATCCGCATCGACGCCCTCGCCGGTCTCGGCCGCCTGGCTTCGAGCGCTCTGGCCCTCTACGTTCTGCTGCGCGTCGGCGACCTGTGGCACCGCGAGATCATCCCCAGCCGGCTCGACGGGTCGTGGCAGTCGGGACTGTTCGTGTTCGAGCTGCTGTTCAGCGCGATTGTGCCCAGCCTGCTCCTTTCGATCCGCCGCGCGCGGAACAGCATCGCGGGGCTGGCGACCTGCTCGTGCATGACCGTGCTCGGCATGATCGGCTACCGCTTCAACATCTGCATCGTCGCGTTCGCTCGCCCGGAGACGATGCCCTACTGGCCGACCTGGACGGAGCTTTCCGTCAGCGTGGGCATCGTGGCCGGCGTGATCCTGGTCTTCATCTTCTTCAACGAGAACCTGCGGATCGTGGTCGAGGAAGGGCACGGTCACGGCCGCGGCGAGATTCACCCCGCCCAGCCGCAGCAGAAACCCGCATCCGCGGACACGCAAGCGGCCGGGCTCTCCTTCGCGCCGGCTTTCGCGCGGCATTCGCTCGCGTTCGTCGTGGCGGCGGCGATCGGCATCGGCTTCCTGCCGGAGGATGCGCTCTTCGGCCCCAGGCCCCGGGCGACTCCGGTTCAGCTCTCACGCGCGATGGAGGCGCTGGCGACGCCTGCGCCGATGCCGCTGCACCGGAACTTCCTGGTCTCCAGCCTCGCGGCGAATGTCCCCGCCGACGTGAGGCCCGAGTCGGTGACGGTCGTCATCCTGGACGGCAACCGCGACTGGCGTTTCGTGCCGTTCACGCACAATGAGCACATCGAGGCGCTGGGTGGAAACGAATCCTGCGCGACCTGTCACCACCAGAACATGCCGTTTGACAGGAACACCTCCTGCGGCCAGTGTCACCGCGACATGTTCGAGCCGACCGACACGTTTGATCATCCGCTGCACGCCTTCAAGCTGGGTGGCAACGCGGCCTGCACCGTCTGCCACTCGAAGGACCTGGCACGCAAGAGCCGCCGCAACGCGCTGGCCTGCTGGCAGTGTCATGGCGATATGGTGGTCGCCGGCTCGCTGGTTCCCACGCCGGTCGAGCGCCTGGTGGGCATCGCGCCGGGCTACGTCGAGGCGATGCACGGACTGTGCCTGCGCTGCCACGAGGAGCTGGCGGAAAGCGAACCGGATCGTTTCACGTCGGAATTCGCGCGCTGCGACGTCTGTCACCGCGAATTCCAGGATACGGCTCACAAACGCATGGCGCCCTACGTGCCCATGCCGCCGGGACACGTCCTGAACGGCAGCGCCACGAGCCTCCCGTCGACCGGCTCGCGGACGCCGGAGAGCGTCGAAAACCTGGTCCGGCAGGAGCCCTGAGCGGATGACGCAGATGCCGCCCCCAACGCCGCCGAACGGGAATGGCGCCAGCACGGGATGGCTTGGCCGGTTCTCGCGTACGATCGAGTTGCTGCTTTCGCTCTCGGCGATCGTGGTCATTCTGTTGATCCTGGTGCCGTTCCTGCGGCACGCCGCGCTGCCGAAGCCGACCGCGATTCCATCGACGATGGAGCAGGTGGACTGGCGGGACCCCGAGAGCAGTCTCTACTGCGTCGCCTGTCATCGGCAAATCGCGCCCGCCGCGGGCAGCCTCGCCGTGCAGCGCGGCCACTCGCAGAACGTCAAGCTCAACGCCGTGCAGATCGAGGCCGTTGCCCGCATGGGCACGGTTGCGGGCCCGAACAACGCGCTGATCTGCATGTCCTGCCACAAGCTCGGCGAGTCGGCCCGAGGGATGCTCGCCGAATCGCTGGCCGACAGCCGGCTCTGCCTGCGCTGTCACCCCGGTCATTATGCCCAAGGCACGCCGCACGACCTGCGGCTCTCCGCGCCCGACGAGCGCAACCGCTTCGGCCGTAGTGCCGCCGAGGGCGGGCCGTGCAGCGCGTGCCACCTGGCGCATGCCCACGCGCGCGAAATCATCCCGGGGGAGCTGGATCCCGACGGGTACTGCATCACCTGCCACCAGGAGTACGAAGTCGCCTCGGGCCGAGCGCGCACCGAGCGCTCCATGCAGCACCCCGAGTCGCACTGCCTCCAATGCCACGACGCCCACGACGCGACCTTCGGCGAATTCCTCTGCGAGCCCCCGGCCGAGCTCTGTCTGCGCTGCCACAGCGACTACGGCACCGGCCTCGCCGGCGGCATGCACCCGCTCGGCACGATGGACTACGGCGTGCCCGACGAACTGCTCGTGGCCGGCGCGTATGTCGGCGGCAACAGCCACGAGCTCACTTGCCTGACCTGTCACTCGATGCACGATCCGTCCGCGGCGTCGCTGCTCGTGATGGAGAGCGACACGAACCGCCTGTGCCTGTCGTGTCACGCCGATGCGCTGATCGCGAACTCGGCGCACGGCGACATGCCGCGCCACGGTCAGAGCCCGATCCTGACCGCGGACCAGGTGCGCGCGGTCGAGGATTGGGGCACCGGCACCGGCCCGAACGGCGAGCTGCTCTGCGTTTCCTGCCATCGCGTGCACGGTAAGTCGCCCAACGGCGATTTGCTGGCCTTCCGCCCGCAGACCGGCGACGCGTGCATCGCATGTCATCCCGGCCAGGCCGCGGTGGTCGGCTCGACCCACGACCTGCGCACCAGCTACCCGACGGCGGTCAATGCGCTGGGGCAGACGGCGACCGCGGCGGGACCATGCTCCGCCTGCCATACCGCGCACCGCGCCGGCCGCGACCCGATCTCGACCGAGGCCGACGCCCGCGGCGAGTGCATCAATTGCCACCGCGCGGAAGGCGTCGCCGCCGCCCGCACCATCGACGGTATTCCGCACCCGCAGACCGATTGCCTGCAATGCCACGATCCGCACACCCGCCAGCAGCCCAACTACCTCGCCAAGGCCGAGCTCGAGCTCTGCGCCGACTGCCACACCGACCAGATTCGCATCGTCGCCGGCCCGCACGACGCCAATGCGAACCCGGACGATCCGCGCTGGAAGAACTCGCCCCGCGCGAACGGCTCCTGCATGCCGTGTCACGTCGCGCACGGCGGCGAGCGGGCGGATCTCTACCGCCTGGGCCGCGGCGATCCTAGCAGCAACCATGACGACGTCTGCCTGACCTGCCATGCCGACGCCGCCTGGGGTGCCAGCAGCGTAATCGCCGCCATTCACCCGCATGACATTTCGCCGGATCAGCAGAAGGTCGCGCTCGCGCTCGTGCCCAAGGACGCGCAAGGCAACCTGCGCATGGGCTGTCGAACCTGCCACGATCCGCACGGAGGCCCCGAGCCGGTGCACCTGGCGCGCGTGGCGGCGGGCGAGTCGACGCAGTCGCTCTGCCTGCACTGCCACGAGCAGAAGCATCTGATCGAGCAGACCGGGCACTCGCCGGAGCATCTCGCCAAAGCCGGCTTCAGTACGGACTCATGCAAGCCGTGTCACGCCATGCACGCCAATCCCGATGGCGCCTGGGGTTTGATGCTCTCGCCGCGCTTCCTGCTCGAAGAGGGGATCCAGGTCAGCGAGCAGATGGAAGGGGCCGTGCCATGCCTGGGCTGCCATCACAAGACCGGCCCCGCGCCGATTCGAGAGATCGCCACGCACCCGCCGGCGATGATGACGAACATCACGCCAGCGGACGCGCCGGGCTACATGCCGCTGTTCAATGAGCAGGGGATCGTGGACCCGCGCGGACACGTGACCTGCCGAACCTGCCACATCTCGCACGGTCGGCTCGACCTGGCGAAGGAAGCGGAGCGATCGGAGAGCCTGACACCCGATGAGCTGCACAACGTGAAGATGCTGCTTCAGGTGCGGCCGTTCATTCCGCCGAACGTCTGCACGGAGTGTCACGGTCCCGAAGCGCGGGCGAAGTTCCTGTTCTTCCACAACCCGCGCCGCCGCAGCCTGCCGTAGCGGCGGGGTACCTCGTAGCCCTGCCCTGTGGCACCGGTTTTCAAACGGTCCGGTATGCTCGGCTCTGTGTTATGTGGCACCGGTTTTCAACCGGTGGAGTGGGATAGGCCCTCGTCCGGCGCCCTGCCCGCGGCTAGCGCGGGCATTTTGCCCGTTGTTTCCGATGCTGTCTCCCTATCCTATACTGGTCGCGCTGATTCCCCGCACGGGCCGGCGTGGCGGAGGGCTCCGGCTAGGGCGAGAGGTCAAGATGGGTAAGACATCCCATCCGCTGTGGCGGTTGGTGGCGTCGCGGCATCGACGCCCAATGGACACGAAGCTCCGGAGCCACGTCAGCACGGCACTGGCCAGCGCCGCGGTGCAGATCCCCCGTGGCCTGCTCGAACGAATGGGGCTGTGCATCGACCCCATCCCCGCGTTGTGGAAGTATCTGCCCGGTCCGTACTTGAGACTGTTTTTCGACGTGGTGGGCGGCGACCCCGCCGTGCAGGAGGGCCAGGTCGTCGGCTTGGTGCTGCTGCACGACCCTCAGCGTGAACGCACGCTCTACGCGCATCCGATTCATGCGGGTCCAAACGCGAACCCGCTGCTGAAGCACCTCCACGGTCCGATGTCCGTACCAAAGGCCCAGGAAGGCGCGAACGGCGACCGGGCTACGCTTCGCTTGCTCGAGCATAAGCGGGCGATCTGGGATCGATTCCTGGTCGACCGCGAGACAATGGAGCCCGCTGACGCGGGAAGGCTCTGGCGCGATCGCTACTTCTGGGCGCTCGTGCGGCTCTACTTCTGCGAGCGGTGTCCGGCGTGCCGCTGGGGCTCGCCATGCTTCGATGGGGCGCCCGGCGACCCGTATCGCGCAGAGTGCGACGAGCCACTCCAGGGGTACATCGTGCCCGGGCTGTCGGCCGGGTTCTTTGAGGCCCTGCGGAAGAGCGCGGCGTGGGTGGTCGAGTCAGCCTACGTTCAGCGGAGCGGCTTGGTCGTCGACGACGTACCGCTCCTCGCGCTGGGGTTAGGCTCAGATACAGTCTTCATGGCGTTTCGAACCAACGTCGAATTCGTCGAGGCCGGCATTCCAGTTGGCTTGGCGTTGTATGCAGACGTCACATCAGGGGAAGTACTCCACGCACATGTGTTGACCTCGGGACCCGAGCCTGAACCCGCGCTACTCTTCAGTAGCAGTGCCCTGGGACTCCCGCCGCCGCAACCGGGCCGGGCCGGCATCTCGGCACGCGAGTCCTACGTGCGCTGGCGGGCACAGGGGTGGTCGGAATTCTGGCTGCGCGAACTGGAGGAGGGTTCGCACGCCGCCAGCCGTTTCTGGCTGGCCGAATACTGGGCTGCACTGAAGAATCTGTTCGGCGTCGGGGATGGGGATTCAGATCACGGTGGCTGACGCCCGGTGCGGCCGTGTGCCATGCTGACGGCTTGGCGTCGGCGTGCTTCCGCGCGACGGGGTCGTTGGCGTAGGCGTACTTGGACTCGATGCCCTCCGAGGGTCCAGCCTGAGGAGCTTTCCTGCCCGGGGTAGCGCAGGCATTCTACCCGTCAATCGGACACCCTTTCTATCAGGTCGCGGTCGGATTCGTACGCAGAACCGCATGCTTACTCCGCGGACGGCGAAAGCATGCCAACTGCGACGCGAGTGTGCCACCCTACGCGCACTGCCGACACGACAGTGGCACCCGATTCATCCACCGGTTGAAACCAGGTGCCACGGTCGATCCACCGGTTGGAAACCGGTGCCACAGTCGCTCCACCGGTTGGAAACTGGTTCCACCGGCGGACGTGTGTTTCCGCGGTGGTCGGGTCGGGAAGGGCGGCGGGAGCCTCGGCGGGGAGGTCAAAATCGCGAGGGAGCAGTCGTGAAGCCAGCGTCTCACGGGAATCGCCGTGAAGCCAGCGTCCGACGGGATTCGCCGTGAAGTCAGCGTCGCAGGGGGAGCAGCATGGCGGCTTCGTCTTCGGTGGCGCTGGCCATCTTGACGGGGCGGGCCGGCACGCCGACGACGGTCGCGAGCGGGGCGACGTCCTCGATCACGACCGCTCCGGCGCCGATGATCGATTCGTACCCGAGCGTGACCCGCGGAATGATCGTTGCGCCGATGCCGACGAAGGTACCGGCCTCGACGTTGACGCGGCCGGCGATGCGCACCCCAGGGCAGACGTGCACGCCTTCGCCGATCATGGTCTGATGATCGATGATGCAGCCGGTGTTCAGGATGACGGAGTCGCCGATTTGGCAGTGGGCGCAGACGACGACGCCGGCGGCGATGACGACGTTGTGGCCGACGCGGGCGTTGTGGGCCAGCGTTGCGGTGGGGTGTATGGCATTGGCGGGTTCGAGGCCGCAGTCGTCGATCCAACGTGCCAGGTTGCGGCGCACGCCGTTATCTCCAATTGCGATAATGGCTTGAGTTGCGCCGACCTGTTCGGCGAGGCGCGGCAGGTCGTCGACCGCGCCCAGCACGGATACGCCGTCGATCCGGCGGCCGTGAACGTCGGCGTTGTTGTCGAGGAAGCCGACCGCGGGAATCGGTCGCGATCGGCCGGCGTCGCGGCGGTTGCGCGCGGCGGCGAGAAGGATGTCGAGCACGACCCGTCCGTGCCCGCCGGCGCCCAGAATGAGGATTCCGCCGGCCGTTGCGGCGTCGCGATCGCTCATACGGGTGGCTATCGGCCGAAAACGGGCTGCGAGCCAGCGTGGGGAAGGCGAAAGTTGCCGGTCTGGATCGGCCGATAAGTTGAGATGCTCCCGGGCCGCGGTTCGGCCGCGGAGCGTCGAACCGGGTGCGTGGCAAGCCGTAAGGTGATGGGAAGCGGGCCGGCGGCGCGTCGTTTGACAGTCCGCGCCGGCGCCGAGTAAAGTCGCCACGCTCAGTTGGTTAAACCTTGGCGCGGCAGAAGATGCGAGTCCGGCGTGGGGGCCGGGCGCATGGACCGCACCGACACGATTCGAGAGCGCGGGATGCCAAAATCGAGCGAGGCGCGACGGGGCGGGTGCCAGAGAGGGCGCTGGCGCGCTTGGCGGTGGACGGCGCACTGGGCGATGCTCCTGTCGATGGGCTGCGCCGCGCTCCCGCCGAACAGCTTTCTGGATCCGAGCAAGGTAGGCCACTTTCCATTCTCCTACGGGGAGAATGAGGTTCGTCGGGTATTGACGCCCCTCGAGAGCCCGATCGGGCTCGCGAACGCGGTCGAACCTCTGCCGGAGGACCTGGTCCCCGACATGGAGGACTACCACATCGGCCCGCAGGACGTTCTGCAAGTCTCGATCGACGACTTCATGCCGTTCGGGGCTTATGCCGCCCAGTTGGAGGTGAGTCCGGCGGGCTACGTGAGCATTCCGCAGCTCGGCCTGGTGCGCGTTGTGGGCATGACGGAGCGCGAACTCGAGGCCGATCTGAGGAAGCGTACGGTCGAGGCCGGCATTCTGACCGACCCGATCGTGCAGGCATTCGTGCAGCTTCGCCGCCGCATGTACTACTCGATCATCGGTTCGGTGCGTCAGCCGGGGACGTATCCGATCAGCCAGCAGGAGATGCGGGTGCTGGATGCGATCGGGCTGGCGGGCGACATCGGTCCGAGCGTGAAGACGATCTATGTGATTCGTCGCGACAGTGCGATGGGCGGGTACGCCGCTGCGCCGGAGGCGCCTTCCGCGGCGGCGAGCGAGTCCGCCCCGGCGCCGCGCAAGGACCT
>CAYXIO010000031.1:0-45903 GCA_964465125.1 uncultured Planctomycetales bacterium | reverse complement strand
GATCGCCAAGAACCTCGAGCGCATCGCCGATCACGCCACGAACATCGCCGAGGACGTGGTCTTCCTGACGACCGGCTCGATCATCCGTCACCGCCAGGACACGTAGCCCGGCCCTTCATTGGTCCGTCGCACGTCGCGATCGACTTTGTGGAAAGGAGACGGCCGCAACGCGAAGGGAGCAGGTGCGCTGCGGCCGCTCACGGGAGCAAGACTTTTCGGCCGGACTACTTGTCCTGCTCGCGAATCCCCATGCCGCGCCGGTCCGGATACGCCGGACGCTGCGGCGGCTTGTAGCCGTTCTGGCGAATCTCGTTCAGCATGAGCTCGATGGCGGCGTCGAGCTGCGGATCCTTGCCGCTGACCATTTTGGCCGGGTCGTCAATGACCTGAATGTCCGGATCGACGCCGTGGCCCTCGACGCCCCAGGTTCCATCCTTCTCGTAGAAGGCAAAGGTCGGCGCTGAGACGAAGCCGCCGTCGATCAGGTCCGGATTGCCCGAAATTCCGACCAGCCCGCCCCAGGTGCGCGTCCCGATCAGCTTGCCCAGCTTGTTGTAGCGGAACAGCCACGGGAACATGTCGCCGCCGGAGCCGGCCAGCCCGTTGATCAGCATACACTTCGGGCCCTGGTGACTGTCCGGCGGCCAGGGCCAGTCGCGGCCGTCGCGCCGCGCCCAGTAGTTGGTGATCGGGCGATTGAGCAACTCGATGAAGCGCGTCGGAATCTGCCCGCCGCCGTTCCAGCGCTCATCGATGATCAGCGCCTGCTTGTCGATCTGCCCGTAGAACTGCCGGAACAGCTCGTCCTGGCCGTCGACGCCGGTGTTGGGCACGTAGACGTATCCGACCTTGCCGTCGCTGCCGGCCGCGACGTACTGACGGTTGCGCTCGACCCAGGCTCGGTAGCGCAGTCCATCGTCGGAGTCCATCAGCTTGACGATCACCTGGCGGGCGGTTTCGTCGCGCGCCGGTTTCTCGCTGAGCGTCAGCGTGACGACCTTCTCGGCCATCCCCTGAAACGCCGCCCACGGGTCGCGGGTCGCGTCGACCGGGACGCCATTCACGGCCAGGAGATAGTCGCCGACCTTGGCGTCGACCCCGGGCTGGCTGAGCGGACCGCGCGCGTCGACGTCCCAGGCCGCGCCTTCGAGAATGCGCCGAATGCGATAGGCGCCGTCGCTCAGCTCAAAGTCGCACCCCAGCATGCCGACCGAGACGCTGGGCTGATCCTCCTCGTCGCCGCCCCAGTAATACGCGTGCCCGACGTTGAGCTCGGAGATCATTTCGCGGATGACGTAGCTGAGGTCCTCGCGCGAGTTGCAGTCCTCCACCATCGGCGCGTACAGCTCGCGCACCACCGTCCAGTCCACGCCGTGCATGTGCGGGTCGTAGAAGAAATCGCGCTGCACGCGCCACGCTTCCAGGAACATCTGCTTCCATTCGGCCCGCGGATCGATCGTGGCGGTCAGCCCGCCGGTCGCCAACGGCTTGTCGGCCTTCTGGTCCGCGGCGGCGCTCACGATGAAGAACTGTTCGCCCTTGTCGGTGAGCAGCTTCTTGCCGTCCGCGGAAAGGGCGAAGGTCGAGGTGCCGCTCAGAACCGTCTTCTGCTCGGGCTCGTCCGCGGCGGGGTCGAAGATCTGGATCGCACCTTCACCGCCCGAGCCGGGCGCCGCTGCGCGGCCGTAGAGAAGGTGTCCGGAGTCGTTGACGGCGAGGTCGGCGAAGTAGCCGCGCTCCAGCGGGAGCTCGATCACGCGGCGCTCCATGCCCTCGAGGTCGATCTTCAGCGGCTCGATCTTCTTCTCCTCGCCTTCCTTCTTCCCCTCGTCGGAGGCCTGAGAGTCGGCGGATTTCTGCGTGGCGGGTTCGTCGCCGGCCTCGTCGCCGTGAGCGGGATCCGGCGTGTCCTGCGACGAAGCGGGCGAGGTCGAAACGACGTCGTCCTGCTTCTCCTTGGCTTCCTTGTCCTTCTTGTCCTTGTCCTCGTCCTGCCCCTCTTCATCGCTCTTGGGGGCGAACGGCGATTTCAGGTCCTTGCGCAGCGGCAGCATGTAGAGCTTGCTGGTCCGCCCGTAGACGAATGAGTTGCCGACGTCCTCATAGACCGGATCGGAGAACTCGCGCTGGCTGACGAAGTAGAGGTAGTCGCCCTTCCGGTCGAACGTCGGCCACGAATCGCCAAACATGCCGGAAGTCACCTGCTGCTTCTCGTTCGTCTCCGTGTTGTAGAGCCAGATCGCCGGCCGCTGGTTGTCGCCGGTGCGTGTGTACGCGATCCAGCGCGAGTCGCGCGACCAGCTCACCTGGTTCTGCGAATCCCATGGCTCGGTGTCGAGCTTGCGCGTGTCGTTCTTGTCGACGTCGTGCAGGAAGAGCTCGCCGACCTTGTTCCAATAGGTGATCTTCGTCGAGTCCGGCGACCAGGTGGGGAAGTACAGGTAGGCTGTCTGCCCGTGCGTGAGGGCGCGCGCCTCGCCGCTGCCGTCCGCAGGCACAACGTACAGCTCGTATTCGCCGCCGACATCCGAGAAGTACGCAATCCACTTGCCGTCCGGGCTCCACTGCGGATCGCGATCCGCCACGCCGTCCGAGCGCGTCAGGTTCCTGGCCGAGCCGTTCTTGGCGGGGACCGTCCAGATGTCGCCGCGGGCCTCGAACACGGCGCGCTTGCCGGTCGACGAAATGCCGCCGCTGGCGATGAAACCACGAGCGTCCACACTCTGGGGACGCAGCTTCGGCCGATCTCCGGGGATGATTACGCGGACGACCTGGTCCTGGCCGGTCTTGAGGTTCAACAGGCGCAGCTCGGCGCCGTGCTGGAAGACGATCTCGCCCTCGCCGCCGGCCCCCGGGCCGATGGAGGGCCATTTGACGTCGAAGTCGGCGTACTTGGTGACCTGCCGGCGCTGTCCGTTGGCGGTGTCGTAGACCCAAATGTTGCTGCGATGCGACGGTCCCTCGTCGGAGAGGTAGTACACCTGCCGGCCGTGCCACATCGGGATCGAATCCGTGCCTTCCCAGTCTGTGATCCGCTTGGATTCGTGCGTCTTGAGATTGAACAGCCAAATGTCCGTCGCCATGCCGCCGCGATAGCGCTTCCAGGTGCGTGTGTCGACCTGATGCGGCGTGTAGGCGAGCCACTGCCCATCGTCGCTGATGGCGCCGTTGGCGCCGTAGGGAACCGGGAGCGCTTCGGGCATGCCGCCGGTTGACGCGACCGTGTAGATTCCGGCCGCCCGCGGGTAGCTCCCGATGCCGAAGGCGAAGAACAGCAGCTTGCCGTCGGAGGTCCAGTCGGTTAGGCGCTCGACAGTCGGATGGTGAGTCACTCGCTCGGGCACGCCGCCGGTCGCCGGCAGCACGTACAGGTCGCGATTCCCGTCGTAGTTTCCGACGAAGGCGATCCTCGTTCCGTCGCGGCTGAAGCGCGGATGGGTCTCCTCGCCGGGGGGACTTGCCAGTGGTTCGGCGCTCCCACCGGCTCGCGGCACGAGCCAGAGATCGTTGGCGTATCCGAAGACGATGTGCGTGGCGCCGACATCCGGGTAGCGTAGCATCCCGGCGTGCGCCTGAGTCTGCGTATCGGCGGCGGCGCTCCACGACGCGCCTGCCGCCGCCAGCGCGGCCGCGAGACCGCGAACAAAGAAACCGGCGGTGTTCATGCGAGCTCTGCTCCCTGAACCGAATGGAGGACGGTATGTACTTTCAGACGCCTGGGCCCGGGCGGTCCGGTCAGGAAACCGCGCCCGCGCGCTCCCTCATGCAGTGACATCGCGCCGCGGGCCGCGGCCCCACGGTCCGGTGCGACCGGCAGTGCCGGAACTTCGCGCGGGCGAGCGGTTCGACGCCGGGCAAACGAATCTCCGGCGCGGGCCCTCTCCGCGACGCGCGTCCGCCGGCCCGCACGAAGTCGGCCGGCTACTCGCGCGAAGCGGGAGTCACCGTGAGCTCGACGCGCTGGCCGTCGCGCATCACCACGACCTTCACGGCCTCCCCGATCTTCAATGCGTCAATCGCATACGTGTAGTCGTAGATGTTTTCGATTTTTCTTCCGGCCAGCTCGACGATCACGTCGCCGCCGCGGACGCCGCCGGTCTCCGCCGGACCGCCCTTGGCCACGCCCGACAGCTTCAGGCCGACCACGTCTCCCGCCGCATAGTCGGGAATGGTCCCCATGTACGCCCGCAGGCCGGCCCGCTGACCGGTCTCCGGCTTGGTCATGGCCACGTACTCGGGCGCCTCGTCCAACATCGCCAGCGAGCGCGCCACCAGCCCCATCAACTTGGCCACCTTGGCCGCTCCGTCGTAATCCAGCGTCTCCGGCTTGTCGCGCGGCGTGTGATACTCGGCATGCGAACCGGTGAACGCCGACAGGATCGGCACGCCCTTCGTGTAGAACGACGTCGCGTCGGTCGGCAAGTAGCTTTCGTTCGAGGGGGTGATTGAGAGCCCCAGCGGGGCGTTGCGCTGCTCGATCTCCTTGGCCCAGATCGGGCTCGAGCCCACGCCCTGGAGCACCAGCGTCTTGTTGAAGCGGCCGATCATGTCCATGTTAAGCGCCGCCGCAATCTGCTTCTGAATGTTGGCCGAATCGCCGCCCTGTCCGGCCAGCCTCTCGACGAAGGCCGCCGATCCGAGCAGGCCGAGCTCCTCGCCCGACCAGGCCGCGAAGATGACGTCATGATGGCTCGCCAGCTTGCCCGAGGCCTGTTGATCCGCCAGGTACTCGGCGATTTCGAGCATGCCGGCGACGCCCGAGGCGTTGTCATCAGCGCCGTAGTGAATCTGGCCCTTCTCATCGTCGCGCGCCAGGCTGCCGCTGGTTTCCCCGCGCCCGAGGTGATCGACGTGAGCGCCCACCAGGATCGCGGCGCCGGTGGACCTTTGCGCGGCGGGCAGGCGCGCCAACACGTTGCGCCCGTGCTTCTTGACCTTCTCGACGTCGGCGCGGCACGAGAGCGTCACGCCCTTCAGCACAAACCCCATCTGCGGATCGCCGCCGTCCAGCGCCTCCTGGAGCTCCTGAAGCGTCTTGCCGGATGCGGAGAGCAACTCGTCGACCAGCGAGTCGGCCACGGTCAGACTGGGCAGGCTGGTTCCGGATTGGGTCGCGTCGAAGTCCAGCTTGATGAGCTGTTCCTTCACCTTGGAGGTCGGCCCGCTGACGACGATCATGCCGCGCGCCTCGAGCCCGCGCAGGACCATCGCCTTGTATCGCAGGCTGGCAAACCGCGCCAGATGTTGGCGGCGATCGGCGGAGACGCCTTCCGGCATGTACCGAAGAACGATGACCCACTTGCTCTTGACGTCCAGGTGAACGAACGAGTCATACTCGGCCTGGTCGCCATCCTTGGGCGCGACGATTCCGTATCCGCCAAAGGCGACCTCGGCCGGCCCGAACTCTCCGGACGCGGTGAACGCCAGCGGGCGCCAGTCCTGGTCCACCGCGAACTGCTGCGTTTTCTCCGTTTGAGCGCCGGCCTTCTCCTTGATCATGGTCGCGGAGAGCAGGTTGTCCGGGCCGAGGGCGGCGCCGGCGGTGAACTCGAAGTCCTGGAAGAAGGCCCCGTCGGGGCCGGCCGGCGCGAGCCCGATCCGCTTGAACTCCCCTGCCACGTACTCGGTGGCGAGGCGTTCCCCGTCGGTGCCCGTCAATCGGCCGGCGAATTCGTCGGAGGCAAGCCGCTCGACGTGCTTGCGAACATCCTCCGCGCGGATTTCCGGAGCCGTGCTGCTGCTGGTTTCCCGCCGCGCCCGGGTAATCGTGGCGCTGCGGACCGCGGTCTCCTGCAAATCCAGCAGGCGGCGCGCCTCCGCGTGGTTCCATTCCGCAAGGAACAACTGGCCCTGCTTGCCCGACCCGCGCGACGAGGTCCACGCCAGCCGGCGGCCGTCCGGCGAAAACGCCGGCAGGCCGTCAAAGCCCGGCGTGTAGGTCACGCGCACCGGCTCGTGCCGGCCCGCCGCATCGACCAGGTACAACTCGAAGTTGTCGAAACCGTGCTTGTTCGTGGTGAAGATCAGGTACTCGCCGGACGGGTGGAAGAACGGCGCCCACGACAGCGCGCCCATTCGGGTGAGCTGCTGCTCGTCCGTGCCGTCGACGTTCATCGTGTAGACTTCGGCCTGGGCACCGTCAGGCGTGAAGCGGCGCCAGCAGATCTTCTTGCCGTCCGCGCTGAAAAACGGGCCGCCGTCGTAGCCGGGTGCGCTGGTCAGACCCCGCAGGCCGCTGCCGTCCGCGTTCATGATGAACAGATCGACGAAGTACGACTTGTCGGTTTCCAGAATCTTCTTCTGTTCGTCGTTCAGCGGCTCACTGTAGGCCAGCCGGTTGGAGGAGAAGGCGATCAGCTTGCCGTCGGGCGACCAGGTTCCTTCGGCGTCGTAGCCCAGCGCGTTCGTCAGCCGCTTGAGCGAGCCATCCTTCAGATTGCGCGTGTATAGTTCGTAGTGCTCGTCGTAATCCCACGAATAGCGGCGTTGCGTGCCGGCCTCGCGGGCCTTGATCTCCTCCTGCTGCCTGGCGACCGCCTGGCTGTCCTCGTGCGTCGAGGCGAACAGCACCTGCGTGCCGTCCGGGTGAATCCACGCGCAGGTGGTCTTGCCTGTGCCGGTGGAGACGCGCTCCACGTCGCCGGTCTCCAGATCCATGAGATAGATCTGGTAGAACGGGTTGCCGGGCTCGCGCTCGCTCTGGAAGACCAGCTTCGTGCCGTCGCGGCTGAAGTAGCCCTCGCCCGCACGGCGTCCTTCGAACGTGAGCTGACGCACGCCGCTCAGCAGCTCCGTTTCGCGCGCATCGGTCTCCGGCTGGGAGGCAGGCGCGACCTGCGCCTGCGCCGCAGCGGCGAACATGAGCGCCGCGAGAACCCCGCAAAGACGCCGACCCACTCGACTTGCTGGTTGCCAACGGAAGTCGCACGGAGCCACCCGACACCTCAATTCTTTAGCGTCCCGCGGCCACCGGCACTTCGCGACGACCTGCGGGGCGAGACGATGTTGCCCGTTTATAAAGCGCCCGCGCTCGCCCTGCAAACCGGCGGTGCGACCGCCTGCCGCCCCCAATCAAGGCGCCGGGGGCCGCGCGTACCAACGCCCGCCGCGGTCCGCAGAAACGCGGTCCGCAACGGGCGTATTCGCTTCGCGCGAGAGTCGAGCGTGCGGCGTGCGGCACCGAGCCGTTCTCAACCTCCGCGCTTCAGCAGCCTCCGCCGAAGACGATCAGCAGCTCGCTCAGGTCGAGCAGGTCGACGTCGCCGTCGCCGTCGAGGTCGCCGTCGTCGGGCGTCGCTCCGCTCTGGGTGCCGAAATGGGTCAGCAGGATCGACAGGTCGAGCAGATCGATCGTCTGATCGCCATTGAGGTCAGCGGGACAGTTGATCGGGTCGCTGCGGTAGATGCTGAAGCTGAAGTCGTCGCCGCCGGGCACCAGCGCGGTGGAGGAACGCCCGCTGAGGGTCGCGAAGAGCGTTCCACCGGGGGACGTGGTCAGGTTGCCGGGCGTGAAAAGCTCGAAGGTGATGCGTGCGCCGACAAACGTCTGGCCGCCGGCGGTCTGAATGGTGTCAAACCACGCGAGCGGGATCTCGCCGCCCTGCCCGCTGACGCCGCGAACCTTCGTCGCGGTGGAGATCACGCCGCCGGGAGACGCCAGCGTTGCGGCGGTGAAGAACGGCGAGAGCGGCGGGCTGAGGAAGGTGTCGAACACGCGCGTGCTGGTGCTGGTGTCCGCGAGCAGCGGCACGTTCAGGTTGCCCAGCGGATCGCCGAAGTTGGTCTCGTCGCTGGCGTGCCAGATGCGGCCCAGTCCGGGGTTCAGGACGTCGAGCAAGATTTCCGAGGCGGTCCAGTCGCTTTCCAGGAACGCCGCATCCACCACCAGGTCGAACGTGAAGTGCGTGGAGTTGCGGTGGAAGTTGGCCAGGTCGGCTCCGCTGGTCGGCACGGTATTGACGCGCTCCAGCGAGTTCATTCGGCCGCACGGATCGACTGTCACGAATGCGGTCGCGCTGAGGGTCGGACAACCCGTCGCGCCGTTGGTGATGATGCAGTCGTAGTCGCCGGCGTCGGTCGCCTTCAGGGGATCGAGCGCGAGCGTGGCGGCGTGGGCGCCGCTGATGTGGCCGCCGTCGACGAGCGGCAGGCCGTTGCGCCGCCACTGGTAGCTCGGCGAGGGGATGTTGGAGGCGACGCTCAGGTGAAGCGGGTCGCCGACGCAACCGTCGCTGGAAGCGGGTTGCTGGGAGATCGTGCCGCTGGCGCAGTTGTTCCGCTGCGCCTGGAGCGACAGATAGCTGTTGATTCGGCCGTAGGCGTAGGTGTTGTCGACTCCTGGTGCACCGAGATCCTCGGCACCCGCTTTCAGCCAGGTTTCTACGTCGTCGGGCGTTGCGGATGGGTCGGCGGCGAAGAGCAGCGCACACAGCCCTGCCGTCAGCGGGCAGGCGAAGCTGGTGCCGCTGACCGACGCGTAGCTGTAGTCACCGTCGCTGTCGGTCGTATACACGTTGACCGCGGGCGCGACCACGTCCACAAACACGCCGTAGGCGGAGAAGTTCGCCAGCGCATCGCTCGAGCTGGTTCCGCCGGCGACGATGAGGTCGTCGGCGTCGCGGTTGTTCATGGTCAGGTTGCGCGAGTCGTTGCCGGCTGCCCACACGAGCAGGCCGCCGAGCGATTTGATGTACGCGGCCGTCGTCAGGTTCGACGAGGTATCGACGCCGGAGTAGCTCACGCTTGCGACTTTGTCGCCGTTCTCGATGGCGGTGCGGGCGGCGTGCTGAAGATCGCTCAGGTAGGCGTCGCCGTTCGGCAGGTTGCTGACGCGCATCATGCGGTGGCTGGTATAGAGGCCGACGCCGGCGACGCCGGCGCCGTTCTGGCCGTTCGCCGCGGCGCATCCGGTCGTGTTGGTGCCGTGGCCGTGGATCGGGCTGATGTCGCCGCCCTGCGACTCCCAGAGCCGATCGACGGCGTTGTATCCTTCCCGGCGGTTTTCGAGCAGATCCTGGTGCGTGACGCGGATGCCGGTGTCGCAGATCGCGACGGTGACGCTGGGCGAGCCGGTGAACAGCCCCCAGGCGTCACAGGACTGCATCCGGTTGGCGTTGTGATGCCACTGTGTGGCGACCAGCGGGTCGTCGGGGCAGCTCAGCGGAAAGACCCTCCAATTGGGCTCGACGTACACGAAATTGCCGCTGGCCAGCAGCTGCGCGGAAACGGAGTTCTCGTCCTGCCCCGCGGGTACGAAGACGACGTACTCGTCGGTCGCGTCCACGTGCTCGCGCAGCGGCAACTTGGCGACCGCGTTGCGGGCCGCCGCCTCGCGCGCCTGGCCGACGGCCTGGCTGTCGCCGCGCGCCTGCCAATCCGAGGCCACCAGCGGCTTGGCAATCAACTGTCGGGTGAACTCCCGGACGCCAGGAATGGCCTCATAGGGCGGGCCCGCGAAGGCCGCGGCCTTGGAGCCGAGCAGGATCCCGACGACACCTATCACGATACATCGACGCATGGGGAAACGCTCCCGGGATGATCGCGCGCGGAGGTCGGTCGCGAGCGAGAAGATGGCCTCTGTCAGATTTTAAGCGCTCGGCCCGACGCCTGCGAGCCGAGGCAACGTCCCGGCGCCGCGCCCGCGCGGCGCGGCGCCGGTGACGTGCACAACTCGCGCTACGGGCAGGCCTGGCCGAAGCGAACCAGCAGTTCGCTCAGGTCGTCCAGGTCCACGTCTCCGTCGCCGTCGAAATCGCCGTCCTCGGGTCCGGCGCCGCTGGTCGTCCCGAAGTGCACCAGCACGACGGAAAGGTCATCGAGCTCGATCGTGCCGTCGTGGTCCAGATCCCACGGGCAGGGGTTCGAACCCAGGGCGGCGTACAGGTTGAAGCTGAACGCCTCACCGCCGACGTTCGCTACCGTGGTCGTCCGCCCGGTGATGGTCACGAATAGATCGCCGACGGGGTCGGTGCTGACCTCGCCGGAGTCGACCAGCTCGAACGTCAGCCGGCCGCCGACGAAGAGCGACCCGGAGTTGTCCTGCGCGGTGTCGAACCAGGCCAATGGAATCTCGGCGCCCTGGCCGCTGATTCCGCGGATGCGAACATCGGTCGACACCAGCCCGCCCGGAGACGCAAGCGTCGCCGGCACGAGGAACGAGTTCAGCGGCGGCGCCAGAAACGTGTCGAACACCCGGGTGTCCGCGCTGCTCTCCGCCAGGAGCGGGACGTTCAGGTTTTCCAGCGGCGGGCCGAAGTTGGTCTCGTCGCTCGCGTGCCAGATCGAGCCGAGCTGCGGCGCGACCACGTCGACGGAAACCTCCGACGCGGTCCAGTCGCTCGGATAGCCGGTCGTATCCATCACCAGGTCATACGTGAAGTGCCGCACGTTGCGCTCAAACGTCGCCAGGTCAGCGCCGCTGGAGGGCACGGTGTCGTTCGGCACAAGCTGAGTCACTGTGCCGCACAATCCGACGCTCGCGGCCGCCGGCTGGCTGGTGCGCACGCAACCGCTGCCCGTGTTCGTGACCCGGCAGCGATACTGGCCGGCGTCACCGATGACCGCGTCGACGATCGTCAGCGCGGGCGTGTTCGCCCCGCTGATCCGGCCGCCGTTGCTCAGGTCCACGCCGTCCTTCTGCCACTGGTACGAAGGAGATGCGACGGTGTCCGAGACGCTGAAGTTCAGGTCGTCATGCACGCACGCGTCCTGCGGCTGCGGCTGCTGGGTGATCGCGTCGCCGACGCAGTAGGTCTGGCCGAAGTTCAGCGACAGGTAGACGTTGATGCGGCCGTAGCCATAGGTCGAGTCGACGCCCGCGGCACCCAGGTCCTCGGCGCCGGCCTTCAGCACGGCCTCGACGTTATCCGGTTCGAGATCGGGATAGGCGGAGAAGATCAATGCGCACAGTCCGGCGGTCAGCGGGCAGGCAAAACTGGTGCCGGTTGCGCCGCTGTAGCTGCTGTTCCCGCCGTTGCTGGTGGTGTAGACGTTGACCGCGGGTGCGACCACGTCGACAAAGACGCCGTAGGCCGAGAAGCCGGCCTTCGCGTCGCTGGAGTCGGTGCCGCCAGCGACAATGAGGTCGTCGGCGTCGCGGTCGTTCATGGTGAGGTTTCGACCGTCGTTGCCGGCCGCCCAAACCAGCAGGCCGCCGATTGACTTGATGTAGGTGGCGGTCGTCAGGTTGGATTCGGAGTCGACGCCGGAGTAGCTGACGCTTGCGACCTTGTCGCCGGCCTCAACGGCCGTCCGAGCCGCATACTGGAGGATACCCAGGTAGGCGCTCCCGCCGGGGTCATCCGTCACACGCATCATGCGGTGGGACAGGTTCCAACCGACGCCCGCCACGCCGACGCCGTTGTTTCCGTTGGCGGCGGCGCAGCCGGTGGTCGCGGTGCCGTGCCCGTTGATGTCGTTGATCGCGCCGCCTTCCGACTCCCATAGCTGTTGCCAGGCGTTGAAGCCTTCCATACGGTGCAACAGCAGGTCCTGATGCGTCGTGCGTACGCCGGTGTCGCAGATCGCGACCACGGTCGAGGGGGTGCCGGTGTGCAGGTTCCAGCCGTCGCAGGACTGCATGCGATTGGCCTGGTGGTGCCATTGGCTTCCGAACTGCGGGTCATTCGGGCAGCTCAGCGGATACACGCGCCAATTCGGCTCGACGTACTGGAACATGCCCGTCGCCATCAGGTCGTCGATCACCTCGAGCTCGGTCCGGCCGGCGGGAACCAGCAGGAAGTGCTCGTCCGTCTGCCAGACGTATTCGATCAGGTCGAAGTGCGCCAGAGTCACAGCGGCGGCCTCATGCGTGGCCTCCGCGGCGCGCGTTCCATCCGGCTGCATCGGGCGCGCGATCAATTGCCCGGTGTATTCGCGAACGCCTGGAATCTCGTAGTACCGTTCCGCCGCTTGCTCGGCGAGAACCGCTGTCGCTCCCGTCACCAGTAGAGCAACAACAACAGAGACACGGTGGACGTGCATATGGAACGCTCCTCGAGCGCGGCCCGCGCTGGTCCTGAGATAGGATGAATGAGTACTCGACCGAAAGGTCCGGCCATTGCCCGTCGGCTGTCGGAAGCCGCAGGATTCGGACGCTCCCTTCCCTTCCGACATTCAGTGTAGCGAGCGCGCCGTCAACCCACAACTTCCGATTCCGCCGCGCAGGCCTCCGGCGAGCCCGGCGGGTCGATGCAGCGATAAAGAAAGCGCTGCGGACCGGCCGGGAGGCCCTGTCCGCAGCGCTTCAGACTACCGTCGACCAGGAGCCTGCCGGGTTACGGGCAGGCCTGGCCGAAGCGGACGAGCAGCTCGCTCAGGTCGTCGAGGTCGACGTCGCCGTCGCCGTCGAAATCGCCGTCCTCGAGCGTAGCGCCGCTGGTCATCCCGAAGTGGACGAGGACCACAGAGAGGTCATCCAGCTCGATGGTGCCGTCGTTGTCGAGGTCCCACGGGCACGGCTCACCGCTGGCGCTGTAGTAGATGCTGGCGGAGAAGTCCACGCCGCCGGGCGTATTCGCCGTCGACGTGCGGCCGGTGATGGTCGCGAAGAGCGTATCGCCGCTGCCGACGTTCAGCGTGGCCGGCGAATACGTCTCAAACGTCAGACGCGAGGCCGTGAAGATGACGCCGCCGGAATTAACCGCGGTGTCAAACCAGGTCAGTGGAACCTCTTCGCCCTGACCGCTCAGGCCGCGGATCTTGACGTTGGTCGAGACCATGCCCGGAGTCGCGACCTGCGGCGGAATGAAGAACGCCGCGCCCGGAGACGCCGCAAAGGTGTCGAAGATCTTCGTGGACGTATCGGTATCGGGCAGGAACGGGACGTTCAAGTTGCCCGGAACGCCGCCGAAGTTGGTCTGGTCGCTGGCGTGCCAGATTTGGCCGAGGGCCGGGGCGACGACGTCCACGGAGTATTCCGAGCCGGTCCAGTCGCTGGCGGCCAGCACGGTGTCGACCACCATGTCAAAGGTGTGGTGGGTCGAGTTGCGGTCGAAGGTGCCGATGTCCGCACCGCCGGTCGGAGCCGTGTTGTTCTTCACGAAGCTGGTGAGCTGCGAGCACACGTTGACCGTCAGCGCGGCCGCATTGCTCAGTACGTCGCACGTTCCGGCGGTAACGCGGCAGTCATAGTTGCCGGCGTCCGAGAAGTCGACGTTGGCGATGGTCAGGGTCGCGGTGGTCACGCCGCTGATGTCGCCGCCGTTGTTCAGGTTCACGCCGTCCTTGCGCCAACGATAGGTCGGGCTGGGGATGTCGGTGGTGATGCTGAACTGGGCGGTCTCGCCGGCGCACTTGGTCTGCGGGGCCGGATCGCTGGTGATCGTGCCGCCACAGGTTGTCAGGCAGGTCCGCGAGTTGCGATGGGCGATGATCTGGCTGATGGACCCGGCCGAGAAGATATTCGCACAGGTGATGTACGGGTTCATCGTGTAGGGCGGGTTGTCGCAGGTGCAGTGCGAGGCGCCCCAGATGTGTCCGCACTCGTGCGCGACCAGGTCTGTCGCACACGACAGGCTGCCGCAGCACTCGGCCTGCGACAGGCAGTACGCGCTGCTCGTGCAGACGCCGCCGATCGTCCAGGCGATGCCGATCACGCCGCCGTTGATGTTCTTGTTGGTGAAGAGGTGGGCGAGGTCGCGCGTGATGGCGCCCTGGTTGTTGATCCATTCGGTGCGGAACTGGCTCAGCAGGGTCGACGGGTCGGTCGAGGAGTACGGATCAGGCTCGCTGGTGCGAACGATGATCGCCGTGATCACGTGCGTGATCTGAACGTCGCGCTCGTACTGGACGTTGACCTGGTTGACGATCGTGTTCACGCGGTTCTGCACGCCCGACACGCCGCCCCAGCGGTTGTAGTATTCGACGTCCGCGTCGCAGGCGAGCTGCGCCGTGTAGATCGTCACACGCTGGCCGCCCATCCCGTCCTCAAGACCGATCTCGTCGATCGGGTCGGCATCGGCGTCCGCAGTGCCGCAAAGGCCGTTGTTCGGCAGCACGTCCGACTGACGATAGACCACGTACTCGTCCAGGTCCGCGTTGGGAGTCACGCTGACGAGAGGCTGAATCCAGATGCGCTCGCCGTCGCCGCGAATGAACGAGCCGTGCAGACCGTCATCCATCAGCGAGGCGCCGGCCACGCTCGAATCGTCGCCAACCACCACGCCGCGCAGCGTGCTCTCAGCGGCGATCTCGCCCGGAGTGAACGATCCATCCGGTCCCTGCACGAGCACTTGGTAGCCCGGGGCGCGCACGGTCGCGGGATACAGATCCAGTGTGTAGTCCGCACCGTCGAACGGAACCACGAACGACTGGGCGACGCCCGGCGTCCAGTTTACGTCCAGCGTCACGATCTGGCTGGCGCGGACGTTCAGGAGGCTGTTCACTTCCGCGCCGAGCCGGTCCGCAGCCTGGCCCATGCCAACCTGCCCCAGGGCGCTGCCGCTGAGCACCAGTCCGCTCAGCAGGCCGATGCCGGCGTGCAGCCAGCGTGTCAATCCGCTCTTCGATTCTCTCGTCGACATGCTTTACTCCCACGTGTGTGCCGCTGCTCGCTGCGGCAAGGCCGAGACGAAAAATCCATCCTTGCGTCCCGCGCTGGCCGCGCGGTTCACATCGCCACACCTAGACTTCGCGCTCGCGTTGGGCCGGCTCCCCCCCCCGCAATACCAGCTCGCGCCGGCTTCTGGCGTGTCGGGCGCCATGCCTGACCGAAACCACGGGGCTATCTGACGGATGGACCGTCCACCGAAAGGATCGCGAAGCAGCTCGCGTAGACTACAGAATAAGTCCCCGCGCCGGCGCGGTCAACCTGCACGCCGCAAGATCGAGGAACATTTTCGACTTGAGGCGTTATTTCTCGGACCTGGCTGCGCCTTCGACGAGCGGCCGGAATGGCGGCAGACGCGCGGCAGACCGTTCGGAGGGAGCCTGGTCGGCCACACGGTTCGGCGAGGGAGTCTACGGTGCCTGCTCGCGCTCCGAGTTTTCCGAACGCGCGACCGTGTCCTGGGGGGACGAGCTCGGCGGAGCGGCGAGCTTCTCGCGTTCGCGGGGCGGCGAAGGCGCGCCGTCCGTTCGCTTGATCTCGTCGTCCACGTCGCGCAGGCCGCGCTTGAACTCGTTGAACGCGCGACCCAGCGAGCGGGCCACCTCGGGCAGACGGTTGCCGAACAGCAGGAGCGCCACCGCGAGAATCACGAGGAGATGGCTGGGGCTGCTCAGGTTGATAAACGCCAACATCATGACACCTCAGGTAGCCGCGAACTGCCGACAGAACTCACGGCCCGGCAATCCGACCGCTCCATCCGCCGTATGATACTACCACGACCCAAGCTATGACAAACCACGTGTTCGACTTTCTTCGCATCGACGACCTCCCCCGCCTGTCCCGGCCGAACTACCGGCGCGAATTCGCGCACCTTGCCCTGTGGGGCGTCGTCGTCGGGACGCTGGACGGGACGATCGCCGGCGTGGTAGCCAAGAAGACCTTCGGCGCGTCGGACGCCCTTACGACGATTGTCTGGTCGCTTCCGATCATCGCCAACGTCCTGAACCTGGTCTGGGGGATCGCGCTTCAGACCCTGCGCAAGCGCCCGACCTACCTGACGCTCGCGGCGCTACTGCTTCTCTGCGTCGCCAGCGTCGCGCTCACGCCGTCCACCTGGCAGCGCTGGGGCGCCGTGATCTTCGCCGCTCAGGTCGGCCTGATGAACACCCTGCTGTCCGGTCTGCTGACGCTCCGCTCGACCATCTGGCGCGTCAATTACCCGACTTCCCATCGAGCCCGCATCACCTCGCGCCTGCTCACGCTGCGCTGGCTGATCTCGCTGCTCAGCGGCGTGGCGGCGACCGCGCTGTTCGATCACGACCCCCTGCTGTATCGCTTCCTCTATCCCGCCACGGCGCTGATTGGAGCCTTCTCCCTTGCGCCGCTCAGCTTCGTGCGAATCCGCGGCGAGCGCGCCGAGTTGATCCGCGCGGTGCGGGAGCGCCGGCAACGGTCGGCCGACGGCCGCGCCGCCTGGTGGCATTCCTTCTCCGACGCGATCGCGATTCTTCACCGCGATCGGCCTTACGCCGTTTACATGCTCGGGCAGTTCTGCCTCGGCTCGGCCAACTTCTTCGTCGACGGCATCCTCATCAGCCTGCTTTCGGGCGGCCTCGGCCTCGGCTACCTGCACGCCAGTGCCCTGATCACTTTCGTTCCCACGCTGGTCACGCTTCTCACCCTCGCGGCCTGGTCGTACTACCTAGACCGCCACGGCGTGATCCGCTTCCGCGTGGTGAACACCCAGATCTGGCTCTCGTCCTATGTCGGCGTGACCCTGGCATACTACATCCTGCAACTTGACTTCGGCGGGTCCGTCATCCTCGCGTACGGCGTCTTCCTTCTGGGAAGGCTTCTCAACGGCGTCGCCCGCGGCGGTGGGACGCTGGCCTGGTCCATCGGCCACCTCGATTTCGCCTCCGGCGAGCAAGCCGAGCTTTACCTGGGCATCCACGTCGCCTTGACCGGAGTGCGCGGGCTGATCATGCCGCTGGCAGGCACGCTCGCTTATCAGACGATCGGCGGCCATTCGTTTCTCATCGCGATCCTGTTCAACCTCGTGGCCCTGCGGACCTTTTCGTGGCTGGTGGGGACCACCGGCGACGTTCGCGCCCCAAGCTCCGCACCGCGCAGAGCACCTTGACGGCGCGCGTTGGGCGACGACTTCGAGTCCGACGACGCAAGCCCGCGATCTGCTCGATTTCACACAGACTTAGCGCCCGGCAGGTTGCGTCGCTCGGAGCCCCTGATACACTGTGAGGCACAGGAGGAGGCGAGTCGCTACACCCCGTCCCATCGCCGGGTCGTAGGAACCCCTCCCGTTTGGACCCGTGAATCTGGATTCGCACCGGCACACTCCCCCCGGATACGGTCTGCCGGGTTCGAATCGGTCGACGCCTACCAATGGAGGAGGATGTATGAAGAAGTTTCTTGCCAGCACACTGATTCTCGCCTGCGCGGCGTCCGCGCTGGCCGCCGACGTCGGTTACGTCGATTTCGACGGCACCGAGACCGGCCTCACCGGGTACTCGAATTCGGTCTACACCTACAGCGGCACCGGCTTCGGCACCGACGCCGGCCAGGTCACGCCGCCCACCGCCAGCACCGCCTGGGTCGCGGGCGACGCCTTCTGGCCGATGGATCGCGCCAACGTCGGCCCGAACAACGTCGGCATGCCGTTCGGCATCTCGGATGATTCCGTCGCCGCGGCCGCGGGCAACACCGTTCTCGCCACCGACGTCGTCGGGTTCGCGGGTATCGCGTACACGAACGGCTTCTTCGGCGTGACCGACACGGTCAACGATTTCGGCTCCACCCCGCTCAACGCCGACTTCACCTTCAACATCAGCGGCGCGACGAGCCTCGTGTTCAGCGTCGACGTCGCCGCCATGGGCGACGCCGAGCTGGCGGACATGTTCAGTTGGTCGTATTCGATCGACGGCGGCGCGTTCCAGACGCTGCTGGCGACGACGACCGACGAGCTGACCAACCAGAACTACATGATGGATATCGGCGCGGCGGTCGCGCTCGACGATCCCCTGCTGATCAACGGCATCAAGCTCTCGGACAACTACCAGAACTTCTCTGCTGCAATCGCGGGGACCGGCAGCTCCATGACGATCCGCTTCACCGCGGTCTCGGACGGCGGCACCGAAGGCTTCGGCTTCGACAACCTGCGCATCGTTCCCGAGCCCGCTTCGCTGGCTCTGCTGGCGATCGGCGGCCTGTTCTCTCTGCGACGTCGCGGCTAGACCGAATCGCGGCTCCTCGTCGTTCGAGTGACGTCCACGCAGCGGCCGGAGAAATCCGGCCGCTGTGCTTTTCTTGGGGTCGCCGCCCCGTCACGGAGGCGCAAAGAAAGCCCTCCGCGGAAGGCGGAGGGCTCTTTTCCTCGCGTGGGGTCGTCAAGTACCGGCATCGAGCCGGAAACATGCCCGCTTCTAGTTGCAGTTCACTTCGATCGGCGCCACGCAGTCCGCCGGCTCGACCAGCGTGACCACTTGCGGCCCGCTCTGTCCGGCAAGGCTCAGGATCGCACGCGAACCACTGATCGTCACCTCGTGCAACGTCCCGTTCACGTCGATCATCAGCGCCCGCCCGCTGTTGCTGGTGTCGGTCATGCGAACCGCCACGAGCAGCCGGCCGTTGAAGCAGAACGCGCGCACCCGCAGGATGTCATCGCAGGTGATCGGCGGCGGGCCGCCGGTCATCGCCGAGAGGGTTGCAAACGCGTCGATGCGCCCGTAGCCGAAGTACTGGTCGAAGCCGGGCGTGCCCAGGTCGACTGCGTTCTCGCGGAGAAGGTCGCGAACTTGCGTCGGCGTGAGCGTCGGGTCGATCGACATCATCAGCGCCACCAGCCCCGCCACGTGCGGCGACGCCATGCTCGTGCCCGTCAGGGTCGTGTACGCGTTGCTGCCGCAGCATGAGAGCGAATAGACGTTTACGGCGGGCGCAGCCACGTCGATCCAGTTCCCGAAGTTGGAGGAGGTGTAACGATTGTCGAAGCGGTCGGTGCCGGAGACCGCGATCACGCTGTCGTAGGCGGCCGGATAAAACGGCGTGGAGCTGCCGAAGTTTCCCGCCGCCGCGACCACGGTGAAGTTGTTGGCATAGGCGTAGTCGACGGCCTGCTGAAGCAGCGCAGAGCCTCCGTTGCCGCCGCCGCTGTAGTTCAACACGTGCGCGTCGTTGTCGGTAGCGTAGAAGATCGCGTTGGCGATCGCGTCCCAGGTGCCGCTGCCGCCCGAGCTGAAGACCTGAAGCGGCATGACTGAGACCTGCGCCATGCCGGCGATCCCGACCCCGTTGTCAGTGCGGGCCGCGGCGATGCCCGACACATGGCTGCCGTGCTGGTTCTGATCCAGCATGTTGTTGTCGTTGTTGTAGAAATCCCAGCCGTTGACGTCGTCGATGAAACCGTTGCCGTCGTCGTCCACGGCGTTGATGGGGTCGTCATTCACCCAGAGCGCGCCCACCAGGTCCTCGTGGTTGTAGTTATATCCGGTGTCAGCCACGGCCAGCACCACCGAGGCATCGCCAGTCGTGATGTCCCACGCGCCCTCGGCGCTGACAATTTGCGGTCCGTACTGCAGCGAGTCGTAGGACGGGTCGTTCGGATGTAGCGCGGTGTGCGTAATGTAGTTCGGCTCGGCGTACGCCACCCCCGGCAGCAGCGCGACGCGCTGCGCCAGCGCCAGGATGTCCACCTCATCCGGCACCGTAATGATCCGCACCGACTCGAGCGGGTGCGGCACGCCGGGCTGACCTTTGGCATGCGGCGCGTGCGGCAGCGTCCGCCAGGAGCGCACGTTGCCCAGGGCGGCGTCGATTACGTCCAGGTCGTTCGCCGACGGAACCGCCTGGAAGCCGATGATCAGTTCGCCGGGAGCCCATTCTACCTGCGGCTGAGACAGACCGGCGTTCTGGCTGACGCGTTCCGCGGCGCTTCCCCATGCTGCCGCGAAACAGGCCAGCGCTCCCACCGTCGCAATCCTGCTTCTCATGCGTACTTCTCCCCGTGTTGATTGGAAGCGGCGGGCAGGGCCGAACGGCCCCCGGCCGCGCACGGTTGTCGTGCCCAGTCAGTATAGCGGACCGCCTTTTCCGCGCCGCGCGATTTCCGCCGCATGACAAGCAGCCCTTCCGCGCGCATCATTCCTGCGCATGACCTCTACCGAAGCCATGTTCAGGAACATCGACACCGTTCTGGCCGTCACCGACGGCACCCGCTCGTTCGGCACCACGCCGGCGCTTTCGGGCGTGGAATTCTCCCTGCGCCGCGGAGAGTGGCTGGGGCTGCTCGGTCCCAACGGCGCCGGCAAGACCACGCTGATGCGCGCCATCGCCGGCCGTGTGCGTCTCGACAGCGGCCGGATCGACCTGCTGGGCGCCCCGCTCGACCGCGACGGGCCGCCCGCCCGCGCCGCCCGCGCCCGGCTGGGTCTGGTGCCGCAGGAGCTGGCGCTCTACCCGCAGCTCACCGCCCGCGAGAACCTCGAGATTTTCGCCACCTGCCACGGCGTCGCGGCGTCCGATCGCAACGAACGCGTCGACTGGGCGCTGGGCTGGACCGGACTCGCCGATCGTGCCCGGCAGCGCTGCGGCCAGTTCTCCGGAGGCATGAAGCGCCGTCTGAACCTGGCCTGCGGCGTGCTGCACCGACCCGAGGTCGTGCTGCTGGATGAGCCGACGGTCGGAGTCGATCCGCAGAGTCGGGCGCGCATCTGGGAGATGCTCGCCGAACTGCGTCGAGACGGCGCGACGCTGCTGCTGACGACGCACATGCTGGACGAGGCGCAGCAGGTCTGCGACCGGATCGTGATCATCGACCACGGCCGGATCATCGCCGACGGCACGCTCGCGGAGCTGATTCAGCAGACGGTCGGGCCGCGCCGGCGCGTGCACCTGACGCTGGACCGGCGTCCGCGCGCGGGCGAGCTGCCCGGCGTCGCCGACGCCGACGGCAACCGCGTCCAGATTGCGGTGGACGAGATCGGCCCCGCGCTGACGACGCTGCTTGAGCGGGCGCGCGGCGCGGGGCTGCGCGTCGACGACGTACACGTCGAAGCGCCGACGCTTCAATCCGTCTTTCTACACCTGACCGGCCAGGAGCTGCGCGAATGATCCTTACCGTGGTGCGCGTCTGCTGGCTCGGGTTGCTGCGCGACCGGGTCGCGCTGGGGCTCACCTTCGTGCTTCCGGTCGTGTTCTTTTCGATCTTCGCCTGGGTGTTCGGCCAGCAGGAGCGCGGCCTGACCAAGCAGCTCGAAGTCGGGCTGGTGGACGAGGATCAGAGCGAGGCCAGCCGACGCCTGTACGAGCTGCTGCGCACGGACCCAAGCATCGACGCGCGGACCACGCAGCCGCGCGTCGGCGGCGAGCCCATGACGCGCGAGATTGCGCAGCGCGTCGTGCGAGAGGGCCGTGCGCCGGTGGGAATCGTCATTCCGCGCGGCTTCGGCGATACCTTCGGCAGCCTGGACGGCCGCGCGATCCCAATCGACGTGCTGGCGGATCGCTCGGATCCGGTGGCGCCGCAGCTTGTCTTCGGGCTGTTGCAGAAGTCGGCCTTCGCCGCCGCACCCGACATGCTGCTGCAACAAGGCGTGCGGATGTTCGAAAAATACGCCGGCGGGCTGACCGCGGCGCAGCGCGCCGCAATCGATCTGCTCCTACCCACGTTGCGACCGACTGCGGCAACGGGCACGACGGACTCGGCTCCCGCCGGCTCGACGCGGCCCGCGCCCCGACAAAGCCCACTGTCCGGCGGCCTGGTGCAGATCAACGTGATCGACGTGTTCCACAGCCAACACGAGCTGGCGTCCTCGCCGGCCATCTCCTTCTACGCCGCCGGAACCGGCGTGATGTTTCTGCTCTTCATGGCCAGCGGCGCGGGCGGGTCGCTGCTCGAGGAGCACGAGGCGGGCACGCTCGAGCGGCTGCTTTCCTCGCGCATTCGGATGGGTCAACTGCTCGCCGGCAAGTGGATCTACATCACCGTACTGGGCTTCATCCAGGTGTCGGTGATGTTCCTGTGGGGCTGGCTGGTCTTCGGAATGAACCTCTTCACCCCGAACCACCTGGCCGGTTTCGCCGTCATGGCGCTCGTCAGCGCCAGTGCCGCCGGCGGGTTCGGGCTCTGCCTGGCAACGCTCTGCCGATCCCGCGCCCAGCTCAGCGGCATCTCGACCATCCTGATCCTGGTGATGTCCGCGATCGGCGGGAGCATGTTCCCGCGCTTCATGATGCCCGCCTCGATGCAGCAGTTCGGGTACATCACGTTTAACGCCTGGGCGCTCGACGGTTTTCACAAGGTGTTCTGGCGAGATTTCCCCATCAACGAACTCTGGCCGGAAGTCTCGGTGCTGATCGTGCTCACGCTCGTCTTGCTCGCCGCCGCCCGGTTCTTCGCGCGGCGCTGGGAGGTCTGCTGATGTTGACCGCTCCATTGCGTCGCGACTGTGCCCGTCTTGCCAGTCTCCGCCGCCCCGTCGTCGCGTCCGGATTCGTCTTGACCGTCCTGCTGCTGGGCGCCGGCGGCTGCGCCGCGTCGCGCGGCGGTGCAGGCGCCGACCTGACTGCGTGGGAGGCCCCCGCCCACTCCGTCTGGCTCGACAGCCTGGACATCAGCCTCGCGAAACAGGGCTGGGGGCAGCCGCAAGCCTGCCGCTCCGTCGACGGCAACCTGCTCGCGCTTCGCGGCACGCAATACCTGCACGGCCTCGGGACGCACGCGATCGGACGGTTCGACATCAACCTGCACGGCCAGGCGAAACGCTTCGACGTGCGCGTCGGCGTCGACGATGAAACCGGCTCCAGCGGGTCGGTGGTCTTCGTCGTCGTAGCGGATGATCGCGAAGTGTCCCGCAGTGCGACCCTGCGTGGCGGTCAGGCGCCTCAATCAATCTCCGTCGACTTGAGCGGCGTGAAGCGGCTGTCCCTGCGCGTCGAGGACGCCGGCGACGGCATCGGCCACGATCATGGAGATTGGGCCGGCGGACTCATCGAGCTGTTGCCCAACGCGTCGGCACGGCCCGAAGCCGTCGTCGTGCCGTAGGCCGACGCGGGAACTTTCATGAGCGTACGGACCGGCCGCTCGGTTGGGTCGCCAGCGGCGCCCGAGCCGCGCCTCATGCCCCCGCCGTCGCAACCTTCAGCTCGCGCACCGCGGGCATCGGCGCAGCTTCCGCGGGGCTCGCGGGCGCGGGAGCACGGTGACACAGGTAGCGCCCCAGCGAGCGGATGGCGTGGTCGCTCGTGTGGAAGACCGGGATTCCGCCCGAACGCAGCACTTCCACCAGTGGGTCGTACGCCCGCCCGGTATCCACGACCGCGATCAACGGCTTGTGCGATTGCTTGTTGATGCGGATCAGTCGCTGCGCCACCGAGTCCGGGCGATGCAGCTCATCGGGCAGAGTGCGCAGGGCCGGCGTCATCGGGACGATTCCGACCACGACGGCGTCGACCTCGTCGCTGTCCAGCATCACGCGCGTGCAGGATTCGTAGACTTCGTCGTTGGACATCGGCGTGAGATCGAGCGGGTTCCTCGCGTTGACGAGCCGCTCCACGCCGCTCTTGCTCAGCACGGCGCGCAGCTTCTCAACCTCATCGTCGGCGAGCCCCGCGACCTCAACTTCGTAGCGCGCCCCGCGGATCGCATCCGCCATTCCGACGGCCTCGTAGCCGGCGTTGCTGATCACGCCCACGCGGCGTCCGCGCACCTCCTTGGCGTGCAGGCTGGTTGCAAGGTCCATGAGCTGCTGAAACTCGCTGAACGTATCGATGACCAAGGCGCCGGCCTCCTCCGCCGCCGCCTGACAGACGTCATAGTCGCCTGCCACCGAAGCCGTGTGGCCTGCCGCCGCCGATCGTCCCGGCGCCGTGCGGCCGGCCTTGTAGAAGATGACGCGTTTGCCGGCCCGGATCGCGCGGCGGGTGGCCTGAAGAAACGCGAGACCGTCGAGGTCCTGGAAGCCCTCCGCGTACACGCCGATCGCGTCCACGTCGTGACGGTCCGCAACCGCGTTCAGCAGGTCGGCCAGCGTCAGATCGAACTGGTTGCCCAGCGAAATCGCCAGCGCCGGATCGAGCGACTCGAGATGGCTCATGCGCGTCAGCATGAACGCGCCGCTCTGCGAAATCAGCGCGGCCCGGCGGGCCGGCGCCGACCAGCGGCTGTCGAACTTGTCGGCGGGCACGAAGAACGTGTCGTAGCGGCCCGGGCGTGATTGCAGGCCCATCGAGTTGGGCCCGAGGAACACCGGCCCGGCCGGGTTCTCGCGCGCGCGGGCGATCGCCTGACGCACGCGGTCGTTCAGCTCGTTGCTGCCCTGGGTCTCGCCGACGCCGCCGGGAATGAGGATCACCGAGCGGGCCGCGTTGGTCTCCACGAGCTCGTCGACCAGCGTCGGAAGCTGCTTTGAATCGACGGCGACGACCAGCAGGTCGGCCCCAGCGCCGAGCTCGCGCAATCCGCGCACGCAGCGCACACCGTCGATCTCCTTGACGCCCTCACGCACGACGATCAGGCGTTCGCGCGGAAATCCGCTGCGAACGGCGTTGTTGAGGATGATGCGGCCGAAATTCATCGAGTTGGCCGAGACGCCCAGCACGGCGATCGACTTCGGATCGAGCAGGCAGCGCACGTGCTCGGCCGGCCGTTGCGGGCGCGCTTCGGCGACCGCCCCGAGTCGGCCGCGGCCGTCGAGCGGAATCAACCGCTGCGCGCGGAAGCTGAACGGGTTCACTTCCAGCTCGATCAGGCGCGGCTCGCCGTCCTGTGCGGGAGCGCAGAACTCCCGCGCGATCGAGAGAAACGCGCGGAAGCACCGCAGCAGCTCGCCGTCCGAGACCAGGCGCCGATGACCGCGCGCTTTGCCGCTGAGCGTTTCGTACGCCGCGGTCCGACGGAAGAGCTCCAGGAATTGGCTCGGGTTCGTGTCGGCGACCACGGCTTTCGCCACCGCCACCCCGGGCAGCATGCTGCGCGCCAGAAACTCCGTGTCGACGCCGCCCAGCCCCGCGGCGATCACCGGGCCGAACTCGCGCGTCGCACGAATGCCTACGAACAGCTCGTCACCGAAACCCGGCGCCTCGCGCGGCACGTATTCCACCAGCAGCGCGCCTTCCACGTGCGCGTGGCGCTCGTGCGTCGCGAACAGGTCGTTCAGCTCGCGCCGAACCGCCTCCGGCTCGTTGGGAACGAAGCGAACCGCGCCCGCGTCGCTCTTGTGCGTTACGTCGGCCGACACCAGCTTGAGCACCACGCGATCCCCGCCGAACGCGCGCAGCTCGTCGGCCGATACGTCTCCCCCGTGCGGAATGAAGAGGTAGCGCGGCGCGTGGATCGCGCCCACCAGCTCGACCAGTCCGTAGACTTCGTGCTCAAAAAGCGCCTCGCGGCCCGCTTCGGCGGCGCATTTTAGAATCTGGCTGACGGCGTCGTGCTCTGCCGGCGACAGCCCGGGCTCCTCCGCGCCGATCAGCGGCGGCAGCCCGACGAGCGCGTTGTCCGACGTCATTCGCGCGCCCGGCAGGTCGGCCAGCCACTGCCTGACGACGCGCGACTTGCCGCCGCGCTCAAGCCCCAGGCCGTAGATCATCGCGGCGTTGCGTCCGATTCGAAACGCGCGGCATGCGGTCTCGACGACGCCGGCGCCCTTCCCGGCGAAGATTTCCCCCAGCGCGGCTTCGAGCGCGTCGGGCGGCAGCGGCAGCGAAAGCGACGCCGCCCCGAGCATCACGGTGTTGGCCGCCCGCTGCGAGCCCGCCAGGCGCGCCAGCCGGTCCGCGTCGAGCAGCACGTGCCGAGGCTGACGGCTGATCCGCTCGAGCAGCTCCTCCAGCGGCGGGTAGTTCGGGAGGTTCAGCACCGGGTCCGTGCTGACCAGCAGCGTGCCGTCGCGCTGGAGGTATTCGAGGTAGCGCAGCGATTCGAGCGGCTCGACGGCGATCAGAATGTCCGCGCGGCCGAGCGGGACCAGGTCGCTGTAGATTTCGCCGTCGCTGATCCGCAGGTGCGACTGCACCGCCCCCCCGCGCTGCGACATACCGTGCACTTCCGCCTGCCGCACGTGCATTCCGCGTCGCGTGGCGGCGATGGTGATCGCTCGCGCGATGGTCAGCGTTCCCTGTCCGCCGACACCCGCCAGGATGAGGTTGCTGTCCACGGTTGGCTCCCGCGTGAAAATCAGGAAGCGGCTGCGCTCGTGGCCGTCGCCGCGCCCTTGCGCTTGACATGAATGCAGATTCGGCGAGCCACGATCACGGACAGTCCGCGGTGAGCGATCTCGCGGCGCAGCAGGTCCGTGTTCTCCTCGTGTCGCTTCGGCGAAGGATCGACCACGTGCAGATGGTCGCGGCTCACACCGAGCGCCAGCAGGATCTCCACGAGGTCGTCGCCGGGGACCGCCGTGTCCTGGCAGCCGGTCATCGCGGTGGCGCTGTTGTCGAGAATCAGGACGGTCATGTCGGCGTCGCTGCGGATCGCGCCGATCAGCGGCTGAACGCCGGAGTGCCAGAAGGTCGAGTCGCCGATGGTGCAGACCACGTGCGGGACGCCGGCCTGAGCCGCCCCGTGCGCCATGGAGATCGACGCCCCCATGTCCACGCAGGTGTGCATGCAATTGTGCGGCGGCAGCGCGCCCAGCGAATAACAGCCGATGTCGCCGAAGACGGTCGCCTGCGGCAGGCCGGAGAGCGCGTTCCGCAGCGACTTGAACTGGTCCGCGTGCGGACAGCCCTGGCAGAACTGCGGGGGCCGGCCCGGCAGGTCATCGTGCGCGACGGCCCGGATGGGCCGGCGGCGAATCACGGCGTCGACGATGTCGGGCGTCATCTCGCCGCTGGCCG
This sequence comes from uncultured Planctomycetales bacterium, assembly GCA_964465125.1. Taxonomy (GTDB): domain Bacteria; phylum Planctomycetota; class Phycisphaerae; order UBA1845; family Fen-1342; genus CAYOHG01. Next base: position 19,502 of record CAYXIO010000031.1, on the reverse strand, counting down.
GCACGTCGCCGCTGAGTTTGCCGCGAATCAGCTTTCCGGGAACACCGAGCAGGCCGCTCAAGCGCGACTCGATGAAGGGGTAGCCCTCCTCGACCATCAGGACTTCGCTGCAATGATCCACCAGCCGGCGGATCAGGTTGATCGGCGGAGGGTAGGTGGCGATCTTCAGCAGCGACCAGTCGCTCTGCGAACCGAGCGATTCGCGCACGTAGTTCCAGGCGATGCCGTTGGCGATCAGCCCGCGCGGCCCCGCCAGGGTCAGGGCGTTGAAGCACGAATGCTCGGATTCCTCGACCAGCTTCGGCTGTAGTTGCAGCAGCCGCTGATAGCGTCCCCGGGCATTCGTCGGCAGCAGGGTCCATTCGCGCCAATCCGGAATGCGCCCCGTTTCGCGCGGGCGCTGCTGCGACTCGCTCTCGTACGCCACTCGAACGTCGCCGCGGCTGTGCGCCAGACGGGTTACGAGGCGGATCATCACGGGGAGCTGGACGCGCTCGGAGAGCTCGAACGCCTCGCGCGTCGCGTCGTAGCATTCCTGCTGATTCGCCGGCTCGAAGCATGGCAGGTGCGCGAACTCGGCGTAACAGCGGCTGTCCTGCTCGTTCTGAGAGGAGTGCATCCCGGGATCATCGGCGACCGCGAGCACGAGGCCGCCGTTAACCCCGGTCAACGACGAGCTCATGAACGGGTCGGCCGCCACGTTCAGGCCGACGTGCTTCATCGAGACGATCGAGCGCCGCCCGGCGTAGGACATGCCGAGCGCTTCCTCGTAGGCGACCTTCTCGTTGGTGGACCAGGCCGCGAAGACCCTCCCGGTCCCGGCGGTGCGCGTCGAGATGAACTCGAAGATCTCGGTCGCGGGCGTTCCGGGGTAGGAGAACGCTCCCGCAATGCCCGCGTCGATCGCGGCCAGTCCCACCGCTTCGTCCCCCAGCAGCACTTCGGTTCGCACAAGCAGTCTCCCGTCGGGTCTGCGGACCAGGCACCTCCGCGCCACTTGCACGTTGTGTGCCACATCGGCGGGAACGAGCCGGCCTCGCGACCCACGGAATGACGCCAGGAAGCGCGCTGGCAGTGGCGACGAACGGGGTGGTGTGCATTCCGCGCACGCGAAGCGCCAAATCGCGCACCCCGCGAACGGGCGCGCTCGGACGGGTCCCTGGCCGAGCGACAGCACCCCCCTGGAGCTCAGCGGTCAGCTCCCCATCGAGCGCCGAGCTCAGTGCGGCGCCGGCGAGCTACCGATGGGACGCGCCCGCGGCGCGTCAGACGTTCAGCACCTCCGCCGCGATGATGTTCGGGTTGCCTTCGCGCAGCTTCTTGAGCGTCGCGTCGGCCGGGTGCTTGTCGATCCGGATGTGCGCTGCGGCGGCGTTCCCGCCGTCGTAGATGACGTGGTCCATCTCCTCGGCGTTGATGTCGGCGTCGCCGATGACGTTGAAGATGTAGGCCAGCGTGCCGGGGCGGTTTCGCATGCGAATGACCAGAAGGCACTCGTGCCGCGGGTCGGTCTGCATATTGACGCAGTTGGGAAGCTTGCCGGTCGTCTTGAACTCGCGGACCAGGCGGACCGTCTCCTCCGCGACCGCGAGCTGCGCCTCTTCCGTGGAAGCGCCGATGTGGTGCGTGACGTACAGGTTCGGCACCTCGGTCAGCGGACTGTCCACGGTCTCCGCGTCGGCCGCCGGCTCGCCAGGGAACACGTCCACCGCGGCGCCTCGCAGCCGGCCCTCGCGCAGCGCTCGGACCAGCGCCACCTCGTCCACCACTCCGGCCCGGCTGGTGTTGACCAGCACGGCCTCTTTCTTCATCAGGCCCAGCCGCTGCTCGTCCACCAGGCTGTGCGTGCTGTCATCGCCCGGAACGTGAATCGTGACGAAATCGGCTTCGCGCAGCAGCTCGTCGATCTCGGCTCGGCGGCATTGCGGATGATCCATCAGACGCTGCGAGCGGCCGAGGTTGTAGTAGAGGATCTTCATGCCGAAGCCCATGCCCATGTGGGCGACGAGCGTGCCGATCTTGCCTGCGCCGATGATGCCGAGTGTGCGCCCCCTCAACCCGCGCGAGTTCTTGGCGAAGTCCTTCTTCTTCCAGCGGCGGTTGCGGAACTCGGCCACGTTTTCCGGAATCCGCCGGTCGAGCGCGATGCACAGGCCCATCGCCAGCTCGGCGACGGCGGACGAGTTCATCCCCGGGCAGTTTGAGATCATCACGCCGTGCGACGATGCGGCCGCCAAGTCGATGTTGTCGTACCCGGACCCCGCGCGGATGATCCCGCGCAGATGCGTTCCCGCGTTGATCACGTCCGCCGTTACTTTGGTCGAGCGAACGACGATCAGTTGCGGATCATAGCTCGCGACGGTCTGCTTGAACGCGTCGCCCTTCAACCCGGGCTCGTTGCGAACGTCCGTCGCGAGCGCCTTGAGTTGGTCAATTCCCCACGCTTCAAACTTGTCTGCAATGAGTATCCGCATGGCATGCCTCCGGTCGCCGGATCAGCGGCGCCAGCCCTCGCACAGCAAACGGCATGCCAGTATAGGGTGATCATCAGGCGCCGGCCAACGGCGGCGCCACGTCCATGCCCGCGGCGCGCGGCGTGTCCGGCGGGGCGCCGGCGTCGGTGCGTTCCGGCGCCAGCAGGAGCGTGTTCTTGCCCGTCCGCTTCGCTTCGAGCATGGCCTGGTCGGCGGCCCGCATGAGCTGCTCGCGCGTGATTCCACTCCAGGGCAGGCAGGCCAGCCCGCCGCTGATCGTCACGGGCGCCGGGCCCGTCGCGCCGAGGCAGCGGAAATCGTGATCCTCAATCGCCTGGCGGAATCGCTGAGCCACGGCCATGAACTCGCGCGGATGCTGCGAGCCGGGCACGCGCTGCCGCTCCGCGTCCCACAGAATGACCGCGAACTCGTCCCCGCCGATGCGCGCCACCACGTCGCGCTCGCGCAGGCAGCGCGAAAGCAGCACCGCCATCTCGCGGATCAGTTGGTCGCCGACCTCGTGCCCGAGCGCGTCGTTGTAAGTCTTGAAGTTGTCGATATCGAGCAGCAGCAGGGTCAGGCACTGGCGGTTCTGAAGCGCGTGCGCGATCAGCTCGTCCAGGGCGTGCTCGAAGAATCGGCGGTTGCGCAGGCCGCTCAGGTCATCGGTCCACGCGAGGTCCTGGAGCTTCTCGCGCTTGCGCAACTCCGCGACCAACGTCTCCAGCAGGCACGCGTATTCTCCGAGCCGCGCGAGCGCCTGCGCTGCGTAGGCTCCGCCATGCCCGCGCGCCAGGCTGATGCGGCCCACCGGCACGCCGTCGCGCAGCACCGCCTCCTCGAGAATCGGTTCGCGAATGTCGCCGGCGGTGCAAACCTCGCCATCCAGCTCGACCAGCACCCCGACGCTCTCGAACGCCTGCTGAACGGTGCTCGCGAAACGCTGTAACGTCGACCGGACGCCCTCGTCCAGCCGGCGAAGCACTTCGCTCAGCTCCGTCAGCTCGCGTACGCTCGGCGGACCGGCCGAGGCCACCGGCGGCAGAGACCGCGACGAGATCATCCCCAGCGCCTTCTCCATTTCCTCAGGAGAGAGCGGCTCCAACACGTAGTCGTCGGCGCCCGTCAGCAGCGCACGGCGGGCCAGCGGCTCGTCGCTCGGCCGGCAAGTGACCACGATGCGGGCCAGCGGAGTCTTTTCGCGCAGGGAGCGAACGGTCTGCAACGCCCGGCCGCCGAGCTGCATCGAGACGATCACGCCATCGTAGGACTGGCTTTCGCCGCGCCAGACGCCTTCGAGCGGCTCATCCGCCAGCGCGACATCGCAGTCCGGCATGATGCGGCGGAGGGAGGCGCGGTCCTCGGTCGAGCCGATCACCAGCAGTCGGCCGCGGGATTCGCGACGAGAAAGCGTGAGCCCGAGTTCATCCGGCGAGGAGGCTGCAAAGTGTGATGCCCGGTCAGCCATTTCGGCCTCGAGCCTGCCCACGAGTCCCCCGTCTCGCCGACAAGCCAATGGGAGCCGCCGAAAGCCGGCCACCGCGTCCGCCGCGACCGACCGGGCCGCGCCGCGCAGCGGTCCTGTGCGCAGAGCATGTTCGCCACGAGCGGCATTGCCGTGCGCGCGCTCTGCGCGAATGGACGGGCAGTGCCTGCCGGAATTCACCTGGGCAGCGCTGTCCGCACATTTCCTGGATCATATGCTGGCGGCGTAGCAAATGTCAAAGTTGCGCGACTGGGCAAGATGGATAATTCTCGGCGATCCGCGAGACCCGGCGGACTGTGCGGACGCCCGGCTCTCGCCACACCACACCAGTCGGGTCAGAAAGGAGCCCCGTTCGGTCCCCCGGACGAGGACTCCGGCCCTCCGCCATAGCGGTCACCCAGCTCGGGGTTGTCGAAGCGCGTGTACCTGCGATTGAAGTGAAGCGGGATCGTCCCGACCGGGCCGTTGCGCTGCTTGGCGATGATCAGCTCGGCAGCGCCCTCCTCTTCCGGCGCGTTGTCTTCTCCCACGCGGTAATACGCCTCGCGGTGGAGCAGTCCGATCAGGTCGGCGTCCTGCTCCATGGCGCCGCTTTCGCGCAGGTCGCTCATGCGCGGCCGGTTCCCGCTGCGGTCCTCGGGGTTGCGGTTGAGCTGCGCCATGGCGATGACGGGCACGTGCAGCTCCTTGGCCAGCGCCTTGAGGCCGCGCGAGATTTCCGCCACCTCCTGCTGGCGGCTCTCCGTGCCCGGGGCGCGCACGAGCTGCAAATAGTCGACGAAGATCGCGCGCACCTTCTCCTTGCGATACGCCATCCGCGCCCTGGCGCGCAGCTCCAGGATCGACAAGCTGGACGTGTCGTCAATCAGCAGCGGCTTGCTCTGAATCTCCTGCGCCGCGTATTGCAGGCGCTCCATGTCCTCGGCCGAGTGCCGACCGCGACGGAGCTTGTGCGCGTCCACGCGCGCCCGGCTGCACAGGATGCGCTGGGCAACCTGCTGCGCGCTCATTTCCAGCGAGAAGAACAGCACCGGACGACGCTCGCCGCGTGATTCATCCACGTTCAGCGCCATGTTCTCGGCGACATTCAGGCCGAACGCGGTTTTGCCCATCGACGGGCGCCCCGCGATGATGATCAGTTCGTCGCGCTGGAACCCGCTGGTGATCTCATCCAATGCGTAGAACCCGGTCGGCTCGCCGGTCAGCGACGTGCCGTCCAGCCGCTCGATCTGCCGGAAAACCTCCTGGATCAGATTGCTGAGAGCCAGTGAGCCGGTCGAGACGCGCTGTTCGGTCACGCCGAAGACGGTTTTCTCGGCGAAATCGAGGATTTCGGGCGTGGGCGCGCGGTCGTCGAAGGCGGCGTCCATGACCTTGTGGGTCGCGGAGATGAGCTGGCGCAGCAGGAACTTGTCGCGGACGATGTGGGCGTAGTCGCGGACGCGCTGCGCCGAGGGCACGGCGGCGATCAGCCCGCTGAGGAACTCGAAGCCGCCGAGTTCCTCAAAAATCCCGGCTCGTTCGAGCTCGTCCTTGACGACGATTCCGTCGAGCGGCCGGCGTTCCTTCCACAGCCGGACAATCTGAACGTAGAGCCGCTGGTGGCGCTCCAGCCAGAAGCAATCGACGCCATCCGGGAGGATGTTGATCGCCTCGGCGATCGCGGCGTCGTCCAGCAGCATCGAGCCGAGCACGGCCCGCTCGGCGGAAAGCGAATGCGGCAGGGCGCGCTCCAGCGCGGCGCGGCGCGCATCGCGCGCTCCATCAGGCGCTCGGCTGCTGCTCGTCCGCGGTTTCTCCGGCCGGCTCGCCTTCGGCATGCTCCAGGCTCCCCGCTCGGACGATCCACACCTTGACCTGCGTGGCGATATCGTCTGAGAATCGAATCTTGACCATTCGATTATCGAGCGTCCGAATCGGGGTATCAAGCTCAATGAAGCCGTCTTCGACGGGATGGCCGTGCGCGCGGAGCGCCTCGCCGATCTCGCGCGGCCCGACCGAGCCGTAGAGCGTGCCTTCCGGGTTGGCGGCCACCTCGATCGAGATCGAGACGTCGGCCATTGAATCGGCGACGGCCTGGAAGTGCTTGATTCGGGCGGCGCGCTCGGCGGCGGCGCGAATCTTGTCCTGTTCGATCGCCTTGAGGTTCGCCTCGGTCGGCTCGGTCGCCAGACGCTGAGGCAGCAGGTAGTTTCGGGCGTAGCCCGCGTTGACGTCCACCACGTCGCCGAGGTGGCCGAGCTTGCGAACGTCCTTCAGAAGCAACAGACGCATGTTTCACGTCTCCCCAGCGCGCCTGCGGAGCACCGCCGCCGACGCGCATTTTTCCCAGCCTACCGCGCAAGACGCCGGCGCGACGCCGCCCGGCGTCCGGCGCCCACTAGCTCACGAACGGGAGCAGCCCGAGGAACCGGGCGCGCTTGACCGCCTCGGCGATCTTCCGCTGTCCCGCCGCGGTCAGCCCGGTGCGCTTGCGCGAGAAGAGCTTGCCCTGCGTGCTGAGCATGCGCTGCAACAGCGAGAGGTTCTTGTAATCGAGCTCTTCCATGCTGACCTTGGTGCCCCGCATCCGAGCCGCTTCGGCCTGCCAGCGCTTCTTGCGACGCTTCTTCATCGCCTGCAACGGTGACTGACGCGCCATCGATACTCCCTCTCACCTACCGGGCTCGAATCGGCCGGCGCGCCATCCGAAGGCCGCCGCGATTCCGCCTCACCGGGGATCGCCCCCCGATTTCTGTTTCCTCAACACCGGCGTCCCGCACCAAGCCGGACGCCCTCCGCGAGCCTCGCTCGCGCAGCGCGGTTCGTCTGCCCCGCGCTGCTAGAACGGAATGTCATCGCCACTGGGCGGCGGCGGCGCATCGTCCGGTGCGCGGTCCTCGGGGTGCGCCTCCCTGCCCCCCGGCGCGCCGGATCTTCCCGGCGCCCGGTTGGCCGGCGCCCCCGCCGCACCCCCGCCCGGGCGCTCGCCGCTTGCTCCTGCGCCGCCCGCGCTGTCCCGACCCCCCAGGAATTGGAAGTTCTCGGCGACGACGCTTAGGCGCGAGCGCTTGCTGCCGTCCTGGGCCTGCCAACTGTCGAACTTGAGCCGCCCCTCGACCAGGATCGGGCGTCCTTTGGTCATGTACTGGTTGATCGTCTCACCCTGCCGTCCGAACGCCGCCACGTCGACGAAGCACGTGTCGTCGCGCTGGTTGCCGTCCTGGTCGCGCCAGCGGCGGTTGATCGCCAGACCGAACTCGCAGACGGCGGTGTTGTTGGGCAGGTAGCGCAACTGCGGATCGCGCGTCAGGTTGCCCGCCAGAATCACTCGGTTGAAGTTCGCCATGATTGCTCCGCTCCAGGGCGCCGCTGGCCAGCCGGCGCGCGCAGGGTCGCGCGGCTACTCCTCGCCGACGGCGTCCATTTCGGGTTCGCGCTCGCGGCGCTCGCCACGGTCGCCGCGATCTCCCCGGTCCCCGCGGTCGCCGCGATCGCCGCGGTCTCCCCGATCGCCGCGATCGCCGCGTCTGCCGCGGCCCTCGCGCCCGTCGCCGCCGTCCTCAAAGCGCGCGTCGCGCGGGTCGGGCGCGGGAACGTAGAGCGCCTGGTCGGCCGGATGAGCCCGCAATTGGGCCATGCGCTCGTCGCTGACCTTGGGCGCCCGCAGCACGAGCAGCCGCAGCACGTTTTCGCTGAGCTGCACGTCGCGCTCCATGTCGACGATCCGCTCCGCCGGCGCGTCGAAGTAGGTCAGCACGTAGGTGCCGCGTTTCCGGCCGCGGATTTCGTAGCAGAGCTTCCGCTCGTCGAACTTGACGCAGATGTGGAGCGTGGCCCCGATGCGCTCGCACAAGCGGCGCACTTCCTTCTCGATGCTGGGCCAGTCGTGCATCGCGGCGCTGTCGAACAGGAACATGCCTTCATACGGTTTCAACGACAGTCTCCTTGCCTGCTTCGGCCGCGAGCCGCGACCGGTCCGTCATCCGTTCTCGTCGCCGCGGCGTCGATTGAACGCGTTCATCGCCGCCTGAACGCCGCGCGTCGCCCAGCACTCCACGGCGTCGGCCGCCGTCTGAACCACCTCCGCAACGGCCTCGCGCTCGTCCGGTGCGAAAGTTCCCAGGACGTGCCCGACGGTTTCGCAGCGGTGCACCCTCCCGATCCCGATGCGAAGCCTGGCGATCTCCTGGCTTCCGAGCTTCTCGATCACGTCGCTCAACCCGCGATGCCCGCCGCTCGAACCGTCCGCCCGCATCCGCAGGCCGCCGACCGGCAGGTCCAGGTCGTCGAGCACGACCAGCAGGTCGCCCAGCGCGAGCTTGTAGAACCGCGCGAGCGCCGCGACCGACCGGCCGCTGAGGTTCATGAGCGTCTGCGGCTTCAGCAGCAGCGTCCGCTCGCCCGCCACCACGCCGTCGCCGACCAGCCCCTCGTAGCCGCGCTCGTAGCGAAGCTGGATGTTCCAGCGCCGGGCCGTCTCGTCGGCGACCATGAACCCGACGTTGTGCCGGGTGTGCTCGTACCGCGGACCGGGATTGCCCAGCCCCGCGATCAACTTCACTTCTCCTCGCCCTCCGCCGTCTCCTCCTTGGCGACGCGCCCGATCATCTCGGGCTCGGACGGGCCGCCTTCGGCCACCGCGACCGCCGGCGTCTCGACCGCCAGCTTCTTCGTGCGGACGTGGCAGATCACGGTGTCGGGGGGTTGCAGGGCCCGCACGCCCTCGGGCAGCTCCAGGTCGCGCACGTGCAGCGCATCGTTCACGTGCAGGTGATCGATCTTCGGCCGCAGAATCTCTGGAATGGCCAGCAGCGGGCACTCGATCTCGAGGTCCGAGATGAGCTGCACCATTTCGCCGCCTTCCGTGAGCCCGCGCGGATTGCCGCGCAGCTCGACGCCCACGCGCACGTGCACGCGCTCGTTCGGATCGACCCGCATCAGGTCGACGTGGATCGGCGTCTTCATCAGGTGGTCGTACTGCACGTCTTTGACCAGGTACTGCTGCGCCCGACCGCCGATCTCGAGGTTGATCACGTGGGTCATGCGCGCCAGCGCGTTCTCCAGGTCGTGCAGCAAGAGCGACACGGCCTGGGGCGCCTCGCCGTGCCCGTAGATGATCGCGGGCAGCATCCCGCGGCGCCGAATCCGGTTGTTTGCCGTGCGGCCGCCGATCTCGCGCGACTCGCCTTTCACCGTTGCGATTTCCATCAATCCAACTCCTGCATTGCTCGCAGCGCCGCGCGGCGCCGGCCTTCATCCTTCATTCGCTCAAGTGCTCTTCATGAACAGGCTGCTGACCGATTCGTTGCGGTGGATGCGGCGAATCGCCTCGCCCAGCAGCTCGCTCACCGGCAGCACCGTCAGGCTCGCCAGCCGATGCCGGGCCTCTTCCGTCACCGGCACGGTGTCGGTCACGGCGATGTGGTCGATCGGCGCCGCGCTGAGCCGCTCGATCGCCGGCCCGCACAGCACGCCGTGCGTCGCGGTGACGACCACGCGCTTGGCCCCGCGCTCTTTGACGAGCCGGGCCGCTTGCACGACCGTTCCCGCCGTCGCGATCATGTCGTCGATCATCAGCACGGTCTTGCCGCTCACCTCGCCGATGATGTTGTACGAGACCGATTCGGACCCGCTGATGCGGCGCTTGTCGATGATCGCCAGCTCACCGCCCAGCCGCTCGGCGTAGACGCGCGCCCGCTTGGCGTTGCCGATGTCCGGGCTGACGAGCGTGATCGGCCCCTCGCGCACGGACTCGAAATAGGCGGTGATCACCGGCTCGGCCGACAGGTGGTCGAGCGGAATGTCGAAGAAACCCTGAATCTGGGCGGCGTGCAGGTCGATGGTCAGCACGCGATTCGCGCCCGCGACCGTCAGCAGGTTGGCCATCAGCTTGGCCGTGATCGGCACGCGGCCTTCGTCCTTGCGGTCCTGCCGGGCGTAGCCGAAGTAGGGAATCACCGCGGTGATGCGCTTGGCGCTGGCGCGCTTCATGCAATCGATGTAGATGAACAGTTCCATCCAGTGCCGGTTGGTCGGATCACAGGTGGACTGAATCACGAAGGCGTCGCGCCCGCGCACGTCCTCGATCAGTTTCAGCGAAATCTCGCCGTCGGGGAAATTGCCCAGCGCCGCGCGGCCGAGCGGCAGACCCAGGTAGTCGGCCACCCGCTCCGCCAGCGGGATGTTGCTGCGACCGGCGAATACGCGCAGATCTTTCATGCCGCCTCTCGCCAGCGCCATCTCCGTTGCCCGCAACGGCAGCGGCGCGCCCGTCCGGACCGGCCGAGGAGTGAAACTACCCGGCCTGGACTCGAACCAGGAAAACCAGGACCAAAACCTGGTGTGTTACCATTACACCACCGGGTATCTGCTGGCAGCGGCCGCAACTCCGTCCCCGGTGAGGACGTTGCCGACGACAACCACCGCCGCCGACCCTTCGCCACTGGTCTCGACGAAAAGCGCGGTCGAGGACCCGCTCGGAGGCCTGAACCCGTCGCCGCGAAGCCGACAGGCCCATGGTCTCACCCGCCCAAAACCCGGCTGGCGAGACATGCCCCGTGCGAGCAGGCACGTAACCCCGGTCGTGGCGTCCACCGGGATCGCGAAGTGTAGGCGCAGCAGCCGGCGGGTGTCAATGCTCCCACGACGCTGCGCCGCAGCGGGAACCGGGGCCGTGTCGCTCTCGCCGCCGGGGATCGCCGCGTTTGCGAGGGGTTTTTGCGTCGCCGCTGGCTGCCGAACCCGCCGCGCCAAGCGGCAGCACAGCGGGTCGGATCGGCTCGCCGGTTGCGGTGTGACCCGCCCGCCGGCCTAAGGAGCCGGACTTGGCTTCGTTCCGTCGCGCTTCGCGCCGTCATCCTTGCCGCGCAGGTACTTGATGAGCGCCTTGACCGACGCCTCGGCCACCGCCTTCTCGTCACCCTCGCGGAACGAGCTCGACTCGGCCCGGACCAGAACGTCCGCCAGTAGCTGCGATTCCTGCCGCATGCGCACGCGCGTCAGCGCCAGGGCGGTTCCCAGCAGCCCCCTCTCGCTGAAGTAGAGCACGTCGCTCGCGACGCTCAGAGTCGGACCACTCTCCGGCTGGACGTCCGCCAACGTCGCAAACAGCTCCTCGGCCCGATGCGTGTACGAGCCGACAAGGCCCGCGGGTACGATCGGTGGCCCCACCGTGGTCGTCGTGGACTCGAGCCGCACGAGGTGCGTGTGCGCCGCGCCCTCTGCGCCGCCGCTGATCACCAGCACGTCCGCTTTCGCCCCGCGCACCTCGCTGATCGCCTGGCGCATCACCGTGAAGCAGCCGGTCGTCGGCAGAAGGCTCAGCACCAGACCCGCCAGCAGCATTCGCGACGCGGCGGTCGGCCGCGGCATCGGTCGCGCCCGCAGGAATCGCGTCGGAAACCCAAGCTCGTTCACATTCATCGGTTACTCCAGGACAGCACGCGGCGCCGCACCCCGCAGCCTTATTGCGCTGCGCCGTAATTCTACAGCGCACAGTGTGTGCAGGGGCCAGCGACAAAGGACCGGCGCAACTCGCGCCTACCTCACCTTGCGAAACTCCCAGTCGCCGTCGAAGACGACATGCCAGCCGTCGCCCAAACTCCACCCCCGGCTGGCCGTTGGGCTACGTAATGCCATGGCTTCAATGGCGGACACATTTGTCGGCGGGGGCGGGTCATTTGCTCCGCAGGAGCGCCTGCCGCTGCACGCGCTTCGCCGCTTCGTCGTCCGCGACCAGGTCGCTGTGACACGCGAGTTTCCCGGGCGAGACGCCCGTACCTCCCGGGCCGGCCGTACTTCCCGCGGCCTTGGACCGCGCCGCCAGCAGCGCCTGCTGCTCGGGCGTCAGGCCCGGCGACCTGGCCGACTGCTTCAGCGGCACATAGCCCTCGTGCTTGCCGCTGGCGAAATCCAGGATTTCCTTGCTGATCCGCATGCTGCACCAGTCGTGCCCGCACATGGCGCAGAAATCCGTGTCGACCTCGAGGTCCTCATCGTGCAGGGCCCGGGCGGTCTCGCCGTCGAACGCCAGCTCGAAGTGCTTGGGCCAATTCAGCGCCGCGCGGGCCTTGGACAGGTCGTCGTCCCACTGCCGGGCCGCGCGAATGCCGCGCGCGACGTCGCCGGCGTGCGCCGCGATCTTGTACGCGATGCAGCCGGCCTTCACGTCATCCGCCTTGGGCAGCCCGACGTGCTCCTTGGGCGTGACGTAGCAGAGCATCGCCGCGCCGGCGCGGGCCGCCTCGGCCACGCCGTCGCCCAGCGAATACGTCACGTCGTACGCGCGCATGATGGCGCTGATCTCGTCGAACAGGTCGTACATCGGGTTCTGCTTGTTGTGGTGGATCATCCACTTGGCCAAAAGCGAGCCGCCGCGCGACACCAGGCCGGTGATCCGCCCGCGAATCAGCGGCAGGTGCTCCTTGAGAATGCCGGCGTGGATGGTGAAGTAGTCGACCCCCTGCCTGGCCTGGTGCTCGACGACCTTCAGGATCGTGTCGTAGTCGAGGTCTTCGATGCGGCGGCCGAGGATCATGCTGTAGATCGGCACCGTGCCGACCGGCACGACGCTGTTGTCGATGATCCGCTGGCGACACTCGTCGAGCTTGCCGCCGGTGGAAAGGTCCATGACGGTGTCGGCCCCGTAGAGCACCGCGAAGTTCAACTTGGCAAGCTCCTCGTCGGTGCTGCTGCTGACCGGCGAGGCGCCCTGGTTGGCGTTGATCTTGGTTGTGATGCTGCGGCCGATGCCGGTCGGATCGAGCCGCTTGGGGGCGCGCTCGCCGCGGCAGTGGCTCGGGTCGAACAGCCAGGCGCGGCGCTGCTGGACGGTCTGGTTGACCCAGTAGGCGCCGTCGGGCGTCGCGGTCGGGTGGCCGAGGGGCAATGGCGAATAGCGCGTAGCGAACTGCGAATGCTCGTGCGCCCCCGTTGCACCGTTGCCGCCCTTCCTTTCCCCATTCGCTGTGCGACATTCGCGATTCGGCTCGGCTCCTGCCGAGCCGGCCAGATGCCGCACGTTGGCTGGGATGACGATCGCGCCGCGGGCCACGCCGTCGCGGATGAACTCGGGCGTGACGTTCTCGCGAACGGCGACGCGCGTCATCTCGGCGGTGATGATGCCCTTGCGGGCGGATTCAAGCTGGGTCACTGCTTTCCATCCTTCCTCTTTCGCGTCGCACGCGGTGCGGCGCGCGCTGATGCCCGCGTGCCGGCGGTTCGCTGCATCGGCAGCTTCAGTCCTGACCGCACGATCTCACGGACCTTCTTCGCCAGCGCGACCGCGGATTTCGCTTCCGCCTTTGCGACCCACTCGCGCGTGACCGGCTTCATACAGAACCTTTCCCTTGTCCACGACCGCGCGAATAAACCAGTCCTCGATCGCGTAGCGATGCCGCACCTCGCCCTCGCTGCGGGAAAGCAGGTCCATCGCGAACCCGGGAGAATCGAGCGCAAGCCGAATCTCGGGCGCGCGATCGACGGCGCTGTCCCGGCCGGCGAACACGACCATCAGATCGACATCCGAATCCGCCGTTGGCATGCCGTGTGCATACGACCCGAACAGGATGAGCCGCCGCCGGCCATCGGATCCAACTCGGCCCGACACAGCGCGGGGCTTGCCAGCAAGGCTCGGCGGGGTGCTGCCCGAAGGTCTGCGATGGGAACTTCCGACAGGCAAGACGCGCCTCCCTTCGCAGGCGGCTCATTCGCCCGATGCACGGCTGACACGGCAGCGGCCCCCTCGCGAACGCGCTCGTCGCTGATCAGGTTCCAAGGGTTCCCGCGACCGATCGTGTCGCGAATCTCATGCCCGCCGCGGCGGACCGCCCCTAGGCTTGACGTATTCTATCCGGCTGACAGGCAGGCGTCAGGCCGCCGCCGCAATACGGGCTTACGGCCCGCGCGCCGGCGCGCACGCCGTAAGCACGTCCCGCCAGCCAACCGGACCGCGAGCGCGACCACGCACAGCCCAGCAACGCGCAACCGTCCACCGCCCGACGAAGCGCCGGCGGAATTCGCGTGACCGGCCTGCGCAACTCCGGCGGCATGCGCTCGTCCACCTTGCGTGGCAGCGCCTCCGCTCAACGACCGCCGCCACCGGTGCGACCATCGTACAGCCATCGCCGGTCGACCGGGCGGTTTCCCATTGATGTATCACAAACACGTGCGTATGCTCGGCGCCGCGCAAGCTGTGCAGTACCCAACAAGGAGCCCCGCCGATGGTACGCTTCGTTGCCGTTCTCGCCGCGCTAAGCGCCGTCTCGCTCGCGCTCGCCGCGCCACCGCAGTTTGAAAAAGCCGTACGGCTCAAAGCCGGCGACAAGTACATCCAGACTGAAGCGCCCGGGTTCGCGGCCCCCTGCCTGGCGGACCTCGATCGCGACGGCAAGCCCGACCTGCTCGTCGGGCAATTCAAGCAGGGGAAGATCTGCGTCTACAAGGGGCTCGGGGGATTGAAGTTCGCGGAAGGCGAATGGCTGAAGGCCGAGGGCGAGGTCGCCCAGGTACCCGGTGTGTGGTGATGCACGAGCTCTACTCCACAGTTTGTGGACCTCGACGCGGACGGTAACCTCGACCTGCTCTCTGGTTCGTACTCGCGAGATCAAGGGCCCATGGCCGGCCTCTTCCAGGTGCTCTGGGGCCGGGCCGACGGGACATTCAAGAAGCCGACGGTGCTCAACGGCAGCGACGGCGAGCCGCTGATCATCCCCTCCACGGGCGAGAAGAACGTTGTCGAGTCGATCTGCACCCGCCCCACCGCGGTCGACTGGGACGCTGACGGCGACCTCGACCTCGTCGTCGGCAACTTCGCCGGCAAGTTCTATTTGTTCACCGGCGAAGGCAAGGGCCGATTTCAACCCAAGCCGCAGCCGGTGATGGCCGCCGATCAGCCGCTCCAGCTCAAAGGCAATCACGGCGACCCCTTCATGGTCGATTGGGACGGCGACCGCGACCTCGACATGCTCAGCGGCTCGTCGCTCGGCGGCGTGCAGTGGGCCGAGAACACCGCCGGCCCCGGCAAGCCGATTACCGTGAAGCCGTTCGCAACGCTGATCGAGCCGCCCAAGGACGCGCGCGGCAACGTACAGCCCGAAGCCGTGAGCGAGCCCTCGGGCTCGACGCGGGTTTTCGTCGCAGACCTGAACGCCGACGGCAAGCTCGACATCCTGCTGGGCGACGACTTCACGCTCGTTTCGCCCGCCGAGGGCGTCAGCGATGCGGACTTCAATCGCCGGCTGGCCGAGTGGAACCAGGAGAACCAGGCGCTCGAAGCGGAAATGCAGGGCGTCACGGACGAGGCCCAGTACCAGCCCTTCATGGAACGGATGCGGGCGCTGGGCGAGAAGCGCAGCGCGTTCGTCGTGGAGGAATGGACCGGGTTCGTGTGGGCGTATTTGCAGAAATAGCGTCGGGCGACGTCTGCCCCCAAAAGCCCGCGCCGCTCGGGCTCGCGAAGGAGCGCGCGGTGAGGGACTCCCAATACGAACAGGCGGCGCTGCTGCGGGAGGCTATCTCGGCTGCCAACTGCCTGCTGAAGATGCTTGGCGAACTCGACACCGAACGCGGCGGCGAAGGGTAGCGGCGGTTCGGTCAACCCTCAGTGCTCGAGGCGTGCTGACGCGGGAATCCTCTCGCGCGCCTCGTGCCCGACAGTCCCTTCCCGCGGGCGTCCGGGCGAGATTGGAATCCAGCCGGCCGTGCGAGCTGGAAATCTCGCACGACGCGCAAGCCGCGGACCAGGCGCCGCCCCCCGGGTGCCGCTTGCGACGGCGAACCACCTCTGCGCACCGGCGCAGCGCCGGCTCCTGCATGACCACGTGGCTCGCCCCGATGACGGCGAACACGCGCTGACCGGGCTTCAGCTCGGACAGCAATCGCTCCACGATGTGGCGGTCGCGGAATTCCGAAGCACGGCGCGCAAGGCGCGACGTCCAGAGCACGTTACCGCCGCGCGGAACCGGGTCGAACCATTCGGGCTGCGGTCTTCGCCAGTCGGCCCCCGCCGGCAGGAGCCGCTTACAGGCCGCGACGAATTCGGCGCTGCTCAGCGGCCCGAGCTCCAGCCCGCGCAGCTCGCCGTACCAAGACAGCACGCCGTCGACGAGGGTCTCCGCCGACGTCGCACGGGCTTCGGAGCTTCGCCCTCCGTCCTGCCAGACGGCGCGCAGCGCATAGAAAACCTTGACCTGCTCGACGCTGAACTGAGTCAGCAGATCGTTCGCTTCAGCCTGCCGGGCCGGCTCGAACGTTGTGACCGGCACTCCATCGCGGGCCGCCAACCAGCGCACGAGCCCCGCCTCACCGTATCGGCGCACGGCTTCGTCGCGCGAAGACGCCACGGGCGGATCGCCGCCCTCGTTGAGCGCAATCTTCGGTCGAAACGCGTTCCAGAACCGCTCGATGTCCTGCACCTGCGCGTCCGCGGGGTCGTAGACGTGCCGCGCGCCGTAGTAAATCATCCGCCCGCCGCCACGCGCGCATTGGAGGATGTACGGCGTGTCGTGTCGCACGCGCGCGTACTGCTCACATGTCATGACGTGGGCCGGCCCGATGGAGCGGTCATCCGAGGTGATCGCCGAGGATGCGCAGCCGGGCAGGCAGCTCGCCCACAGCGCTGCGGATAGGGTTGCCGCCGGCGCCCGAGTCTTGCTGCGGTTCATCGTGGCCCTCCGGACGCCAAGCGGCAGCCCGTGCGTGAGCCCATTCCGGCGACCCGCCCTGGGGAACCCGTTCCCGCTGGCGCACGGGCGCGATCGGAATCCCGCATTCCGTGCGCGCAAACGTGATTCTCACGCGAGCCGACCGAGCGCCGGACTCGAACGCGATCGCCCCGCGCGGCTACTGCCCGCGCAGCGACTCGCTGGCCTGCTGCAAGACCTGATACGCGAGCTGGTTGGCCCCGTAGCCGCTCGGCAGCCGCACGAACGGCTTGCCGTAGCGCACGCACATGTCGGCGACCTCTTCGTAGGAGTGACTCGACCAGCGGATGGCAAGCACGACCAGCGCGGTTTCGGCGCGCGCGACCGCCGCCTCGAAATTCGAGGTGGATTCGTGCTCGCGCGTGTTGATCCAGCGCAGCTCCGCCAGCTCAAACGTACGCTCCAGGCGATCCGCCGTTTCGCGACGGCACTCGCCCCCGATCAGCAGCACGACCCTGCCGCGCAGCATCTCGCGCACCTGCCGGACGTTATCGCCCAGCGTTTCGCCGGTGGCGGTCGGCCGATCGACCTCGCGCGAGGCGACGTAGCGATCGAGCTCCTGAAGCACGCGCTGAAAGCGCCCGTCGTTTCCCAACTGATCAGGAATGGCGTCGACCAGCGGCAGGAGCATCTCCCGCAGCTCCACATTCGAGGGCTTCAGGCCGCCGTCGATCAACTCGACGATCGCGTCGTGCAGGCGCTGCCAATCGCCGCCGCCATTATCCTCGCCCGCGCGGCCGACCAGCTTGCGGGCGTGAAAGCGGGCCCGGTTCATCAGCCGCTCGCGCCGCTCCTCCGCCTGGCGGCGCGCATTCCACGCGTCCGAGGCCTCCTCGAGCCGCTGCTGAAGGTCGGAGGCGTTGGCCGGGTCGGCGGCGTCGCTCAGCCGCATGTGCCGCGGGACGTAGACCTGGTCTTCCTCCGTCCGCTGCCGCAGCCAGCGGAAGGCCTCGTACTGATCGACGTCGTCCTTCAGATCCAACTGCCGCGTCAGGGCGCGCAGCGCCGACTGCGCCTCGGCCAGCAGCGCGTAGGCCTGCTCGACCTGCGCCTCTTCATCGCGCGCCGCACGTACGCTCTGGACGTACTCGGCGGCCCGCGCCAGGTTCTGGTAGCACAGCGCGGCCCGCTCCAGCAGCTCGTCCGACGGCAAATCCGCATACGGATCCAGCGGCCAGACGTAGCAGTCGCGCATCTGCCGCGATTGCGCCAGCAACTCCTGATCCCGCGGCCGGATCAAGTCGGCGAACTCGGCCCCGGCGGCCAGCCGGCTGCGCCGCTCGGCCGCCCACAGGCAGCACTCGCGCTTCAACGACGCCCGCCGCACGACATGGGAAAGGTCCGGCGGCGCTTCGGCGCGCTCCAGCGCGGCGGTCTCATTCGCGGCGCGAACCAGCCGCGGACCCTCGATCGTGCGCGGCAGGTACACCGAGCGCGATTCCTGCGGAACGGCGACGGTCGCCGCCGCATCGCCCAGCCGCAGCGTGGCCGGGACGGTCGGCTTGGGAGGCGTCTGCGCCCGGCCGTCGGTTTTGTTTTCCGGGGTCACGGCCGCCGCCGGGGCGGGCGCGTGGGCCTCGGTCGAGGCACCGCATTCCTGGGTCACCGCGACCAGCCATGCGCCGAGGTGATTCAACGCGTTGCGCACGTCGGCGTTGCGGCTGGCCGCCTGCGCGAACGACTCCAGCAGGGCCTCGATCGCGCGGACGTGCTCGGGCGCCTGGCGTTCGGGTGTCTCGTTCATGGTGGTGGCAGGTCCATCCCTGGTTCGGCTTCCATTCTGGATGGTAGCGGCGGATCGGCCGGGGGAGTTCACGCAGCGCGAGATTGTCTGAGGCGCTTCGCAAGTCGCAGGAACCGCGGACGGTGGAACCGCGCAAGCCAGGCGCGGCGCGCGCGTCGGGTCGGCTCTGTAATCCGACGTGGATGCTCCGCGCCGCGCGTCACTCGGGCCGGCTGGCTTCGAGCCCGGACGGTGCGGATTGCCGCAACAGCGAGACCACGAACAATATCAACACCGCGAACGCGAAGACCAGGGGCGGCGGAAACTGCGCCAGCAACGAAGCCAGCAGCATCGGGCCCGCAAACGCGATGTTGACGATCGTGAGCCGTCGAAGGCGCCCGGAAGCCAACGCAGGCGGCAGCGCCACCAGACTCAGCGCTCCCGCCTGAAGCAGCAGGATGGAATAACCAGCGCTGAGCAGTTGCAGCGTGTGCCAGGCTGAGGAATGCAGCGGGCCCGCATCCATGCGGAGTGCCCGCAGAGCGGCGGCGGCGGTCTGCTCGGCGGGCTCGCTCGGAGCGACGAAGAGCCCCTTGAAAACCGCGATCGAATGCGCCAGGCCAAAGAGCAGCAGGCCGTACGCACCGGCCCGGAACCACCCAACGCCACGACTTGACGCCGCCATCCGCGAGCCTCCGTCAGCACGCAAGCGCTCCGCGCCTGAAGCCTGTCAGATGTTGCCGCGCCGCAGCCATTGAGTTCGCAGCGCCCGAATCTGCCCGGCATGATAGACGTCGTGAAACGCCACCCCGCTGATCAGCGCCCAGCGGGTCAGCTTCGGGTCTCCCCCGACCGGACGAGGCAACTCGTTCGGCGCAAGACCGCCGACGACCGCGCGCAGCAGCCTGTGCTGCGCTTCGAGCAGCTCGACCAACTCGCGCAGCTCGGCGGCGGCGATGCGCCTCTCCACCGGGAACCAGTTGCTGCCCTTCAGCGGGAACGAACCGCGCTTATCCCCGCGCAGCCGGCGACGGACCACGTATTTCCAGTACGCCGCGTGCAGAATCTGCTCGGCCACGTTTCGCCGGCCGGGCGCGGGGCGCCAAACCGCCTCGTCCGCAGCGACGCCGCCCGCC
>CAYXIO010000030.1:0-46187 GCA_964465125.1 uncultured Planctomycetales bacterium | reverse complement strand
GATCCTAGATCTCGTGCCTCTTTGCTCCCGAGCAATCGTTTCAATCCGCGCCCCCGCGCGGGGGGCGATGGCATCGTTCATAACTCCTTTCGTGATTGCGAGCAACCACGCACTTTTCGCGGACTGAGTCTCGCACCCGCCACGTGCCAACGCTCAGACGCACCCGTTCAACCCTATGCACTTGTCAAACAGGACCTTAGCTGCACCGCGAACCCCCGCTCACCGAGGCGCGCGCATGGGGTACGCGGAAGGCACCCGCGGGCAGGGCGTCACACGATCATTGGGTCATCCACGTCAAAGGTCGGTTTCACGCCGAAATGCTGAATGTGCCTTTTCCAGTGCTTTCCGAGCAAGTAGAAGCGAATGCTGTCCTCGTCGAGCTTGGCCACTTCCAGCAACCGCTTTTTCAACATTGCGAACTGCTCCGGCTCAACCTGGCACTCAAACACGGAGTTTTGAGCGCGCTGCCCGTAGTCGAGACAGATCACAGCGGCGCGGCGCAGTCTTCTTCGCCCTTCCTTCGTGGTCGTCGAAACGTCGTATGTTACCAGTACGAACACGGCGCCCCTCCGCATACTTGTGCTGATCCAAGTTGGCGGTTGATGGCCTTCATTTCACTATGAACGGGGGATAACCGTCGAGCTCGCCGCGGAGGTGCCTAGCGAGCAGGCGAGCCTGAAGATGCACCAGGAGTCCGATGGTTGTCTTCTCGCCGAGAAACGGATGCTCGATGGTCTCCTGTTTGCGATTTTGGTACTCAATCACCACCGTTTTCCGTGTATCGTCCGCCATGCGAACTGCGCCTGACTCGTCTCGCTGGAAACCGTCCGGTCGCACCTGTCGCCTGTTGATCAAACTCAGAGTGACGCGGTCGGCGATGAAGGGGCGAAACTCCTCCATCAAGTCGAGTGCCAGACTTGGGCGTCCCGGACGGTCCGCGTGAAGGAACCCTACGGCGGGGTCGAGCCCGGTCGCCTCGCACGCGGCACGGGCATCGTGAGTGAGCAGGGTGTAGACAAAGGACAGCAGCGCGTTGAGATTGTCCAATGGTGGTCGGCGGCTGCGCCGGGTCATCCGGAAGTCTCCCTGCTGAGCCACGATCAATCCATCAAAGGCGTTGAAATAGGCGCTGGCGGCGTCGCCCTCCACACCGCGCAACGCGTCCAGATCGGCCGTCCGGCTAATCGAGCTCAGACTCTGATCGAGCTGATCAGCGGCGCGCTCCAAGTCTCCGCGGCGCGCCGAATTCGGGTATTCGCGGGCGCCACGAAGCAGCACGCTCCTGGCATTGGCGATCTTCCCAGCCACGAATGCACGGGCGAGGTCAAGCGCGCTGCGCGCGTCGTCGGCCCGGCGATACTGCGTCCGGCGAAGCAGCACGTTTCCCGCCGTGAAACCGGCGACGCGCGCGAGGAACCGGCCGTTTCGATCCAGCAGCGAGATGGCGACGCCTGTCTGGGCACAGGCAGCCATGAGTCCGGGGCTAACGCCCACCGCGCCGAATGTCACGAGACTGCCGAGATTATGCAGTGGTACGCGCAGCTTGATTTCGTCGTGGACGTGAACGGCTACCGCCTGGCCGTCCTTCCGGAGATAGGCTCCCGGGACCGTCACGTAGAGTGTGTTGAGGTGGTGCTTCATGACCACGCCCTCAATCGAGGCTGCCGGTGCCATCGGACGTCATCCATCGCCCTCGATCGGCGAAGGCCGCCGACTGGCGGCGCTCGACCCATCGCGCGAAATGGCACTGCGAAGATATTTCGTCGCGGATCGTCGGGAGCCGGTAACCCGCGGCAGACAGAGATTCAGCAGCGAGCACCGGTCACAGCGTTGGCGCGAGTACGCCGCCAAGGGAGTCATTCCGCGTTCGACGACTGCATGTAGCCGGTTCGCAGCGCTTTCCGTAAGTTGCCGCAAGTGCGCATCAAAGGTCACCTGCTCGCGATGGCGTGTTCGACCGTAGAAGAGCGCGCCATCAACCACCGGAATCCCGAGCATCTCCTCCAAGCACAAGGCTTGCGCACAAAGCTGCACGCGGTCGGCATCATGGCGCTTTGGGCGCCCGCGCTTGTATTCGACCGGATAGACCGTAAGCCCCGCTTGAGGCGGGTCGCGCCGGTCGCCGGTGGGTCCTTCCCGGAGCTCCACGACGTCAGCAACCCCAAACAGTCCGAGCCTGAGTGAACGGAGCGCCGGGCTGCGTGCGATGCGCACCCCGGCGCGCGTCTCCCGTTGGGTCGAATGGGCCTTTTCATGGAGCGCCCGCCCCTCGACCGTCAAGCGATTCTCCGCCCACAGCCGCTCGATGTGGATCAGGGCGCACTGCCGTTCACAAAAGAGCAGGTGCTGGAGCGCCGAGATGGGAAGCAGGTCTTCTTCGGAATACACCTTTGCCTCCGCGACCAGCGGACGGACGCAGCGTATCCATCCCAAACCTCAGCAGTATTTCCTGTCAGACCCAGTACTCGACCGTCACGCCATTCGGCAGATCGGACTCGGCGACGCGAATGTCGTAGTCCGTAACGGAGCGCGGCGGACGCTTGTCCGCCTTCAATCCAGGCTTTAACTGCACTGTCACCCGCGCGAAGAGCTGATCGGAGCGCGCGTTGCCGAGCTTGCTTTCGTGCTTGAATGCGATGCAGCGCACGGGCCGCATGTTGGCGCGGGCCGCCGACTTGTCGTTCTCGAACATCTGGGCGAGGGCCTGCTTGAAGAGGTCCAGGTCGGCGGTCGAGAAGCCGGTCTGCTCCGCGAGGTGCGGGTTGACGTAGGCGTGGACACGGTAGAGGCCGTAGGGGATGGTGAACTTGCGGCCCATGGTGCGGTTGTCGCCCTGTTGCTTCTCGGCTTCGGCCTCCGTTGTGACGGCACAGCGCGTGACGGCGTGCTCGGCGGAGACGACCGCGTCGATGCTGCGGGCAAAGCCGAACTGGATGGCGCCGCGCACTTGACCGCAGTTGACGTCGGTGCTCATCACGGCGCCGAACGTGCGGATGTCGAAGAAGTTCCGGCACATCCAGGTGGTGATTTCGCGGGCCTTCTTTTCGTCCTTGGGCATCTTGCGCTTCTCGGGCTTCTCGCCCAGCGCCTCGTACGCTCGCTCGTGCTGGGCGTTCAGCACGGCCTTCTCCTTGACGTAGATTTCGTACGGCGGCTTTTCTCCGTGCCGCAGACCGACGTAGTTTCGCACCTTGCGCTTGAGGCACACGTCGGTGACGAGGCCCTGGCCGGTCTCCGGGTCGATGCGCGGCAGGTTGCCGGCGTCGGGGTCGCCGTTGGGATTGCCGTCGGTGATGTCGAACAGGTAGACGATGTCGTAGCGGTTCTGGATCGGTGTGTTGTTCGCGGTCATTGGATTATTCCTCGTCGTTGGCGACGGCCGAAGCCGCGCGCTCGGTCTTGCTGGAAGTGAAGAACGCCTGACGCTGGTGGTAGTAACCGATGAAGAAAAACCCCTGCTCGTCGAGCGGCAATTGGGGCGGGAAGCCGTCGGCCGCGTTGATGCGGTCGCAGATTTCCTGAACCAGCTTTTCGCGGATGATCTTCAGGCCGCGATTCTCGGCGCCGAGCTTGTCCAGGTGGTGCGCATGGAGCCGCAGCAACCTCGGGAAGGCGGCGACGGGGTTCGCAGACGCTGAACTGAAATAGCGGTCTTTGATGGTCACGTTCAGGTCGCCGCCAAGCGCGTCCTCCTGCGTTTTCTCCAACGCGGCAAAGAGGCGGCCCAGGTGATAGGCCGCGTGGGGACAGTTCTTGTCGAGGGACATGGAAAGCGTCTCCTGTTGGTTGACGAGTCGCGCCTTTCGCGCGAGGTACGCCTTGAGAATCGAAGCGCGAATGTGTCCGTTGGCGCCGCCGGTCTGACCGTCAGCGCGAATGCGCCGCAGCACGGCAGAAGCGAGCGATACGGGATACGGTCCGCCGGTCAAAACGGCCTGCAAAATCGCGCCGCCCAGCAACGGCTGGATGTCATCGCGCTCGCGGGCCGTCTGGTCGATGATGCGCTGGAGCGTGATCGGCGGCATGCTGGGTGGACCGCCGGCAAGTTCCAGGTCCGCCAGGTGCCGCCCCAGGCGTTCCGCGAATTGCTGCACGGTGCCGACCAGCCAGAAGCGAACTGAGATGCGGGCCGCGTTGGGCGCCAGGCCGAGCGCATAGAACGGCACAGCGCCGTTTTCGAACTCGACGCCCGCGGCGGCGCGACGGAGCCGATCGAAGAAGCCCCGCAGGCGATCCAGCGTCGCGGCATCTTCGGCATCGACGCCTTCGAAGACGCCGAAAACGTCGTCCTCGAAGGAAGTCGGTTTCTCCGACCAGAAGACGACCGTCGTGTCGCCGAGATGCACCTGTCGCTCGCGTGCCGCCGTAAGGCGATTGAGCGCCGTGCAGTATTTGAATGCGTCCTCAACACCCACCGGAGCATTGAAGCTCTGCGACTTGCCGTAGGATTCGTAGGCGTCGGCGTTGAACGCCACGAGGGTGGCGCCGGAACTCTGGGCGCCGCGCACGCCCTTGATCTTCGGCTCGTGCAGCCGCGCGATGGGCTGTGCGTTTCCGTTGATCAGGGACGGAGCGCGCGGCGCGTCGGCGTCGGCGCTGCCGATCTGTGTCAGCCACCACGCCTGGACCTTCGGGCGCTCGTGGACGTACTCCGGCTGGCCGGCCAGTCGAAAGACGCCGAACGCGACGGCGATCTCCGGAAGTTCCGGGTGACCGGTCGCCTGGTCCGGCAACCAACCTCGCAGAAACTGGCACACGGCCAAGAACGCCTCGTCCCCGATCTGGCCTTCAAGAGCCAGGTGCCGGTCGCGGAACGCCTCAAAGGCAGCTTTCGTGCGCTCCGGCTTCGCGTCGTCCGTCTTGTACCCAAGCATGTACTGGGCGTTATCCCAGAGGAATCCGGGATTGATCCCCGAGCCGGACGGTTTGGCCTGGCCTGGCACGACCAGCAGGCTTGGCACGGCCCGCTCGCCGTCCTGTTGCCGGGCGTCCTGAATCGCGTTCAGCGAGCCATCCGGATTCAGCACGATGATGAAGCTGACCTTCTGGCGGCTGAAGCCGAACGGGGCGATGCCGCTTTCCGGGTCGGCGGCGAGGCGGTCGTAGTATTCGGCCAGCTTATGGAGGATCATGTCTGCACCGCCGCCGCTTCGAACGGCGGCACGTCGATCACGCCGCGGCGCATGACAGCCCTGAAAAACCTCGGCGTCATGTCGTTGGTGAAGTCGATATCGTGCAGCATGAAACCCAGGTCGCGCTCCGCCACGTCGGCGTAGACGCCGCGCGGCGGGTCGCCGTCGTGCCATACGAATTGGCATTCAAATTCGCGGCAGCCAAGGTAGGGCCGATGGAAACACTGACCTTTCTCGGCCCGGCGTCGGAACATCTCATGGTGCTTGGGCGGCGGTTCGTCACCGCTCAGCACGTCGAAGCGGGCCTCGATCAGGTAATCCACGTCGCGCAGGACGGTGGCGGCGCGCTGCTGGCGCTCCTCCTCGACGTAGATTCCGAGCATCCCGCTACCCGCCTTCATTGCCTTGGCGGCGGTCGCCGCCGAGGCCTTCACGCCCACCTCGTTTCGCCGGATGTTCGTGTAGCGAATCGGCGCCAGGACATGTATCTGCTGGACCACCCAGCGAATTTGCGGCTTCCAGTAGATGGCCTCCAGGATGCCGCGCGCGGCCGACGGCGTCACCACGTCGTACGAGACGCGCTCGACCTTCATTTCCGGGCGCGTGAAGCAAGCGTGCGCGCCCCAAACACGGAGTTGCACAGCAGTGGTCAATCGAACCTCCTTTCGCAAGGTTTGTCAGATGAGGAGCTGGGTGGGGTCGAACCCCGCCGCGTCCGTTCTCAGTCCCAAGTCGTCGTCGTAAGCTGCTGCGTTCTCCAAGACCCAGAAGCGCTCGTGGTACTGGACAACCGCGTGGTTCTCGCGCAGGTGGGTGAACTGCCGGTCGTAGAGTCCGACGGCGAAGCGCTGCGCACGGCGGTCGAAGTCGCGGCCCGGTGGCTCCGACATACGCCGGAGCTGTTCGACCAGTTCGCGTCCGCGCCGGCCGTAGGGGACGATGACCGGCAGCTGCACGTCGCGGATGAGCCGGTACTTCTCGGCGGCCTCGCGGAACTGGAAGTGCGGCCCGCCGCCGCTCATGGCGAAGCAACCCATGACCTCCTCCTTGTCCCACTCGCCGTTGCGCGACCAGTAGTTCAGCCGAAAGAACTGCTCGATCGCGCTGAGAGACAACGGGTCGTCGTGCTCGCCGGCCACCTCGGCAGCGAGCTGGGCGGCGCGTTTCACGTCGTGCGTCGGCTTTACGTCGGTCTCAAAGACGTAGACTCGCCCGCGGTGGCGGCGTCCCTCACGGTTGCAACGTCCAGCGGCCTGCGCGATGGAGTCCAAGCCTGTCATCGCCCGGTAGGCGACCGGGAAATCGACATCGACGCCGGCCTCGATCAACTGCGTGCTTATAACGCGGCAGGGCTTCGGCCTGCGAGGATCGAGCCGCGTGCGAATCCGGTCGAGCACGAGCGTCCGGTGGGCCGCGCACATCTGCGCACTGAGGTGAAAGACGCCGTCGGCGGCGCCGGATGACTCGCGGAGAGCGGTGAACAGCCGCGCGGCGTGGGCGCGCGTGTTGACGACGCAAAGCACTTGCTCATGTTCGCCCAGGCGCGCGACAAGCGCGTCGTCGTCTAGCTTGCCGAGCTGCGTGACATCGACGCGCCGCAGGGCCTCGTAGAGCACGTCGGGCTCGTCGATGATCTCGCGCACGTCCCGCAGCCCGATGCGAAAGTCCTCACGATGCTGCACGGCCGGCTGCGTCGCCGAACAGAGCACGACGGTGCAGCCGTAGTTGCGGCACAGCTCCGACAGCATCCGCAACGTCGGCTCCAACAGCGTCACCGGGAGTGTCTGGCACTCGTCGAGGATGATGACGCTGCGGGCGATACGGTGAAGCTTGCGGCAACGCGCGGGCTTGTTGGCGAAGAGCGACTCAAAGAGCTGCACGTTGGTCGTGACCACCAGCGGCGCGTCCCAGTTCTCGGAGGCTAGGCGGTACCAGGGCGTCTGGGCTTCGAGCGCGGCATCGTCACTGAACGTCTCCGCCGGGTCGAAGTTGCTGTGATGTTCAAGGACGCTGTCCTGGCTGCCGGTGCCGAGCGCCTGGCGGAACACCTTCGCGTTCTGCTCGACGATGCTCGTGAACGGGATTGCGTAGATCACGCGCCGCAGGTCGTGTCGAGCCGAGTGCCGCAGCGCGAACGCCAGGGATGACAGCGTCTTGCCGCCTCCGGTCGGGACCGTCAGGGAGAACAGGCCTGGCGGCAGGTCCGCCTTCGCGCGGCACTGCGCCAGAACGGCGGCGCGGTTGCGATTCACCTGCGTGTCGTCCGCGCCGTTGGTCAATCGCGCCAAGTGGGCGTCGAGGCGGGGCGCCAGTTCGGCCAGCGTCGGCAGCCGACGCGTGCGGTCAAACGCGCGCTGCGGCTGCATGAACGCTTCCGTGGCCAGATAGTCGGCATCGACCAAGCATGAGAACAGCATGCGACAGAATACGGAGAGCTGAAATGCCGCGCGGGCCAAGTCGTTTCGGTCCCAATCGAACGGCGGAGCCTCGGGCCGCTGCTGATCGAGAATCTCGCTCGGCGCGCACGAGTAGTCGGCCACCTTCTTCGCCAGGCGCTGGTTCAGCCCAGCCGCTCCGCCATGCATATCCTCATTGTCCGGAAGTCCGCCGTGATGGCCGGCGATGCAATATGCCAAGATTCGCCCCGGCACCCCACGCAAGAGCTTCCACGCGTGTTGCGCGCCAGCCGTGGAGTGATCGATGCGCTCGGGGCGAGAGTCACCCTTTGGATGGGCGCCGCCAACCGACTTCAAGTAATGCTGGAATTCGTGCGAGTACTTTCCGAGATCGTGCCACCGGCCAAGCAGGCGTCCCCAATCCGCCGCGCCGAAGACGGCGGCCATACGCGCTGCTCCATCCAGTTCAACGTTGCCCTCCGCCACCAGACCCAAGTGAACCTCCAGCGGCTCCCACGACTCCGTCGGCTGTTCCTTGAGCGAATGTGCATAGCACACGTGTGGCTCCTTGGGCTCAAACGTCCCGCATCCGCGCCTCAGTTACGGCCCTGGCGGTGCCCGCTGGCCCGGCGGCTTCTGGCTAGATTATGACTCATCCGGGCGACAGATCGGGTCGGCCCTAACACGCGTTCGGCACGACACCCAAGGTCGCACGCCTCCTAAGTCTTGGGAGACGCTTCTGTTGCGGTCGTCAAAGTATCCGACGGAAAATTGCGATTCCGGTCGCGGTGAGGTCCACGTTGCGCAGTGGCCAGTCCGTTGTTCGGGGTTGCAGTTCGAACTCAGCAAGCGCCCAGATCGAAACCTATCGCACATAGCGGGCCATTGCCGCCGCAAGCTCGTTGCGAATCTCGGCGCGCAACGAGTCCGGGCGCAACACTTCGGCGTCGGGTCCGAAGCTGAGAATCCATCGTTTGAATTCAGCCGTAGCGCCCAAGTGAAACGTCGCGATCAAGGCGTCGCCGGCGTCTTGATCCTCTTCGAAAAGCGTTGGGGCCAAATGTGGCCACTCGATTCGCTGACTCTCGTGCCATGTTCGCTCTTCGACCAGGGCCGCCGACGGTCCCGTGAAGCGAACCGCAACTTCGACCGGTGTGGCTTCCGAGCGAACCACTCCAAACGAGTATTCGAACTGCTCCTCCACCTGAAAACCCTGCGGGCGCGAAAAAGCGACTTCCGACAACGCGACTGATGAGATGCGAGCGACCTTCAGGACGCGGAGCGCGCTTGCTCGATGTGAGCGCCCGATGGTGAACAAGTCGCCGTCATATACGACCAGCCCATATGGATCGAACGAAGTGCGGTACGCATCGCGGCGCCACAGCGACCGGTAGGCGAGCGAAACTGTACGCGAGGATCGAATGGCCTGTGCTAGTCGTTGGATTGTCTCGGCATGTTCCGCGTAGTCCGTCGACCCTCTTCGCTTGACGTACACAACCTCGTCCAACCCGCGAAAGTATTCCAGCGCGCGGGCCGGAATCAAGCTGCGAAGTTTGTTCCGAACGCTCGCCCACCCGTCGGCGAACAATGTCCCGGACAGGGGGGCTACAAGGTGCTCAGCCAACTCAAGAGACAAAGCTTCTGTCACGCTTAATGCAAGCGGTCCGGCTCTAAAGTAGTCATGGGGCAGTCGCCAGTATCGCCGGCCTACTTCGTCAGCTTCGTGACTGATTGGAACTCCGAGCTCGTGCAGGATTTCCAAGTCGCGCTGGATCGTGCGTTCACTCACGCCGAAGCTCTCAGAGAGTTCGCGTAGGGTCGTCCCCGCGCCGCGCGAGTGCAGCGTTCGCAGCAGATTCCACTGCCGGAGAATCAGTTCGCCCCGGGCCAATCGAGACTGCCTCCAATATCCGCCGGATCGAGCCAAATCATACCCGTCCGCCACGCTCGAACCAGGTGCCGGTTAGGCGGAATCGAGCGCGAACACGGAGCAAACGTGTTTCGGCAGGTCCTTCAGAACCTCGGTAGCCACTTCCAGGCCGCTTCGGCTTGGCATCAGCTGCTGGCGCGCGACCTTGTGCGTCCGGCCTTCTTGGGAGCCGATGCGATACCGACCACGGCGTGGCTTGGTCGCAACGGTGACTCCGCCTGGGTTCTTTCGTCATCCCGTTCGCGAGGAGGGCGCTTAAATCCGGAGTCTGGCTCCTGGGGCGGTGCTCGTGTTCCGAGCAGCATGTGAACCGCGGTTGGCGAACAATCGCTGCGTCTTGACCCCTCAAGCGGTGCGTTGGTGCGTGTGCCGACGACGTCAGTCACCGCTCAGTGCCGGATAGTCCGTGTAACCCTCAGGGCCGCGGGCGTAGAGCAGCTCCTGGCGCGGGACGTTGAGCGGCGCATCTTCCTTCAAGCGGCGCGGCGGGTCCGGTTTGGCCAGAAACGCTTTGCCGAATGCGACCGCATCCGCTTCGCCGGCGGCGATCACGGTCTCGGCGGACCTGCGCGTGACGTTCTCATTGGCGACATATACGCCGCCGAACACCTCTTTGAGCAACGGGCCGATGCGGTCGGGTCCGAGCGCCTCGCGGGCACACAGAAACGGGAGTTTGCGCCGACCGATCTCGCGAGCGACATAGCCGAACATCGCCGCCCGATTGGAATCCCCCATCCAGTGAACGTCGGCCCGCGGCGCAAGGTTTATGACGACGCGGCCTGCTCCCCAGACCTCGATGCAGCCTTCCGTCACCTCCGGCATCAGCCGCGCTCGGTTCACGAAGCCTTACTTCCTGGGCGTTGAAGTAAATCACAGGCGATGGCCTGAATAGGTCGGCGATTCTGACCGCCAAGGGCGAGGGGCCCCGCCGCGGCAATACATAACCACCGCGGCCGGCCGGATGGTACCGTCACCATAGCCCAGGGTCTCCAGCTTCCCAGTTGACGCGATGCTGGGCGAAGTGTCGGCGCTGCGCGACGACGCGCAAACCCCAGTAAAACCGGCCCTAAACTGCCCTCGCGCCGGTCGAAGTGCTCGGCGCGGCAGCGCGCATCCTCGACCCGGGCGCTCAACGATGCGCAAGTGCGAGTCCTTCAAAGCGGGTCAAAAGCGCTGCTAGAGTTATGGGGTACCCAGAGCGCGGAGTCGAGCTAGCTACATAGGATCCTGGCCGGAGCTATGTAAAGCAGCGCGCGGCGGAATTCTGTTACCGTTCGAACGATCGGTAACAGATTTGTTGGCTTGGGGCGGAATTATGTGGTATACTTAGATAGAAGAGTGCCGCGGCGATGTTGTCGCATCCCGCGGCGTGGTCCGATCCTCGTGATAGGAGAATCGAACGATGCAATTCTATGGACAGGCCGAATCCGCCGCAAATCGCATTCTGGAAGCGTTCAAAGCCGGGCGCATCCCGGCCGCCCTGGCGACGGTCTTCATCCGCCGCGGCGACGGGCTGCCCTGCCGGGCGTGGTCGTGGTCGAATCAGCTGCTGGTGGCGCTGCACGGCTTCGACGATGCGCGCGGCTTCCGGCAGTGGGAGCAGGCCGGCCGGCATGTCCGCAAGGGCGAGCATGCCTTCTTCATCCTCGGCCCGGTCACGCGGAGAATCCGCACGCGCGACGAGCAGAGCGGCGACGAAGCCGAGCGGCTGGCGGTCGTCGGCTTCAAGGCTATCCCGGTCTTCGGCTACGAGCAGACCGATGGCCGGCCGCTGGAGCGCGACGGGCGCTACGACGGCTTTCTGGACGGTTTACCCGTGGTCTCGGTGGCGCGGGCCTGGGGATTGAAGGTCTCGACCTACAGCGGTCGCGACGGCGCAGCCCTGGGCTGGTATCGGCCCGGACAGGCGATTGCCCTGGGCGTCGAGAATCTGGCCACCTGGGCGCACGAGCTGATCCATGCAGCCGATGATCGCCGCGGCGCGCTCAAGCGGAATGACAAGATCGCGGCCGAAGTCGTGGCCGAGCTGGGCGGCGCAATCCTGCTATGCGCGCTGGGTCGCGAAGCCGATGCCGACCTGGGCGGCGCCTGGCGTTACATCGACTCCTGGTCGAGCAGGAGCGGCTTGGCGCCGGTCGTCTGGTGCGAGCGGCTGCTCAAGCGTACCTGCGAAGCCGTCGCGCTGATCCTGCAGACGGCTGCGGACACGAGCGCGGCGACGGTCGAAACGGCCGCAGCCTCCGGAAGCGGGGTGGCGGCATGACAAGCGCAATGCTCTTCGATCCGCAGGCCGATGCCGGTGTTCCGCTCTACGAGCGCTACCGTCCGCGCAGCCTGGATGAAGTCGTCGGGCAGCCCAAAGCGGTCGCGACGATCCGGCGCTTCCTGGAGCGCGGCCTGGGCGGCCGGGCGTTCTTCGTGTCGGGCCCGAGCGGCGGCGGCAAGTCGTCGTTGGCCAACATCATCGCCGGCGCGATCGCCGATCCGCTCTTCATCGCCGAGTACGTTGGGCGCGAGCTGTCGCCGCGGCTGGTGCGCGAGCTCATGGAGACCGCCCAGCTCTATGCCGGCGGGCGCGGCGGCCGGGCGATCATCGTGAACGAAGCGCACGGGTTGAGCGGCCCGAGCATCGAGCTGCTGCTCGACTTCCTGGAGCGGATTCCGCGGCATGTCGTGGTGGTCTTCACAACGACCAGAGACGGGCAGGAATCGCTCTTTGACGGCCAGATGGATGCCTGTCCGCTCCTGTCGCGCTGCGTGGTGGTCCAGTTGACGAACCAGGGTTTGTCCAAGGCGTTTGCGGCCCGGGCGCGGCAGATCGCGATCGCCGAGGGTCTCGACGGCGCGCCCGAGGCGGCCTATCTGCGGCTGGCGCAGCGCTGCCGGAACAACCTGCGGGCCATGCTCCAGGCGGTCGAAGCCGGGGCGATGCTGGCTGAGGAAGCCGACGGGGCGGAAGCATGAGCGGAATCATCCGCAAGGTCCAGCGCGCGGCGCTGTCGGCTTCGGCCGCGGCGCCCGCGCTGCCGCTCTTCGCAAGCCAAGCCGCGGACCGCAAGGCAGACCGCCAGCCGACGGGGGCAATACGCGCGAGCGGCTCGGCGCCTCGTCATCCGGCGCGCGAGCCGCTGACTGAGAATCCCCGGCTGGAGGGCTTCAATCCCGGAGAACGGCCACTCGCCGCGCGGGCGGCAATCGGCTACGTGCGCGTCTCGACGGCCGAGCAGGCCGCCGAGGGCGTCAGCATGGAAGCCCAACGCGCCCGCATTCAGGCCTGGGCCGACGCCAACGGCTATCAGCTTGTCGGCGTGCATACCGACGCAGGCCTGTCAGGCAAGCGGGCCGACAATCGACCTGGTCTTCACGCGGCGCTCGAAGACGCCTGTCGCCGCAAAGCCGCGCTGGTGGTGTACTCGCTGAGCCGGCTGGCACGCTCGACGCGCGACACGCTCCAAATGGCCGAACGGCTCGACAAGGCCGGGGCCGATCTGGTGTCCCTCAGCGAGCGAATCGACACGACCAGTGCCGCCGGCCGGATGATCTTCCGGCTGCTGGCGGTTCTGGCTGAGTTCGAGCGCGACCTGGCGTCCGAGCGAACCGCCGCTGCCCTGGCCCACAAGCGTCAGCGCGGCGAGAAGACCGGTGGACGGGTGCCCTTCGGCTTCGAGCTGGCCGCAGACGGCGTGAACCTGGTCGAAGTCGAGTCCGAGCAGCAGGTCATCGTCCTGATCCGCGCCCTGCGGGCCGAACGAAAGACCTACCGCGCGATCGCCGAGGAGCTCGAAGCGCGCGGCATTGTCACCAAGAACGGCGGATTGATCTGGAATCCGAAGGTCGTACGCGCGATCTGTGGCCGACGCTAGGGGCAGCGCTTCGAAAGCTCCGGCAGGTCAAACTTCCCGGCGGCCATATCTTCCCGCAACTTGCGGAGTTGCTCTTCGCCGCTCGGCTGGTGGTGCCACAGGCCCTGCGTCTCCAGCTTGCCCAGGGCACGCGCCAGGTCGGTCGTGATCCGGACGGTCAGCCGAACCGCGCGCACCCGCGTGGCGCCGCGGCTCCGCTGGGCCAGCTCCAGCAGCACGTCGCGGAAGCGGGCATACCCGCTCGGCCCGAGCTCGTCGAAAAACGCGACGATCAACGACTTCAGGTGCGCCGACATCATCGACCCGGCGCCATGGTCCGTCTGCCGCAACTGATCGACCAGCCTGACCGCGTCCAGAAGCGGCCGGACGGCAGCCTCAACCGCTCTCAGCCGCGTTCGCGGCGCGTTCTTCCGGTCGTGCGCGATCGCCAGAAGCGAGCGGGCGAAGCCGCGGAAATCCGCCGGCCGCAGCGCGCCGAAGATCCCGATCAGCGCGCACCCGACCGCCTTGACCAGCCCGGCCCGGGAATCCCCGGCCTGGAGCACCTCACAGGCCGCGGCGAAGTCCTCCACACTCGTGATGATTACCCGCCGCGGCGGCCATTCGCCCGAGAAACCATTGCGCCGCGCCAACGCCTCGGCCCGCTGCGCGGGCGGAATCGCCGACAGCGGAACGGACCCATGGCTGGGAACGACATTGGATTCCATGAGCCATTACATACCACCCCTAACCGATTTGGAGCAAGCGGGGAATAGGCCCATTCCCAGGGATTCCGAGCGCCTGATGCGTCAGCAGTTGATGCCGCGCCACGCCGCCCTCCGTGAGGCACGCAAGGTGAATTCCGTGCTCCCGAGCGCTGACCGCCCGGACCGCCTGCGGAGGAACGCCCGCAGCGCTAGGTCCAAGGCGGCGCGTGGGCGGTCGTACGCACGGCAGTCGCCATCCAATGGGTCAAGAACATCTCGATTCGACACTGCGCGCGTCACTGGTTCTCCATGAGCACTCGTTCTGCTTCATGCAGCAATTCGGCGTCACCCCCGGTTGGATCCTGTCCTCGGTTGGGCAGGTGCTCGTTGAACGCCTGAAGCGCCTCTTGTGCGAGTTCGCGATTCCCCAGCCGCGCGTTTGCCATCGCCCGGAACGCGAGGTCACGCCTGCCGTCCGTGGACTGTCCGGCTCGGTCGAGCTCCTCGCAGAGCTCTTGCACACGATCGAGTGACCTCATTGAGTCGGCGTACCGTCCGAGCCGGTACCAAGCCGCGCCGGCGACCGTGTGGCCAAGGACATTCCACGGATCAAGCTCAATGACCCGCTCCGCGTGCCGGAGGGCGCGCTCGTAGTCTGCGGCGGAGCACTGAGGATCGCGCGCGATCGCCCACGCCGGCGCGGCGAAGGCAGACACGTCGTGAATGAACGCCGTGAAATGCTGCTGGACGTACTCCCGTACTTCGTCGGGCCAGTCTTCCTGGTTTGCCACGTCGGCGAGATAGGACTGGTAATCATCGAGCAGTAGCTCGGGACGAGTGAGGACTTTGTCCGGCTGAATCGCCGACCGAATACGCGGCCACCATTGGGCCAGCGCGGCTCGTCGGTGCCCCGGCGCGGGGGTCGGTCGAGCGTCTTCCCACAGTAGAACGGTGTTGTCCACGCCGCGCATTCCCATGCATCCGGTTAGCAGCCGGGAGCCGATCGAATCGAAAGAGATTTGAGTCAGCGGTCCGCTCGCTCCGTGAAGCGCAACGAGTTCGGTTCCGGCCGTCGCGTCCCAGATTCGCACCGTGCGATCCCACCCAGCAGATGCCAGGCGCGATTGCGTCGGGTGGAACGCGAGCCCCGACACCGGACCGAAGTGCCCGCGCAATGTGCTGCGGGCGGAAAGCTGAGGAGCCGCGCCGCTCCAAACAACGTTCCAGGTGCTGATGACGCCCAGAACATCCGCGGTGGCACACATCGTGGCACGGTCTGCATTCTCCCCCTCCTCGGTGTCTCGAAAGCGCAAGGAGATGTCTCGGAGGGAGTTCTGATGTGCGGAAGCCCCGAATTCGCCGACCACGTTTCCTGTCTCGCCATCCACGATCCAGATTGAATGCTGCTCGGCCTGTTCAAAGTCACCGGGTGCGCCGGTCGCTGCGATCAGCCAGCGACCGGCGACATCGAGGAACTCGACGCTTGAGACAACGACGTGGTGTACGGGAAGCTGCACACGCTGAGCGCCACCGAGCTTGACGCCATCAAGCTTCAATAAGTGAATTCCACCAGATGCATCGCCGACCGCAAGCTGCGTGCCGGCCTTCGCAACGCCGATGCTGTAGAAGCCTCGCTCGGATTGCTCGTGGGATGGACCGGGATACTCGAAGTGAACGCGCGGCGATGACGGATCATCCAAGCCCCACACGACAACGTGACCCCGGTTGTGTTCGGCATGTGAGGCGAATGCCACCGCAGCGAGTCGATGATGCTCCTGCTCCCAGCACGCTACGCCTCGCGCGGTGCCTTCAAACGGCGCTGCCACACGCGCGACGGCGGCAGCGGCGTCCAACTCCCAAACAAACATGGCATAAGTACCGTCAACGGATACGGCGTGTCGGCCGTCGGGCGTGACGGCGACGCAATAGACGCTGCTGCGATGACCCCGAAGTCTGGCCGGATCTTCAACAATAGGTTCCCAAAGGCGAACGGTTCCATCCTCGACCGACGTCATGAAGCAACCATCCGACATCAGATGAAGGCCCTGAATACTGCCGGTGTTTCCACGAAGCGAGTTCGCCTGCGTCCACTCGTTTCCCATGTCGGCGCAGATGCTGCTTCGCCTCCAAACCGTGATTCCGCCATCGGCGTCGCCCGCCAGTACGAGTGTCCCGTAACGGTTGAACCTCACACGCTGGACACCGGCGGTGGGACCGGCCAAGAGTGCAGCGCCAACCGCTGAGGCCGAGATCGGTGCCGCGGGATCGAGCTTCCCGTATGCGAGGCACCGGGCTACATCCCAGACGCAGACAGTTCGATCCGCGGAGCTCGTCGCCAGGAACTTGAAGTCAGGGCTGAACGCGAGATCGGTGAGGTTCCGAGTATGGCCGCGCAGCCTCAGGCCCGTCAGTCCACCCTGTCCTGCGAATACGCCTTCGAGCTGCCAAAGCCGGATGTCGCCATATTCCTCCGTTCCTGCCAACAAAGCGCCGTCCGAAGAAAACGCAAGTACGGTGTTCTGATTCCCCCCCGTGTCGATCGACCAATGTCGCGGCTCTTCGAGGGCCTGCCCGACCGAGAGCTTGCCAATTTCGCTCAGATCCCAAATGCGAATCGCGTAACCGGCTTCGGTGCTGACGCCGGCTGCCAATCGCGGCAGCGACGGATGGAATACAAGCCCGCACGGCTTGCCGAGCAAGAACCAAGCGTTCGCGGGTTCGATGGCGAAGTCTGGCGCTTTCAGCAGTGCCATGACGCAACCAGGTCCGACTGCTGGACTAACGTGAATTGCGAGACAGTCGCCCGACGGATTGAATGCCGCGCCCCAACCGAACCCTGCACCTAACAACTCGGTACTCGGGCTGAACCTTCGACAAAGCTGCTCAAGATCCGACGGGCCGAGGGTTCGAATGAGGACGCGGCGTTGAAGGTCGTAAATCTCGACCCGAGGGCCCGGGGTCACTAACTGGACGAGGAACTTTCCCTCGCGGTCCACAACGGCCTCGCCGGCGGTCGTACGATTCTGCCCAAGGGACAGCAATGCCACGCTCTGATCAGCCCGTGACCAGAGATGTGACCACTCCCAGCCACGACGCGGGGCGTCTTGCACGAGCTCCAACTGGTGTTTGGCGCCCGCCGCATCATTGATCAGCAGCGCGCCCTCTGCACTCTGTAGAGCCCCGCGGTACGCCGCTTGCGCCAGAACCGCCCTTTCAGCAGCATGCTGGCTGTTGATCCAGAGAATCGACAGCAGGACGACGGCGCTAACAAGTGCCAGGCCGAGCGCCGCACTCTCCCACGCGTGTCGCCGCATGAACCGCGCCAGCAGATACCCCAGCCCCGGCGCCCGGGCGGAGATCGGCTCGTGGGCCAGCACGCGCCGCAGGTCATCCGCCAGCGCCGCCGCGGACGAATAGCGCCGCGCCGGTTCCTTCTCCAGCGCCTTCAGCAGGATCGCATCCAGATCGCCGCGCAAGGCGCGATTCACGTCGCTCGGTCGGCGCGGCAGCTCGTCCTTGATGATGCGGATGGCGGCATACACGGTCGTGCCGGACGTGTTGTAGGGCTGCGCGCCGGTGAGCAGCTCGTACAGCGTCACGCCCAGCGAATAGATGTCGCTGCGCGTGTCGATCTTGCCGGCGTCGCCGTCGCACTGCTCGGGGCTCATGTAGCGCAGCGTGCCGATCAGGTCGCCCGCATGAGTGTGTTGCGTGGCGAGCGTCACGTCCGAATCGGTGGCGCGGGCGACGCCGAAGTCGATCACCTTGGGCTCGCCGTCGGACCCGACCAGTACATTCGCCGGCTTCAGATCACGATGGAGAATGCCCTTCTGGTGAGCATGCTGGACGGCGTCACAGACCTTGGCGAAGAGTGCCAGCCGAGCCTTCAGGTCGAGCCGCGCCGTGCTTGCGAACTCGGTCAGCGGCTGCGCCTGCGGAACCAGCTCCATGGCAAAATAGGGCAGCGGGCCGGTCGAGTCGCCGTGAATCCCGGCCTCGTAGACTTGCGCGATGTTCGGATGCTGTAATCGACCGAGGAACTCCGGCTCGGTCCGAAAGCGAGCGACCGCCGAGGCGGCCCCGTTGCCCGGTCGCAGCAGCTTGACGGCCACCGACCGGGCCGGGTGCTCCTGCTGAGCTTCAAAGACGCAGCCCATTCCGCCCGCGGCGATCAACCGCCGCAGACGGTACTGTCCCACCTGCTTCTTCAGCAGCCCCTCGGCCCAGGTGTCCGAATCCGTTCGGCGATGGCGCAGCCGCACCGCGGGCGATTCGAGGAACTCAGTGGCCAACTGCGTGTCGTGTTCGAGCAGCGATTCGACTTCGGCGCGCAGCTCGCCGTCGCCGGCGCAGGATCGGTCGAGCTCAGCGGACCGAAGCTCCCGGGGCAGCGCCCGCACGCGGTCGAAGACTTCCTGCGCCCGCTGCCAGAGGTCGTCGCTCACCATGGGACGCCCGCCCGGTCCAGCCGGTCGCGCCGCGCTCGGGAGGTTCGTCGGCCGGTCGCGGACGACGCCGTTATTCGAGTTCCCGATGCAGCCAGGCCCGGATGAAGTGCCATTCCTTGTCCACCAGTCGGGGCGAGATGCCCAGCACGTCGGCGGTCTCATCGATGGTCAGGCCGCTGAAGTAACGCAGCTCGACGATCCGCGCCTTTTGCGGGTCGCGCAGCTTCAGTTTCTCCAGGGCCTCGTCGACCGCGAGGATTTCGGCCGGGTCGTGGTCGAAGGTGGCGACGGAATCGTTCAGCTCACCCGCCGCCTTGCCGCCGCCTCGCTTGACTCGGCCTCTTTTACGTGCGTCGTCGACGAGGAACTGGCGCATGGCGTTGGCGGCGAAGGCGAAGAATTGCCGGCGGTTCTGCGGCAGCGCCTCGCGGTCCCCGCCCATCAGCCGCAGGTAGGCCTCCTGAAACAGGACGGTGGTCTGAAGCTCGCCCGCCCGGCGTTCCTTTGCCCGAAACGCCCGGGCGAGCTCGTGCAGCTCGTCGTAGACCAGCCGCAGCAGGCGGTCGGCGGCCTGTGCGTCGCCGGTGCTGACGGATGCAAGCAGCGTTGTGACCTGGGTTTGAAGCGCTTCCACGACGGGTTCCTTGATCCGGCCCACGGGGAAATGAAAAGCCCACGGCCCTGTATTGCCTCGGGTAGCTACAGCTTACCAAGTCGTGGTGGCGGGTGCCAAGTCCGGGTGCAAGCGTGGCGGCAAGTGCGGAAATCCGTGCGCTCGCGGCGGACGCGTGACGCACATCGCTTGAGAACCATTCGCACTTCCAGGGAGAGCAGGTATGAAATCGCTCGTGACTCTCAAGCATGGTCGGATCGTGCTGGCAGGCGCCGCGGTGGTCTGCGCGCTGCTGCTGCCCGCCGGATGTCCGGACTCGAACGGGACGGATCTGGAACAGTGGATTCAGAATATTGAGCAGGCGGTCATTCCCCAGACCGTCGCGGATCAGGTCGAAGACGCTACCAGGAACCTGACTGGCGTGCCGGGCCCACAGGGTGTCCAGGGCCCGAGGGGCCCCAAGGGTGATCAAGGCGAGCAAGGCTCCCCGGGGGAGCCCGGCACGATCGGTGAAGGCAGCGTCACTGAAGCCTACCTCGCCGACCGCTCCGTGACATCGCCGAAGCTCAACTCGGAAACGCAGCCCAATGGAAAGGTGCTCAAGTCCGACGGCAATGGCGGCGTGATCTGGTCCGACGACATGACCGCGGTCGACGACGGACAGGGCGATATCACCGCCGTCTGGCCCGCCAACGGCGGTGGTCTGGCTGGCGGCGCCGATTCCGGGCCCGCATATCTGTCCATTGCCAACGCTGGAGTCAAGCAGTCCATGCTCGACGCATCGGGCGCTCAGAACGGCTACGTTCTGAAGACCAACGGGGCAAGTATGTACTGGGGACTCGATCAGGTCGACGGCGGGGGCGGCGGCACAGTCACGTCTATCAGCCAGGGCACCGGCATCATCTGCTCACCGAACCCCATCGATGTCCAGGGGACAGTCGCTGTCGATACGACCTGGGCCGACGCGAGGTTCCTGAATTCAAATGAGACCGCCGGAGGTGACCTGAGCGGGACATTCTCGAACCTGCTACTGGTCGCGAATTCGGTGGGCAGCAGCGAAATCGTGGACGGCGGCGTCACTTCGAGCGACCTCGCCAATTCGAGTGTCACGTCGGCCAAGATTGCGAACGACTCCATCACGTCCGCGCACTTGGCAACTGATTCGGTCGGCGCCTCGGAGATTGCCGCTGGAGCGGTCGGGTCGAGCGAGATCGCCGACGGCGGGGTAGCCTCTGCCGATCTGGCTACCGGTGCTGTAAGTCAAACCAAGCTAGCAGCCACGGGCGCACAAGCCGGTTACATTCTCAAGACTGATGGCGCGAATATGACTTGGGCACCAGCGGCCGGATTCTGGGAAGGTGCAGGAGGTGGGGACATCTGCTACCCGAGCGGCTGGGTCGGGATCGGAACCTGCAACCCGGAAGAGCGCCTGCATGTAATCGGTCGATCACTTCTCGAAGAACTGGACGTCACCAATGATATCGAGGTTGGCGGCTGGGTGCAGGCCGACACGTTTTCCGCGTCGGACGACGTACTGGTGGATGATGACGTCACGGTCGGCGACCACCTTAGTGTTGGTGGTAGTGCGAAGATTGTAGGCGGAACACTCGGTATCAGGACTGACCCCAGTTCTAGCTATGGTGTCAAAATCGCCGCGCCGTCGAACGGTGCCGGCCTCTCAATTACGGGAGGAATCCAGAGCATCTTCTGCGACAAGGCGATATACGCAGGAGGACTCATTCAGGCCGACGGTGGTGCAATCCTCGGGCTTCCGACCGGCTCCGGAAGCGCTGTCCAGATCGACTCCAGCAATGTGTTGCGAAAGGTATCGTCCAGCAGACGCTACAAGCACGACATCAGCGACCTGCTTATCCGCGAGAATCAAGCACTCAAGTTGCGCCCGGTCGCGTTCAAGTGGAATTCGACTGGCGAGCCGGACATCGGCCTGATCGCCGAGGAGGTGGATCCACTGGTTCCCGAGCTGGTTATTCGCAATAGCGACGGTCAACCGGATGGCGTCAAGTACGACCGACTCGGCGTCTATCTGCTGGGAATCGTCAAATCTCAGAGAGACCAACTGGCTGCTCAGGATGCCAGACTCTCAGCGCTGGAGCGCGAACTCGCGGCACTCCGCGCAGCGATTCACAAGTAGTCCGAACCAGCGTCGACTAGTCCACCACAACCGGCCGGAGGTGCGCGATGCGTGCCTCCGGCTGACATTATTGAGGCGCAACACGTACTAAGGCGGCCGCCTCAGGCCGGCGATTTGACGACCCATCCGGACAATCCGATCGGCGGGCTGCAATCCTGCCCAAGCCGGTTCATGCGATTCCAAGGCGGTTGTCCGTTTCGGGGCATACGGCGACAAACCAATAGCCGCTGCCCGCGCAGGCGCACAAACGTCTGTCATCGCTGGCTCGTGCTGAAGCTCGACCTATTGCACGCCGCGTTCTCCAAGCGAGTGAAGAGCCTCGACGATGTGGTGCAGTAGCGAACCTGCCATCGCGACGTAAGACCGCAGCGCGGGCTGCAACAGGCACAGGCCGCTTACCCACGCTGGCGCGATGCTGCCTTCGCTGCCTGTCTT
This sequence comes from uncultured Planctomycetales bacterium, assembly GCA_964465125.1. GTDB lineage: Bacteria > Planctomycetota > Phycisphaerae > UBA1845 > Fen-1342 > CAYOHG01. The sequence continues at coordinate 24,532 of CAYXIO010000030.1, read as the reverse complement.
CGGATTTCTCCCCGCACCCGCTCCCCTGATTCGCGATGTCATTCAAGCTGGGTTAAGTAACTCCCCGGCGTTCAGCCGGGCCGGGGGCGTGGTAAAGAAACGCCGGTCGATGGGTCCCCCGAGCGGTCGTCGAGAATTCAGCGCCGCAAGGACCGCTGCTCGGTCGCCGACGAATCGCACGGCGTCCTGCGGCCTCGGCGTCGCCAGTTCAGTCCGCGAACGGCCCCACGATCGCCTCGACCTGCCCGACGCCCTAGTGGCCAGTAAGCGCCGCATCCGGGCGACCCTTGGGCATTGCACTAACGCTGCCGAGGCCGATCTGCCGCGACCGCCACGCAGGCTGCGCTGGGGAAAATTACCTAATTCCGAAAGGCCAAATCGCGGCCGCGCGTGGCTGAATTACCCATCCGACGTACCACAGCCGAAAGGACCCGTGACACCAGCAGCCCCGCCGAATCACCCCCCTTGGCTGCAAAACCTCTCGATTCACCGAGATTGCGGGGGTTTTGATTCCGCAGCCACGCATGTACACGAGCACGCACAGGTCATGGACGCGCTTCTTTCCGTGCAGAAAGCCGAGCCAACCGGGCGATCGCCGATCGGATTGGCGGAGGAAGTGAGCCCCACGCCAAGATCAGGGCTTCCAGGTCAACATCGGGGTCGCCGTGCGCTGTCCGTGCAGCGCCTTGTGCAGCGCCGGAATCGGAAGCGTGCCGATTTACTGGGGTTTTCGGGGCAGGTTCGAGTCCAACTGGGCCCATCTCTCGCTGATGTCATCACTTGCGCTCAATGAACCAGAGGCGACGCCCCCTCTGCCTTCCCGAGGTTCCGCGCTCGCCGCGGCGCTTGCGCGAAGCGCACTTGCGGGTGAGGGCGAGCGCGGGAGAGCGGGGCTCTGGGGCTTGCCACCTCGATCGCCGCCTTCCTCTGGTGCCCGACCGCATCCGCCCATGCTGGCGCGCGACCTATGTCATCGGCCCGAACGAGTGTGCACGAATGCCCCGGGACGGCTAGACTGCGCGGCATGGTGAGCAGGAAGCTCGTTCAACCCGACTCAGTGGCAGCCGCAGCGCCGTCGACAATCGTCGCCGATCGGGGCGCGCCGGCAGACGGGAAGCACCGGCGGGCGCCAAACCTACTGCCGCACGCTAGCGCCCCGCCGCCGCGAGCCCGCGCGGCAGGTCGCCAACGTCCGGGAATCTGGCGTCAAGCTGCCCTGCTCGCGGCACTGCTGCCGCTGCTTCAGACCGGCACTTGCGTCGACCTCGTGGTGCGCTCCGCGATCAACGGGTTCATCGGCGGCGCGACCCCGCTGCTCGACCAAGCGCTCGCCGATGCCCTGGCGTCAAACGCGGCGGACGAAAGCGATTCCGCCACGACCGGGCCCTGACGAATCCGGTATTACCCTATACAATTGCGAGCGTTGAGCGGCGGCCGAGCCGGGCGAGCCGCGCAGATTCGCCGGCAGCGGCCCTCGCGGCTGGCGCCTGGGTCTCGGGCGCTACCGGCCGCGGGAGGAGACAGCGGACCCACACGCGAAAGCCGCGTGTCGGCCAACCCGGAACAGAGTGCGGCCGCCTACGGTGGTCGATCCAACCTGATGGAAGGTGCGCGGCGCGGATGCCGACGGCAGGGAAGCCGGGCGAGCACGGCGCCGGGCCGAGGACCTTAAAGGATTTCGATGTTGCCAAGCCGAGTACCCTGCGTGTGCCGCGCGGCGCCGGCCGGAGGCCGAGCAGCGCGCCGTCTGACCCTGGCGATGACCCTCCTGCTGTTCAGCGGCGCGTTCGGCTGCGCGGTGCCGCAGCCGCGCGGACAGGGCCGCCTGGAGCACCGCGTCGAACCGACTACGCAGCGCGGCTACTGGCTCTACCTGCCGCGCGCCTATGTGCAGTCCGACTCCACGGCCCTGCGCGCCCGGCGCTGGCCGCTGGTGGTCACGTTTCACGGGATGAAGCCGTTCGACAATGCCCGCCCGCAGGCGCTCGAATGGCAGCAGGAGGCCGACCGCTTCGGCTTCGTAGTCCTCGCGCCGGAACTCCGAACGCCGGACGTCTTCAACGAGTTCCCGCTGCGAACGATCAGCCCGACGCTGAAATCCGATGAGAACGCGACGCTGGCGATCATGGACCAGGTGTTCGCGAACACGCAGGCCGACCCGACCAACGTGCTGGCGACAAGCTGGTCGTCGGGGGGCTACCTGGCGCATTACATGATGAACCGCCACCCGAACCGGTTCACCTGCCTGGGCGTGCGGCAATCGAACTTCTCGTCGGCCATTCTCGACGGCGAGATCGCGCGGCAATCGGCCTATAACCCGGTCCTGATCCTCAACACGCAGAACGACTTCGCCATCTGCAAGCGCGAGTCGCGCGAGGCGGTCGCGTGGTACGAGTCGCAGGGCGTCAAGAACGTCTTCTGGATCGCGATCAAGGACAAGGGACACGAGCGCACTCCCGACCTTGCGGCGGACTTCTTCGGCCGCGTGGCCGGAATCAAGCCGAGCGGCAGCGAAGCCGTCGTGATGCACCGGCAGGCGATCGACGGCAACCAGGCGGGCCTGGCGTTTCTGTCGGGCGACCTCAGCGGAATCCAGCGCTCGCCGGACGCCAACCGCCTGGCCAGCAGCCGCGTGACCCGCGCCAATCCGGCCCGCGCCACGCGCGACGACGCCTCCACGCGCCGGCCCGCGCCTGGCCGAACCGCGCCCACGCGGCGCGAGACGAGCCCTCCGACGCTCGCATCCGCCGGAGCGGGACCCGGCGGAGATCGAGCCCCCGCAGTCGTGTCGCGCGGGCCGCGCATGACGCCGGTCACGATCTACGTCTCCAGCGCGGTCGGCGTGCAGCCGCTACAGCTCGACTTCTCGGCCGACTGCCCGGCGAGCTGGCGCAACACCGCCAACTTCCTCTGGACGCTCAACGGCGTGCCGATCGCTTCCGGGCTGAACGGGCAGAAGACCATTGCATCCGCCGGCGAGCATACGCTCTCGGTGCTGGTGGTCACGGCGGACGGGCAGCAGCACCGCGCCTCCAAGAGCATTCGTGTGATTCCGCGAACGCGCGATTAGCGCCGCACGCGGCGCGCAGGAGTCAAGGAACGCACGCGATGGCGGAATTCGCGCGGAACATCTGGGCGCCGTGGCGAATGCAGTACATCGACTCCATTCCCGCCGCCGACGCGTCGCAGGAGTGCTTCCTGTGCAGCTACCGCGAGCATCCGGAAGATGATGCCCGCAACCACGTCATCTGGCGCAGCGCCGCGTGGATGATTCTGCTGAACCGCTTCCCCTACACGTCCGGCCACCTGCTGATCGCCCCGACGCGTCACGGCGGGCGGCTGGAAGACCTGCCCGACGGCGAATGGTCGGAGCTCTGCCTGCGCCTGCGCGATGCGCGGCGCGTGCTACAGGCCGCGCTCGAGCCGCAGGGCTTCAACATCGGCATGAACCTGGGCCGCTGCGCGGGAGCCGGCCTGCCGGACCATCTGCACTGGCACATCATCCCGCGCTGGGGCGGCGACACGAATTTCCTCCCCGTTCTGAGCGACATCCGGGTGATTCCGCAGACGCTTGAGAAGGTCTACGAGCTCTGCCTCGCCGCACGGCAGAAACTGGGCCTTTGATCCACGGCCAATTCACCGGCAGCCCGAATCGACCGTCCAATCGACCGCCCGGCTCGCTTACAATGCCGCTGCGCCGCCGACGGCCTTGTCGCGCGGCCCGGAATCACCGGCACGGAGACTCGACCGGATGCACAGCCGCCCGCTTCGCAATGCGAGGAGCCGATGGGTAACGCGCCTGGCCGCGGCCCTGGCGCTCAGCGCCCTGGTCGGCTCCGCCTCGGGCGGACAGCCGAGCCAGCCGCTGACCGGGCGACTCTCGACCGAGAGCGGGCTGCCCGTGCTCGAAATCTGGGGCACGCCGCAGCAGGCCGCATATTCCCAGGGCTATCTCTGCGCCGAGACGATCGTCACTCTGTTCGACGACTACATCCTCGACCCGCGCATCACGCCCAACGTCGGCGTCTACGAAGGCTCGCTGCGCGTGGGGGTGCGCCGGCAGTTCGCGTGGCCGAGTGTGGTTGAAGAAGAGCTGGCCGCGATGCTCCGCGGGGCCGTGGACCGGCTCGGGGCCGAGCGCGTCCGCTCGCAGAAGCTCGACCGCGCGCTCGACGTCGACGACCTGATGATCGCCAACTGCCTGGCGGACTGGTTCGGTCTGATGTGCTCGTCCTTCTCGGTCTGGGGCCGACTCAGCCCGGACGGCGAAACGCTCACCGGGCGCAACCTCGACTTCCCGTTCACCGCCAGCATGCAGCGCGCCCAGATCGTGCTCATCCGCCGCGCCGACGCCGGCAAGCCCGCGTGCATCGGCGTCACCTGGCCCGGGCTGATCGGCGTGTACACGGCGATGAGCGCAGCCGGCGTCACGCTCTCGATGCACGATGCCAACGGGCTGCCCGCGCGCGACGTGCTCGGCTTCACGCCGCGCTCGCTGACCATGCGCGCGGCGCTCCAGACTGCGCGGCCGGCGTCGTTCGTCGCGGACATCCGAAAAGTGCTCGAGAATCAGCGCGTGCTGGTCGGCAACAACATCCTCGTAAGCGTTCCGGCCGCCGCCGCCGATCCGCCCGCCGCGATCTTCGAATACGACGGCGCCGCGCGCGACGGCGGCGTCACCATCCGCCTGCCGCAGTGCAGCGGCGATCTCGCGGCCGACCGGCTCTACTGCACCAATCACCTGCGGCAGCGCCAGGAGCCGCGCGCCTGCGATCGATACGAAGCGCTCGACCGGGAGCTGTCGCAGCGATCGGCGCGCGGCGCGCCCATCGACGTGGCCCAGGCCTTTGAGTTGCTCGACACCGTTCGGCAGTCCACGACGCTGCATTCGGTTGTGGTTCGCCCGGCGGCCCGTCGAATCCACATTCGGATTCCCGCGCTCGCCCCCGCTGCGGTGACTTTCGAGCTGGATTCGTGGCTTCAGCGTCCGACCGAGGCGGTGAGCCCGCGGGAGTGAATCCGCGGCGGACGAGGCAGGAGGTAGCGCGTCGTGACATTCACTCGCCGAATCGACATCCCCACGCTGGGGAACACGCACGTCATCGACCTCTCCGCGCCGGTGGCCGACGGCGTGAGCGCCTCCAACGTGCAGAACGGAATCGTCTGCGTCCTGGTGGTCGGGTCGACCGCCTCGGTCACCACGACCGAGGCCGAGCCCGGCTTGCTGAATTACGACCTGAAGGCCTTCTTCGAGCGGATCATCCCGCAGGCGGCCGAATACAAGCACCAGGAAACCTGGAGCGACGGCAACGGCCACTCGCACGTCCGCGCGACGCTGCTGGGACCCTCCGTCTGCGTGCCGATCGTCGACGGGCGGCTCGTGCTCGGCACCTGGCAGCAGATCGTGCTGATCGACTTCGACAACCGCCCGAGACAGCGCCAGATCGTCATTCAGGTCGTCGGCGACTGATCGCCCGCGCTTCGCTCGCCCGGCCGCGACACGCCGCAGTTCCAGCAGGTCTCGAAATGCGCCGGCACGTTCTCGCCGCAGCGCGCACAGCGCCAGTCACCGCCCAAGGGCAACTCGCGCGCCGCGCGCATCTCGCGCCGCAAACGCTCCAGCAATTCGAGCACGTCGAAGTAGTAGGCCCGCGGCACACGCAGCGCCCCGCCGATGGAGCGCGAGCCGAGCGCCAGATCGCGGAACAGCTTGCCCGGCTCCGGCACAAACGGGATCTCCTCCTCGGCGAAGCGAATGGGCAACAGCGCCAGCGGAATCTCCGCCGCCAGCGACGAGTCAATGGTGAACCAAGGACGCAGGGGCGCGTCGCGCTGCGGATCAAAACTCCTTCGGCACACGCCGCAATGAAACGTCGCGCATCCGGCCAGCGGCGCACCGCACGAGCGGCAGGTCAACCCGAAGTCGGGCAGCGGCAGTTCCTTTCCGCCGTAGCGAGGCGGGCGCAGCGTCGCCCAGGTTCCGCACAGCCCCTCCATGTCGAGCTGCGTGCCGCATTCGGGACAACGGTGCTCCGGCAGCCCGACCAGCAGATAGTCGCAGTTCGGGCAGTGCAGCCCCCAGTCGGGGATCGGGAGTTGGTGGATGTCGACGTCCATGGCGCGTCGATTCTATCCGGCGGCCGATGCGGGCGGGCGGCGTTCATTCGCAGCCCCGCGAGCCGGGAGTTGACCGCTCGGATTGCGATTGTGCGGGGAAGCTCGATTTCCTATCATCCCGCCACCATGATCACCCACACGACCCGACCCGACGCCCTTGTTGCCGCCGCGCCAGCGCAAGCCCGGCTCTCGCAGGTGCGGCGCATTGTGCTGTCCGCCGCCGGCGTGCTGCTGTTCGCCGTCGCGACGGGAATCGCCGCCCAGATGCGAATTCCGGTCGCCGGATCGCCGGTGCCGATGACTCTTCAAACGCTGGTGGTACTGCTGGCCGGGGTGGTGCTCGGGCCGCGGCTCGGCGCCCTGAGCATGCTCTTCTATCTGGCCCTGGGAATCAGCGGGCACCACGTCTTCGCGCTGTCCGCGATTTTCGCCAACGCCGGCTTCGCCTACCTGCTGGGACCGACCGGCGGATACCTGGCGGCGTTCGTGCCGGCCGCGGCGCTGGTCGGTTGGATGACCCGCCGCGCGGACGGCTCGCCCGCGCGCCGTGCTACGCGCATCGCGATCGCCGCACTCGCCGGTCACGTCGTGATCTTCGCGCTGGGCGTCGGCTGGTTGCGGCTGTGGGCGGGTGGCGACTGGTCCGCCGCCCTCGCGGCCGGTTTGTTCCCGTTCATCGGCGCGACGCTGGTCAAGTGCGCCGCCGCCGTCCCGCTGGGGATGATGTCGCCGCAAACGCTGCGATGAACCGCCAAGCGGCCGCTACTGCCCCGGATAAACGATCAGACGGTCATGCACCAGCACCACCAGGTCGTCCGTGCCGTCGCCGGTCACGTCGCCGCACAACGCTTCGTGCGGCTCGCCGCCCGCGTCGGGCTCGGCGCTGAAGCGCTTGCCCTGGAAGACCTGGAACTGCATCACGCGCGCGAGATCGCCGTCGGGCATCTGCGTGAGAATCTCGATGTTCGCCTTGCGCATGTCGACGACGGCGATGTCGCGCACCCCGTCGTGGTTCATGTCGCCCACCACCGCGTCCGCCAGCCAGGCGTCCTTGATCGCGGTCTCGTAGCTACGCTCCTCGACCAACGTGGCGGCGGGCTGATCCGGATAGATCACCAGCATGCGATCCAGGTCGGATAGCAGCAGCGCCGTCTTGCCGCCGCCGACGCTCAGCGGCGCCAGCCGCGGCGACTCGAACGATCCGACGCGAAGCGACCGCGCGACGGCGTACGCACCGTCGCCGCGGCGCTCGAAGACGAGCAGGTCGCGCGCCTTGCGATCCAGCAGCACCACGCGCGGTCCGTTCGGACCCGCCACCACCGCGACGCCGCGCACCTGTGCGTCCGGCGTCTCGGGATTGAACTGCTCGACTACGGTCCACGCGCCGTTCTCGACGCGCAGCGCACGCGCCAGGCTCTTCTGCGCCAGCAGCAGCTCGGCGTGGCCGTCCGCGTTGATGTCCGCGATCGCGGCGTCGCTCAGCGACGCCTCCTTGACCAGCTCCGACCGGCTGGCCGCGCCGGTGAGCTCCTCGAAACCGCCGTCCGGCGACTGAAGGAACGCGCGCAGCGGCGAGAATCGCACGAACAGCAGAATGTCGTTCAGCCCGTCCTGGTTGACGTCCGCCAGCAGCAGTCCGTCGGGATCGTCCTTCAGCTCGCCGGCGGTGATCACGCGCGGCTCCGCGCCGCGCCGCGCGACTTGCAGCACGCTGCCCTTCTCCCGGCGCCGCAGCGACACGAGCGTATCGGCCGGCGCACCCGCCTGGAGACTGCCGAACGTCGCCGAGAGCGGACTGTCACCCGGCTCGATCGGCGCGGGGAAGCTGACCCGCCCGTGCTCGAACTGCGACGTGCCGATCATCTTCTCTTTCGGGCTGACGCTGATGATTTCGTTGCGCCCGTCGCCGTCGTAGTCGGCGACGCACAGATCGAGCGTGTTGAGCAGGCTGGGGAACGGCACGCCGCGGCGGAGCTGTTCGCCGGCCTGCTCGAAGAGGACGACCTGCCCGCCGTCCGGGTCGGCGATCAGCACGTCGTCGAGGCCGTCGAGCGTCACGTCGCCGACCGCGACCGCGCGCCGCTTGGATTCGCCCGGCGCGGCGAACGAGTAGAGCAGTTGCGGCCAATCGGTCTGGGTCGAGTCGCGCGTCGGCACCGCCCAATGGAATTGCTTGAGCCGGCCGGAATTCCACTCGACCGAGAGCACGTCGTCGCCGCCCTTTCTGGGCGCGACGGTCACGCTGCGCAGCTTCTCGGTCGCGGCGCGTCGCACCGCGCCGAGGCCGCCCTGCGAATCCTGCAACAGGACGAACGCGCCGTATTCATCGTCGTCCGCGCTGCCGACCAGGTCGGCCCGCCCGTCGCCGTCCAGGTCGCCGCTGAGCATGAGCATAGGCTTGAGGATGCCGTGGCTGATCGAATCGGGCTTGCCGAACCCGCCCTCGGCCCGCTGGCTGAACAGCAGCAGCGTTCGCTCGCCGATCAGCGCCACGTCGGCGCGGCCGTCCGAGTTGAAGTCCGCCAACGCGATGTTCCCGCCGCGCGCCTCGATGCCGTCGGCGCGGTAGGACTGCGGGGCGGCGAAGTCGCGATCGGGTCCGCCGGCGAAGACCAGCAGGCGCTTGGCCTCCGTGAAGCACACCAGGTCCGCGTGCTCATCGCCGTTGAAGCAGCCGACGACCAGCGAGACGACGTTCTGCCCGACCGGCACGGTGCGGCGCACCAGGTCGCCCTGATCCGCCAGCTCGTTGCGATCCAGCGGCTTCGGGTCCGGCTTGTTCTCGGCATCGCCGTCGCGCGGCTGATAGAAGAGCTCGAGCCGGCTGGACTCCCGGTTCCACACCACAATGTCGGTTCGGCCGTCGCCGTCGAGGTCGGCCAGGTGCAGCAGGCTGGCGCCGTCCTTCAGCTTGTACATCTGCATCTCGCCGAAGCCGAAGTAGCGGCGCAGCTCGGCCGGTTGCAGGTCCTCGCTCTGGCCGAACGCCATGAGGACCGCAAGACACGTCATCAAAACAGCGAGTTTGCGCGGCACGACGATCTCCTCGATGCGCATTAGGTCGACCACTGGCCGCCTTCGGCGCGGTCGGCCCAGCGCGGCAGCCTACCCGAACCGGCGGCGACGAGCGACACAGCGGCGTCGCCCGGCGCTCGCGCAGAATCGGTGCACGCCAGGCCTTGCGTGTACCGCTGGCAAGGAACCGGCCGCCGCGGCGTCCGAGTATCGAGGGCCGGGGCCTGATTCCAATCGCTCTCGGGGCGGTTTGACATTGCGATTAGAGGCCGCTTGCCATAGAGTCCTCTTGGTCTTCGGGGTGTGCTCACCGAGCGCGAGATTCAACGCGTTGCCTTTCGGTGGGGGATCTGCGGATTCGCGGACTGGGTGGGATTCGCCCCGCAAAGCGGTTCAGGGCTCTTGTTTCCGAACGTTTGGCATTGACTGTCGCGGACGCAGGCTGAGCTTGCGCCGTGACGTGGCGGCCGGGGCGATCGCGTGGATTCCCGGCCGGCGGTTCGTAGGGGTGTGCCACGAAGGAGGCCATTCGATGAAGCGTTTGCTTGCTCTCGCAATCGTTTGTGGATTGTCGGCGGCGGCCTTGGCGCAGGGAATTCGCACCCACGTCATCCCGCAGGTCGGCGGCAAGGATGTGATCGATGCCGATCAGCTCGGCGGGACCCGCGGCACTGCGCTGTGGGATCAGTCGCTGTACAGCCTGCGCGCGACAGCGGTTGTGGACCAGGAGTTCCCCGACTTCCCCGAGTTCTCCACGTACCAGGTGCATGATGTCAGCTTCGCCGGCGATGTCGTCGTCAACACGGTGACGGTGTACTTCACGCAGGGCTTCGGCTTCTGGGGCAGCGGCGTCAACACGGCTCGACTGAACATCTTTCCGAAGACCAGCTCCCTGCCAGGAGCGGGCGATGATCCCGCCGCCGGCGCGGTCGTCGACATCACGCTGACCTCCGCGCGTCGCAACCGCGCCTGGGCAGTCAGTGCCAGCGGCCTGGGCATCCCGCTTGCCGCTGGTGACTACTGGGTCGGCGTGACCCCGATCGCCGACTTCGGCCTCTTCGGCCAGGAATTCCACGCCGTCGTGGCGCCATTTTTCGGCATCACGGGCGACCAGACGGCGGTTCAGAATCCGGGTGGCGGCTTCGGCATCGGCAGCGGCTGGGCCGGCGTCGAAATCTTCGGCTTCGGAGCGTCGGACGGCTCGATCAAGATCGAGTAGCACCCGCTCGTCGATTCGACACTCCGCCGATTCGAACAACGCGCGGCCGCGTTGCGCCAGGCGCAGCGCGGCCGTTTCTCTTTTCCCGGTCGAAGTTCCCGGGACGCCGGGTGGCGGGTGCCCTGCCGACGGACTTGCGTCGGCCTGCTCGCGTGACCGTATCCTCTACGCGTGAACTCGATCGGCCCCATCCCCGCTGGTCACCGCGAGCGGCTCCGTCTCCGGGCTCGCGATCGGCGCGGACGGCGGCCTGTCGCGGCTGAACGCCGACGGCCGCACCGCGCTGACCGGCATGGACAGCAGCCCGATCGACGCCGCCACCACGCGCAGCGGAGGCAATCTCTACGTACTCAACGGCGGCGCGCAAGAGATCGTCGCCTTCCGGGTCGACAATCGCGACGGCGTGCTGGGCCTGCTGGACTTCACCGGCGGACTGCCCGCCGGCACCGACGGACTGGGAGTGCGCTGATGCCTCGCGCCGGCGCGCCCCCGCCCGCGCCCGGCCGAGACTGAACCACCCCGACGGTATCTACTCATCCGTCGGCGGCGCGCTTCCGCGGGAGTGCGCCGCCGATCCGCATTGGCCGCGCGGCGCGCGTACGACCGTTTCTTCGATACGATCTCCGGCGAGAATGATGGCCCTCACCCGCGGTTCGCTGTCGAGAACGAGCCATGAAGATCATCATCCCCGGCGGGTCGGGTCAGGTCGGCACCATCCTGGCGCGCTCCTTCCACGCGCGCGGATACCAGGTCATAGTCCTGAGCCGCAGCGCCGCCGCGAACGGACCCTGGCAAGCGATTCCCTGGGACGGCCGCGCGCTCGGGGACTGGGCGACGCAGATCAACGGCGCCGACGTGGTCATCAATCTCGCCGGACGCAGCGTGAACTGCCGCTACAACGCCGCCAATCGCCGCGCCATTCTCGCGTCGCGGGTTGAATCGACGCGGGTCGTCGGACAGGCGATCGCGGCGTCGAGAAACCCACCTGCGCTGTGGCTGCAAGCCAGCACGGCCACCCTCTACGCCCACCGCTACGACGCGCCGAACGACGAACGAACCGGAATTCTCGGCGGAAACGAGCCGGATGCACCGGATACCTGGCGATTCAGCGTCGAAGTCGCTAGCGCGTGGGAGCGGGAATTCGAGCGGGCCGACACGCCCGCTACCCGAAAAGCGGCGCTTCGATCGGCCATGACCATGAGCCCCGATCGCGGCGGCATCTTTGACGTGCTGTACACGCTGGTGCGGCGAGGTTTGGGCGGCCGCGCCGGCGACGGCCGACAATATGTCTCCTGGATTCACGACCGGGATTTCGTCGCCGCGATCGACTGGTTGATCACCCGCCCGCACCTGAGCGGCGTAATCAACCTGGCGTCGCCGAACCCGCTGCCGAACACGGAGTTCATGCGCACGCTGCGCGCCGCCGCGGGTGTGCGGATCGGCCTGCCGGCGGCGCGCTGGATGCTTGAGCTGGGCGCGATCCTGATGCGGACGGAGACCGAGCTGGTGCTCAAGAGCCGGCGCGTCGTGCCCGGCCGGCTACTGGAAGACGGCTTCCGCTTCGCGTTCGCGGAATGGGCGCCGGCGGCGGCGGACCTGGTGGCAAGACGGCAGGCCGTGCCCCAGGCCTCACGCCGGCCCTGCTGAGCGCGCCCAAAGCCCGCCGGTGCTTTCCATCCAGCCCACGATCGCGTCGCAGCCGCGCGCGACATCGCCGTCGCTCACGTCCAGCTCCAGCAGCGGCAGCCGCGAGGCCCGCACCAGCTCTTGTGTGCGATTCTGTTCGTCGACGAACACCTGAAGGTCGTCGTATTGCCCCGGATTCCCGGAGGTCTTCAACCGCTCGGCCCGCGCCGCGGTGAAGGACTCCGGACTGCGGTGACAGAAGACGAGGTGAAATCCGAGCGGCAGCAGCCGATCCTCAAGCCAGCCGAAGTCATAGTCGCGCCCGCGCTGATGGAGCTGAACCGCGCGCGTCGAGAGGTGAAAGCGGTCGATGATCCACGAGTAATAGGGCAGCAGCTCGAACAGCCGCGCCCACGTGGCGTACGTCTCCATGGCGCGCGCTTCCTCGGCGGGCTCGAAGTTGATCAACCCGCGGCCCCAGGGGACATTCGTGAACGCGCACCACTCGGCGGAGATCAGCGGCGAGTGATAGCGGTACTTCCGCGGGCCGACGAAGCGCGCGTGCTCGTTCAGCGCGAAGGCGATGTCGGTCTTGTGGGTGAGGCGCGTGCCCTCAAGGATCACATGCGGACAAAGCTTGCGGCCCATCAGGCACTCCGGAGTTGCCGGAGAGTGTACCCACGCCGGCCGCGCTGTGCCGACTACGCGCGTGACGCTGAGCCGCCCGCCCGGCACTGAGATTTCGGCGATTCGGCGACCGCTACGGCCCGGCCCACGGCGGCAAATCGCGGGCGGAAGGCAGGCATGTTCGTGCCCCGCCCCGCGATCGGCTCGTGAATCGCAAGCCAACTCAAGTCCACGTCGCCGGTTAGCGACGATTCGCACGACGCGCGAACGATCCCGCCGCCGCCGCCGCCGCGCCGGTCGACAAAATCGCCGGCCGACGGTGCAATAGGCGAACCGTTCGAGCATTGAACCGTTATAGGAACCGTCTTGGATTTCAAGTGGAGACTGATCCATGAAGCTGGGTGGAATGTGGCCGGGGATCGCGGTGGCTTCGTTGCTGGGTCTGCTGGCGTTCGCGAACCTCGGCATGCAGGACCCCGGCGGCGAGCCGCGCGAGCGACCGAGGCGCGAGCGGCCTGATCGCGCTGCGGGCGGCGAGCGCCGCGGCATGAGCGTCGAAGGCGCGATGAACGCGATGAATCGGTCCGCAGAGATTCTGAAGGACCAGATCGCCGACGCGTCGAAGAAGGATGAGAACCTGCGGCTGATCAGCGATATGCAGCGCGCCTGCATCGCCGCCAAGGGTGCGCAGCTCGACGAGGCGCTCGCCAAGATCGAGAACGAAGATGAGAAGAAGGCGATGGCGCTGAAGTTCCGCATCACCCAGATCGAGTTGGCTCACACGCTGCTGAACGTGGAATCGAACCTGCTCGCAGACAACGCGGACGCGGCCAAGACCGAATTCGACAAGGCCATGTCGATTCGCGAGAGGGCGCACAAGGAGCTCGGAGTCGAATAGCTGACCGCAGCGCCGGCGGCTCGACTCACGTCCGACGAGGTAAGTTGTGCACCGGGCCCGCTGCAAGCAGCCCGTGGGCGAAGCGCCGCCCACATCAATGGAAGGCGTGCCGTTCGCCGGGCCGGGTGGCTGAAAGGTCGTCCGGCCCGGCCGATTCACCAGGACGCCGACAAGCCTCACGCTCGACGACCGCGCGCATGAAAGGTGAAGAGGCCAGAACGCCGCGGGTCTACTCGTGCCGCAGGGCCTCGATCGGATCGAGATTGGCGGCGTGCTGGGCCGGGTAGAGCCCGAAGACCAGCCCGACGCTCACGCTGATCCCGACCGCCATCAGCAGGCTGTAGCCCGTCACGACCGTGGGCATCCCCGCCACCAGCGTAATCAGCCAGGGGATTCCCATGCCCAGCCCCATCCCCAGCAGCCCGCCGCTCATCGACAGCACGACCGTCTCAATCAAAAACTGCCCGATGATCTGCGAACGCTTGGCGCCGATGGCCCGTCGAATGCCGATTTCGCGTGTACGCTCGGTGACGGACGCCAGCATGATGTTCATGATGCCGATGCCGCCGACCAGCAGGCTGATCGCGGCGATGGAGCCGAGCACGATGTTGAACGTGCGCTTGGTGGCTTCGGTCTGGCGCAGCAGCTCGAGCGGCACCGCGATGCGGTAGTCCTCCTTGGGGTGCGTCTGCTTGAGCATGCGCTCGACGCCGCGCGCGGTGGCTTCGACGTTCTCGGCTGAGTCGACTTCGATGATGAGCTGGTGCAGCTCGACCGACTCGCGCAGAAATGAGCCCGAGGCGACGATCGTGGTCAGGTCGCCGTAGCGCTCTCGGGCCACGTCGATGGGAATGTACGCATCGATCTCCTGGTCCGGCGTCTGCATCGCGCCGCCCGAGCCGGACTCGCTGCGGACGATCCCGACCACTTCGTAGTAGTCTCCGCCGATGCGCAGCGTCTCGCCGATCGAGTGCTCGGTGGCCAGCAGGCGGCGCGCGCCGAATTCGGTCAGCACCACGACGCCGGAATGTCCTTCCACGTCGCGCGGCAGGATCACGCGGCCGGCGATGACCGGGCGGCGCACCAGGTCGAACCAGTCGGGCGTGGTGCCGACCAGCCGGAGGTCGAGCACGCGGTCGCGCAGGCGCCCTTCCTTGCGAACCTGCTTGACGGGCACGGTGCGGCGCACCGAGAGCAGCGTCTCCTCGGCACGGCGCTGATCTTCATAGAGCAGCCCGTACGCGCTGACGCTGAACGGAGAGACGTTGGTGCGCGACTGATCCTCCACCGGCTTGATGGACGAAATGATGACGTTGTTCGAGCCGAGCTTGCGGATCTGATCGAGCGCCTCGCGGCTGGCGCCCTCGCCGACGGCCAGCATCGCCACGACGCTGGCCACGCCGAAAACAACGCCCAGCATCGTGAGCAGCGAGCGCAGCTTGTGCAGCAGCAGTGTCTTGACGCCGAGCCGGACGTTGCGAGCCAGGCGCGCGGCCTTCATTCGGACGGACCCTCGATGCGGTCGATGCAGCCGTCGCGCATGTGAAGCCGGTTGCTCGCGAAGGCGGCGATGTCGGGCTCGTGTGTGACCATCAGGACGGTCTTGCCCTGCCGATTCAGCTCTGCCAGCAGGCCCATGATCTGCACGCCGGTCGCGCTGTCGAGGTTGCCGGTCGGCTCATCCGCCAGCAGGATGGCGGGGTTGGCGGCCAGCGAGCGCGCGATCGCAACGCGCTGCTGCTGTCCGCCGGAGAGCTCCGACGGACGGTGATCGAGCCGCGCTTCGAGCCCGACCCGCCGGGCCATCTCCTCGGCCTGGGCGCGGCTCTCCTGCGGGCCCCATTCGAGGTAATAGAGCGGCAGCTCGATGTTCTCGCGCACGGTCAACTGCGGAATCAGGTTGAAGCTCTGGAAGATGAAGCCCAGGTGGCGCAGGCGAAGCTCGCTGAGCGCGTTGTCATCCAGGTCGGCGACGTCGCGTCCGTCGACGATGTAGCGGCCCGAGGTGGGTCGATCCAGGCAGCCGAGCAGGTTCAGCATGGTGCTCTTGCCGGAGCCGCTGGGGCCCATGATGGCCCAGAAGCTGCCGGCCTGAAACGAAATGGAGACGTCGCGCAGCGCGTGGACTTCGTTCGAGCCGATCTTGTAGATCTTGCGGACGCTTTCGAGGCGGACGGTCCCCGCGTCGCGGTGGGTCTCCGCAGGCGTGGGCGCAGTCCGCAGCGCGACGCTCATGGAGTGGGCTCGCTCTCCGCGGGGCGCGACGCCGGCGGCTCCTGCTCCGGGCGATCGGAGCGTCGCGATCGGTCTCTCCCGGAGCGGCCCGGGCGCTCACCGGCTTGCCCGCCGCGCTCCCCGCCCGGCCCGCCGCCCTCGCCGGCGCGCTCCCCGCCCGGGCCGCCGCCTTCGCCGCCCTGGCGATCGCGCATCCGCTGCATGAAGGCTTCGCGCTGCTCGGGCGTCATGGATTCCATTCGCCGGCGGCGCTCCTCGGCGCGCTCTTCGGGGCTCATGTTGGCAAATCGCTCGCGCATCGCGGCCTGGTCTTCGTCGCCCGAGCGCGGCTCAGCGCGGTCGCCTGGCCCCGCGAACCCCGGACGCGAGGTCGGCTGCGAGGTCGGGGACGGCCGCATCGAAGCGGCAACGCGCGGAACCGCCGAGCCCTCCAGCGGCGGCGCGAGGCTGACCACGTCGCCGACCGAAAGACCCGAGACGATGTGAACCATGCTGACGTTGTCGAGCCCGACCTCGACGGTTCGCGGAACGAACGCGTCGTTGGAGCGGACGTAGACGGTCGGTTTGCCCGCGACCCGGATCACCGCCTGCGTCGGAACGTAGGCCGCATCCTGAAGCTCGCTGACGATGATCTCGGCGCGGCAGCTCATGCCGGTGCGCAGCTCGGGATTCTCGCCGTCGAGGAAGACCTTCGTAGCGTATACCTTCCGGTCGGGGCTCATGAACATGCTTTGCGCATCGGGCAGCGGCGCAATCGTGCGAACCTCGCCGTCGAAGACGCGCCCCGGCTGCGCATCCACCGTCACCCGCACCGGCTGCCCGGGCTCGACCTTCTCCAGACTCGACTCGTGAATCATCAGCTCCGCCATCATCGCACTGGTCGAAGGCAGGTAGATCAGCTCCTGCCGCTCGCGAACGGTCTGCCCTTCCTCGAGCGGCTGGGTCATGCCGCCGCGGCCGCCGCTGGTGCGCGTGGAGGTCGCATAGACGACCAGCCCGTCGCGCGGGGCGGTGATCTTGGTCTTGGCGATCTGCTCGTCGATCTTGGTGAGCTTGTTCTTCTGCTGCGCGAACTCAGCTTCCTTGGCCTTGAGCGCGGCCTCGGCCTGCACGATGTCGGAGTTGGCCTTGATTCGGGCGCGGTCCAAGGCGAGCTTGGTCTGATCCACGTCACTCTGCAATTGCGCCAGCTCGCGCCGATTCGTGTAGGCGACCAGCAACTCCTTGGCCTTCTTGGCGAGCGTGTAATCCAGCTCCGCCCGGCTGCTGGCGATTCGATCCGCCTCGAGCTCGGTCTGCGAGATGTACTTTCCCTCGAAGAGCTCGAGCGACCAGCGCAGCTTCTCCTTGGCGCGCTTCAGCTCCTCCTCGGCCAGCGTGATCTTCGTGTCCGCTTCGAGAAGCTGTTGCGGGTACTCGCCGTCCGTGTACTTGACCACGTCTTCCTTGGCAAAATCGTAATCCAGCTCCGCCTTCGACGTGTCGCTCGCCGCCTGGTTCTTCACCACCTCCAGGTTTTCCCGCGAGCGGATGAACTCGGCCTCGGCGTTGTCCACCTTGATCTGCTGCTCGACGCGGTTGTCCTGAAGCTGGCTGCCGTCCAGCTCGGCCAGAAGCTGCCCCTTGATGACGCGCGTGCCTTCCGGAATCAGGTAGATCAGCGTGACCTGCCCCTCCACCTCGTTCTTCAGGATGATCTGATCCTGCGGCTTGATCGTGCCGGACTCCGTGACGCTGATGGTCAGCGGCCCGCGCTGGGTCGCGAACGTCGGCACGTCGGCGCGCGGCGCCCCGAACCCCTCGGAACGAGTCAGCAGCACGGCTCCGACAATGACGACGATGGCGCCGCCCGCCCAGATCGCCGCACGCAAGCTTCGGCCCGCGGATCGTCCGCTCGATTCGCTCATGGTCCACCCCGTTCCCCCGGCGGCGAGTACTCGCGCCAGAGGCCCTTCTCATTGATCTCCAGGACGCCCACGTCGCGTTGCAGCGCGAGCTCGCCGATGCGGTAGTCGATCAGCGCCGCGGTCAGCGCATTCTGTGCCGAGACCAGCGCCTCCTGGGCCTCGAGCACGTCGCGAATCTCCGCCCGCCCGGCTTCCAGAAACAGTTTCGTGCTCTCGACGCGCCGCTGCGCCACCTTCAGCGCCAGCACCTGAATGCGAATCGACTCGCGCGCTTCGAGCAGTTGGCTCAGGCGCGTCCGCGCGGCCAGCTTGATCTGATCCTCCAGCTCCTGAACGTCGCGCAGCGACTGCTCGAAATCCAGCAGGCTGGTCCGATACGTGTGCCGCTCCGCCGTACGCTCCAGCGGTAGATCGATCGTGAGCAGGGCGGAGTAGCTGCCTTCGTCCGGCCGAAGGATCGAATCCTCCTGACCGACGCTGCCCAGCGTTCGGCGCGCCCCGGCCGAGCCGCTGCCCAGCAGCGTCACATCGGCGCGCAACTGGTCGGCGGCCACGGCCGCGATGCGCTGCGAATCCAGCACGCGTCCGATCGCAACGCGCAGATCCAACCGGTTCTTCAGCGCCAGTTGCACCGCCTGGTCGGCCGGCATCTCGTACGGCCCCCGCTGACCTTGTCCCGGCGGTTCGAGCACGACCGGCCTGTCCGCGCTCTCGTTCGGCTGGCTCGCCGCCGAGGCCGGCTGCGACTCGCCGGTCTGCATGATGGTAGTGGCGCGTTCGGCCAGCGTATCGAACTCGGCCCGATCGAGCTCGATCTTCGCGTCCACCGGCAACCCCAGCGTCACCTTGAACCCGTCGAGCTGCCGCTGGAACTGCTCCTGCGACTGCACCCAGCGCTGCCGGGCGCGCAGCTCGTCCTGGTACGACTGGTCGACCTGGATTTCCGGCAGCCGGCCCGCGTCGGCGAGTCGCCGCGCCCGCCGCGTCGACGTGATCAGGTTCTCGTAGTTCTGCTGGGCGTTCTGGACGGAGTCCTGCTGCTGAAGAACCGAGAGGTACTCGCTGGCCACGTCGACGGCAAACGTCTGCTTGAAGCGCTCGAACTGGTAGATCGCGTAGAGGACGTCGCGCTCGGCCTGCGTGAGCGGCTCGGTCACGACGAATTCGCCCGCGCCGCGCATCAGCGGCAGCGTCGCGGTGACGTCCGCGTAGACCCCGCGCGAGTACCATTGCCGCTGCGTCAGCAGCGACACCATGTCGAGACCGATGGCGCCGGTCATGGAAAGCCCGTTGCGCAGGCGCTGCGTCACCTCCGCCGAAGGGCCGTATTCCAGTCCGTTGACCGTTTGCAGGTCGGTGCGGCCCTCGTCGTCGAGCACGACGCTCTGCTCGAGGTTGGATTGAAACAGGGTTCGCAGCACGCCGCTCCAGGTCATGCGGAACTCGTTGCGTTCAAGATCGAGCCGCAGCGCCGCAACGAAAACGGACTCCTTCTGGGCCTGGTAGTCGCGGCTTCCTTCCGCCGCGATCTGGAGCGCCTGTTCGAGCGTCAGCTTGAGGACGGCGGGCCCGCCGGCAGGCTGCGTGGCGGCCGGCGGCGCGTCGGTCCCCTGAAGATAGTCCGCATCGGGCCACTGCGGGATCGGCTCGACATCGCCGCGGCCCAGCGAGCTGGAATCGGAAACCGGCAAGTGCTGTTCGAGCATCAGCCGACGCCGCAGCGTGTCCGCCGGACTCTCGACGGTGAACGGCTCGCTGCGCCCGAGGGCTTCGGCCTGCTTCTGCTGAATGATCTTGTACGCGACCCGATCGGCGGATCGGCGGTGCTCGGCGGGCGTGCAGGCCACGAGCGCCGCTGCGGAACAGAGCATCCATGCGAACGCCCATCGGCCGGTTGCCAGCCGACGGCGCTCCGCTCGACGGAAATGACGATTCGCATCGGCGCGCATGATACGATTCACCGAAACCCGGTGGGCGACGACCACCGCGCCGCCACCGGGCCCGCGTGGGCTAGTTGGCGGCGAGATAGTCAGCCAGGGCGCTGACGAAGGAGCTGGTCGCGCTGTCCAGCGCGGCCTGCAATGTCTCGGTGAAGACCGCGTCGGCGTCGATCGGGCAGCCTCCGAGCGTCGCAATCAGCAAAACGACCCCCACGCAGGCGGCAATCGTGCCGCGCCGGCGGTTCGCGCTCTTCGCGTTCAAGGTTGGAATCTCCGTTCAACTCGCTCGCGCGGATGCGGCCAACCGGCCGCTTCGACCACGGCTCCCGAAGTCGCCAGTACCTGCCGCGCCGCACCGGACGATAACTCAAGCCACGGGCAAAATCACGGGCCCGAGCCGTGTATAACCTCCGCTGTTACCGGGCCTAACGCGTAGGGACGCGGATTATTTCCGCCTGCCTGACCGAGTGGCACACATCCCCTGGGCACGAAGCCCGTCCGATCTCTGTGCTTGAGCCAACCGGCTGCCGGCGACGCGGGGGCCTCTCAACTAGGCACTTTCCCTAGGAAAAGCCCGGGCGCGACAAGCCGCTGGGAAACCGTAGCATGGCTTCTCGTCTGGGGCCTCGCGCCGCAGATGCCGCCGCGCGGACCGGTGCAGCTGTCGATCCGGCCGCATTCGCTTGACTGAGAACCGCTAGTCGCCGGGTTCGGTCCCGCCGGCTTGAAAATCCGAGGCCGGGCCTGCGTTCGCACCGTGAAGCGCTCGAACCAGGTCGACCACCGAATCCACCTGCATCTTGATCAGGACATGCGCGCGATGAATGTCGACCGTTTTGCGGCTGAGACCGAGCTCGAGCGCGATCTGCTTGGGTGTGCGGCCGACGATCATGCGGTCAAACACCTCGCGCTCGCGCGGCGTGAGCCGCGACAAGGCCGCATCGAGCAGCGCGCGGCGCTCCGCCTCGGCGCGGTGGCGCGCGTTCAGCTCCAGCGCTGCGCGAGTGCGCTCAACCAGCACCTGGGCGTCGTAGGGCTTGCGCAGAAAGTCCACGGCGCCGGCCTTCATCGCGACCACGGCGCTTTCCACGTCCGCGTGGCCCGAAATGACGATCACCGGCAGCCGCGTGCCCGCCTCGCGAAGCCGCTGCTGCAATTCGAGCCCGCACATGCCCGGCATGCGAATGTCCACGACCAGGCAGCCCGGCCGGTCGGCCTCATGCACCCGGAGGAATGCCGTGGCGTCTGAGAACACCTCCACGGGGAGCCCGGCCGACTCCATCAGGCGGCGAAGCGCCGTGCGCATCGCCTCGTCGTCGTCCACCACGAACACGGTCGGCTCACTCGACATCCAGCCCCTCCCCGCGGTCCGCCGGAAGCGCGAAGACCATCCGAAGGCCCTGCGGGCGGCTCCGCTCGGCTCGAATCCGGCCCCCGTGAAGCTCGACGATCGTGCGGCTGATCGACAAGCCCAGGCCGAGCCCGCCCGGCTTGCTGGTCTCGAAGGGCGTAAACAGCCGCTCGAATCGCTCCTCCGAGAGAGCAGGCCCGCGGTCCGCAACCTGACACTCGACCTGCCCGGCGACGGCCTCCCGACTCGAGACCGCCAGTACGCGGTCTGCGGCGGGCAGCGCGCTCATCGCCTCGATCCCGTTGCGTATCAGATTGACCAGAACCTGCATGATCTGCACCGCATCGGCGCGCACTTTGGCGACGCTCTCATCAAGATCCAGCCGAATCTCCGTCCGCGCCTCGCGCGCGTGCGGAGCCAGCATCCGCACCGACTCGTGAATGAGGGCGTTGAGCGACTCGCGCGTACGCCGAGGCGGGCGATTTCGCACGAAATCCCGGACCCGGTCGATCGTGGCCGTGGCGCGCGCCGCCTGCTGCCGGATGGCCTCCAGATCCTCCAGCGCGGCATCCGGCGACTGGCGGCCACCGCGCGTGCGGCGGGCGCTGGCCTCCGCGAAGGTGACGATCGCGGCGAGCGGCTGGCTGATCTCGTGCGCCAGGTTGGTCGCCAGCTCGCTCATCGAGTGCACGCGGGTGGCGTGCGAAAGCTGCTCGGCGCGCGCGATCGCCTCGTGCCGCGCCACGAACAGCCCGCGCGTCGTGTGCGCCAGCACCCCGCTCACCACGCCGAGCAGGCCGATCGCAACGGCGGAACCCAGGCCCGGGAGCGGCGAGGCCCAGCCCAGCGCCGCGAGCCGCGCGGGCTCGTCCATGACGAACACCAGCGTCCAGTCAATCGCGTCGCCGAAAACGAGCGGGCGCGCGAAGACGACCGCGCCGTCGACGCGCTGGTGCTCGGTGCGCCGCGGTGCACGCGTGCTCGGCATCGCGCGGATCTTCTCGACGGTCGCCGCCGAGACCCGGCAGTTGGCCAGCACGGTGCGGTCGGCATCGAGAATCAACGCCGCCTCGGTCGAATCCCCGGTGTCCAGGAGGCGGTCCAGCGTCGAGATCGGCACCATGCCGGCGACGATGCCGTGCACGCGCTGCGGACCGCGAATCGGGGCGCTGAAGACCAGGCCGCGCTCGCCCACGCAGAGCGGAATGGGCGCGCTGACCAGGCTCCTGCGCGTCGGCTCCAGCTTGAACCGTGCGATCTGCTCGCGCTGCACCCGGTATTCGTCGACTTCGCGCTCGAGGCTGTGAATCTCGGCGATCGACTGCTCGTGCTCCTCGTGCTCAAAGGCCATGAACGGGCGGCGCTGCCCGTCGAAGTCGCTCTCGATGACGTAGACCTCGGAAAGCTGGTGGTGCGCGTAGTTCTCTGCATAGACCGCTTGAAGAAAATCGCGCGAGTCGGCCGACATCCGCTTCACGCCGGGCTCCGCCGCGATGGTCTGGAGCGTAATCGCGACGTGGGTCAGGTGCGTCTCCAGCGCGTCTCTGAGCTGGTCAAGCCGCAGCTCGCTGCGCGCCGCGAGCTGGTTGCGAATCGTGTCGAACTGCCCGAATGCGCTGACCAGGAGCGATCCGGCGGCCACCAGCGCGATCAGCGGGCACAGCCACGTCGCAAGGCGCAGCACCGACGCCAGTCTCGTTTCGCGCGGCGCGCGCATGCGCATCCGGGGGGGCACGGACACGGGCAGATCCCTCGACGCTTCGACCCGATCTGGCGGATAGTCTATCGGGTTCCGGGCATGCCGGCGCGGAATCCCCTGATGCTTACACAGTCCTATCTCACGACACACACGAAGGAGTGGCCATGAGAAACGCCGCGCGCGTCGCGCTCTTCGCACTCGCCAACGTACCGACCGCCGCGCTCGCTCAGACCTGGCAATCCGCCGGGACGCTGCCGACGGGCGGGGCGGCGCGGGTCTTCGCCGCCGGCGTCAACGCCAACGGCGTGCTCTACGCCGTCGGCGGCTCTCCCTGGACGAACGGCGCGGACGGCGACGGCAGCGTGCACCGGCTGGCCGGCGGGGTTTGGACCGAAACGGCGCCGCTCGACGGCGCCGGAATGGTCGCCGGCGGCGCGGCCGGCTTCGACGCCCTCGGCCGCATGGTCATCTACGGAGGCTTCCTGCTGAATGACGACGGGCCCGGTCCGGAGAAAGTCTACGACCCCAACCAGGGTCTGCAAGGCAGCATCGCCAGCCGGCCCGCACCGCCGCCCGCCGAGGGCTACTTCGCCTGGGCACGCGACGACCAGGGGCGGCTCTACGGCTTCGGCGGCGGACCCGGCGAGGGGGGCCCCAACAGCGGCTACGCCGATCGCTACGACGCCGTCAGCGACACCTGGACCGTCCTGGCCGCCATGCCGACGAGAGCCGCGGACGCCTGCGCGACGTATGACGGCAACGGCCACGTGCTGGTCATCGGCGGCATCAACCAGGCCGGCAGCGCGCGTCTGTCGAACGTTGCGCAATACGACATTGCCTCCAATACCTGGTCCGACAGCGCGGTCGCTGACCTTCCGGTCGCGCTCAGCGGAGCGCGCGCCGTGCTCGGCGCGGATGGTCGCATTTACGTCATGGGTGGCGAAAGCGGCCCGATCGGCACCGGCGTCACTCAGGCAGCCGTCTACAAACTCGAGCCAGTCTCCAACGCCTGGACCACGGTCGCTACGATGGCCACGCCGCGCAAGTGGTTCGCCGCCGTCCTCGGCAGCGACGACTTCATCTACGTCATCGGCGGTGACAACGACGCCGGCGGCACGCCTCTGGCCGAGAAGCTCTTCACGCCGAGATGCCCCTCGTTCTCGACGCACCCGGCGTCGCTGGCGGCCTGGAAGGGCTCGGTCGCCGGCTTCGCCGTGACCGTCAGCGGCGCTGAGCCGTTCACCTACCAGTGGCGCAAGGAGGGAGCGCCGCTGAGCGACGGACCCACGGGAACCGGCAGCACCCTCAGCGGCGCAACGACGGCAGCGCTGGCGATCCACAATCCGGCGGAAGGCGACGTCGGCGCCTACGACGTCGTTGTTTCCAACGCCTGCGGAAGCGCCACGAGCGATCCCGCCGACCTGACGCTGCGGATTCCGCCGACGATCCCGCAGGAGTGGGAGGTGTTCAGCATTCACCCCGCCTGGGCGCAGTTTTCGTCCTACGCACGCGGCATTTCGTCGGGGCGCATCGGCGGATACGCCAATACGCCCACCCTGCTGCCCGACGGAAGGACGTTCTACCTGGATCATCCGGTCGTCTGGGACACCGACACGTTCGCCTATACCGACGTGACGCCGGCCGGGTCCGTCGGCGGGGGAATCTACGACGTCGAGGGCGACCTGCTCGCCGGTTGGTTCTGGCACACCTGGAGTTGCTGGGGCGGCGGACAGTACTGGACCTGCGCCTGGCAGTCGGCCGGCTTCTGGACGGCCCCCAGCATGACGTTCACCGAAGCGACCCACAGCTCCGGCTCCGAATTCGACTACGTCTACGGCACAGACGGCGCCCGCATGGCCGGCGCGCTGTCGTTTGAATATCAGGAGGGGTTTTACGTC
>CAYXIO010000029.1:0-46393 GCA_964465125.1 uncultured Planctomycetales bacterium | reverse complement strand
GCGCAACCAGCTCGACGGTCTGTTCGACGCCGCTGGCGTCGACGACAGCAGCGGGCTGGCTGACGCGGACGACGCCTGCCCGCGCTGCGGCGAACGCGACCAGGACAACCTGGTTTGGCAGGACGACGCCACGATCCACTGCACCAACTGCGGCACGCGGTACGACCCCGACGCCAAGGGCGCACCGCCGACGCCGGCGATCCAGGACCTGCTCGAAGCGGCGGCCGCAACGCTGCGGCTGTGGAACAAGCACGGGCTGGGCGATGACGACGCCGAGAGCGAGCCGGTCCACCAGGCCCTGGTGAACGCGATTGCGAAGGTCAAGGGCCTGATCTGACGCCGCCGAAAGTCGCCAACCAAATGGCGACTCGCCCGGGCGCGTGAGACCCGGGCCTGACGAGGCAACGCGAAGGAGACCTGCATGAAGAAGAATGACGTCGAGACTGGCGCGACGTATGTCGCCAAAGTGAGCGGCAAGCTCGCCCGCGTGCGCATCGAGCGCGAGAGCCCGTACGGCGGCTGGGACGCCAAGAACGTCGACACCGGCCGGCGCGTGCGGATCAAGACCGCGCAGCGCCTGCGACGCGCGGTAAGCGACGCGAAGCGCGCCAAGGCGATCGCGGCGGCCGACCAGGAGAACGCCCGGCTGCGCGACGAGCGCGAGCGCTCGCCCGATGGCATGACCGCCAGCGAGCGGGCGATGGCCGAAAGCGCCACGGCAGACACTGCTGCGGTTGGCGGCACGACGCCGCTGGAAGACCTGCCCGACGGCGAGGCCTGCGACGCCGCTTACGACCCCGATGTGTGCGCGACGGTCGGTTGTGACCGGCCGGCCGCGCTGACGTACCTGGGCCGCCCCCGGTGCCAGGAGTGTTACGAGGACGAAGTCGCCGAGGGCGACGAGATCACTGAAACCCCCAACCACGAGGAGACGACGATGGCAATGACGACGAAGAAGGCGAGCAAGAGGAGTGCGACCAAGACCACCAAGGCCCCGAAGGCCGCCAAGCAGCCCAAGGCCGCGAAGCCGAAGGCCGAGCGCAAGCCCGCGGGCGACGCCAAGCCGAAGCGCGTCAGCGCCCTGGACGCGGCGGCCGAGGTGCTCCGCAAGGCCGGCAAGCCGATGCGCAGCCAGGAGATGATCGCCGCGATGGCCGAGCAGGGCCTGTGGACGAGCCCGGCGGGCAAGACGCCGCACGC
Source organism: uncultured Planctomycetales bacterium (assembly GCA_964465125.1). Lineage (GTDB taxonomy): Bacteria > Planctomycetota > Phycisphaerae > UBA1845 > Fen-1342 > CAYOHG01. The sequence continues at coordinate 45,193 of CAYXIO010000029.1, read as the reverse complement.
CACGCTCTACGCCGCGATCCTGCGCGAGATCGGCAGGAAGGGCGGCGAGGCGCGTTTCCGCAAGACCGACCGCGGGCTGTTCGAATACGCCGGGTAGCGTAGACATCACGCCTTCCCTTCCACAGCGTCGGCAGCAACCGGCGCTGTGTCTTCGGCCTGAGTTTCCTGCCCGCCAGCGCGGACGCGCTCCGCCTTTCGCCCCGTGAACCTCTCCCAGCGCTGCACGATGACATCGCAGTACAACGGGTCGAGCTCCATCAGGAACGCCCGCCGCCCCGTCTGCTCCGCCGCGATCAGCGTCGAGCCGCTGCCGCCGAAGAGGTCCAGCACGTTCTCGCCTGGCCGCGATGAGTACTGAAGCGCGCGCACCGCCAGTTCGACCGGCTTCTCGGTCAGGTGGATCATCGACTGCGGGTTGACCTTCTTGATTGACCAGACATCAACCGCGTTGTTTGGGCCGAGGAAGAGATGCGCCGCGCCCTCGCGCCAGCCGTAGAAGCACCATTCGTGGTTGCCCATGAAGTCCTTGCGCGTCAGGACGGGATGCTCCTTCACCCAGATGACGGCCTGCGAAAAGTACAGCTCGCAGGCCTTCAGCACGGGCGGGTAGTTGCCGCAGTTGGCGTAGCCGCCCCAGATGTAGAAGCCGCGCCCCGGCAGCAGCACGCGCGCGATGTTGCCGAACCACGCATGCAGCAGCTTGCCGAATGCCTCGTCGCTGACGAAGTCGTTTGCGAGCGGCCGGTCCTTCGGGCGCAGCTTCTTGTGCGTGGGCTGCGCGACGCTCGGCCGGCGGTGCAGGTCGAACCCCTGGTGGTGCGTCATGCCCGGCTCGCCGAAGGACGACAGCCCGGCCGCGATCGCGTTGTTGCTGCGCGGTTCGACGCGCACGTTGTAGGGCGGATCGGTATTCACGAGATGTACCGGCTGGCCGTCGAGCAGGCGATCAACGTCCGCGACCGAACCGCTGTCGCCGCACAGCAACCGGTGTTCCCCGAGCAGCCACAGGTCGCCCGGTCGTGTGGTCGCCTCGTCTGGCGGCTCCGGCACTTCGTCGGGATCGGTGAGGCCCTGCTTCACACCCGGGTCGAGCAGCTTGGCCAGCTCGTCCTGGTCGAACCCGAGCAGCGACCAGTCGATGCCGGCACCCTGGAGCTCGGCCATCTCCAACGGCAGTAGCTCGAGGTTCCATTCGGCCAGCTCCGCAGTTTTGTTGTCCGCAATCCTGTACGCGCGAATCTGCTCCGGCGTCAGGTCGCGCGCGACATGCACCGGCACCTGCTCGAGGCCCAGCTTCTGCGCGGCCTTCCAGCGAGTGTGCCCGCAAACGATGACGCCATGCTCATCGACCACGATCGGCTGGCGAAAGCCGAAGCGCCGGATCGACTCGGCGACGGCATCTACCGCCGCGTCGTTGTCGCGGGGGTTCTTCTCGTACGGCTTGATCTCAGCCGGCGGCCGGTACTCAACGTTAAGCTTGTCCATCGCTCAGACCTCCTTGTCTCGCGAACCCGGGGCGGACCTCCGCCGCCCCGTTGGCCACGTCGCCGCCACGGGTACGCCGTGTCGCAACGGACGCGGCCAGGTGGTAGCGACGTACCACCCGGCGGCCCCGGGGCGCCCACGGCGGCCCGCAACGCGCCCCGTGGCCGCCGGCGCGGCGCGATCAGCCCGCCTTCCGACGAGCCGTGACCTTCTCGACCTTGTTCAGGACCGATTCGAGCTCCGCGATCCGCTGCTCCTGCCGCGCCGCGATACGGCGCAGCTCCGCCGCCTGCTTGCGCGAAGCCGCAAGCTGCTGCCGCAGCATCTGATTCTGCTCCTCCAGGAGCACGACGCGCTTTTCGGGCGGCAACGACGCGTCGGGCACATCCGGCAGGGGCGCGTCGGCCCGCTCACGGACCAGGCTGGCGACCCGCTGGCGCCGCAGGAAGCTGCCCGCGGTTGAGGTCATGTACTCCCCCTCGGTCACGCCCTCGGCCACGTCGCGCAGCAGGTCGCGCCAGTCCTCGCCGAAGAACGCCAGCGGCTTGAACCAGCTTTCGAGCAGCGCATCGATCCCGCCGACCGATCTGGCCTGCGCGATGAACCATTCGTGGTGGTCCCGCGCGAGCCGCTGATACGCGACGGCGGCCCGGTAGAGTGCCCGGCGCACCCGCTCGCGGTTCCGCATGGCCTCGGCCGCACAACGCTCAGCGGTCGCCGCCTGCTTCAGGCACTCGTTGAACAGCGTGTTGGGGTTTGAACTGATGCTCCGTGAGGTTCCATTTCCAGCTTTCACGCCCATGCTCCTTGCACAGAAACCGTCGCCGGCGCTTGAGCTGGCGTGGAGTCCGCCAGCCGGCGCACTGTCCGCAAACGAAACACAACACGACCCGACCGCCTGCCCAGCTCGAACTCTTCCGTCCCCGCCGCTCACGCATGGGGATGCCGCCCCGGATGGCGCGACGCAGCGTCGCGCGCTCCCGAAGTTCAACCGCGTGCTTCTCCCTCCATCGGCGCTCGTTCTCTTTGAAGCGCTCGGGGTCGGCACGATGAGCCTCGGCCTGATTGAGCCGTCGGCATTGGGGGCTGCGCACGCAAAACCGCCACTGGCAATGCGACCGCATGGGGCCGCCGCAGCCAGCGCAGAAAACCCGCCGCGTGTATCCCTTGTGATGACACATGGCCTCGTTGTGGCATCGTGGGTTGCGATGGCAGATGCCAAACTTGGCGGTCGTCGGCGCGCCGCAGATCTTGCAGGGCTGAGCGCGGCGGCTCCCGACGCGCTCGCCATCGCCGGCCGTCATCCAATCCGACACCGTGCTGCGCGGCACGCTGAGCCGCATCGCAATTTCCCTGATCGCGTATCCGGCCAGCCGCAACGCGTGAGCCTGCTGTCGCAACCGATCGTGGCATGAGTCGTTCACGGCTTTGCCTGGGTTGCGCATGAGGTTGTCCTATCGCGGTCCCGACCGACCAGGCGCCGCAGTCTGCTGTGCGAGCCACTGGAAACCGGACAGGACAGCGCAAATAACGTCTGTCCCAGGACGCGCGGGTTCCCGCACGCCCTCCGGGCCGCCGGGCCCCTGGAAGTACCTAAACGTATGAGCGCGCGCACGCGCGCCCATACGTGTGCGTGGCCGCCTGTATGGCGGCACGCACACGGGGGGGTATGGGGGGGTGCGCGCGCTCATACGTTGACGGGTTTTGGGCAACGTATCGGCGCAGAATGCGTCCATACGCGCGCGCTCATACGTTGAAGGGGTGCGCTCATACGCGCTCATCGCGGGCCTCCCTGGCGGGCTTGGGAACGGTTGCGTAGCGGCTCGGGTGATAGCGTCCACCGCCCCAGTGGAACGCCAGCTCCATGTCCGCAGCCCAGCGGAGCAGCTTCTGAGCGTGCCGCCCGGATAGCCCCGCGGCGGTCGCTTCGCGCAGGATGGTCGACCGCGACTTCGGCTCGTCGCTGAGGAAGCGGGTAACGAAGTCGCGCACCTGTTCATCGGCCGGTACTTCCGTGTCGTCGGGCTTGGTTTTGCGCTTCGGCTTCTCGCTCTTCAGCAGCGCCGGGTCGAGGTCCGGTGCTGCTTTCCACAGCGGGAACAACCAGCGCAGCGCCATCGGCTCGACCGGCGGCCACGAGCGGACCGCGGCTTCGAGCACGACCGCGCCGGGCTCCTCGTGTGGACGGAGCACGAGATGCGTGTCGGTCGCGCGGCTCTGACTGCCCGCGCCGGCGCCCACGTCCGTGACCGCCTTCGCCGACTGACTGCCCTTCGTGGCGTGGTGGATCAGCACGAACGAGCAGCCCAGCCGATCGGCCAGCGCATCGACGTGGTTGTAGATGTTCGCCATCGTGCCGTTGTCGTTCTCGTCCATGTCGCGCGGCATGAATCGGTAGAACGCATCCAGCACGACGAGCGCGTAGCGCCCGGGCTCGATCGACTCGAAGTACTGCCGCATCGAGAAGATGTCGCGGAGCTGGCCGCGCAGGCTCTGCACGTACACCGTCTCGGCGATCTCGTTCATGCCGATGCGCAGGCACTCGGCGACCTGCGGGATGCGGTGCGCCAGCGTCTCGGCGTGCAGCTCGTTGTCGATGATGAGCACATCGCCGGCGACCGTGTCGAACGTATCCAGCCAGCGGCGCCCGGTCGCGACTGCCATCGCGAGCGCCAGCACGAGCCAACTCTTCCCGGTTTTTGGCGGGGCAATTACGTTCATCGTCTCGCCGCGGCGCAGCAGGCCCTGGATCACCGGCGCGCGCAGCGTCCGATGCGCGGACAGGAGCTCGCGGACGCTCAGCGGCCGGGGTTGAGCAGGCGGGCCTCGGTCCTGTGCCCAGTGGTTCTCGGCGACGGCGACCGAGACGGCGTCGGGCTCGTACCGGGCGATGCTGGCAGCCGTGCGTTCGACCTCGCGCGGCGGCAAAGGCGGCGAGCACCGATCGGCGTTGACCTGTTGGAGGGCGGCGAAGATTTCAGCCTGGGACATGCCGACGCGGCGCATCGCCGCGCCCAGGCGCGCGAGCGTCTCGTTGCGCTGGCCTTCGGGGATCGCGTTCGCTGGCGTGCCGTCGCCAGGTACGCCGTTCGATGCCCCCGTCGCGTCGAGCAGCTCGACCAGCCACGCGGGCGGCTCCCGCAATCGCTGCGGAGAGACGCTCAGCTCGCGCTCTTGTTGCCAGCGATACGGCTTTCCCTCCACGACGGACGGCGCCACGAGCACGTAGCCGCCGTTGGCGCGCGTATCCACGCGCGGGGCGAGCCGGCCGGCCGTGCTGCGCCACGCTCGTCCCTCAGGCTGCCGGAGGAAGTAGTGCCATCCGCCGCGCGGCGTGAGCGACAGCGGGGCGGCGCCGAGCTCGGCCAGCTTATCTGGCTCGCCCGCGAGCCAGGCGTTGCCCTCGCCGTCGATGTCGATGACGACCAGCCCGTCGGTGCGGATCGCGATGTTTGCGTCGGGGTGTTGTGTCCACCACGCTGCGATCTGGTCAGCGTCGGTGGTCGCCTCGAGCAGCCCGTGTTCGGTGAGCGGCGCCTTGCGCCCGGGGGCGCATGGGAACACGGCGTAGCCGAGCTCGGCGTACCACAGCGCCGCATGCAGCTTCGCGTTGGTCGGGCCTCCCACCATCAGGACGGCACCTTCTTTTGTTTACGTTGTCGCGCCTGTCGATCCACCTCATCCCACGCCCAGGTCAACTCCTCAGCTGCATGTCGGAACGCCTTTTCGGCTCGGCGCACCGTATCGGAATCGCACGAAGGCTCGTGGTGCATGAACATGTCGACTACATGGGCCAAGATTAGCGCCGGGCGTGGGAGACGGGACGAGGCCATTGTGAACGCCCCTTCAAACGCACACGCGGCGTCGAAGACCTCGTCCAAATCCCGTTCGCGCGCGCCTGGCCCCGCCTCGTGTGTCACACTGAATCGAGGTCCTGAGATCTGCACGCGGTACTGTTTGTTCGTACATTCGCTCAATGGAATTCCCTTTCCAGTCGCCCCTCGATTCCCCTATTCGTGATCAGTACCTCGGCCAGCGCACCGTTGTGCTGATTCCGGCTTGTTCGCGTCAGCCAGGTCCAGCGCGGCTGGCGGTACAACTCGCGGATCAGCGGGTGATCACCGTAACGCACGACCACGCGCGCCCGCGTGAACCTGGCCAGCGCCTCCGCCAGTCGCACCTGCTGCTCGCGCGTGAAGGCATGCCGGTATTCTTGGCCGGCGTCCGGCCACGGCGCGTCCACGTACAGGCCGTGCCCGTCCGCGTCGCGCACGTTGTCCAGGAAGTCGAGGGCGTTTACGCACGTGAAAGACCAGTTGCGCAAGGCCCGGTGCCAGTCGCGCAGCGATTCAATCGCGCTCCGGAAACGCACGGCCGAATCGCCGCCGGTCGATGTCCAGCGCAAGGAAAGCGTCTGATCGAACTCGCCGCGCTTGCCGGCCCGGCCGCCGCGCCCCATCCAGCAGGCCGCGAAGTAGTCGGCCGCCCACCCGACGTCTGGGGCGTCGCCGACATGACCGCGCTGCTCCCGCTCGCGACACTGCCGCTGGGCACGGGCCAGCTCGTCCGGGTGGAACAGCACACCGTCGAGCCGATTCACGAGCTGCTCAACCAGGTCGTCATCCCGGACCACGTGCGCCAGGTTGATGACGTGCCGGTGCAGATCGTTGGCGACGCCGGCGGCAGTCTGGATATGCGGCAACTCCGGACATCCGCCGGCGAAGGGCACGCCGCACCAGCGCAGTTTGCCGAGCGCCGCGCCGACGCTTTCCGCCAGCATGCGGTTGCCGCCGAACCACTGTGCCAGGGCCTTGATGCGCATCAAAATGGGATCTCGCTTTCCTCGACCGGGGGGGCGTACTCGGGCAGGTCCTCCGACGACTCCGGCCGCGCTGGTTTTTCACCGAGGCGATAGCCGACGATCCGGTCGTACTTGTCGCCCGGCTTGTGCATGACGGTGATTGCCAGCGTTGGGGCGAGCGCCCCCATGTCGGCCAGTTCGACCGCCTGCTCGATCGTGTCCGGCACCGGCTCGTTGGAGCGCGCGCGCCACCACTGCACCGCCTTCTGCCGCGCGTAGCCGTCGTGCTCGAAGCAGACCCATTCAGAGACGTAGTGGTTGAAGCCGATGCGGTAATCGACGCGCATGGTGCGCGGCGCGTCCGGCGGCGCGTCGCGCTTCACGTGCACGGCGTAGAACGTCTCCTCGACTTCGTACTCCGTTCGTGACGCGTGGTCCGAGAGAATCCCCTCACTGGTCGCCATTCCGTCGTGCGTGCGGCGCTCTGGCGGCGGGAACACGTGGCCGCAGGCTGGGCACTGCGCGTAGCCGGCGGCGATGATCTCGTGGCACTGCGGGCATTCCTTCGCCGGCGCAGGCCGGGTTCGATCGGGGCCGCTGCCGTTGACACGGAGTTGATCCACGGGGCCGTGTCGCAGGACATTTCCGCCGAAGTCGAGCACGAGGCAGTCGGTCTTGCCGGCGTGAAGGCGGAATCCTCTCCCGACCATCTGGTAGTAGAGACCCGGCGACAGCGTCGGACGGATCAGTGCGACGCAGTCGATGTTCGGCGCGTCGAAGCCGGTGGTCAGGATGTTGACGTTGCAGAGGTACTTCAGTTCACCGGCGCGGAAACGCCGCAGCGTCTCGTCCCGTTCGAACGGCAGTGTCTCGCCGCACACGAAGCCACATTCGATCTTGTGCCGCGTGCGGAGCACTTCGGCCACATGCAACCCGTGCTTCACGCCCGAGGCGAAGATCAGTACCGACTTGCGGTCGGCGGTGTGCTGCACGATCTCGCGGCAGGCGGACAGGACGAGGTTGTCGTCATCCATCAACTGCTCAACCTCGCCGGCGACGTACTCGCCGCCGCGGACGTGGAGCTGGTCGGTGTCGGGTTTCAATGAGCCGGCCTTCGTGCGCAGCGGGCACAGGTAGCCCTGGACGATCAGCTCGCGCACGCCAACCTCGAAGCAGACCGCGTTGAGGATGTTCTCCGGCGAGCAGATGCTGCCCGACTTCATGCGGAACGGCGTGGCGGTCAGCCCGATGACGCGCGCCAGCGGGTTGATCTGCTTCATGTCCGCCAGGAACGTGCGGTACATTCCCTCGCCGTCTTCGGGTATGAGATGGCACTCGTCGACGATCACCAGATCGACGGCGCCTGCGTCGGCGGCCCGCTCGTACACGCTCTGGATGCCGGCAATTGTGATGGCGTAGCCGAGGTCGCGCCGCTTCAGCCCCGCCGAGTACATGCCGACCGGCAGGTCCGGCGCGACGACGTGCAGTTTCTCGGCGGCCTGCTCGAGGAGTTCCCTCACGTGCGCGAGGATGAGGACGCGCCCGCCCCAGCGCTGCACCGCATCGCGGCAGATTGTCGCCATCACGGGTGTCTTGCCGCCGGCGGTCGGGATGACGATGCAGGGATTGTCGTCGCGCGTACGCAGGAACTCGTACACGGCGTCGACGGCTTCGCGCTGGTAGGGCCGGAGCACCATTCATTGACTCCAGCACGCCAATGCGTAGGCGTCCCAGTCAGGCTCATGCAGGTTCAGGATGCGGCTGGCGTCCGTGGCTACCGCCAACCGTGCCGCTGGTGGCTCACAAATCTCGCAGAACGTCTCTATCCGGTTCAGGATGCGGAAATCGGTCACCCGCATCGGTGTGCGGCACCAGGGGCAGAAGTCGCGGTAGAAGCGACTGCCGGGCACCCGAGCGCCGCGTCGCGTGCCATCAGGCGCCACAGGGCCATTGCGGTCTGGCTTCGGCGTTCGACCCCTCATGCCGCGACCTCCGTGCCGTCGGGCAGGATGCAGCGGTCGTCCATGATTGGGATCGTGTAGAGCGTGTCGCTGCGCCGGCCGAGGTAGCCGAGGATGAACGCGTTCACCCACTCCACCGGCCGACCCGTGCCGTAGAGGGGAACAGGCTTGCAGAGACACCCAGCGCTGCGAGCCTGGATGACCGCACCGGGCGACCAGATGTTCTGAATGATGCAGGCATCGGCCCGGTGCGTGTGCCCGTGGATGACGCTGCGGCCCTGGCTGATTTGGAGGTGCTGTTTGGTCGCGTTGCGCGCATACGACCAGCCGTGAACGGCGATGATGCGGCGATTGATGGCGTAGTGCGGATACGTGCCGCCGACCGAGCCGTAGGGCACGTACATGCAGCGCGCTCGACCGCGCGCGAGTTGGACGCGCGGCGCGAGCATCGTGTACGCCCCGCGCCCCTCAGCCGTGGCCGCGGCCCAGCGGTCGAGCCGGTATTCGTGATTGCCCTCGACGATCACCAGGCGGTCGCAGACCTTCTGGAGCCGGTCGAGCAGCGCGTTGGCCGCGCGCAGGTCGTCGACGTAGTCCGTCTCCTTCATGCCGAAGGTCGGCGGATGCACCGAGAACTGGCCGCAGTCGAGCAGGTCGCCGAGGCAAATGATCAGGTCCGGGCGCAGGCGCTCGGCCGCGCGGCAGAAGACCCGCACGGCTTTCTCGTTCTGGTGCGGGATGTGGACGTCGCCGAAGGCGAGCATCGTCCGGCTGTGGCGCTTGGCCATCACTCCTCTCCCGCAACCATCGCCGCCGTGCGGGCGTAGCCGGCGATGTCGACCAGGTTGTCGCGCTTGTGGTGATGGCTCTGACGGGCCAGCTTGATGGCGACCATGCACAACGGGATGTCCATCGCTGTGATGGCTTGGCCGTTGCGCAGCTTGTGAGCCAGGATGCCGGTCCACATGTAGGCGGCGCGCCCGAAGTCGTCGGCCGGAGCGCCGTACTCGGCGCGGCGCACGCCCTCGGTGATGCGCTTAGCCTCGTCGAGAATCGATTCATTCGGCGGGGGTTCCGCCAGCCGCAGACGATGGAGTGACACGGCGGGCGCCGGGGCGTTCTCCAGTGGCCGAAGGGTGACCGCGTCGATGATGACGAGGTCCAGCTCGCGCGCGACCAGGTACTCCAGCTTGGCGCCGCGCGAATCCTCCCAGCCCGGCAGCATCGCGATCGCGTCGCACTGCGCCAGCACGGCCAGGTCGAGTCGGAGGTATGCCTCGCGCGGCAGGTCCTTCCGCCCGCCGAAGTTCTCGGCCGGGTTGAAGACCTTCCAGCCCGCCTGGGCCAAACGCTCGCCCGCGGCGTGGAACGCGGCGAAGTTGCAGTCGGGATAGCCGGTCATCGGCCCGGCGATGTAAATGCGCTTCTGCTCGCCCTGCGTCATCGCTCGGTGCTCCTCGGCGGCACGATCAGTTCAGGCTCATGCGCTCGTTGGTCGGGAAAGGCAGCGGCTTGCCCGTCCGTTCTGCGATCCGAACGATGACTCTCCCGCTGTCCACAACTTCCGCCTTCTCCAGCAGCAGCCACACGATCTGGCTGTCGTCCTGGAAGGCTCCGCCGTGCTGGAGCGAATCGCCGATGGCCTTGAACGTGTTGTCGACGTCGCGCTTGCGGCGATCCGGCGGGTACAGCTCGACGTGGACGGCCAAGCGCCCCGATTGCGGCGTGACGCCGGCGGCCCTGAGGATCGCGCCCACCTGTTCGCGGTAGGCGCGACCCTGACGACTGATCAGCATCCGGCCGCGCCACGTGCGCCAGTAGTGGTTGACGCTCGGCGGCCAAGGCAGCGTGATGGTGGTCATCCGTGACCTCGCGAATCATCCATGTTCCCGGGCCCCATCACGCCGCCTGGTCAGACATGTGCCGAGCCAACGCAAGAGGTGTTTCAGCGCTGGCAGACCGGCGCGCAGTTGGCGTCTGTGTCGCGACCGCGCCGTTCTTGGCTTTCTGATCGCGTCGCCACTGCCAGATCCTCTCCATTTCCCTTCGTGCTTCGCGCCGGGTGGAGAATTCGACACGATGCCGGCAGGAACGCGTCCAGGCGTAAAAGCCGTCAAGGTTGTCCCGGCCGCGCCAGTAGTCGAGAAACGCGTCGCGGATCGCGTAGAACACGCGCTTCGTGCCGTTCTTCAAGTGCTCGACCACCCTGACAATCCGCTCGTTGGGGTTGACGATGTCGGTATCAGTCATGGCGCACCTCAACGCTTCCACGGCGGCGTGCCGTTGTTGGCGGCGGCCGTCGGCGCCTTCGGCGCGACCGCGTCCTTCCTGGTGTAGCCCTTGATGACGTTGCCCATCTCGCCCGTGTCGGCGCGCTTCTTCTGGCCGACCGTGATGACGAGCGGGATGTTGTGCAGCTCGACGCTGTCCTTGGGCGCCGGCACGCCGACCGCGCGGCAGATGGCCGACAGCTCGGCGCGCGCGATCTTCACCGTCGTGGCGTTCGGGTTGTCGAGGTTGAGCCGCGACCAGATCAGGCGCCCCTTGTACTCGCCCTCGATGATCTGGAACGTGAACTGAAGATACTGACCTGCGCCCGACTTGGTGGGCTTTTCCTCGCTCTCGGTGATCACGGCCAGGTACTTGCCGGCCGGGATCGCCTCGAACGCGAAGTTGGGGTCGACCTCGTTGGCGTTGAATCCGTTCAGCGTGGGCATGTTCAGGCTGCTCCTTTCTCAGCAGGGGTATCGGTGTTGGCCAGGGGGCTCTCGCCGCGCGCGAACGCGGCGTAGAGTCGATAGTCCAGGGGAAACTCGTCGGGCAGGCTCAGGCGGTTCTTGGCGACGTGCGCCGGGCGCTCGCTGGTGCGGATGATCCGCTCGCCCGTGCCGATGCCCTGCACGCGCTTGCGGTCGAAGCCCTCGTTGGTGGTCTTCGTGTGGACCTTGTACGTGGCGAACAGCACCTCGTCGCACCATTCCTGCACGAGTGCCGAGGCCTGCTTCTGGAGCCGCGGGCTGTAGCGGTCGTACGTGTCGGTCTCCGGGTTGGCGAAGCGCTCGATCTGGGCGTGGGCGATCAGGATCACCGCCATTCCGCGCTCGTTGCGCAGCGCGTCCAGGCCGGTGAGAACCTCGCGCCAGTTCGTCAGGGCGAAGACGTAGCCCTTGCCGTAGGGAATGTCTTCGATGGACTCGACGCCGCGCTTCTTACAGACGTCGGCGAAGATCAGGCGCTCGAGCCAGTCGGCTGAGTCGATGACGACCGTGCGGTACTCGTGCGCCTCGGTGTAGAGCTCCGACAGCGCCGCGATCACATCGGCGTACTGGACGGCGACGGGGAAGCGTTCGCACTCGATGGTGCCCAGGCCGTCTTCGGTTTGCACGAAGATCGGCCGCTCGGCCATTGCGCCGAATGTGCTCTTGCCGACGCCATGCACGCCGTACATGAGCGTGCGGCGCGGCGACGGCGTCTTGCCGCGTTGGATTTGTTCAAGCAGTTTCATTCGTTCTCCTTCCTGCGCTTGCGTCGTGAATCCGGGCGCGGGGCCGGTGTAGGGAGTCCCGGCCGCAGCGGGCCAGCGGGAGCGGGGGGATGTGGCTGCGGCCACGCCATCCGGCCCCGGGCCCGGAGTCACAACCGATCGATCAACCTCATGCCCTCGAACCTAGTGAACCAGTCGCCCCGCTCCCGGCAGCGCCGCAGGTCCGCCGTCGCCTCCTCGTTCTCGCGCTGCGCCTGGTCGAGAACCGCTGGCGCGACCTGCCACACACCGCAGCGGAACGGTTCTCGCTTCTCGACAGCGACGATGTGCACCGGCATGACGCAGCCGCAAACTTCAGCCACGAGCGCCCGATAGAACGCAACCTGGTGCAGGTAGCCGAACGCGCGCATTGCCATCTCGAACGAGTCGAGCTCGTCGGCAGTCTTCAGGTCGACGATGCCGCGGTCGGCGAGCGGGTTGATCCAGTCGATGCGCGCCTGGCAGCGGTGCCCGGCGTACTCGCACCGCACCACGCCCTCGGCCACTCCGTCAGCGAGAAGCTCGCGTGCGAAGAGGTGGGCCTGCACGGCCGCCGCCATCTGCTCGACCAGCGCAGCGTGCGCATCGGCGAGCACCGGCTTGTTCTGCCTGGCGGCCCACTCGGCGAACGCCTTCGTCTGCGAACCGAACGGCTGGCCGGTCTTGGGATTGACGGGGCCGCCGACTGCATACTCGCGCTCGTAGCGCTGCCGGCCCTCCAGGATCAGCGTGTGCGCCGCGCGACCCACGAGGTACGCGGTCGTGTCCCGCTCGGGCACGAGGCCCAGTTCCTTCTTGCGGTACAGCAGCGGACAGCGCCGGAATTCGCCGAGCGCGTGCGCGGTCAGGAAGTCCTTGCTCTTCGCGTGGTAGATGTCCGCGGGCTCGCGGGTCAGGAAGTGGAGATCAACTGGCGCCGCGAGCGCCTTGTTCCCAGCGGCGCTGCGGTCACGTTCTGAGTCGAGCGGCATCCTGGACTCCCTGCCCTGGCGCACCCTCGCGCCGGCACAGGGTTATTTGCCGCTCGCGGCCCGTTCTCGCCGTGGCCCCGTAAACACATATGCGTCGCATATGTGCCGCATATGTGCGTGGCCCGGTCCATGTCGCACCCCACATGCGTCACATCTGGGCCGCATATGTCTTCGCCCGCCCCATGCTCCGCCCTAGATACGCCGCGCGCTGCGCCCGCAAGGATGGGGTGCGTCGTGCCGCGGTCGGCGCGACGCGGAGACCACGATCATGGAAGAGAGGTCAGAGATGGGCGCAAACGAGTACGGGGCGGTCCTGCCGCGTTGGAAGAATGACCTGATCATTGCCCGCGCCAAGCGCATGGGGCTGCGCGGTCCGGAGCTGCTCGAGGCTCAGCAGGAGCTCGTCCTGCACGTCGCGGCCTTTCAGCACGAACCCGCACGGTCGAACGGCGCGAGCAAAGCGACGGCGCTGATCGCCGTCATCGACCGCCGCCTCAAGGCGCTGTGCCGAAGCCGATCGCGCTTCGACCGCCATCAGCAGTGCGCTCGCGATCAGCGCGCGGTCCACACGCGCTGCACCGACGCCCGTTCCAACGTCGACCAGCATCTTCTCGCGCTCGATGTCCGCGAGGCAATCGCGCGGCTCACCCCGCGAGAGCAGCAAGTCTGCCGGCTTCTCGGCGAGGGTGAATCCGTCGCGCGCATCGCCGAGGAACTTGGCTGCGGCTGGCACACGGTCCGCCGCATCATCGATCGCCTCCGCGCGCAGTTCCAGGACATGGGCCTGGACGGCTGGGTCATCGAAGGCTGATCCGCAGCGAGGGCGCGGCCGCTGTGTCGAAAAACGGCAGACATTTCGCTTCCCCTTCGGCACCGACAGAGGTAAGGGTGTCCGTTGACGCGTCCGCGCCGGCGGGCGAGCAGCGGCCGCGGCTCGTGCCGCTGTCGACCGCCTGGATCACGGACGAGCTGCTGTGCGAGACGCGGCGGCTTTGGTCGAAGGCCTATCGCCGGCCGATCGACGACCGCGAAGCGACGGAGATCCTGATGAACGTGAAGCGTTTCGCCGAGGTGCTGCTGAAGGCCGCGAAAGCGGAGAGCAAGCGATGAACGTGATCGCCTGGGCGCGGGTCTCGTCGCGCGAACAGCGCGAGGGCTACTCGATCGACGCCCAGTTGCGCGCCATGCGCGACAAGGCCGCCAAAGCGGCCTGGACCATCGTCCGCGAGTTCGTCGTAGCCGAGTCGGCCAAACGCGGCGCGGAGCGCGTGGCGTTCAACGAGATGTTCAACTGGGTGCGGGCCAACGCGAAGCGCGAGAAGATCAGAGCGATTCTGAGCCACAAACTCGACCGCGTCTGCCGCAACATGCGCGACGCCGTGCGCCTCCAGGAACTCGAAGACCACTGCGGCGTGCAGCTCGCGTTCGTCGAGAATCAGTTCGGCCCGGGCGCGGCGGGGGCGCTTTCGTTCAACGTGATGGCGGCCGTCGCGCAGTACTACAGCGACAACCTGCGCTCCGAAGTGCTCAAGGGCATGGACGAGAAGGTCCGCCAAGGCTGGCCCACCGGGCTCGCCCCGTACGGCTACACGAACGTGGACGACGCCGACGAGCCGATTCAGCCGCACCCGGAGAAGAGCCGCACGGTCGTGCGCATCTTCGAGTTGTACGCGACCAGCCAGCACACGTTCCGGTCGCTGGCCGACCAGCTCGCCCGCGAAGGCCACGTCTTCCGGCCGAGCCAGCCGCGGTTCCACCGGACGGCGCTGTCGTACATCCTCAACAACCGCTTCTACATCGGCGAGCTGCACCGCAACGGCAGTGTCCACGAGGGGCGCTACCAGCGCCTCATCGACCGCGATACGTTCGAGACGTGCCAGCGCATCCTGAATGGCAAGAACCGCCGCACCGGCAGCCCCGACATCCCGCTCTCGGGCGGGCTGTTCCGCTGCGCATGTTGCGGCCAGTCGATCACCGGCGAGCGCATCCGCCGGCGACTGCGCACAGGCGGGGTCAACGACCACCTGTACTACCGCTGCGCGAACAACAACCCCGGCGCGGACCATCCGCGCATCCGCTGGCGCGCCGTGGACCTGGAGGTTGCGGTGATCGACGACCTGGCGAGTCTGCGCCTGCCGTCGCAGGAGTACGTCGATTGGTTCCGCAGCGCGCTGACGGCCGCGTTCGCCGACACGGGCGAATACGAGCGCCGGCAGGCGGCCACCCTGAAGAGACGCCGCTCCGAGCTCGCGGGCATGCAGGACCGCCTGCTCAACGCCTATCTGGCCGGGACGGTCGACGAGGCCGTTTACAGGGCCAAGACCGCCGAGTTGGGGTCCGAAACGCGGGCCGTTGAGGAGGCCCTTGAACGCCACGGTGACTGCGATCCGGGCCGCGCGGCGACGGCCCTGGCGGCCTTCGACTTCAGCCAGCGGGCCGCGGAGCTCTTTCGCGGTTCAAACAACGCCGTTCGGCGCGAGATCCTGGATTCCGTTTATTTGAACCGCATGCTGAGCGACGTAACTCTCGTAACCACAAAAAGAAAGCCGTTCGACGTTCTCGCCGAACGGCCCGTTTTGAAGAAAAGTCGGGGTGACAGGATTTGAACCTGCGACCTTCTGGACCCAAACCAGACGCTCTAATCCAGGCTGAGCTACACCCCGGTGCAGCCCGCATTGTACTCGCCCGCACCGAGCGCGGGCAGACCTAGGAACGCTATACGAATTCCGCGCGCGCTCGCCGCCGCCGACCGTCGCCCCCGCTGCATTCGCCCCCGCGTCAGCCCTCGCCCTTCGTCCTTCAGCATTCCCCCTCGCCCTTCGTCCTTCAGCCCTCTCTCACCACGCCTCCAGCTCGCCCACGATCTCCTCGACCAGGTCCTTGATCGTGCAAAGCCCGACACAGTGCCCCGCCGCGTCCGTCACGATCGCCATCGCGTTGCGGGCCTGCTGCATGCGAAGCAGCGCCGCCGGCACCGACTCGCCCACCTGCACGAACGTCGCCGGGCGGACGTGCTCGGCGATCGGGCGGTTGCGATCATCCATCAGCACGTCGAACACGCTCACCACGCCGACGACCTTGCGCGGGTCGCCGCGATAGAGCGGAATCCGCGAGAAATGCGCCATCCGCGCCACGCGCAGAAAATCCTCGCGCGACACGCTGGTCGGCAGCATCGCCGCCCGCGCCCGAGGCACCATCACGTTGGCCATCCGCACCGTCGAAACCCGCAGCACACGCTCCATGATCTCGCGCTGCACGGGAGACATCCCGCCGCGCACCGCCCCTTCCTCGAGCAGTCGCAGCGTGCGGGCGCGCGGCAGCAGCTCGGCCTCGGTCGCGGCCCGCACCGGGTCGATCCAGCGCAGCACGCGGCGGGTCCAGGCGCGCAGCAGCCAGACCACCCCCGTGCCGCGTGCGATCGCCGTCACCGCGGCCACTGGCCGGGCCAGCGTGCGCATCAGCGCATCCGCGTCGCGCCGAAACAGGTCCTTTGGAAGCACTCCGCCGAGAACCAGCACCGCCGGCGTCGCGATGGCGGTTGTGAGCAGCTCGACCTGCCCGTCGGGCACCGCCCGGGCCAGCAGCAGCGTGGCGATCGACGCCGTGACCAGGTAATCGGCCAGGTTGGTTCCGATCAGCGTGGTGACGACGACGTCCTCGGTGCCCTGCAACAGGCGCGACAGCCGGCGCGCTCCGCGCTGTCCGCGCGCCTCGGCGACGCGCAGGCGAACGCGGTTCACGCAATAGATGCCCGTTTCGCTGCCCGAGCAGAACGCCGAGAGCAGCAGTCCCACGACCAGGCCGATCGCCGCCGCCAGCTCGATCATGCGGGCGCCTCCGCGGCCGGCGGCGCTTCCGCGCCGAGCAGCCGCACGCGCACACGCTCGATGCGCTGCCCGCGCACCACCGACACCTCCGCCTCGATGTTGCCAAAGCGGACTTTGTCGCCCGGCTGGGCCGGCCGCCCGAGCCTGGCCGTGACCACTCCCCCCACCGTCGCGACGCGCTGCTCGAGCGGCTCGGTGCCGAAGACCTCCGCCCAGTAGTGCACGCTCAGGCGCCCGCTGATGTCGTACTCGCGCGGCGAGAGACGGATGATCTCGTCGGGCTCCGTGAGCTCGTGCGGGGCACTGATGTCGCCGACGATCGACTCGAGCACGTCCTCAAGCGTAACAACGCCCGCCACCCCGCCGAACTCATCCACCGCCACGGCGAACTGCGAGCGCGTCTCGCGAAAGTGCTGAAGAAGCTGCTCGCAGGTGATGATCTCGGGCACGAACCGCACCGCTGCGACCAGCGGCCTCAGCGGCACGTCGCCCGCGAAGAACAGCACCTTCGCGTAGATCAGCCCGATGATGTTGTCGGGCGAACCGTCGTAGACCGGGATCTTCTTGCGGCCGGTCTGTCGCATCAGGGCGCGCAGCTCCGAGGCCGGCCGGCGCACGTTGAACGAGACCACATCCACCCGCGCCACCATGACGTCGTGAACGCGCAGCTCCGAGAGGCGGAAAACCTCGTTGAGATACAGATTCTCGATGCGGTTGATGACGCCTTCGCGGCGGCTCAGCTCGAGCAGGGCCGTCAGCTCCTCCGGCGACACGTCGTGCTTGCTGTGGGCCCGCTTGGGGCGACCCAGAATCACCCGTTCGAAGGGCATCACGATGAAGGCGTCGATCAGCCGCCCTACGGGCGCCAGCACCGGCAGGCAGACGCTGACGTACAACGCCGCGAACGGCGCCAGCCGCTCGGCCAAGGCGACGCCGACGACCTTGGGCGTCACCTCGGCGACGACGACCACGACCATGACGCAGCCAGCGCCCGCCAGCGGCTCGATCCAATCCCCCACACCGGCCGAAAGCCGCTTGATCACGATGAACGCGGTCACGAAGAGCAGCGTGTTGGCGGCGGTGTTTCCCACCAGGATCGCGGCTAGAACGTCCTTGGGGCGCGCCATCAGCGTCGCGACGCGTCGAGTGAGGGGCTGCTGGCTGGCCGCGGCGCGTTCGAGCGCGGTCCGCGAAAGCGAGAACAGCACGGTCTCGCTGCCGGAGAACATGGCCGATGCAGCCAGAAGCACGAGGCTGACGGCGCACTGGACGAGCAGGTCGAAAGCGGGCATGGGCCTCTCGTGCGATTCCCCCGTTGGGTGAAGGCCTTGTTCTGCCAGTGTAGGGGATTTGCGCGCGGGCTTCAGCAGGCCTGCGTGCGCCGGCGAGGTGCGGCGAAAGCAGGCGAAGCCAGGCTGGACTGGGCCGTGGGCAAGCCGCCCGGGACGCCCGAGACGCCCCGACGGATGACTGCTGTGCGCCTAAGGAAAGTCGCGGCGAGATCGCAACGCGGAGCGCTTTCGCCTGCGAGTCAGACCCAAACGCCCGCGATCTGCAAGGCGAGCAGCACGGTATTCACGACCTGTGTCCCCACGTCGCAGCCCGTGAGCATGCCCAGCGAGGCGGCCAGCAGTCCGATCAGGCAGGCGTCGGTTCGATAGCGCATCATGGTCAATCCCAGGTGACACAGGTCCGGCCGACACCCGCGGCCGCGTCCGGAGCCTGTCTCGTCAGACACTTCCACCGTCCGGATGTTAGTGCTTCTGCGCGTGTCCCGTACAGCCTTCCCGCGCCCGGCCCATTCGCCGAAAGTGCGCCGGGCCGAGCGACCTCTTCGGCCACCCGGCCCGTGCAAGTCTCCCCCCCGTTGCCTGCATTTCCCCAGGCGGCCCGCGATTCAGCCCGCGACGACCTGATTGCGGCCGGTGCGCTTCGCCAGATACAGCCGCTGGTCGGCCATCTCGATCATCTGCTTGGGTGTCGGCGCCGCCTTGCCGGGAACGAGGCTCGCCACGCCCAGGCTGGCCGTCACCTTCAGGTCCTTGCCTTCGTACTCGACCGGGGTGCGCTCGATCGCCCGGCGGATCTGCTCGGCCAGCACCCGAACCTCATCGTGCGCCTTGCGCAGCACGATGACGGCGAATTCCTCGCCGCCGTAGCGGGCCACCAGGCCCGCGCTCTGGGCGACGCCCTGAACGCACTTCGCGATGTTCTTGAGCACCTCGTCGCCGGCCTGGTGGCCGTGCGTGTCGTTCACCTTCTTGAAGTGATCGATGTCCATGAGGATGAGACCCAGCTCGCCGGACGCCTTGCCGGCGCGCTCGAATTCCTCGGCGATGCGTTTGTCGAACGCGGCGCGATTCGCCACGCGGGTCAGGCCGTCCGTCGAGGCCACTTCGAGGATGGCGCGCTTCTCTTCGCCCAGCCGTTGCACTTCCTCGTGGGCCACCTGCTCGCGCCGGGTGGCGGCAGCGCGTTCCACCTCCGCCTGCATGCTCAGTTCGGCCAGTTGCACCGTCGCGTCGGATTGGATCTGAGCGTAGGTGAGCGTCTGGCCGATCTTGAGCGAGAGCAGCGTCGCCGCGGTCTTGACGTGCTGCTCGACGGCCCCGAGCACGTCCTCCATGGCCTCATGGCTGATCTGAAGCACTTTCTGGCAGCGTCCCCGAGTTTCGGCGAGGTCGTTCGCCGGTGTTTCGCCGGCAAAGCGCGACCCGAGCTCTGACGCACAGGCCACAATCGTCGCCAGGCGCTGGGCGTCGCCTTGCAGGGTGGACAGGCCTTCCCAGTGATGCGTGGCGATCGCATCGCAGATTCCCGCCGGCAATCCCCACTTGCGCAGCAGATCGGCGCCGATCGAGGCATGCGAGGCGCCCAGCAAATCGCGCTCAAGCTGCCAGAGCGGCGCGGCCGCGCCCGCGGCCTGCTTCAGGACCGGCTCATACTCGTCCGCCGCACACCGGGCCGCGACGAACTGCCCGATGTCCGCCAGCAGGCCGGCGACGAAGGCCTCCTCGGCGAGCTTGGGCAGCGCACTGCGGCACAGCAGGCGCGCACAGACCGCAGTGGTCAAGGAGCGCCGCCAGTACGCTTCCAGATCGAAGCGGCCGGTGTCGCGCACGCGAATCGCGTCTACCAGCGAAAAGCTCAGCGCCATCACCTTCACGGTGCGCAGCCCGAGGATCACCACCGCCTGCTTGATCGAGCCAACCTCGCGCGGAATGCCGAATAGTGCGGAGTTCACAACCTTCAGGATCTTCGCGGTCAGCGCCGGGTCGTTCTGAATAACCTTGGCCAGCGCCTCGACCGAGACGTCTTCGCTGCGCGTCAACCGCAGCACCTCCACCGCGACCGTCGGCAGCGACGGCAGGTTGTTCGCATTGAGGATTCGTTCGGTGATCGGCACCATGAAAAACTCCCTCCCCGGAGTCAGCACTGCGTGTCGTAGCGTGGCAGCTCAACCTCCCTCAGGAAGGCAGCCAGCTCCTGGATCAGCAACTTGATGGGCAGACGACCGGTGACCGCCAGCGACTCCGCGGCGGCGAGCATTTCGCGCAGCGCGTGTACGACCGAAATCCGCTCGGCGGCGGCCCTGTCGATCGCCCCCTTCTCGACGGCCCGCGCCAGAAAGCCGCCTTCGGTGCATTCGCCAAGCAGCCCATCCAGATGAACTGGGTCGATCGCACCGTGCTCGATCGCCACGCGTGCGGCGGCGTCCGAGAAATCGTGCAACGCCCTAGCGCGCTGCTCAGCCTCCAGCGCGGTCAGAACGCCGCGCGCCGCGAGGTATCGCAGAAGTCGCGTCCCGCCATTGATTCGTCGGGGCACAGATTCCATGGGCACCTGGACGAAGGTGCTATCGACACGTGCGCACGGTCACTTCAGGTCAATACCTGAGCGGCAGACGCAATTGCGAAGGGAGATTCTCGGACGTCAGGGAGCCCGGCCGGGGATCGGCACGCCGCGAACCGCGCCGGGCATCTGATCGAGCGGCACGTTGCGCATCATCAGCCGCAGGCGCTTGTTGGGCATGTCGAGTGCGTACATGTTGAGCTGCCGCGTCGCGGTGTCGATCACGATGACGGCCTCGTTCGAATTGCTGATCTGCTGGGTGAGCATGATGTAGTCGCCCGCGCGATCGATCTGACCGATGGCATACGCCGGCGCGGCGGTGTTGGCGAGGATCAGATACGCCGCGAGAAGCACGGTCGCGGTCACGCTGAGCACGCCGATCGCAAACGTCTTGGCGTCGATGCCCGACGGGGCCGGCGGCGCCGCATTCGGCTCGGTTCCGGGTTGATTCTGGAGCGCAGCCATGCTCGGCCTCCCGCTTAGTCCCGGTTGTTCCGGAAGTCCGCTTCAAGGTCCCGATACTCGACGTGCTGGAGCATTCGGCGGGTGCGGTCAAAGGCGAACGCGTGCAGGAGCCGCGCATCCATGTCGATCAGGTACAGGCCGTCAAACTGGTCTTGCACCTCGCCGGCCACCGCACAGTACTTGGACGATGCGCCGGCGGCCTGTGCCAGCGCCTGGTTCGGCGAGCGCGAGATCAGGACGAGCGCAATCGCCAACAGCGCGTTGACGCCCACCAGCGCGACCAGGAGGACATCGCGCAGCGAGCCGCGGCGGATCGACATCGAGGGTCTCCTGGACGGTGCGGCCGCTAGTCGAGATGGCCGCGATGCGGGTTCTTGATGCCCAGCAGGATCACCCCGGCGCCGAAGATGAACGCGAAGACCCAGGGCACCCAGACGCGCGTCTGTTCAAGACCCTGCACGTCATACGGAGGCAGGCGCTCGACCTTCTTCTGAGCCCAGGCGGGAGTCGTGCAAGTGAATAGCACGCAAAGGGTTGCGGCCAGTGCGGACTTCCATCGGCGGGAGGCGAACATCGAAGCTCCTTGCGGCGTGCGAGCCTGCAGGAATGCTATCGCGCGCGTGTCCGTCCGGCAAGGCGAATCCTCGCCTTGTTCGCAGCGCGACGCGCGACTATGTTGGGGTTTCAGCTTGATCCTGGGTGCTGATCCGGTGGGCTCCGCTGCCGCGACGCGCCGAAAAGGTCGCGTCCGTCCGTGCTTTCACCCTCCGCACCGCGGAACAGTGCAGTGAAAGGACCGTCCATGCCGTCCCCACACAAGGTGATCATCATCGGCGCCGCCGGCCGCGACTTCCACGACTTCAACGTGTACTGGCGCGACCGAGCGGACTGCCGGATCGTCTGCTTCACCGCGGCCCAGATTCCGAACATCGCCGGGCGCGTTTACCCGCCGGAGCTGAGCGGGCCCGGCTACCCGCGGGGCATCCCGATTCACCCGGAATCCGACCTGCCGCGCCTGATCCGCGAGCACGAGGTCGACACCTGCGTGCTGGCCTATTCTGACCTCGCGCACCACGACGTCATGCACAAGGCCTCCCTGGTGAATGCCTGCGGCGCGAATTTCATGCTGCTGGGGCACACGGCCACCATGTTGCCCAGCCGCAAACCGGTCATCGCCGTCGGCGCCGTCCGCACGGGCTGCGGCAAGAGCCAGACCTCGCGCGCCATCGTGCGAATCCTGCGCGCCCTGGGCAAGCGCGTCGCGGCCATCCGACATCCCATGCCCTACGGCGATCTGCGCAAGCAGGTCTGCCAGCGCTTCGCGCAACTGTCCGACCTGGACCTGCACGAATGCACCATCGAGGAGCGCGAGGAATACGAGCCGCACATCGTCGCGGGCAACGTGATCTACGCCGGCGTCGACTACCAGCGCATCCTCGACGAGGCGGAGCGCGAAGCCGACGTGATCCTCTGGGACGGCGGCAACAACGACATGCCGTTCTACGCGCCCAACCTCTTCGTCGTCGTGGTCGACCCGCACCGCGCCGGCCACGAGATGGCCTACTTTCCCGGCGAAACCAACCTCCGCATGGCGGACGCGATCGTCGTCAACAAGATGGGCACCGCGACGGACGAGGGCAATCAGACCGTCCTGCGCAATATCGCCGCCGCCAACCCGAATGCCACCGTCATCCCGTGCGATTCGCCCATCAGCGTGAGCGATGCGGCACTGATCCGCGGCAAACGGGCCCTGTGCGTCGAGGACGGCCCGACCGTCTCGCACGGCGAGATGCCCTACGGGGCGGCGTATGTCGCGGCCAGACAGTTCGGTGCCGCGGCGATCGTCGATCCGCGCCCGTACGCGGTCGGATCCATCCGCGCGACGTTCGAGAAATACACGCACTGTCGTGAGGTCTTGCCCGCCATGGGCTATGGGACGGCTCAGATTCGCGAGCTGGAGCAGACCATCAACGCCGCCGATTGCGACGTCGTGCTGATCGGAACGCCGATCGACCTCGGGCGCCTGCTGAAGATCAACAAGCCCGCGGTGCGGGTCACGTATGAGCTCGAGGAGCGCGAGCCCGGCCAGTTGGAGGCGGCCATCAAGCACGTGCTGTAGCCGCCGTTGAACGCAGGCGGAGCATGCATCGACCGGCCCCCGCGCCTCACGCCTGAGAACGGGGGCCGCCGGCTTGTTGCGCTCCCGGTAAACGAGAGTTGCTAGGCCACTCTCAGCACGCGCGCCACGCACTCGCCGATGGTCGCGGGGCTGTCGCTGACGGTGATTCCGGCGGCCCGCAATGCGGCGATCTTCGACTGCGCGGTGCCTTCGCCGCCGGAGATGATCGCGCCGGCGTGCCCCATGCGCCGCCCGGGCGGGGCCGTCTGCCCGGCGATGAACGACACGACCGGCTTGCGGACGTGCTCGCGAATGTACGCCGCCGCCTTCTCCTCGTCGGTGCCGCCGATCTCGCCGATCAGGACGATCGCGTGGGTATCCGGGTCGTTCTCAAACAGTTCGAGCAGCTCGATGAAGTTCAGACCCTTGACCGGATCGCCGCCGATGCCGACGCAGGTGCTCTGCGCAATGCCACGCGTCGTGCACTGCCACACGGCCTCGTAGGTGAGCGTTCCGGAGCGCGAGATAATGCCCACGTTCCGGCCGCCGCGCTCCGCGGGCTTGTGAATATAGCCCGGCATGATGCCGATCTTGCACTGCCCGGGAGTGATGATGCCCGGACAATTCGGCCCGACCATCCTGACACCCTTGTCGTCGAGGTACTTGCGGCACCTGACCATGTCGAGCGTCGGAATGCCCTCCGTGATCAGCACGCACAGGCGAATGCCGGCGTCGGCGGCCTCCATGGTGGCTTCCGCCGCGAAACCCGCCGGCACAAAGATCATCGCCGCATCGGCGCCGGTCTGGCGCACCGCTTCGTGCACCGTGTTGAACACGGGCAGGCCGTGCTCGGACTTTGTGCCGCCCTTGCCGGGCGTGACGCCGCCGACCATCTGCGTGCCATAGTCGAGGCATTGGCGTGTATGAAACGCGCCGGCCTTGCCGGTGATCCCCTGGCAGATCACGCGCGTGTTCCGATCGACAAGAATGCTCATGCTGTTCCGACTCCTCGGCGTTCCTTCATCCGACGCCGTTCGCCGCGCCGCTTGACGCGCCGCTGGACGCCCGGTCCGCACCGGCGACCAACCGTCCTTATAGCATCGCCTGCGCGGCACGGAAAGTCGCGCCCGCCGATGCGCCCTGAGCGGTCGCCGTCGATACACTGCGTCCACACGGGCAGCGCGACCAGCATGGGCAACGCGAATGCCATCTCGGAGGCCGCCTCTCGCGTGCGAAACCGCAAGCGCCCCATTCGAAAATCCGCCGCACCGGACGCTTCGGTTCAGGCCGGCGAACCCCGCGACTCGGCCGTTCCGCGCCTGCTGGACGAGTACGGCCCGCGCCTGTACGCGCTCGGGCTGCGTCTTTGCCGCAATTCGACCGACGCGGAAGACCTGGTCCAGAACACGCTGCTGCGCGCCTGGCAAAGCTGGGAGCGCTTCGAAGGCCGGTCGTCGCCGGGCACCTGGCTGTACACGATCGCCGCGCGAGTCTGTCGGAGAATGCACCGGCTGCGCGCCGGGCAGCCCGGCCGACCGCTCTCCCTGGACGCGGCGACCGCCTTCGCCGGGGCTTCCATGGTCGATCCCGCCGCCGCCGCTCACGGCCGCACCGAGCCCGATCAGGAGCAACTGGAGCGGATCCAGCGCGCCATCGCCGAGCTTCCGGCGAGCTACCGGATTCCGCTCGTCTTCAAAGACATTCTCGGCATGTCGCTGGAGGACGTCGCCCGCGCTCTGGAGCTCAAGACGGCGACGGTCAAGACGCGCGTGCACCGGGCGCGCCTGCATCTGCGCGGCGCGCTCGCCAGGGCCCTGCCGCGACGCTCAATCGGCTCGGCCGCCTATTCCAAGCGCGTCTGCCTCGACCTGCTGCAAGCCAAGCTGGAGGCGATGGACGCCGGGCGGGCTTTCCCGGTCGAGAACAAAGTCATCTGCGAACGCTGCCTTTCGGTGTTCGCCACGCTCGATCTGGGCCAAGACCTGTGCGGCTGGCTGGCGCTCGGCGAATTGCCCGAGAGCGTTCGGCGCAGCGCGCTCAATCGGCTGGCCGAATCCACTTCTTCGGCAACCAGGCGGTAGGCCGGCCCGTATGGATGTCCGCGACCGCGGCAGGCGTCGGCCCGCGGCGGCGGACGTGCGGCCTGACCAGGCACCCCACCCATCCGAGCGAATGAGGTTATGATCGCGGCTGGTTCGCCGCTGCGATTCTGAAACTCCGCGGCCAGACCCCGGCTCCAAACTCAGGAATCTCGAATCCGACCGTGAGGGAGTCCCGGCGGAGATGAACCGAGTGGAGAACCCGATGTCGAATCACGTAGCGGAATTCTATGAGAACTGGCCGGCCGCGGCCGCGCGCATGAAGGAGGAAGCGCCCGACGTGGCGCGCGCGTTCGGCGCGTTCTTTCAAGCGCTGATGAAGGAGGGCGCGCTCTCGGTTCGCGAGAAGGAGCTGATCGCGCTCGGTGCCGCCCTGACCACGCGTTGCGCGCCCTGCATCAACCTGCACGTGAAGAAGTGCCTCGAAGCCGGCGCGACACGGGCGCAGATTCTCGAGGCCGCCGGCGTCATCGTCATGATGCAAGGCGGTCCCGGCTACACCCACGTGCCCGAAGTCATCGCCGCGCTCGATCACCTGGAATAGCGAATTGCGAATAGCGAGTAACGCATGAAGAGCGGCGCGCCCCGGGAGACTTAACCGGCGAGCGGCGCGATGAACGGACGAATGGCGGGCCGCACGTGCGGCGAGGAAGGCCGCGTTTCCCGCCGACGCCGTTCATTCGCTCTTCGCTTCTCACGATGGAGCTCCGCCCAGCAGCGGATCCAGCCTGGTCCAGAAGAACCACGCGACCGGCGCGGCCAGCAGCGGCGAATCGAACACATCGAGGACTCCGCCCAGGCCCGGGAAGGTGTCGCCGGAGTCCTTCAGCCGTGCATCGCGCTTGAGCAGCGACTCGGCCAGGTCGCCGGCGATGGAGAATCCGGCCATCAGCAGCCCGAACAGCGCCAGCGGCATGAGCGAGCTCGAGAGGTCTCGCGCGCGGGGCAGCAGGTCGCAGTGCGTCAGGATCGCGCCCACGCCGAGGGCGCTGAGCAGCGCGACCAGCACGCCGCCGACCAGCCCTTCCCACGTCTTCTTCGGACTGAGCCACGGGATCAATGGCGTACGTCCGAAGCACATCCCCAGGAAGAATGCCCCGACGTCGGTCATTTTCACCACGAAGACCGAGAAGAGTGTGACGACCGCGCCGGCCGAACCGCCGACTTCCATGCGCAGCTTCGGCAGGTAGCCGGCGAATCCGCCCGCGTAGGACACGATGAAGACGGTCGTCGAAACGTTGATCAGCACGCCCTCAATACCGCGCCGCGCGGCTTGGGCGAGGAACGCGTAGGCCACGGCCAGTGAGACCCACAGCAGTCCCCAGGCCTCGTCGTGCAGGCGCGATTCCGCTGGCAGGTTGAACGAGAGGTACGGCCCGATCACCAGGCCGGCGGCGAAGAAGTACGCCTCGAACCGCAGCGGACGACAGCCCTGCGCCCGCGCGAAGAGCGTCAGCTCCCGCGTCGACAGCAACGTCAGCACCAGCACGATCAACGTCGTCGGCAAGCCGTTGTACAGACAGCGGCCGGCGTCCAGCCCGAGCAAGTTCCAATCCGGAGGGGCCAGCGACGCCAGGTACGCGTCCAGGATCAGCAGCCCGGCAATGCTCAGCGCCAGCGCGCTGCCCGAAATGAGCCGGAAGCGCAGCACCGGGGTCAGCCCTCCCGAACGGTCGAGCCACCTTCGCCCGCCGCGGCGCCGCGGGGGGCTGAGACGTCGCCGAAGCGCCGCTCTCGGCCCGCGAACACGCGCAGGGCCTGGTTCAGGTGTTCTCGGCGGAAATCCGGCCAGAGCACCGGCGTGACGTACAGCTCGGCGTAGCTGATCTGCCACAGCAGGAAATTGCTGATACGCATCTCGCCGGCCGTGCGGATCACCAGGTCCGGGTCGGGAATGCCGCGCGTGTACAGCGCTGAAGAAATGTGCGCCTCGTCGATCTCATCGGCCCGCAGCGCGCCCGCGGCCACCTGCCGGGCCAGGTTTCGCACGGCGTCGACGATCTCCGTCCGCGAGCCGTAGTTCAGCGCCAGGCAGAGCGTCAGCCCGGTGTTGTCGCGGCTCAGCCGCTCGGTCTCGCCCAGCTCCTGAAGGACGCGCGGCGGGAGTCCGCTTCGCCTCCCGACCTGAAGCACGCGGACGTTGTTTTCGAGAATTTCATCGCGCTCGTCGACCAGATAGCGCGCGTAGAGGTCCATCAGCCCGGCGACTTCCTCCTGCGGCCGCTTCCAGTTCTCCAGGCTGAAGCTGTAGAGCGTCAGGGCGCGCAAACCCAGCCGCGCGCACTGGGTCACCGTCTCACGAACCGCCGTGCCCGCGTTGCGATGCCCCTCGATGCGCGGCAGACCGCGCTGCTGCGCCCAGCGGCCGTTTCCGTCCATGATGACCGCGACGTGCCGAGGCAGAGCCTCCGGCGCCAGCCCGAGTTTGGTCCAGACATCCGAAGCCGGACTTCCGGACATGCGGATCATCCTCCGACCCAGATCGACTGCTCGCGATCCGGCCCGACCCCGACCATCCCCACCGGCGTCTCGAGCAGCTCGGCAATGCGATTCAGATAATCCCGGGCCGCGGCCGGAAGTTCGTCGATCTTACGGCAGCGCTCCAGCGGTTCGGACCAGCCGGGCAGCTCTTCGTAGACCGGCACGACATTCTGAAGGCTGTACGTGTCGGCCGGCAGCGAGTTCAGGACGGTCGAGCCGGCGCGGTAGCCGGTGCAGATGCGGAGCGTCTCGAAACCCGAGAGGGTGTCGAGGTGCATTACGGCGAGCCAGCGCGGCCCGCTGATCATCGCCGCGTAGCGCGTCGCGACCGCGTCAAACCAGCCGACGCGGCGCGCTCGCCCGGTCGTGGTGCCGTATTCGCCGCCGCGCTCGCGAATGTGCTGCCCGACCGAGTCGTGCAGCTCGGTGGGCAGCGGCCCTTCGCCGACGCGCGTGGTGTAGGCCTTGACGACGCCGATGACGGCCTGAATCGCGGTGAGCGGCACACCCGCCCCGCTGGCGACGCCGCCGGCGCCCGCGTTGCAGCTCGTGACGTACGGAAACGTGCCGTGATCCACGTCGAGCAGGCTGCCTTGCGCGCCTTCGAAGAGCATGCGCTTGCCGGCCTTCAGCAGGCCATGCAGCTCCACGCCGGTATCCACGATAAACGGGCGCAACTGCTCGGCGAACCCGAGGTACTCGCGCGCGATCGCGTCGGCGTCGAACGGATCGGGCAGCTCGTAGACCGCCGCCAGATACGCGTTCTTGTGCGCCACGATCTTCGAGAACCGGGCGCGGAAGCGCTCTGGGTCGAGCAACTCGCCGATCCGCACGCCCCAGCGGCGCGAGATCTTGTCCGAGTAGCACGGCCCGATCCCGCGCGCCGTGGTCCCGATCCGGGCCTGCGGGCCGGCCAGCTTCTCGGCCGAGACGTCCTGCCGCCGGTGATACGGAAAGATGACGTGGGCGCGGTCGCTGATCCGCAGCTTGCTGTCAACGTCCACGCCGCGCGCCAGCAGCCGCTCGCGTTCCGCCAGCAGCACCGCCGGGTCGATCACCGAGCCGTTCGTGATGTAGCAGCGCACGTTCGGGTGCAGCACGCCGCTGGGAATCTGGTGCAGCGCGAATTTCTCACCCTGCACGACCACCGTGTGGCCGGCGTTGGGGCCGCCCCCATAGCGCACCACCGCGTCGAAACTCGGCACCAGCGTGTCGACGACCTTGCCCTTGCCTTCGTCGCCCCACTGCAACCCGACCACGCAGATGTTGCCCGGTTCAGCCGTGCGCATAGTGCCTCATTCTGCCGCTGGTAGCCACGAAACCCCCTCGCGGTCCGCTTTGTAGCGGCACCGACGGCCATCCGCAAACCAGCCGCGCGGCTACCGATTCCGGCCGCGCTCGCCGCCGACGGCCCCCGGCGCCAAGGATTCGAGCCAGGTCTCGATGACCGCAACCAGCATGCGGAGGTAGTCGAGGCTTCCGTCGCCCAGCACGCCTTGGACTTCCGGAAGCCGCACCGCCTGTTCCCAAGCACCGCCGGCCCCGGAATCACGCTTCACCCAGAGCGGCTTGTCGAGCGCGCGCTCCGCGTGCAGGCGCAGCACGTGCACATTCTGCGTATCGGGCAGTTCGGCGGCCGAGCCGAAGTGCGATGCATAGCGCAGCCCGTCGGCCGCATCGAACTGCCAGGTTAGCCGCGTTCCGCCGCCGAATGCCTTGGGGCCGGCGTTCGCCGTATGTCCGCGCGCCAGCGCTTTCATCAGGATCAGCATCGGCTCGGGCGGCACGCCGTCGTGAATCGCGGTCTGGTCGATCCGTCCGGTCGAGATGACCAGGTGCCGCCGCGCGCCGGCCACGCCGTGCGACCCGCCCGATTCTTCCCCGCCAAGCGACAACCCGAGCCGGGCCACGCCGCTCTCCTCGTCGCGCGCCCAGCGCACGGTGCGCAGTGCGTCGAATCGACGGGGCAGGTCGGCGATGTCGCGCAGCACGACGGCGGCGTCATCCCAGCGGTTCCAGAACTGCTGCCCATCCGCGATCGCTGAGCCGGCCAGCATGCGGAACGCGTGCCGCACGATGCGCGGCGCCAGCGGCGCGCCCAGCGTTCCTGCGGCCAGCCAGGGCAGATCGCTGGCGATCCACTCGCCCAGACCCTCGGCCGCCATCGCCGACAGGACGTGCCGGCTGTGCTCGAAGCGCGGCCCTTCCAGCATCAGCACCGAGGCGATGGACAGCTCGTTCGACGCCGCCTTCCAGACCCGCCCGCCGCGCAGCGCGCGGCACGCGAACCCGCCGTCCGCCGTCAGCGTGCCGTAGGGAAACACGTCCTCCAGCGCGAAGCCGCGCGTTGGCACGTCGCTGTACGAAACCCGCGCGCTGAAGACGCCGTGCGCATCGCGCAGCGCGACCGTCTGCACGTCCCAGCCCGCGCCGCGCAGCAGTGCGGCGGTGGTCTCCAGATCGAGAATCAGCCAGCTCCCGCCGGCCAGGGTGCGGATTTCGCGCAGGCCGATGCCCAGGGCCTTCGGCCACGCTGGATCGAGCACGCACAGCGAGCCGAGGGCGCGCTCCGCGACACTCCGCCACGCGCGCGGACGATCGATGATCTCGACCGTGCGGCCGGGCAGCAGTTCGGCCAGCCCTGCCAGCGACACGGGAAGCACGACGCGCTCCATCGGAAAGGCCGGGCGCAGCGTGCTCCACGCGGGTATCGCCGCGAGAGGATGGCACTTCGCGTCTCGCTCGGCGGTGGCGAACAGTGACAGTTCCCGCAGCGCGCCGATCTCCGCGCCGGACAACCCGAGCTCAACGTGGGTCGCGTCGCCGGGCGTCTGAATCCAGCCCAGCAAGAGCGGAGACGGGCCATCGCCGTCCGGCCCGCGCAGCTCAACGGCGCGTTTGAGCGGCGGATGCGCTTGGCGCTGAAACCGCAGAACCACGCTCCTCGCGCGCAACGCGCCGCAGGTGCGCGCCCGGATCAGGTACCACTGTTCCCGCCGACATCGCAGCGGCTCGCTGAAGCCGGCCGCGCCGCGCCGCCGGCGCCACGCGCGAACCCCTCGGCCGGCATGCACACCGCCGGCGGGGACCGCAAGTGTGGAACCCTCGCGACGCCCAGGGACAGCCCCCTCTCCCCATCGTTCCAATGGATCTTCCAAGGCGCACTCTTCGATTCTGATCGCTCGACAGGCACTCGCCGTATTCGCGGCGGTATTATGCGTCCGAAACGGGAATCGGCAACGCATCCGGCGTCCGAGACACAGAATGAGCCAGGAATCTCACCCTGCCGACGCAACCGGTGTTCCGCTGGCGCGCCCGATCGCAGCGCCGGTTGGCCCCTGCGACGTTCTCCCGTCGCCGCTGAGCGTTCCGCGCGACGGATGGAGCTCGACCCGCCAGGCGACGCTCGACGCCCTGCTCGTCCTGGCGCTGGGAATCCTGGTTCCATTTGCTCCCGGATTGATACTGTTCAACCTGGCAAATGTCAGCGCGACCGGCGCGATCGACCGGATCGATCTGGCGGTGGTCCTGCAAAAGGCCGCCGAGGCAACCGTCGCCCTGGCGCTGCTGGCCTATCTCGTGCTCCGCGGCGGCTATCCGGCCGAGAGCTTCGGCCTTCGCTCCAGCCGCCCGTTCGGCCAACTGGGGGCCGCCGTCGTCACGTTTGCGGCGCTGTACGGCGCGCTGATCCTGGTCAGCGTGGGGGCCGTCGCGGTCTTCTGGCTCCTCGGCTCGGATTTCAGCCAGGACATGCGGCAGCGGGTGGAATTCGCCCAGGCCATGCCATTCGGCAGCCGCACGACGCTCTTCGGCCTGCTGGCCGGCGTCGCGCTGCATGAGGAAATCGTGTTCCGCGGGCTGCTGCTGCCGCTGCTGTGCGCGGTCAGCGGCTCATGGCTGCGCTCGACGCTCTTGACCTCAGTGCTGTTCGGCGTGCTGCACGTGCCGGGCCAGGGGCCGCTGGCGGGCGCGCAGGCCTTCGGGCTCTCGCTCGTGTTCGCCGCGATGTTCATCCGCAGCCGCAGCCTGCCGGCGGTGGTGTTGGCGCACTTCAGCTTCGACGCGCTGCAACTCGAGCTGGTGCGGACGTTGCGGAATGCGAACTGGCTGATGAGCCCGTCGGCGCAGGGCTGAGCGTGCGAAGGCGGCGGTGTGAACGGTGGAGCGGTCGTCCGCCGGCGCGCTACTTCTGGCGGTAGACGATCCGGCCGCGCTTGAAGTCGTAGGGCGACAGTTCGACGGTGACTCGATCGCCGGGCAGGATGCGGATGAAATTCTTGCGCATCCTTCCTGAGACGTGAGCGAGCACCTCGTGCTTGTTCTGGCCGACGTCGGTCTCCACGAGGAACATCGCGTTCGGAAGCGCTTTAACGACAACCGCTTCCATCTGAATTGTGTCTTCCTTGGCCAAGCAGGCACTCCCGTACATCGGCACGCCGTCCGCCCGGTCCGTTTCGGACGCGCTCGAACTCTCAATATCCGCGGGTTGCGGGGCCGGAACCTGGCAGGCACGCCAACGCAAGTGCGCCGGAAACGCCTGAGCGGAGTCTCGATATGCTATCGGGCTTTTCAGAGCGGGTCAATGAATTCCGGCCCGGCCCACGCCGCGGGATGCAACGGATCGGCTTCTGCTGCGTTTAGACTGGTGGGACGATATAGTGCTGGTTTCAATCGTGGAAAGGTTGCTGCCAGTCCGGACGTTTTTGCAGGAGTATGCCATGTTTCGACATGTTCTGGCGATTGTCTGCCTGACCCTGCCGGCCAGCCTCGCGCTGGCCCAGAGCGAGCCGCCGCAGGGTCCGCCCCCGCAGGGACGACGCGGGGCTGCGCTCGGCGGCATGCGCGATATGGGCGGCCCGTCCCTCGAGCGGCGGGTCAAGCGCGTCGCGAGTCAACTGACCCAGGAGCTGTCGCTCACCGACGAACAGCAGGAGCAATTGGACGACCTCGTCACCGGGTTCCTCGAGGATCACAAGGACGCCCAGCGGCCGAACCCCGAGCAGATGCGCGAGGTCATGGAGCAGATTCGGGAAGCCCGCCAGGCCGGCGATGACGCCAAGGTCGAGGAGCTTCGCAAGCAGCTCGGTCCGGTAGGAAACCAGGCCATCGCCGAGTTCCTCGGCGAGGTCGAGCCGATCCTCACGCCCGAGCAGAAGTCCAAGCTGGACGACATTCGGGATCGGCTGTTGCGGCCTGCCCGCGGCCCGACGGACCCGCTCGAGCGGATCACCGAGCTGCGCGACGAGCTGAATCTCGAACCCAAGCAGGCCAAGAAGTTCGACTCGTACTACGACAAGCTCTCCAAGGACATCCAGTCCAGCAAGATGGAAACCAGCGACATGCTCGGGCTGGTGGATGAGCTGCGCAAGGCCGCGGAGGAAGGCGACCAGGACAAGGTCAACCAGATTCGCGAGAAGCTGCGCGCCAGTCAGGACACCGGCCAGGCTGCGGTCGACGAGTTTTTCATCTCCCTCGGAAACGAGCTCGACCCCGAGCAGCTCAAGATCATGGATCGCTGCCGCGACCAGCTTCAGCGCGGCGGTCCGGGCGGAGACGACCCGCGCCGGCTGTTCCAGTACGCGATGCGCTGCGATCTAAGCGCCGAGCAGAAGAAAGAGCTGGCCGACATGCAGCGCGAGTTCGCCCCGCAGATTCGCGAGGCACGCCGCGACCAGAAGGCCCTCACCGAGCTCTCGGAGCAGATCGAGACGGGCATCAAGGAGATTCTGACGCCCGACCAGCTCACGCAGTTCGAGGAGCTGAAGGCCAAGGCCGCCGAGCGCCCGCAGAACCGTCGTGACCGCCGCGTGCGGCAGCCCGGCGAGCGCGGCAACCGCCCGCCCGCCGAGCCGCAGACGCCCGACGAAGAGCCGTAGTCGAACGGTTCGAATCGGCTTCCCAGTCCATCTTCCGACCCCGGACGGCATTCGATGCCGCTCCGGGGTGCCTCGTTTTCCGGCCGCGCGCTGGCGACCTGGCGTGTTTCCGTTCCCGACGCCACGCTACAACCCGCAAAAGACCTTGCCCGCCACAAACCTAACAATATACTAACCCGCATGGCCCGGTGGAGGTGCGCTGCATGCTGAAGCTGGTGGCGAATCCTCCCAATCCGTATTCGGCGGAGACGCTGGAGTGGCTCGGCCCGGCGCCGCCCGTGCGACTCGAGGTCTACGAGGAAAACGCCCGCTCGCTGCTCTCGGAGAACGACAGCCCCGACATCCCGTTCCGCTGGAGCGCAAACCCCTACCGCGGGTGCCAGCACGCCTGCGCCTACTGCTATGCGCGCCCGACGCACGAGTACCTCGGCTTCGGCGCAGGCACGGATTTCGACACGCGCATCACCGTAAAGCTCAACGCCCCGGAACTGCTCGATCACGAGCTCAGCCGCCGCTCATGGCAGCGCGAGAAGATCGCATTCTCCGGCGTCACGGACTGCTATCAGCCGCTGGAAGCCGTCTACCGGCTCACGCAGCGCTGCCTGGAAACGTGCCTGGCGCATCGCACCCCCGCCGGCATCGTCACGAAGTCGTTCCTGGTTGTGCGTGACGTTGAGCTGCTGCGGCGTTTGAACGACGTCGCAGGCGCTCACGTGCTGGTCAGCATTCCCTTCGCCGACGACGAAATCGCCCGGCGGGTCGAAACCGGCGCGCCGAGTCCCTCGCGGCGATTCGAGGCTCTGCGTCGACTGAGCGAAGGCGGCGTGCCGACGGGCGTGATCGTCGCGCCGCTGATTCCCGGGCTCAACGACCGCGAGATTCCGCGCATCCTCGAGCGCGCCGCCGCCAGCGGCGCTCAAACCGCCGCGTATACCGCGCTGCGATTGCCCGGCAACGTGGAGTCCGTGTTCCTGGAGCGGCTGCGCGCGGCCTTTCCGCTTCGCGCCGGGCGCGTCGAGGGGCTGATCCGCCAGATGCGCTGCGGGCGCATGAGCGAATCGCGCTTCGGGCGTCGGATGCGCGGCGTGGGCAACTACTGGAACGGGATTCGCAGGCTGTTCGAAGTGAGCGCCCGCCGGCACGGGCTGTACGAGCACGATCTGTGCGGCAAGCCGAAAGCGGCGCCGCCTGAAGGCACGCCCGGCGCGCCGGTGCAGCTTTCGCTGTTCACCTGAGCGCCGCATCGGCGCGGCGCGCCATCCGGCGGCTCAACTGCTGAACAGCCGCCCGATGTCCTGGATGGTCACGTACAGCGCGGCAACCACGATCGCGGCCAGCCCGACCAGCGTGCTGACCATCTGGGCCGTGAAGCTGAGCGGCTTCCCCTTGATCTTCTCAATGATCAGGAACAGCATCATGCCGCCATCGAGCACCGGCACAGGCAGGAAGTTGATCACGGCCAGGTTGACCGAGAGAAAGGCCATGAAGAAGAGCAGATCGCCCCAGCCGCTCTTGGCCTGCCGCATCGCGATGTCGACGATTCCGACCGGGCCGGCGACGTTCTGCGTGCTCATGCGGCGCGTGACGACGCTGGTCAGGAAGATGACCATCTGCTCGACGAACTGAACCACCGACTTGGCGCCCATGCTCAGGGCGACGAACGGGTTTCCGCCGGCGTCGACGCGTTTCTCCAGCACCTTGAACGAGAGCGGGTCGATCTCGTAGCTGATGCGAAGCTGCCACGCATCCAGGTTGTCCGCACGCACGCCGAACGAGGACTTCTGCACCGGATCGAGCCGCGTGGCGCGCCAGGCTACCTCGACCGTCTCGCCGACGTGCTGCGAAAGCAGCGTGCGAAGGCCCAGTGTGCTTTGCACGGAGCGTTCCGCGCCGTCGACCAGCACGCTGTCCTGGCCGTTAATGGATTCGATCACCGCCGCGATCGGCAGGTTCAGCTCATTGAACAGGCTGCTGGGAACGGCGAGACGCTCGACGCCCTCGGCGGTCCCGCTGCGATAGCGCAGCTCGATTTCTCGGCCGGCGGATGCCATCAGCGCCTGGGTGACTTCGAACCAGTTCGAGACCGGCTGGTCGTCGATCGCGGTGAGCAGCGCGCCGCGCGGGATGTTCAGACGCGCGGCCGGCGTGCCGGGCACGACCTGCGCGACGACCGGCCGGTCCTCCTCGCCGCGCGAGAAGTCCAGCCCGACCTTCGGATCGGCGCGCGAAAAGAGCTTCCAGCCCTGCCGCGGCGTCACCGTCAGGGTGGTTTCCGCCCCGCCGCGAAGAACGACGACCTTCGTGGCGACCGGCGGCGTGACGTGAATGCGGTCCAGCAGCTCGCTGTAGGTCGGGTGGGCGGCGTCGCCCCACTGCACGATCACGTCGCCGGGCTTGAACCCGGCCTCCTCGGCGGCCCCTCCCGGCACCACCATCGCGATCGCCCGGCGGCGCAGCATCCCGAGCACGTGGCTCGCGTCCATGAATTCGGCGGCCGTCTTGGTGATTGCCGCAGGCACCACGGCGAGCGTGGCGCGCTGAACCACATCCAGCGTTTCCGCTTGCCCGTCGGCGGTCTTTCGTTCGACGGTTACTTGAAGCGGGCGCCCGGCGCTGGCCCGGAACATCGGGAAGATTTCGATCGCAGACGTGACCACCCTGCCGTCCACGCTCGTGATGCGGTCCCCCGCGTGCGGAACCTCCGGGTCGCCGAAGCGAATCGCGTCGCGCGTCAGCTCGGTCGTCATCTGCGGGACGATCCCGATCAGCGGCGTATCGGTCCGTTCGTCCTTTTCGGGTGTCACCAGCACCGGCGTCGGAAGCTCCTTGCCGTCGCGGCGAACGCGGATCTTCAGCGGCGGATCGGAGAAGACCGTCGCGAGCTGAACGTCCATGAACGAGTCCACGCGATCGCCGTCGATCTCGATGATCTCGTCGCCGGGCAGCAGCTTGCCTTCCGACGGCCCGCCGGGCTCGACCGCCCCGACCACCGCCGCAGCCATGTCGCGGCCGATCATGAAGACGGCGGTCAGCAGGACGGCCGCGAGCAGCAGGTTGAAGACCACGCCGGCCGAGACCACCACCATTCGCTGCGAGACGCTCCGATTCGGAAAGGCGCGCGGATCATCGCTCAGGCGGATTTCGTTGGTCTGATCGTTGATGACGATGTCGTCCTGGCCGAGCATCTTCACGTACCCGCCGATCGGCAGCAGACGGAAGCAGTAGTCCGTTTCGCCGAAGCTGCGCTCCTGAAGCTCGGCGGCGCGATAGTCGGGCCGGCCGCCGAAGGTGAAGCCCTCGCCGCGCCGCCAGCCGAACAGGCGCGGCCCGAAGCCCACGGAGAAACGGTCGACGCGTACGCCGGCCCACTTGGCGGCCAGAAAATGCCCCAGCTCGTGGACAAAGATGATGATCGAGAACCCCAGCAGCACCTGGAGGAACACGACGATGTTATTCAGCCAGGCCGGCCAGGCGATCTCGGCCAGCGCCAGCCCGTTCAATCCGCTGAGCATTTCATGACCTCACGACGCGCCCAGGCGTCGGCTTCCATCAGTTCCGCGAGCGTCGGCTGCTCGATCCATCGGTGAATTCGCATGGCGTGCCCGGTCATTTCGGCGATCCGCGTGAAGCGAATCTCGCCCGCGCGGAATCGCTCCACCGCCGCCTCGTTCGCCGCGTTCAGCACGGCCCCGGCCGTTCCGCCGCGCCGCGCCGCCTCGAATCCCAGCCGCAGGGCGGGGAAAAGCTCGAAATCCGGCGGCTCGAATCGCAGGCAGCGAACCTCCGACCAGTCGACCCGCCGCGCAGGGCCCGGAACGCGCTGCGGATAGGTCATCGCGAACTGGATGGGCGTGCGCATATCCGGCGCGCCGAGCTGCGCAATCAGCGAGCCGTCGCAGAATTCGACCATCGAGTGCACGATGCTCTCCGGGTGCACCAGCACCTCGATCTGCTCGCTGCGCAAGTCGAAGAGATGCCGCGCCTCCACGATCTCCAGCGCCTTGTTCATCATGGTCGCGCTGTCGATGGTGATCTTCGTTCCCATGCTCCAGGTCGGATGCTGAAGCGCCTGTTCGAGCGTGGCGCTCTCGATCCGCTCGCGGGTCCACGTGCGGAACGGTCCGCCGGAAGCGGTGAGATACACCTTGTGCACCTCGCGGGCCGCCCCGCTGAACATCGCCTGAAACACCGCGGAATGCTCGCTGTCCACCGGGATCACCCGCCCGCCGCACGCGCGCGCCAGCGGCATCAGGATCGAACCGGCGACCACCAGCGATTCCTTGTTGGCCAGCCCGAGATCGCAGCCGCGCTGCACGGCGGCCAGCGTCGCGGGCAGACCCGCGGCGCCGACGATCGCGGAGAGCACGAAGTCCGGCTCGGCCTGGTCGATCAGCTCCAGCAACCCGTTGGCCCCGCCAAAGATGCGCATATCGCGCTGGCAGCTTCCGCGCAGCTCGTCGTAATGCCGCTCGTCGGCCAGCGCGACGGCGGGCACCCGAAACCGCTCGGCCTGCTCTGCCAGCCGCCGCCAGTCGCGCCCGGCGCTGAGCCCGACGACGCGCACGCGACCGTTCAGGGCCTCGGCGACTTCGAGCGCCGCCCGCCCGATGGACCCGGTGGACCCCAGTATCAGCAGCCGCTTTTCCATGGACGGTGGACTATAGCAGCCCGGAGCGTCGGCGCGTATTCGCCGGCGACGCGGACGAGCCAGGGTCGATGCGGAGACGTAGGGAAAGCGGCGTCGCGCGGCACGAGCCTAGGCATCGGCGACGGCGGGCCGGACCGAACCCGCAACAGGCAACGACGCGCGCTCAATCGTCGACGCGACGTCGGTGCGGTCGGGTCCATTCAGCGGCGGCGGGGTCTCCAGATGGAACTCGGGCACCACGACACGCAGGCGCTGCCGCGCGTTGTCGCGCGAAAGCGTCTCGGCGTCGCCCACCAGCGAATCGATCGCGGCCTCCAGCGGCCCCCACTCCTCCGTGCGGCGTTTCCAGACGCCGATTTTCGGGTGCGGGGTGGGAAGCACGTCCTCGCCCTTGATCAGCAGCTCTTCGTAGAGCTTTTCGCCGGGGCGCATCCCGACGTACTGGATCTCGATTTCCTCGCCGGGACGGAAGCCCGAAAGGGTGATCAAGTCACGAGCCAGGTCGACGATCTTGACCGGCTCGCCCATGTCGAGCACGAAAATCTCGCCGCCCTGCCCCATCGACCCGGCCTGCAAAACAAGCTGCGCGGCCTCGGGGATGGTCATGAAGAAGCGGACCATCTCCGGATGCGTCACCGTGACCGGACCGCCGTGGGCGATCTGCTCCTTGAAGATCGGCACGACGCTGCCGCTGCTGCCGAGCACGTTGCCGAACCGCACCGTGACGAACTGGGTCTCGACGCGCTCGTTGAGGGCCTGGATGTACAGCTCGGCGACGCGCTTGCTGGCGCCCATGATGCTGGTCGGGTTGACGGCCTTGTCGGTCGAGATCATGACGAACTTTTCGACGCCGTGCCGCGCCGCAACGTCAGCCGCCTGGCGCGTTCCGCCGACGTTGTTCTTGATCGCCTCGCCCGGGTTGTGCTCCATCATCGGGACGTGCTTGTGCGCGGCCGCGTGAAATACCGCGCTGGGCTTGAACTGCGAGAAGATGCGATCCAGGCGCGGCCCGTCGCAGATGTCGGCGATGCAGGGAATCACTTCGACGCGCGGAAAGCTGGTGCGCAGCTCGCGGTCGACGTCGAACAGGTTCTGCTCGGCCTGCTCCAGCAGGATCAGACGCTCGGGACCGAACGCGGCGATCTGCCGGCACATCTCCGACCCGATCGACCCGCCCGCGCCGGTCACCATCACCACCCGGCCGTCGATGTAGCGCGCGATGCCGTCCGTGTCGAGCCGAACCGGCTCGCGCCGCAGCAGGTCCTCGATCTTCACCTCGCGAATCTGCTGCACCTGCGTCCGGCCGGCGATCAGGTCCGCCAGCGCCGGCAGCGTCTTGAAGCGCAGATTGCAGCCGCGGCACAGCTCGACGACGCGGCGAATCTCGGCCGGCCGCGCCGACGGCATCGCAATCAGAATCTCGTCCACCGCGTACTCAGCGCTGACCGAGCGTAGCTGGTCCAGCCCGCCCAGCACCTGCACGCCGTGAATCTGCGCGCCCCACTTGCTGCGGTCGTCGTCGAGGAAGCCCAGCACGCGGTATTGCAGAACCGGATGGCGCAGGATTTCGCGGACCACGTTTTCGCCCGCGTTGCCCGCCCCGAGTATCAACAGCTTGGGCGCCGCCCCCTCGGCCACCGGCTGCACTTCCTCGTGATACAGCCGCACCAGCAGCCGCGCGCCGCTGACCAGCGCAATCGTGCCGGCGAAATCCAGCACCTGCGCCGAGCCGGGCAGCGGCGTGTCGCCGAACGGGTTGAAGTTCAGGGGCGGGAAGCCCAGCCAGCCCACCAGCGCGTCCGCGTTGGCAATGCCGTAGTACAAGATGACAATCCAGAAGAACGCGATCCAGGAAGCCTTCGTGACCTGAATTACGTCGCGCATGCTGACGTAGCGCCAGGAGGCGCGGTACAGCCCCATCGCGAGAAAGACGAGGAGCTTCACCGCCACCACCAGCGGCATCATCGGCAGGCAGATCGGCACCATCCATTCGCCGACATTGTGGAAGTTGTAGGCCAGCCCGAAGGCCATGATCCAACTGGCCACGAACAGAAGGACGTGCGCAACAATCGTCAGGCTCATGCGGTGCGTGCGCGCCCACGCGGAGAAGGACGAGCCGGCGGGGGGTATCGAGGAATCGCTCATTTCCGAACTCGTCAGCGGGCGAATCGGCCGGAGAAATCGACGCGCTCACGCTCCCAGATTACTTCTCAACGGCTCCTGACAGTGCCGTAGCGACGGCCCGCGTCCGCGGATCGGTGTCCGCGTCGCCGGTAAGGGTCCGCAGCTTCTGGAGCGCGGCCCGCGCCCGGCCCACTTCGCCCAACTGCCAGGCACAGTATGCCTGGAGTGCGTAAGCATCCGGTGAAGCACCGACGTCATCGCCGATGCGCAGGAAGCGGCGCAATTGATCCTGACGCACGGTCTTGTCGGGGAAATACGGCTCGAGCGTCGGAATCTCTGCAAACACCCCGCCGTCGGACTGCACCGCCGATTTCAGACAGTACATCGCGACGATCGCCTGATCCAACTCCAGCGCAACGTGCAGGCGCATCAGCCGCCCCAGCAGCCAGTCGCGGTGCACGGCGGTTTGCAGATCGAGCGCCTCGGCGACGGCGAGAAGCTCCGCGGCATTCCCCTCCGGGCGGCGCGTCATCGCATCGCGAAACGACTTGATGACGGCCTGCCGCCGCTCGTCCGCTTCGCGCGCGGTGTCGTTCTTCATGATCTCGTAGGCGGGCGCGAGCCGTTCGCCGGCACTTAGCTCCGCCGACGGCGCCGCCGGCGGCTTCGAAAGCTGAAAGTACTCCTCGAAGGACGAGCGCGTCTCGTGTGGCGCGAAGTAAGGCGTTCGCGACATGGGAGGCGCAAGCACGCGCCGGCCATTCCACGGCGCCGTCAAGCTGAGCAGCGAGCCCAGCCCGGAAACCTGCCGGGCGACATAGGGATTCGAGCCTGTGCCGGGCGCTCCGCCTCCAATGAGCCCGACATAAGCCGGCGCCAGCGCCTGGGCAGCGGCTACTCGACCGCCGCCGAAACCGCCAAAACTTCTGCCTCCAGCGGAATTTACAGCTCGAGAACCGCGCGGCAAACCCAGCCCGCCGGCTCGGGTCGCGACGCCCCCGACGTTGCCGACACGCGCGGACGGCGTGTTCGTCCCCGGATTGTTATAGCTCCGATTGATGTACTGCGCGCCCACCGGCGACGCAAGCAGCAGCAGGAGCACGAAAGCGCTCAAACCCAGCGGTCGCGATTTCATGCCTCCCTCCCTTGTCCGGGCACGCCCGGCGCTGTCTTCACAGTTTACACCGGCCGGGCAGTCACCCGCAAATCGAGCCCGCGAAAGGGCCCGGGGCCGCGCATGACCTTGCTTTGGCGCGGTTTGCATTGACCGGCCTCGTCACTCTGCGTACGCTTGCGTAGCGGAAGAGGTTCAGGGTGCCTCTACCGCGCCGCTTTGGGATTTATCGGCACACCTGGTGACCGAGTTCTAACATGCGTACGACGCAACTCTCGCTCGCGGCCCTCGTGCTGGCGATCGGCTGCGAGTCGGTACCCACCGTCGACCCGAACTCCGCCGCCCAACCGGACTCCGGACAGGGCGCAACGCCGCCCGTGAGCATTCCCGGAGGATCGGTGCGCGTCCAGATCGTTAACCGCGCACCGAATGCGGCTAATACAAGCACGTCAATGGAGTTAGCCGAAATCCTGGTCCATTCGACCCAGCGCCGCGTCAACGCCGGCGGTGGAACGGTCGTGGTCGGACCCGACCGGGCGGACTTCGTGACCGTTAACGCAACGATGGAGGGCACCCCCACCCGCGAATTGGCGCCGTCCACGTTCAGCTTCGGTGCGGATTTCGCTTCCGGCGCAGTGATCCGAGTCGAGATCGACGCTTTCGAAGATCCGAACGACACGTCGCGCCCGCCGCCCGACAATGAAAACGCCAACAGCAACACGAATGACAACACGGGCGACGGAAACCAGCCCCCGACGCCGCCTCCGCCGCCGACGCTCAGCCTCGATCTCAAGGGCTTTGAAGCGCCGCGCGTCATCAACGCCGGCGAGCACATTCCTTTCACCGTGTCTGCGACGGGTGTGATCTCGTCGACGCCGACCCTGCGCGTCTTTGCCGACGTCGACGGCGACACCGCCAACGGCAACGAGATCGTGCTGTTCGAATCGTCGAGCGCCGGCATGCAGACCGGCGAATGGGACACCCTCGAAGTTGCCCCCGCAACGTATTACCTCTTCGCCGAAGTGGATGACGGCAGCCGCTTCCTTCGCATCGGCCCCGCGCCGGGAACCGTGCGCGTCAACGCGTCGCCGACGATCCAGTTCGTCGACCCTGCCGACAGCCGCCCGGTTTCACTCGGATCCCCGACGCAGATCACGTTCGTCGCGCTCGACACTGACGACGCGGCGAACGTGCAGCTCTTTCTCGACATCGACCAGCAATACTCCGGCGACGAGCTCGTGGTGTTCGAGACGACCTCGACTCCGACCGCGCAGCCGACCGAGACGACGATCGACCTCAGCGAGCTGCTGGAGGGCTCGTACTATCTCGGCGCGCGGCTCGACGACGGGATCGCGCCGCCGGTGGTGAAGTACGGGCCGGAATTGTGCCTCAGCGCGCGGACGCTGGGCGTGCGGCGTCTTTCGACGACTCCGCCGGGCGAGGTGTCCATTGTGCGCGATGCGGACGAAGGAGCTGTCGGGGCGACGCTGCGCACCGTCGAGCTCGGCACGGCGCTCTGGGTTCGCTATGACGTGACCGGCGACGGACGTGCCGACCTGGTCATTACGGACGCGCGCGCGGATCGCTTCACGGAGGGCAAAGGCTCACTCACCGACGCCGGCGCGCTGCTGCTTTTCGCGCCGGCCGAGGGTTGGCCTGATCTGCTGCGCCCGAGTGACGCGCGCCTCGCGATTCTTGGCGATCGCGACGGCGGGATGTTCGGCGCGTCGCTCGCGATCCACCCGAACGTGACGTCCGAGGACTTCACCGAGGCGCTCGTCGGCGGACCGCGACGCGGCCTGACCCATCCGAACGACGGGTCGGCCGTCGCGCTGACGCCGCTCGTGCTGCGCCGCTTGAGCGGCGTGCAACCGCTCGAGTCGATCCCGCCGGCGCTAAGACCGTCGTTCACCGGCTCGCCGGACAGACGTGAACTGGCCGGCAGCGCCGTCACCG
The DNA here is from genome assembly GCA_964465125.1 of uncultured Planctomycetales bacterium. GTDB lineage: Bacteria > Planctomycetota > Phycisphaerae > UBA1845 > Fen-1342 > CAYOHG01. Next base: position 1,891 of record CAYXIO010000029.1, on the reverse strand, counting down.
CGCTTGGCGACATGAACAGCGATTGCCGCACGGACGCCGCGATCGGCTCGCCGGCGGCGGACGCGAACGCCGGCCGGGTCGCGGTGCTGTTCCGACCGGTGCCGCGCAGCCAGGACATCTCGCTGGATCGCGTCGGCGAGGACGTTCCAGGCGTGCTGCTCAACGGGGCGGCGGCCGGCGACGAAGCCGGCGCGAGCGTCGCGCCCGCCGGACTACGCAACATCGGCGTGCCCGACCCGACCGACTGCGCGCCGTCGGCGATGCTGATCGGCGCGCCGGGTGCGGATCAATCCGCCGGCCGCGTCTATTACGTCGGACTCGATCCCACCGATCCGCGCAGCGCGCGCTCGCTGGCGGACGTGGGCGGCAGCGGCCTGCCCGGGGTGATCTTCGCCGGTGAATCCGCCGGCGATCGCGCCGGCAGCACGGTCGCCTCGCTCGACTTCGACGGCGACGGCGCTCGCGACCTGGTCCTGGCCGCTCCGGGCGCCGCCGGCGGCCGGGGACGCGTCTACGTGATCTTCGGTGCCGCCCTGCCGCACTTCATCGGCACCGCTCCGATCTCGCTCGCGCTCGTCGGCGTCGAGCTGCCCGGCTTTGTGGTGGACGGCCCGACCGCCGCGGCGCAGCTAGGCTTCGCGCTGGCCAACGCCGGCGACATCGATCAGGATGGCTTCGAGGACCTGCTGATCGGCGCGCCCGGACATGACGCGATCGGCCCGGATACCGGCGCCGCGTATCTCGTCTACGGCTCGCCCGTCATCGCGCCGCGATTCTCGGCCGACCAGATCGGGCTGCGCTGCGACGCGCTCGGCTGGCAGTTCATCGGCGAGAAAGCGCACCTGCGGCTGGGCGCGGCACTGGCCGGCGGCGGCGACCTGGACGGCAACGGCGCGCCCGACGCCGCCATCGGCGCGCCCGGCTCTCGCGAGCTCGAAATCCTCGGCGAAGCGTATGTGCTCTTCAGCACGTCGCTCGGCGGAGACAAGACCCGCATCGCCGTCCCGCCGAACGACGGGGTGCCGTAATCACCGACCGGCGCTGCGGGTTTCCGCAAACCGCATCAGAATCCAAAGACCGCTCACGGATAAAAGACGACCGGCAATTCAATCTCGCGCGCGTCGGGAAGGCTGGTGCGGATCATCACAACGCGACGCTCGACCTTGCCGGCGACCCTCGGCGCGAGCAACACGACGCGCAGCTCATGGTCCGTAAGCGAATCGGGGGACGTGGGATTGATGTTGCCGTCCGGCCCGGAAGTGGACTCAACGGTGAACGGCAACTCCAGCGTGGAGCGAAGCTGTACCGTCCGCTCAACCTGCGTCTCCGCTGGAATCCCGTGAAGGAACACCGCCGGAGGCGACAGCTCCCACGTCACTTTCAGCGTGGCGATCACAGGTACATGCACGACGGATCGCTTCGGGTGATCCGTGTGAACGCTGAGTGTGCCGTTCAGCAACGTGTGACGATTGTCGTTGCATAGCCGAACGCTGACAACGTGCCGCGCATCATCTACATCCGCTGTCCCGGGCAGATCGAGCGTCGCCGACCGAATGTGAAACGGGGTATTGTCGTCGGCGGAGAGCTGAAGCTCCCCCGCCGGCATCGCCAGGGGCTCTTGCGCCTCAAGCGAAAGTCGCGTGGGCGCAACGACCACCCCGCGCAGCACGCGTCCCCAGACTTCCACCGTCTGCACTTTCCCGGTGGAAAACTCCGCCCGAAGCTGATGCCGAAACGCGTCGGCCGACTCGCCCAGGGTCAGGTGAACCTCGAAGCTGCGGGACTCTCCGGCGGGAACCAGGAGGTCTTTCGGAAGCCCACCCGCCATACAGCCACAGGGAACATCTGAACAACCGCGCGGCGTCGTGTCGGGTGTGAATCATGCTGCGGT
>CAYXIO010000028.1:33618-47025 GCA_964465125.1 uncultured Planctomycetales bacterium | reverse complement strand
CGCTGCATGTCGGCGCTGAAGCCGCTGCGGAGCTTCTGCATCGCGCGCGATTCGAGCTGGCGGATGCGCTCCTTCGAGACGCCCAGCCGCTTGCCGATCTGCTCCAGCGTTTGCGGCTCGCCAGCGCCGTCCAGGCCGAAGCGCTGCCGCAGAATGCTGCGCTCGCGCTCGTCGAGCGCGCCGAGCATGCGGTCGACCGCGCCGCGGACCTCCACCTGAACGCCGCTGTCGGCGTCGTCGACGCGCGGCCCCGGAGTGATTTCGAGGAACTCGTCGCGCCCGGTCTGGTAGCGCTCGCGGTGCACCTGCTGCTCGGGCAGCGTGCGGGCGAAGTTCTTCATGATCGCCCACGAGCCGTACGTGCTGAATTTGAAGCCGCGCGTGAAGTCGAACTTCTCGACCGCGCGCATCAGCGACACGTTGCCGTCGCTGATCAGCTCGAAGAAATCGCGGCCGGGACCCAGATGCCGTTTCGCGATGCTCACCACCAGGCGCAGGTTGGATTGCACGATCGTGTTCTTGACCTTGTTGGCGTCGGCCAGCAGCGCCTCGATGCGGTCGAGCTCGGCCGCGGTCGCCGTCTCAGGATCAAGCCCGTCGCGCAGCGCGGCGGCGTGGTACTTGACGTAGTTCAGCTTGCGGAACAACGCCGTCTCGCCGGCCGACGAGAGCAGCGGCGTGCGGAAAAGCTGCGCCAGGTAAGGCGGCAGGTCCGCGGGGATGCGCCGCGGCAGGCCGTCCGCCTGGAAGGGCGCCGCGGCGGCCGGATCGCAGAGGATGCGGGTCTCCGCCCCGGCTTCGGCGAACTCGTCGGCGTGCACGAACTCGATCGCGCGCGACTTCAGGTCGCGGGCGCGCATCTCCGTGACGACCCGATAGACCCACGCGGTCGACTGCTCAAACCGCTCGGCCAGGTCGGCGATCGACGCGCCTTCGACGTACGCTTCCCACAGCGCCAAACGCCGATCGCCCGCCTCCACGCACAGCTTCGAGCGATTAAAGATGCCCGCGCGCGGGTGCGCATCGTCGTAGCGCTTCAGGATCAGGCGGATCGTCTCGACCGCGCGGCCGCTCTCCCCGGCAATCGTGCGCGCCACCGCGTTGACCGTTCGCTCGCCCGCGTCAACCAGTACCCTGGCCCGCCGGAGCACCAGCTCGCGTTCCTCATCCGAAAGCTGCGAGAACGAGCTGCCCCGCGCAACCAGCTCGACATTCTGCGCCACGAACCGCCGCACGCAGCGATCCGGGAAGACCAGCCGCAGGCGGCCGTCCGCGCCGGCGACCCGCCAGCCGATCAACCCGCGGCGGTGCCAGCGGAAGATCGTCTTGGTGCTGACGTCGAAGCGCTGCGCGACTTCATTGACCGACCAGAGCGGCTCGGCCAGCGATTGCGGCCGAAGTCCCGCGTCTCCGCTCAGGTCTTCCGCCAGGGTCACGAGATCGGCGCGAAGGGGTTCACCCGCCAGGAGGTTTTTCGCCGAGCCGTCCGCGGCCGACGATTCGCGCGGACGATAGCCGGTCAGGCTGACCAGCAGGAATTCGTAGGGATAGACGCGGCTCGGGTCGATGACCGACACCAGGAATTCTATGCTCAGCAACTGGCGCAGGCGCAAGCGCGTCGGGCCACGCTTGAGCTGGCTGGCGAGATTGGCTAACGCCGGCGTTTCGTATCGGAACATGCGCCCATCCTGTTGCATCGCCGACCGTCTCGCCCCCCACGGACACCGACGATTTCGGCTGGTCTGCGCTTCAGGCCTGCTGCTTGGTGGGTACGTCTCAGCTCCCTCAGCATCCTCCCTGAGAGGCGTCCTGTCGCTCCGCGCTCCGCAAGGATTATCGTACATAGACGGGCATTCGTCAACTGAAACTTCCCGGCCGCGCCGAACACCGGAATAGACGCAATTCCGTCACGCGCAGTTGACGCCGGCATTGTCCCATAAAAGCGGTTGCAGCGCCTGATTCGTCCCAGAAATCGCGACCGGCCGTCCCGCCGAGCCCTCGATCGCGCTCATGACTTCCAGCACGTGCGCGGCGAGCAATCCCGAGCACCGCGGCTGCCGCCCCGCGCGGCGCGCCAGGATCATCTCCGCCAGCCCAAGCCCGCGCGAGTTGACCGTGAACGGCCGACACAACTCGATTCCCTTCCATTCGGCGTCCTCAACGCGCCGGACTCGGACCGGTCCCCCGAAGCCGTTCGGGTCCGGCACCGCCAGCGTCGCCTGCGAGCCATACAGCTCCATCGGCGGAAGCTGGCTGGCCGCCACGTCGAAGCTGGTCGTGATCGTTCCGATCGCGCCGCTGGCGAATTCGAGCAGGGCGGCGGAATGGGTCGGCACCTCCACGGTGATCACCTGCCCGCGACGCGGCTCGCTTCGGATCGTCCGCGTCGGGGAAGTCGCTCGCGCCAAGCCGCTGACGCGCCGGATCGGCCCCATCAGGTGAATCAGCGCGGTGAGATAGTACGGCCCCATGTCGAGCAGCGGCCCGCCGCCACGCTTGTAGTAGAACTCCGGATCAGGATGCCAGCCTTCGTGCCCGCGGCAGAGCATGAAGGCCGCCGCTCCGACGATCTCTCCGATCTCACCCGCGTCGACGAGCTCGCGGCAGGTTTGCAGGCCGCTGCCGAGGAACGTATCCGGCGCGCAGCCGAGATCCAGGCCTCGCTCTTGAGCCAAGGACAGCAGCCGCGCCGCGTCCGCCGGCGCCAGGGCGAGCGGCTTCTCGCTGTAGACGTGCTTGCCGGCGCGCAGCGCAGCCTCGCTCACCTCGGCATGCGCGCCCGGAATGGTCAGGTTGAGAACGTAGTCGATCGCCGGATCCGCCAGCAGTTCCGCGACGGTGCAGGCCTTGGGAACACCGAACTCCGCCGCCCGTTCTTCAGCTCGCTTGTGGATCAGGTCAGCAACGGCCGCGATCTGATAGACGCCGAAACGCGCGGCATTGCGCAGGTAGACCGCGCTGATGTTCCCGCAGCCGATGAGCCCGACCGATGTTCGTTCCGACATGCTTCAGAGTCCTGGAGCGCGCTCCGCGCGGCGGTCCCGCGCTGTCCACAATTCGCAGCTCGCTGTTCGCTCTTCGCGACGGCCTCCGCCAGCCGAGCGGCAGCGCTACAGCAGTCTGGCCGCCCAGAGCAGCCCGCGCCGCACGATTTCAAAGGCGGTCGGCTGGTCGAAATCCTGCCAGGTGTGGCCCCACGAGGCGTAGAACACGCGCCCCTTGCCCCACGTTCGCACCCAGACCGCGGGCATGCTGACGTTCGGGAAGCGCGTCGTGGCCAGCACCTCGTTCGACGGATCGACGTGCATGTAGTATTGCTCGGTGTTCTTCAGCTCGAAGTCGCCGAGACCCTCGGTCACCGGATGATCCCGCCGAACGAGCTCCACACCGAATGCCGGTTGAATATTCCCCGGGTGAGCGACGAACTGGCCTCCGACCATGAACTGATAGCGGGTGTTGTTGCGAAACGAATCGCCCATGGTGCCGTGCCAGCCGGCGATTCCGGCTCCGGCGAAGACGGCATCCGTGATTCCGCGCTCCTGGTCGGAAGTGAGCTGCCCCATGGTCCAGCAGGGCGCGATCAGCCGACACGCCGCCAGCCGAGCGGAATCCTCAAACGCGGCCAGGTCGGTTTCGAGTTGAACATCCAGGCCGGCGGCTTCGAGCGCCGGAATGAAACGCCGGGCACTTTCGAGGGGCGTGTGCCCTTCCCAGCCGCCGGCGACGATCAAGGCGATCGGCCGAGCCACGCGCAGCTCCTGTGAGAAACGACGTCGGCGCGCAGCATAGCGGTCCGTTGCGGGTCTGGCGAGGCACGCCGCGGCGCGGGGGAATCAGGCCCCGGGAGTGCCCAGCTCGACCATTTTCTGATTGTGCTTCTTGAGCGCGCGGATCTCGCCGCGCATCTCCTGCTCCACGGCGACGAGCAGCTCGCGCGTGAACTTGAGCGAGGTCGCCTCGTCGAGCGTGAGACCCAGGACATTCTGGTCGAACGAGCCTTCGCCCTCGGCGTAGCGCTTGTTCCAGCGCTCGACGTGCCGGTCGCACAGCTCGTTCAGATACACGCGGTGAAAATCCTCGAAGCCCTCGAAGCCCTTGCCCCAGCGGATCAGGAAATCCTTCAGCACGCTGACGGTGGCTTCCTGAACGCCGGGCTTGTACTCCAGCTCGCTCGACAGCCGGCCGTAGAGCATCGGCATCTCGCCGCGCAGCGCGTGCTCGAGATTCTCCGGGATCATGCCGGCCGATTCGTCGCGATCGGGCTTGAACGCGCCGGCGTTGTAGAGGTCGATCTCCTTCTGAATGACCTCCTGGTGAAACGGCAGCAGCGTGGCGTCCATGAAAAACTGCATCATGATCGCGCCCACCCGCTCCATCATGAACGGCTTCTTCTGAAGCGTGTAGGCGATGATCTCCGCCACGTGCGCGCGCACCTCGGGATCCAGCGAGTCGATGAACGCCTTCGCCGCGGACATGCGCTTCTGGCGCGTCTCCGGGTTCGGCGGCTTCATCTGCGGCATGCGGCTCACGCCGTCGACGAACCGGATCATCCGCTCCTTGAACTTCGGCCAGGAGCGCACCCGCGCGAGCAGCCCGGAGTAGCCGCTCATCAGCTCCGGCAGCGTCATCTGCTTGGGAACGACGTTGCTGACGACCTTCGGCGCCAGCCAGTACACCTCGCTCACATCCAGCACGCGGTCCTGCATCTGAAGGCGCAGCCAGTTCGGCGTGCCCGGGTACGCCTTGAGCGTGTTAATGCTCGTGGCGGCGATGTAGGCCTCCTCAATGAACTCGGCCTGCTCGCGGAAGATGTCCTTGTCGTCGGCGTCGAAGCCGACCATCAGACCGGCCTTCACGCCGATGCCGAACGACTGGATCTGGCGGATGTCGTCCACCAGGCTGCGGCGCAGGTTCTGAACCTTGTTGGCCTCGCCGAGGCTCGCGGCGCGCGGCGTTTCGACGCCGACGAAGACCTGGCCGAAGTTGCAGTCGGCCATCAGCGCGAGCAGCTCGTCGTCCTGCGCGAGGTTGATCGTGAGCTGCGTGCTGAACGACATCGGCTCGTCGAACGAGTTGTTGACCGGAATCAGCTCCTTGAGAAGCTGCTTGGCATACTTGCGGTCGCCGATGAAGTCATCGTCGCAGAGGAACATGCGCGCCGCGCCATACTGATGAAGCGTGTGCACTTCCTGGATGACGTTTTCGATCGGCTTGTGCCGGGGCTTGCGGCCGAACAGGTGAATCACGTCGCAGAATTCGCAGTCGTAGGGGCAGCCGCGCGTCGTCTGCACGCCCGCCAGCCGGTAGTGCGGAATCGCCTCGCCGACCAGGTCCCAGCGCGGAACGGGCGTGCTGGAAAGATCGGGGCGCTCGACCTGGCGATACTCCTTGCGGTGCGAGCCCTGCTTCCACTCGCGCAGGAAGCGCGGCCAGGTCAGCTCCGCTTCGCCCAGGAAGATGACGTCGAAATGCTCGCGGCACTGCTCGGGCGCGCCGGAAACCCCCGGGCCGCCGATGACGATCGGCAGTCCGCGGCGGTGAAAGAGCTTGGCCAGCTCGATGCAGCGGGGTATCTGGGCGATGTAGCCGGTGGTGCCGACCAGGTCGTATTCGCCTCCCAGGTCGGTCTCGTCGGTGATGTTGCCCTTCCAGCCCTCGTCCCAGATGTCCACTTCGAAATCGTCGGGCGTCAGAGCGGCAACTGTCGCAAGGTGCAGCGGCACCATCAGCGAATCCGCCATACGGCGCTGCACGTTGAGCTTGGCCCGGTCGCGCGCCAGGCTGAACTCGGAATCGAATGTCGGCGAGACGAGCAGAATGCGTCCCATGTCGCATCACCCCCAAGGCCCGCGACTTGCAGGCGCATGATCTCTCATCGGCAAGAACGAGACTCGAAGAGTCATGGTATTCAGCCACGCGCGCGCGTGTCAACGCGAATCCGGCCCGCGTCGCCGCGCCGCGCGGCGCGCACGCAAGCGACATGCAGGTCACCTTCAGCGCCGCCCAACGCTAGGACGCCTCGCGAACCAGAATATCCGGCCGCGCGCCCGTGGCCGGCCAGTCGTGGGTCCGCGTCACGATTTCTCCGGACGAGAGAATCGTGTCCTCCGATTTCGTTCCCGTAATGCTCGGGTTCCAGCCGACGAGCTGGTTCGCCAGGACGCACCGCGTCTCGCTCGGCGTGGCCTTGAAATCGCGGCACTCGTAGCCCATCGGACCGCCCTGATGATGCTTCTCCCACTGGTCCGCGAAGCCGGTCTCGCGATAGACCCGCTGACCTTCCGCCAGCACGTCGCACCACCGCGCGCCGGGCTTGGTCGCCAGGTGCAGCGCGCGGTCGACCGCGCAGACCGCTTCATGCCGGCGGCGCAGATCCTCGGAGACCGGGCCGAAATGAACGATGCGCGTCGCGCTGACGATCAGGCCGTGCCGCTCGGCGCAGATCGCCGCCATCAGCACGCGCTCCGCCCGACGGTCCGTCGGAATCGGATGACGATACCGGCTGAGCCGATCATCGGCTGCGACCAGAACCACCGGCGCGTACAGGTTGAGCCGGCGAAGCTGGCCGGTGAGACGCGCGGCGACGTCGAGCTCGCTGCAACCCGCCGGAAACTCGCGCAGCACGCGTTCGAGCGTTTCGGCTGCGTCGGCGCCGAGCTCGCGAGCCCTGGCGAATTCGGCCCGCGTCAGCGGATTGCGCAGCTCGTAGAGCGGGTCGTCCGGGAAGTCATGCCGAAATCGCCCCTCTGGCAGCGACGCCAGCGGCTCCCACCAGGGTGTGGTGCGCAGCTCCCATTCGTCCGGCAGCTCTTCGGCGCGCAGCCGCGGAGACTCGACGTTGTCGGTGAACACCAGCTTTGCCCGTGGCGTCCACACCAGCGTGGCAATGCCCAGGTTGCTGGAAGCATCGACGCGGAAGTCGCAACCGTCCGTGATCCACGCGGCGTTGGAGCGCCGGCGGATCACGACGCCGTCGAGCCCATGTGCGGCACAGTAATCGGCCAGGCGCTGGTCCTTCTCGTTCATCGCAGGAGCCTCTCCACTTCGTTGGGGGTCGGACCGCTCTGCGCACCGCGGCGGGTGCATTGGATCGCCGCGGCAGCCTGCGCAAAGCGTACCGGGTCGGCATGCCCGCTTGCCAGCGCCGCGGCGAACGCGCCGACGAACGCGTCCCCAGCGCCGACCGTGTCCACCGGCTTGACGCGGAACGCCGGTCGGTGCAACCCGTCGTCGAGCACGCCTTTCTCACCCAGCGTGATGAGGACGCGCGCGGCTCCGCGGCGATGCAGCGCCCGCGACGCTTTGCGCAGGGATTCGACGCCGGACCTGCCACGCGAGCGCATGCCCGCCAGCAGCCGCGCCTCGCCTTCGTTGACAATCAGCACGTCCACGCCGGCCAGCGACACGCGCGCGGCAGGCGCGGCGTTGAGAATCAGTGTTCGCGCCTGCGGGCGCACATAAGGCGTCTCGAGCTGCATGACGGCGATGTCGCAGCGCCCGCGCGGCCGAGTTCGCTCATTCGCACCCGGCGCGACCGTGATCAGGTTGCGTCCCTGGGCATCGACGGTGATCAGCGCCACGCCGGTCGGCGCGCCAACGACGCGCACCGCGCGCGCATCCACGCCATGAGCCGCGAGATTACGCAGCGCCAGCCGTCCGTAATCGTCGTTCCCAACCGAGGCGACCAGGCGCACGGGAACGCCGAGCCGCGCGGCGGTGACCGCCTGGTTGGCGCCTTTGCCGCCGCAATACACCTGGAATCGCCCCCCCAGGACGGTTTCGCCGGGCGCGGGCAGCCGTTCCGCGGTGGCGACCAGGTCGATGTTGATGCTGCCGATGACGGTGATCTTTCGCATGAGTTGTGCTACCGATTCGGAGCTGGGCGCATCACAATGCACGGGTTTGTCTGCGTCAACCTCGCTTCGCGGGGGTTGCGCTAGCGGCGTCGGACCCGATGCCGACGAAGGAGTGCTGCCAGATGCCCGCTCGCATGCTGCCCTACGACTTCCCGCGCCGTGAGCCGGGGGAGATGATCGCGCGCGGCCGCGCCCTGCTCAACGAGATGCGCGCGCGGCGAAGCTGCCGCACCTTCAGCCCCCAACCCGTGCCGCGCGAGGCGATCGAGCTGGCCACGGAGATCGCCCATTCCGCGCCCAGCGGCGCCAATCGAAAACCGTGGACCTTCGTGGCCATCGATGATCCCGCGATCAAGCGCGAGATACGCTTGGCCGCGGAGGCCGAGGAGCGCGAGAACTACGCGCATCGCTTTCCCGCCGAATGGCTGGAGGCGCTGGAGCCGATCGGCACGGGGCCGGACAAGCCCTACCTGGAGATCGCGCCTTGGCTGGTGGTGCTGTTTCGCGTCGACTACGAGCTCGTCGCGGGAGGCGAAAAGCAGAAGAGCTACTATCCGTCCGAGAGCCTCGGCATCATGTCGGGCTTCTTCTTGATGGCCTGTCACCAGATCGGACTGGCCACGCTTACACACACCCCCAGCCCGATGAAGTTCCTGCGCGAGCTGTGCCGCCGGCCTGAGAGTGAGAAGCCGGTGCTGCTCATCCCGGTCGGATACCCGGCCGAGGATTGTGTTGTGCCAGACTTGCCGAAGAAGCCGCTTTCCGCGGCGCTGCATTGGAATCGTTGAACGAACCCGCTTGCATGGCGTCACTTCCGCAAAGAACCTCGAGGCGGTATTCGCATGCTGGAGTTTCTCAGCGAGCCTCTGACCGCGCTTTCGGGCCGCTTTGACACCGCCGAAATGGCGCGCGGACTTCCCGGTCTCCCCAGCGGGTTCCGCTGGCGCCACGAGGACTATTCGATCACGCGAAGGCTGGAGGGCTGGAAGCACACGTCATCGGAGGGCGGTCGGGCCGGCGGTCAGGTCTACCTGCGGCGGCACTACCACCGGCTGGAAATGTCGGACGGTTCCGTCTGGACGGTCTACTTCGTTCGCCAGACGCCGCGCGGCAGCTCCCCTCGCACGCGCTGGTTTCTGTACACGCGCGAGCCGCCTGAAGCAGAGCCCGCAGTGAATCACGAGTGACGTGCAGGCGCGGCGGCTGGGCATACGTCCACGGCTGCGCCCTGCGGCTTATCGCTTGGAGAACTGGAAGCGCCGGCGGGCCTTGCGCTGGCCGGGCTTCTTGCGTTCCACCACGCGGCTGTCGCGGGTCAGGAAGCCGTGCGAACGAAGCAGCGGATCGTAGCGCTGGTCCACACTGACCAGGGCGCGGGCGACGCCGAGGCGGATCGCGCCGGCTTGCCCGGTGATGCCGCCGCCGCTCACGTTGGCGTGAATGTCGAAATGCCCGACGACGTTGACAACGACGAGCGGGTCACGCACGGTGGCGTGCGCGCCGTCCTCGGTGAAGTATTTATTGAGTTCGCGATCGTTGACCACGATCTTGCCCGTTCCGGGCACCAAACGGACCCGGGCGACCGCGGCCTTGCGACGACCGGTGCCCCAATACACGCCGGAGGCCGGCGGCGGAGGGCTGGTGACTTCGGCTTCGCCCGTCGGTCCCGCAGTTGTCGCGTCGCTGAGATTCACGGCTTCCTCCGCGTCAGTTTAGTTCGGGAACGCCTCGGGCATCTGGGCCTGGTGTTCGTGCGCCGCACCCTTGTACAGCTTCAGCTTCGAAATCATCTGCCGGCCCATCTTGGTCTTGGGCATCATGCGGCGGACCGTGTGGAACAGCACCTCTTCAGGGTGCTTCTGAAGCAACTGCCGCATGGTTTGAACCTTGCGGCCGCCGGGGTAGCCGGTGTAGCGCTGGAACTCGACGTCGTCGAGCTTCGTGCCGGTCACGCGGAACTTGCCGCAGTTGAGAACGATGACGTAGTCGCCGGTGTCGACGTGCGGGGTGTAGGTGGGCTTGTGCTTGCCCATCAGCACGGCGGCGATCCGGATGGCAAGCCGGCCGAGCACCTGGTCGGTCGCGTCGACGACGAACCACTGCTTGGCAAGCTGGCCTCGCTTCGCAAGGAAGCACTTGTTGGCGGTATTCATGCACACTTCCCGTCGCGGCGGAGAGACCAGCCTCCCGCGGCGTATTCACGCGCTTCAGACCCGCGGGCGAACGCAGCCGCGCCGCCCACGACCGACATAACGTCGAAGATCGGCTATTATGCATCCCAGCGGACCACCGTCAAGGGCCCACGACGCGGCGGCCGGCCCCTTCCAGGGCCGCGAACCCGGCCGCCCCGGCCCCGTTTCGGAGCCTGTATGCCCGCATTGACCTATCGGACCGCCGGCGAATCGCACGGCTCAGCCCTTACGGTTCTGGTGGAAGGCCTGCCGGCCGGCCTGCCGGTGAGCCTCGACCGCATCAACGCCGAGCTGCGCCGCCGGCAGGGCGGCTATGGCCGCGGAGGACGCCAGCGTATCGAGCGCGACGCCGCAACCGTCCTGAGCGGCGTCAGAAAAGGCCTGGCGATCGGCTCGCCGCTCGTGCTTCAGATTCCCAACCGCGACTCCAGGATCGATGACGCGCCCGCGGTGCACCGCCCGCGTCCCGGGCATGCCGACCTGGCCGGCAGCCTGAAATGGCTCACCACCGACTGCCGCGAAACGCTCGAACGAGCCAGCGCGCGTGAGACCGCGGCGCGCGTCGCCGCCGGGGCTCTGGTGCGCGAGTTGCTGCACGGCTTTGGCGTCGAAGTGGTCGGTTTCGTATCTGAAATCGGGAGTGCCCGGGCGCAGGTTTCCGAGGACGCCGAACCCGCCGCCCTGCTCGCCGCGCGCGATTCGAACGATGTCTACACGCCGGACCCGGCCGCGATCAAGGCGATGATCGAGGCCATTCACGACGCCAAGGTCAATCGCGATACGGTCGGCGGGATCGTCGAGGTGCGCGCGTTCGGGCTGCCGCCGGGACTGGGCTCGTGCGCCTCGTGGCAGGAGAAGCTCGACGGTCGGCTGATGCAGGCCGTCGGATCGATCCAGGCGTTCAAGGGCGTCGAGATCGGGCTGGGGTTTGAGGCCGCGCGCCTCCCGGGCAGCCTGGTTCACGACGCGATTCACTTTGACGCCGCACAGCGGGCCTCGGCAAGCCTCGGGTTCGCGCGCAAGAGCAACCGGGCCGGCGGTCTGGAAGGCGGGATGACCAATGGCATGCCGCTGGTCGTGCGCGGCGCGATGAAGCCCATCAGCACGCTGCTGCAAGGCATGGACAGCGTCGACCTGCGGACACTCGCCGCCGAGCGCAGCGACTATGAGCGCAGCGACATCTGCGCGGTTCCCGCGGCCAGTGTGGTGGCTCAGAACGTGGTCGCGTTCGAACTGGCCCGCGCCTGGCTGGAGAAATTCGCCGGCGACACGCTGCGCGAAGTCCGAGCCGCGTACGAATTCTACCTGTCGAGCGCTCGGGGACTCGCACCGCCGCCGTGATTCTTCTTCCAACGAACCCCGGGAGAACGACGGCCCCGCGGCTTGATGCTCAATCCGCGAAAAGCGCCGCGACGTGAAGCTCCAGTCCAGGCAGGATTTCGGCGTCCCCAAGCACGTCATCCGGGCCGAAGCGCGCCGGCGGCAACTCGCGGCCCAGAACGTGAATCGAACGGCCTTCCGGATCTACCAGCCAGACCCGATCCACGCCCATCCGCAAATACTCGGCGGCCTGCTCGTGAAGATCAGTCCACGTTTGCCAGCGCCCCCACACGTCAACGACAACGTCCGGCGGAATTGCCGAGAAACCGGCGGCGTCTCCCTTCGGCAGACGCTCGCAGGAGTAATACACCACGTCCGCGCCGCGCAGCGTGTCCGGGTCGCGCTCCGTGATCAGGCCCACCTCGTTCGTGAAGATGCGGCCGCGCATCGTCGACCGAGCCCACGAACCCAGCGCAACGGCGATATTCGCAGACGAACGGCTGTGATCCAGCCCGGCGCGGGATAATTCCACCACCTCGCCGCGCACCAGCTCGCAGGTCGTCGCCGAATCGACCATCCGCGCGAACTGATCACACGTCGTGGGTTGTGCGGTCCTGCCCATCGAACACCTCACATCAGCCGACCAGCAGCGCGGAGCGCATCCAAGTCCCCTTGACCCACAACTGAAACGCGAGCCACACTGGCGTCGCTTGGTAGCAACTTCCTGCCCGCTTGCAGAGAGCGAGCAACCGGCGCGCGCATCGCTCGGTCAACCTATTCACGCACGACCTCCCGCATCCCGAGGGCTCCAAACAGCGCCACCACCGAATCCAGCGCCCGCTGCCCGGCCGCGGTCAGGCGGAAGCACCGCCGGCGGTGGCTGTTTCGCTCGCTGCCGGGCTCACCATCGCGCGAGCGGATGAACCCGGCCTCCTCCATCCGTACGAGCGTCACATGCAGCGAACCGACCGGCATGGCATCGCCCGTGCGCTTATCGTACTCATCGCGAATCTCGCGCCCGAAGCGCTCGCCATTCAGCAGAATCCCGAGAATGGCGGCTTCGCGCGTGGTCGGCTGACTCTTCCGCGGCATGGCTATCATCCTTTCATTTGTAGGGACAATATCGCCGCGAACAATGTCAACCCCCACCGACACCCCGTCCGCCAAAGAAACGGAACGAAGCGGTTACAGCCTCATGGGGCTGATGGGCGCCGCGCGGGCCAGACGCTCCCGTCCTTCAACCTTCGACCTTCAGTCTTCGCCACTCACTTCCACGCCGCTTCCGAAATTTCATACCGCTCAACCGTCGGCACCGGACCGGCCAGCGTCTGTTCCTTGCCCTCGCGGCGGATGCGCAGCTCGAGCTTGCCGTTGAGCAGGCTTCGCCAGGCGGAGCGGATGGCGCGCTCGTCGGCCACGTCCTGCCCGTTCACGCGGAGCACTTCGTCGCCGGTGCGCAGGCCGAGCAGGTAGGCCGCATCGGCCGGGTCGATGGGTCCGACGCGCGTCTGGTTGAAGTTGGCCCGCAGGTCGAGCGAAGCGGGCTGGCTTTCCCTGGTCACCTCGACGCCGACCTGTGCGAAGGCGGTCACCGGATCGAACGCGTACGGCGCGGTGACCCAGTTTCGAAGCTGGTCCGCGCGTTGACGGCCTGCGTATTGCGTCACCAGCGTCAGCAGGTCATTGAGCGTCGGACCGGGGGCGCGGGAGGCCGCCTCCGCAGCGCCGGAAGACCGGCGCGGGTCGTTGAGCAGGCCGCGCATCAGGTCTTCGAGGGTGTGGTCGGGCGAATGGCGGCGGATCGCCTGGTCCAGCCAGGCGCCGAGCAGCAGGCCGCCGGCGTAGGTCAGGTCGTAGGCCTCGCGGTCGCTGAAGAAGCGCGGGCCGCCGGCCTCCACCAGCGACACCTTCTCCCTCAGCGGACTGGCCGCCGCCGCGCGCATCTTGTCCGACAGCTCGGAGGCGAACTTCGGCCACGATATCAGTTCGGTCTGCGCGCTGACGAGGTAGGCGTAGTAGTCGGTGATGCCCTCGTTGAG
>CAYXIO010000028.1:0-33608 GCA_964465125.1 uncultured Planctomycetales bacterium | reverse complement strand
GCGCAGCTCATCGCGCACTTCCACGCGCTGCCCCGCCCAGGTGTGGAAGAACTCGTGCGCGATCAGATGCGCCAGGTGGGGCGCGGCCGCCGCCACAAGCCGCGGCTCAACCGTCAGCGTCATCGAGTTGGACTTCGGCGAGCCGCCCATGCCGGGCATGTCCGGGCGCCCGAACACGAACAGGTAGCGTCCGCGCGCCGGCCGCCCGAAGAGCTTCAGCTCGCGCTCCACGATGAGCTCGATGGGATCGGCGAGCTTCTCAAACAGCGCTGCTTGCCCCGGCGCGACCGCCAGGTCGGCCGCGAAATCGCCGACCTGCACCTCCTTGACCTGCCACGCGCCGATCGCGATCAGGTCGTTCGTTGCGGAGCTCGTGTCCGCGGGTGCAAACTCGGAGGCTCCGACTTTCGGCCACGGCGCGATCACCCCCCAGCCCGCCGGCGCCTGAACGACCACCCGGATCGGCCCGATCGGGTGTGTCGCCGAGTGCATCAGCAGCGTCGCGGTCACGAGCAGACCGTGGTCGTCGGCCAGGTACGGGTATTCGTACGCGTCGCGCGGCTTGACGGCTTCGAGCTCGCGATGCCGCAGCGGCACGCGATACGACACCGCCGCCTCGTTCGCCCCGTCCGGCTGGAGTTCCCACGTAAACGGGTCGATGCGCTTCATCTCGGCCGGACGATTCCCGGCACGCGCCATCACCTTGCCGTCGAGCAGCGGCTCGGGGAGTCGAACGAACGCGAATCCCTGCGGCAGCGCCAGCCGCACCGGCCCGTCGCCGAAATCGCCGCGCAGCGTCATGCGCACTTCGACGGCCTGCTGAGGCGGCACGACGATCAGCTCATAGCGCGCCTCGAGCGAGCCCGCGCGCGCCGCGGATCCCCACCCTGCCACTACGATCAGAACATTAGCCGCCGCGCTGGTTCGTCTGCCGTTCACGCTTGAGTTCCTTGCACTCTCTCCGCTGGGTAGAGCCTGATGATCGCGC
Source organism: uncultured Planctomycetales bacterium (assembly GCA_964465125.1). GTDB lineage: Bacteria > Planctomycetota > Phycisphaerae > UBA1845 > Fen-1342 > CAYOHG01. The sequence goes on along the minus strand of CAYXIO010000028.1, from coordinate 32,620 downwards.
GTGCATCCGCGGACGGCCACCAGCAGGAAACGGGACGGGTGCTCCGCCGGGTGCCTGTCCGAAACCGCCGCCGGCGACGACGACCCCGCGCCAATCACGACGCCGAAGCCGTTAGTCTACCCGCATGCGGATCAGCGGCTTCAAACCTCGGCCCGCGGCGCCGGACGACGTCCTCCGCATTCAGGAGTTCATCGCCGCCATCTACGCCGACTACGGCTTCGTGATGGACTTCGACGATCTCGATCGGCATCTGGTGGATCCGCTCACTTACTTTCGCTCCAGCGGCGGCGACATCTGGGTGGTGCAAACGGACGGCCGAATCGCCGCAACCGTAGCGGTCACGCTACATCCCGACGACTCCGGCGAGCTGCGCTCGCTGTACGTGCGGCCTGACGCGCGCCGGACGGGGCTGGGATCGAAGCTGGTCCGCTGGGTCGAGGCTTTCGCGCGCCGCGCGGGCAAGGCGCGCCTGATCCTTTGGAGCGACACGCACTTCACGGATGCGCACCGGTTGTACCTTCGACTCGGTTACCGACAGACTGGCGAGCGCCAGTTTCAGGATATCAACCATACGCGCGAGCTGGGATTTGAGCGCGCTCTGAACCGCTAGCGTCGGCCATGCACGCCGCCGCACGCGCAACGACGTCAATTCGCCAACCGCTCCAGCTCGTCGTCGGCGATTTCGAAGTTGGTGTAGACCTTCTGCACGTCGTCGTGCTCCTCCAGCTCTTCTACGAGTCGAACGGCCTTCTCGGCGTTGTCGCCGGTCAGGGTGATCGAGTTCGCCGGCACCATCGCGATCTCGGCGCTCTCCGTCTCGATCTTCGCATCCGCCAGCGCCTTGCGAACGGCCTCAAACGCGGCCGGCTCGCAGGTAAGCTGAAACGCGTCGCCCATCGCCTTGACGTCATCCGCGCCGGATTCGAGCGCAATCTGCGTGAGCGCGTCCTCGTCGCTCTGGCTCGCCGCAATGACGAACACCCCCCGGCTGCTGAACATCCACGCGACCGAGCCGCTGGCGCCGAGGTTTCCGTTGCGACGCTCGAAGATCCGCTTGATCTCGGGGCCGGTGCGGTTGCGGTTGTCGGACAGCGCGGTCGCGAGAATCGCGGCCCCGCCCGCGGCGTAGCCCTCAAAGAGCAGCTCCGCGAACTGCTCGGTCCCCAGTTCGCCCGAGCCCTTCTTGATCGCCCGCTCGATCGTGTCCTTGGGCATGTTCTCGGCCCGGGCCGCGTCGATCGCGTAGCGCAGCGCCATGTTGGCGTCCGGGTCGCCGCCGTTGCGGGCCGCGACGATGATCGCGCGCGCGAGCTTGGTCCAGGCCTTGCCACGCCGAGCGTCGGTGACCGCCTTGGCGCGCTTGATGCGCGCCCAATGAGAATGCCCAGCCATGCCGTTCCTTCGCGTTCTCGCCGCGGACGCGCAATCGCCGGCGCGTCCGGACGGCTGAATCGAAAATACCAGCCCCCCAAGACCGCGGCAAGCCGGCCGGCTGGCGATCCTCCGGCGCCCCGATAGACTCCCCGCGGCGGCGCGCCGGAGCCGTTCCGGGGCAAATCCTTCGCCACTCGCGGGAGGCTACCCATGCTCGACTTGCGCGGCCGATCGGCCTTGGTCTGCGGGGCTTCGCGCGGCATCGGACGCGCCTGCGCCGAGCGCCTCGCCGAGCAGGGCGCCAGCGTCACGCTTGTGGCGCGCGATGCGGCGTTGCTCGCGCAGGTCTGCGCGTCCCTTTCCACGGCGTCCCAGCCGACGCACCGCGTGCTGGTCGCCGACTTCAACGACCCCGACGCGCTTGGCAGGATCGTCGCGGAACACGTGCGGCGATTCGGCCCCATGGAGATCCTGATCAACAACACCGGCGGTCCACCGAGCGGCCTGATCGCCCAGGCCGAGCCGCGGGCCTTCGCCGACGCGCTTCGCATGCACTTGCTGTGCAACCAGACGCTGGTGCAGGCTTTGCTCGAGGGCATGAAGCAGCGCGGCTACGGGCGGATTATCAACATCCTATCGACCAGCGTGCGGCAGCCGATCCCGAACCTGGGCGTGTCCAACACGATCCGCGGCGCGGTGGCGAGTTGGGCCAAGACGCTTGCCGGCGAGCTCGGCCCGCTGGGGATCACGGTCAACAACGTGCTGCCCGGCTTCACGCAGACCGAGCGGCTCGACGCGCTCGTCGCGGCCAATGCCGCCCGCAGCGGCACAACCCCCGCAGCGCTCGCCGAGCGCATGCGCAACGACATTCCGCTGCGGCGCTTCGCCGACCCACGCGAGACCGCCGCGGCGGTCGTGTTCCTGGCCTCGCCCGAAGCGGCATACATCACCGGCGTAAGCCTGCCGATCGACGGCGGGCGCATCTCAGCGATCTAGTGGCGATCCAGACGCGCGGGGCCGCAGCTCGACCCAAAGTGCTGCAACAACCGCTCCAGGTCGATGACGTCCACGTCGCCGTCGAGATCGCCGTCCCCCTGCTCCATGCTCGCGTCGGCCAGGCCGAAATGCACCAGCAGGGTCGAAAGATCGAGCAGGTCCACGTCGCAATCGCCGTCGAGATCGCCCACTTCGCAGCCCGAAATGCCGCAACCGGGCTGAAGGATTCGCACGACGCGATCGGCGGCGAGATTCTGGAACACCTGCGTGGCGCCGTCCGGCCAGTGCACCGCCAACTCATTCACGCTCGCAGCGTCGCCAAGCCCGAAGTGCAGCGTTCGCGGCGGCCCGCTGACGAAGGAGTAGCCGCCCAGCACCGCGCGAATGAGCTTCGTCGTGCCCATGTGAACTTCCACAAGCGCTCCGACCGCCTCGCGATTCGCCCCCGCGCCGACCAACTCCACCTGAAGCCAATGTCGCCCGCCGGTATTCGTGATGTTCTCGTAGAGCCGCGGCGAGCCACCTTCGTCGGTGACCAGCAGGTCGACGTCCCCGTCGGCATCGAAGTCGAACGGCACCAGCGCCACGCCGAGCAGGAGCAGCCCGCTGGTCGCCGTGTCGTTGGTGAACCAGCCGCCGCCCATGTTGCGATAGAGCCGCCCGGGCGCGTTCAACGCGACGAAGACCAGGTCTTCATCCGCGTCATGATCCAAGTCGGAAAACGCCGTTCCCCAGCCGACCACTGTGGTCGTGCCGCCATACGAGCGGCAGCCGCGCTGCGCCCCGAGATCGTTGAACCGTCCGCCACCGTCGTTCACATAGAGGACGCCGTAGTTGATGTTGGTCGAATAGAGATCGAGGTCGCCGTCGTTCTCGATATCGCCGACGGCCAGGCCCATGTCCGAGCCGACGTTCCCGACATTCGCGTCGGTGCTGGCGTCCATGAAAGGCAGCGCGTTTCCGCGCCGGGCGTGGAAATCCGGTCCGCCATCCACCGCCGAGTGCAGATCGAGCTCGCCGTCGCCGGTGAAATCGGCCAGGACCGTGGTCCAGGCTCGGCGGCGATCGCCCAGGTTGGCGCCGAACGAATCGGTGGCATCCATGAATTGCAGGCCGCCTTCGTTGCGCAGGAACACTCCCGGGCCGCCGTCGCCCCCGCCCGCGCCGTTGTGCATCAGCAGCACGTCGAGGTCGCCGTCCGAATCGACATCCCCGACCGTCAGGCAGCCGACGCCGGTCTCGTCATGGGCAAGCCGGTTCGGCAGAGCGACCCGCCCGAAGCGGCCCTGCTGGTTGGCGAGCAACTCGAACCAGGTGGCGGCGGCGCCCGCCTCCTTCCTTCCCAGCAGCAACTCCGGCCAGCCGTCGCCGTCCAGGTCGGAGAACGTCGCGATCGCGGCCAGCCCGATGTCCGCCGGGAGGACCTCGTCGCTGATCTCCGCGAATTTCCCGCCGCCGAGGTTGCGAAAGACGCGTGGCGGCACGTAGTCGCTGCCGGCGAAGACCACGTCGAGCCAGCCGTCGCGGTCGATGTCGGCGACGCCCGCCGAAAACCGCAGCACGGAGTGGGTGTCGTAGAGAAGCCCGCTCGACGCCGTCACATCTTGAAACAGGATCGACTGGGACAGCGCAGTTGAGCTCAGAAGCAGCAGTACACCGATGAGCGATGCGCGACTGCCCATGCGGCACTCCGAAGAGCGCAAGTAGAGCCCGACGTCGCCCACCGCGAGGACATGAAAGAAGCGGCAAAGTCGGCGAAGTCGGAGACGACGGACAGCGGTCCCAAGTCGGCACCATACCGCCGGGCCCGGTCCGCCGCCAGCCAAGAATCCGAACTCCCCCGGACGAGCGCCCCCAACCGCGACTTGCGCGAGTTACCTGAGCAACATCTTGCGCCCTGGCGACCGCCGCGGTACCGCCGATTTGACTCCGGAAATCGGCCTGCCAGCGTCGCTCCGCCATGAAGCCGCTGCCCGGAAGTCCCGATGCACAGGAAGGCAGCGCGCCTGGAGCGACGATGTCGTACCTCCTGATCGTCAACCCCAGCAGGCTCCTGGCGAGCCTGATTGCGGACGTGGCCGGCGCTCACGCCGATTCCGTGCAGCACGTATCGGACGTTCCGGCGACCCTGGCGGCGGTCGTCCGCGAGAAGCCCGTCGCCAACCGACCCAACTCAAGGGACTATCTGCAAGTGTAAGGACAATGTGTCGCCGGCAGCGCGCAACGCCTCCGCAACGGACGCCGGTATCGGGATTCGTTCCAGGTCCACCGCGGGTGGGAAGCGGACAGCGCGTGCGACACAGCCTGCGGAATGAGGCAGACGCGCCAAGTGCGGAGCCGGCGTGTTCACCCCAACGCAGGTGATAGCAAGCCTAACGGCTGGATCGTCGATTTCGCGCGGCGCGCGTGGAACATGAACGAACCATTTGCAGCCAGAGCCACTCGCGGCTGCACGTGACTTCTACGCCCCAATCCGCCGCTTCGCCGAACCCACGTCCGGGTTCTGCGTCACGCACGTCCTTAGGATGTTCAGCGACTTGCGAAAAGCCTTCCAGCCCGAATGCGTCAGCTTGCACGGCGCCTCGCCCACCCGCGGAAATCCCAGCTCGGTCGCGAACGGCTGCACCTGTTCCCAGTTCTCGAACAGCCGGCCCCAGTCGCCGTTCAGGCAGTCGCGAACCGCTTTCCTGGCACGCATCGGATACCAGTAGCTGTCGTGGTAGATCACGCTCGCGATGTACGCCCACGGCGCCAGCCAGGTCTTCAGCGACCACTCCACCGGACCCTTCAGCGGACCCCAGTAAATCTTGTGCTGCATCCGGCTGGCGAAGGTCATCCTCTTGAACGGACCGACAAGGCGCCAGTTCTGCTCCGCCGCCGCGCGGTCGCCGACAATCTCGATCTTCGCCGGATCGCCGCAGCCCAGCCCCAGCTCATGCGCCATGCGGATGTACTTGATCGACCGCGGGTCCATGCCCATCAGCTTGGCAGCGACGGCGTCGATCGCAACCTGGTCGGCGCTGGCGAGGATGACGTTCTTGGCGTACGGAATCATGCAGCGCGGGCCCGGGCCGTCGCCCGCAAACGTGCCGTCCATCACCGCGAACACGCCGCGGTGGATCTTCTTCTGGATCATCAGCAGGTCGACCAGCGTCTCATGGATCACCGGATGCGTCCAGTGACGGTGCTCGTTCAGCAGGCCGCCGAAAGCGTTCTTCATCGCGCCGGTCGTAGTCGTGAAGATGTGCGTCTTGACGGTCGGCAGGTGAATGATGTTCTCGCCGATGAAGCGCTTCGGGATCATGAAGCCCTTCGGGTAAACCTCGTTCAGGCAGGTGAACTTGCTGGTCAGGTCGCCGACCGCCTCGCCCACCGGAATCCACTCATTGCCCGGCTCGTACAGGTGCACGTTGCGCAGGCCGTGAGCATCGGTGACGTGCACCTGCTTGTTCTCACGCTCGCCGAAGCGCGCGTCGATCACGACCGTGCGGTTATGGCAGGCGTGGATCAGGTTGGGAGCGTAGCCGTCGCGCTTCATGGCGCGGATGACGCCGTCAAGCTGCCAGGGCGTCGTGCTGCTGGCCGGAAAGAAGAAATGCCAGGAAATATTGATCTTCAGCGCCGTGTCGGCGTCCTTCGCGACCACGTCCTGGTAGCCCGCGAGGTTCATCAGCTCGTGATAGTCGCGCAGCACCGTGGCGGGCGTGGTTCGCAGGATCGCGACAGGCGTTCGGCTCATTCGATTCCATTCGCACAAGGACGGCGGCGATCGGCCGGAACCTCGCTGACTCCCGCAAACCGACGCCGCATGACTCATTCGGATTGTATTCGAACCGGCACATCGCCGCGCGGCGCGTCACCGCGCGCAGCGCGTCCGCTCGGCGGTCACCAGGCGGTGGGCGGCGCGGGTCGGCTCGGGCAGGCGATAGCCTCCGCCGCAGGAAAGCACGATCCGCACGGCGCTGTCGGCGTCGCAGCGATGGCCGACGCTGATGTAGAGCGGCTTCACGCCGTCGCGCGATCGCAGCACGACGCCGACCTGTTCGCCGCGGTCCGTCAACGGAACGAAAGCGCCACGCCGGTTCGCCGGCTCGTCGTGCCCGCCGCAGAGCCTCGATTTCGCGCAGCCGATGGTGGTGCGGTCGAGCCAGACGCCCAGGTGGCTGGCCAGGCCGAAGCGCCGCGGGTGCGCCAGGCCCTGGGCGTCGCAGAGGACCGCGTCGGGCTCGCATCGCAACTTGCGAAACGCCGCCAGAACGGCTGGCAACTCGCGAAAACTGAGCAGACCGGGGACGTACGGAAATCGGCACGGCCGGCGGCGGACAGCTTGCTCGACGATTCGCCGATCCGCGCGATCCCAGACCACCACACCGGCGATGACCTGCGAGCCGTCGGGCGAGAAGGCGCAGTCCACGCCCGCGACGAGCCGCGGCTCGACGTTGCAGGGCCGCACGCAAACCCGGCCGCGCAGGCGCTTCTGAAGCGCGATCGCGGCCGCCGCGCTGCGCGGCCAGGCATGCAGGCGCAAGAAGGTCATTTCATCGCAAGCGCGCCGACCACTTTGCGGATTGCCGAGACCGCGCGGTCAATCCCCTCGCGATCGACGTCCAGGTGCGTCACGGCGCGGATCCGCTGCGGACCGATCGCGATCATCCAGACGCCTGCGTCGCGCAGCCGCTGCGCAACGTCGGCGGCGGATCCGGCGCTCGGCTCAACGTCGATCATGACGATGTTGGTTTCGACCGTTGCGGGGTCGACGCCCACGCCGGCCAGCCCGGCAATGCCGTCCGCCAGCCGCCGCGCATTGGCATGATCGACCGCCAGCCGCTCGACGTGATGCTCGATGGCGTAGAGCGCCGCCGCGGCCAGCAGACCGGCCTGCCGCATCGCCCCGCCGAACATCTTGCGAAAGCGCTGCGCGCGGGCGATGAACGGCCGCGAGCCGGCAATGATCGATCCGACCGGCGCGCCGAGCCCCTTCGAAAAGCACATCGAGACCGAATCGACATGCTGGGTGTAGTCGGTCGGTTTGCGCGCTGTGGCGACGCAGGCATTCATCAGCCGCGCCCCGTCCAGGTGCACGTGCAGGCCGCGCTGATGGCCGCAGGCGGCCACCGCGGCGAACTTCTCCAGCGGCCAGATCGAGCCGCCGCCGCGGTTGTTCGTGTTCTCCACGATCACCATGCGCGAGTGCGCGAAGTGCGCGCTGTCGGGCCGCAGCGCGGCCTCGACGTCGGCCGGTCCGTAGATGCCGCGCTCCCCGCGCACCACGCGGATGCTCACGCCGGAGAGCGCCGACGGTCCGCCGGTCTCGTAGTTGTAGCTGTGCGTGGTGTCGTCGAGGATCAGCTCGTCGCCGGGCTCGCAGACCGAGCGGATCGCGACCTGGTTGGCCATCGTGCCGGACGGAACAAACAGCGCCGCCTGCGTTCCCAGGAACGCCGCCATGCGCTCATTCAGCCGGTTCACGGTCGGATCGTCGCCGAGCACGTCGTCGCCCAGCTCGGCGGCCATCATGGCGGACTTCATCTCGGGCGTCGGACGCGTGACCGTGTCGCTTCGCAGGTCAACGATACGGCTCATACTGCTCCTTCCAGCGCGCGGCGACCCGTTGCACCTCGTTCTTCACGCGATCGATCTCGCGCTCAAGGGCCTTTTGGTTGTCGCCGTCCCAGAACTTGTCGTTCTTTGCGTCCTTGATCTTGCAGATCTTGGTGACCGCGTTGTAGGCCAGCAGGCTCTTGGCCGCGTCGGGCCCGCCGACGAAATCGGCCAGCCGAGCCGCCGCGCCGGGCGTGCACTTCGCGAGCGTCTTGACCAGCCCCGGCTCCTCCAGGCCGCGCGTGAACAGGAAATCCACCGCCGCCGGAGTCGACAGCACCGCCAGCGTGTCGTACGCGTCCTGTCGCAGCTGGTCGTCGATGCCCTCGCGCTCGGCGTACTTCTTGACGGCGACGTCGGCGGACAGAATCGTCAACTGCCGCACTACGTTCAGCACGCGCTTCACTTCGGCCGGCTTGGATTCATCCGATTCGAGGATCGGCTTGAGGTCCTTGTCGAACACCTGCTTGCGATACTGGTCGAACGCGTTGGCCATGCGCTGCGCCAGGGCCTTGGCCGACGCCACGTCGGAGGGAGACAGCTTCGCGCCAACCTGCTCGCCCTGGGGAGTCACGAAGAGAATCTCGAGGTTGGTGCGCGGCGGCAATCCCCATTTCTCGAGCAGCTCGGGGAAGCGGCTGCGCGAAAGCTGCGAGCAGACAAACCGCTTCGAAAGCTCGACCACGATCGGGTTGCGGAATGACTCCTTCTGGGCGGTCTCGATCTCGTCCGGGCGATCGCCCTGGCGGCTGACCACGTAGAACATGATCGGCTTGCCCGTCTGCTCGGCCTGCTTGGCCGCCTGGGCCGCGTCGCGCAGCCAGTTGATCGAGCCGCTCTGGCCGATGGCCGCGGCCGGCGTCAACAGCACCAGCCCCAGCGCGATTCCCAGCATTCGGTGCATGGCCAACCTCCCGTTGCGGGTCTCAGACACGTCGGACGCATCGTGGATTGTATCCCACTGGGGGAGTCGCGCGGCCGCCGGGACATCTCCCCCACCCGGTCACCCGCTCGTTCACTCCACTCGATACAAATGCTGCGCCGCACCATGGTCGGAGCGCTCCTCGTGAAGCAGCCGCAGGTGCGCGCTGCTCTGCGGATCGGCCAGAAGCTGCTCCAACAGCCGGGCGTCCTGGCGTCCCTCCTCGGTCGCAGCCGTCTGGAGGGCGAAGAAATGCGGACCGTGCTCGGCGTCGGCGTGGACAATGTAGCCATGCACGTCGCGGAAGCGAGCGGCCTCGTCCGGCTCGTACTCGTTCCACGGCACAAACTGCGTATCCGCATAAAAGGCGATCCGCCGCTGACTGCTCCCGCCCAGCAGGACTCGTCCGCGCGCCTCTGGAACGTTGGACGCCAGCCAATCCGCCGTCCGAGCGACGAAGGCATCGCCGGCGTTCGGCACGCGCAGCGCGTAGGCGGCCAGCGGACCGATACACGCGGCCAGGAACAGCCATTCCGCTCCCGGTCGCCGAGCGCGAAGCCACGACCAGGCGGATTCCGCAAACATCGCCGCGAACGGCAGCAGCAGGAACACGCTGATCAGTGTGTGCCGCGGATCAAGGTAGCCGGCGCGCCACTGAAGCAGGGCCACCAGGGTTGCGTGAATGGAGAGGCATCCGACGACTACGTTCACGCCCGGTCCGGCCAGGCGTCGGCGCATCTGCCACAGCCCCAGTACGCCTAGCAGCGGCACCACGACGCGTCCGGCCCGGCCGGTGTGGTAGACCATCAGCCCGATGGACTCGTACCAGGTCGATTCGGTCCGTGTCAGGCCCGCGCGGGCGATGTCCTCGCAGGCGGCTCCGGCGTGCACAAACTGTTGCACGGTCTGCTTGTCCTGCTTCGGGCTCAGTTTGCCGATCGCGATCGCATAGGGCGCGGCGACCAGGGCGAAGCCGACCAGCACGACGCACGCCCTGGCCGGCGCGTGACGATCGACGCGCCGCCACCATTCCGCCGCCGCGGCGACGGCAACGGCCAGCGGGATCGCAACAGCTTCGGGCCGCACCAGGAACGCCAGTCCGGCCAGCAGCCCCGCCAACAGCGCACTGAGAGAGGTCGGTCGGCGGCGCAGCATGAGCAGCGACCCAACGTAAAGCAGCGCGTGAAGCGGGTCGGACATGACGTCCGCCGACAGCCAGACGCCCAGCGGAAGCACGGCCGCCAGCCCGAGCACCCAGCGCCGGGCAGTATCACGATCGCGCACTGGATCGAGGCGAGCCAGCAGCCCCGCGGCCAGCGCGCCGCAAGCGACCACCAGCAGCGAGCCGCTGACGAACGAGACCCCCTGCCCCGCCAACTGCCAGGTCAATGGCCGATCCGCGCAGCCGAACCACACCAGGCACCGCTGAACCGCGAGAATGGCCGCAGGAAAGAGCGGGTGCTGTTGATACTGCCCCGAGGCCAGTGTGCCCAGGAAGTCGTGCCCGAGGTCGCGCGCGAACCAGCAATAGAGCGCCCCATCCTTGGAGATGCAGGGCATCAGCCACGCCATGATCAGCCGCAAGCCGAGCGCGATCGCGATCAGATCCGCACCCGAGCGGTACAGGCGGGAGAGGCGCGTGGCCGGTTGCGCATCGTTCACGAGCGGGATCATCGATCATGTCTCGGCGAATGCCAACGGTGCGGCCAAGAGTTCCCGGGGGCTAGGGTTCGAGCGGTTGAGCCCAGCGGACCCGCGATCCCCAGTAGAAATGGGCGTGCCCGTCGTCGATCAGCCCGGTCCTGCGAAAGCGAAGCGTGGACACGCCCGCGTCGTCGGCGTCGATCACTTCAACGTGGAGATCGCGCGCGTCCACCGCGGTTCCCGGCATCAGTTCCAGCCCGTGACCGGCCTCTGCGATCAGCCGGCGGGCCGGACCGGAGAAATACCGCTGCCCCCGGACTCGCAACTCCCAGACGCCCGGCTCGGGACGATCCAGTTGCATCGCGCCCGATAGACCCAGCAGTTGCGGCGACCAGGTCAGCGCGACGGCGCGCAACCCAGTCAGACCGGTGCGCTGCTCCACCGCAAGGCGAACATAATGCGCGATCATCGGCAAATTCGCGAAATACAGCGTGTCGCCGGGTCGCAGCGCGCCCGCGTCATCCACCACCTCGGCAACGACGCGGTCTTCCACCCGCTGGGCGGCGTCAAACGTGCGGCCGAACAGGTACGTCAGCAGGCCGAAGGTCGCGAGGCTGCCGACCATGACGAGCTTCGACAGCGCCCGCCGCCAGCGAATGACGCGCTCCGCGCCGCCGCGTAGTTCGGACAACAGCAGCCCGGCCATGACGGTCCAGCCCACGCCCGGCAGATAGAGGTGGTGCGGCGACTCGAACGCCGGCAGCACCGGCGCCATGAAGCCGAACAGACAGGCAGGTCCCAGCCAGCCCGCCGGCCGACGCCGCCAGCGCCACCAGCCAATCAGCAGGACTGCCAGCAGCAACGCGGCGCTGCCGTAGAACAGCAGCGGGCGCTCGCGCAGATACGCCAGCCCGCCGATGGGAACGACCGGCGCGAGCAGGAACTCGCCCAGCAGGTAGTAGCAGGTCTTGTCCAGCACGAAGCGAAAGAAGTCGGGCTCGCTCGGCGAAACGATGTACGGCCGAGGCGGAACGTTGATCCCGCCAAGCAGGCTGCCTCTCAGAACGAGGTAGCCGACCAGCGCGGCGCCAAGCGAAACCCAGACGCCCGCGACCAGCGCCGAGCGTGATTTCCGATCGGCCCGCTCGACGGGATTTCGCACGCCGCCGCTGCTCGTCGTCCATCGCAGGCCAAGCTCGCTGACAAGCAGCACGAATGGCAGCATGACCGCGTTCTCGCGGCAACCCAGCGCCAGCAGGAACGCCAGCAGTACGAGCGCGGCCCAGCCCCAACCGCCCGGCGAGGTGGAATCCCACCCGCGCATCCGCACATACGCCAGCAGCGCGACCAGCATGAACACGGTGACCATGAGCTCGGTCTGGGCCGCGATCCATTGAACCGTCGCGACATGCCCGGGATGGACTGCGAAAAGCGCCGCGACCGCCCATGCCAGGCCTCGACCCAATCCCAACCGAATCAGTAGAGCCGTCAGCAGCACGCACGCCAGCGCATGCCAGCCCAGGCAGGCGACGTGCTGCGCCAGCGGGCTCCAGCCGCTCCATTCATACAGCAGCTTCATCCACGCAAACGAGATCGGCCGGAAAAAGCGCAGCGTGCATTCCGGCAGCCACCACAACTCGATGATCCCGCCGTTGAGCTCGAGCCGGCAGGCCTCCGTCAGCCCGCGCAGCGACCCGTCGCACGCACGAAGCTGCTGCTGGTGGGCGTAATCATCCATGAACCAGCCGTAGCCCAGCGAACGGCCGTGCAACGCCGCGATCAGACCCAACACGCCCAGCGCAGCCAGCGCGTGAAGCACGCGACGCCGCGCCACCCGCGGCATGGGTGTGCGGTCGCGAGCGCTCACCGCGGCGCCTCCACGCGGTAGAGCTCAACGCCGATCGGCAGTGCCTCGCCGGACGTTGCGGCAACCGTCGACAACCCGGCCGCCGCAAGCTCGCCGACCCACTCGTGCGTCACCAGGCTCGAAAAGCCGTACGTCGCGCGCAACCGCTCCACCTCGGGCCAGACGAAGGCCACGTGCGTGTAGTCGCGCTCGCGCAGCCACTGCACGGCCTCGCGCGGCGTGGCGTCGCGCGCGTACTCAATCCACGGATCGCGACTGAAGACGACCGTGTAATGCAGCGGGCGCCGGACGTAGTAGCAGGCCGCGTCGCCGATCAGCCAGACGCGGGCTTGGCTGGGCAGCGCGCGGCTGAGCCAGTTCGATTCGGCCAGTTCGCGCGTCGCGCCCGCCAGCGACTGCATAGCCGCGCCCCCGTAGTAGCGCTCGTGCAGCCGGTACACGCCGAGCAGTTGCAGCGCGTTGAGCACGCAGACGACCCAGACCAGGCCGCCGAACCCGAGCCGCTGCCAGCCCGAACGACCATGCAGCAGCCCGAATCCGACCAGCAGCGAGGCCGGGATCAGCAGCGGAATCGCAAAGCGGCCCGGCAGGTGGGTCAATGCCACCCAGGCGGCCAGTATCACCGCGGCCCACACGCCACAAAGCACCCCTTCGCGCCGCGCCCCGCCGAATGCGAGAATCGCTCCGACCAACGCGACCAGCAGCGACACCGGCCCGAACAGCGCCGGCGCGAACCGCGCCCCGGCCGCCGCGCGCCGCCCGACCAACTCCTCAAACGCGAGACCGAGCCGGCCGACCAGGGACGCGCGCTCCGGCGGCACGTGATGCCCTCGCTCCCATTGCGCCGCCTGCTGGGAACTCCAGTCGCGCCCGCCCAGCAGCTTGTACGCGAACGGGTAGATCGGGTTGCCGGTGAACGCCGCGTTCCGCAGCAGCCAGGGGGCAACGCCGGCGAGCGCCCCGAGCAGGAAGACACCGGCGCTGATCCAGCGGCGCGCGCCGGCGGCCCGACACGCAACCAGCCAGCCCGACGCCAGTCCGATCACGACCAGCACGATCGCGGTGTACTTGCAGCCTGCCGCCAATCCTGCGCAGAGCCCCGCGGCCAGCACGTTGCGCTGCGCGGGCCTGGGTTCACACAGACATTCGAGCAGCAGTGCCGCCGAGACCGCGGCGAACAACAGCACTCCGCCCTCGACGTAGGCCAACACGCCCCCGTAAACCAGCCACGGCACGCTGGCAAGAAAAGCCCCGGTCACTACGACCGCGCAATCGGCGGCGCCGCGACGCCGCACCAGCGAGGCGATTACTCCCACCGACAGCGCCGCGAAGAGCATGTGCGTGCACTGTGCCGGAACCGCCGCCGCGTAGACATCTCCTTCGAGCACCATCAGGAACAGATAGAGCATTTCCATCTGCTGCGGAAAAGAGGCGTAGACGTTGTGCGGCAGATGCTCGATGCGCCCCAGCTCAAACCACTCGCGCGGCACCTGAAGGTGGTACTCCAGGACATCGTACCCCCGGGCTTCATCAAACCAGAGCAGCCCCGGCGGAAGCGCGGCGCCGACGCACGCGACACCTGCGGGAATCGCCAGCGGAAGGCAACATGCGACAAAGTACAGAATCTGTTTTGCGTCGCGCGCGCCCAGGGGCAGGCCCGTCATGCCGGGGCGAACATGCCGGCGGAGCACCCAAGCCGCGCCAAGCACCGCACCGCCGACGACCCAGCCGAGCGCCAATCCTGCGTGCAACCAGCCCAGCAAACCGGTCACCAGGGTGAACAAGGCCGTCAGCCCGCTCCCCAGCGTGACCGCAAGTCCCAGTTGCACTCCCATCCCGCGCTGCCACCCCGCAAGCAACGCCGCCGGCCAGGCCCCCCATCCGCCGCAGACCGCCAACAGCAGCAGCGCCGCGAACCCCTCGATCACGAGGGTCAGCGCGGTTGTCCGATGCAATCCCACGACGATCAGGCCGACGATCGCCGAGAGCGAACAGGCCAGCAGCAGAGCCAGCGGGGACGCGCGCCGTCGGTCGTCCGCAACGGGATGGGCGTCAGAAGCCGGCACGTTCGGCATATTTCATGAACCGCAGCCGGGAGCGCGAGTGAACCCCGGGGGAAGTCCTCACCGGGAGCCCGAGTGAACCTCGATCACGCGCCGTGCGCAATCGAAATCCACCCGAACGCGGACGGTACACCGGATCGGTTCGCGCAACTACGGTTGACGCGGAGCCGACGCGAAAGTAGCGTTCCCAACGGCCCGGTTGTTCTGGCGCGGCTGAATCGATCGAGTGCATGAATACTAGTTGGCTTGGTCCACTGGCTCAAAAGTGGCGCAACGGGCAGCTTGAGGAGCTGCACGAGTGCCTCCAGGAACGCATCGGCCAGCAACCGCACTGCGCCGCCGCCCGCTACCTCATGGGCTGCCGCTGCCTGGACGTCGGTCGGGCCGCCACCGGGGTGCGGCACCTCATGACTGCGCATCGCCTCGAGCCCGACCTTGAATCCGCCGCGCTGCTGGTCTTCACCGGTCTGAGCTGGGTCGCCCGGCGGACGACGCCCCTGCTGTCCGTTGTGCTGGAGACGTGGGAGGAATTCCGCCGGCCGGATTTCGACCGCACGGCCCGCGAGCGCGCCCTGCTCGACCTGCTCGTGCCTGAACCGATGCAGGGACGCGATCTTTCCGGCCTGGCGCGGCGATTGTGGCGACTGCCGCTCGAGACGCTCCGCGCGCAGCTTCGCGAGGCCGCTACGTCGGCGGATCGGGCCCGCTTTCCGCTCCTGCAAATTCCCGCATGACCGTTGCAGCTCGCCCGTGCGGACCGGCGCTGCGACGCGCCGCCGGGTTCGCCGTCCGCGCCGTGCCGGTCGCCGACTGCATTCCGCCGCCGTAGAATCGCACCATGCTGCTATCCATCGTCATGCCGGTGTACAACGAGCGCAAGACGCTCTTCGAGATCATCCGTCGGGTGCTCGCGGTGCCGCTGGAGATTGAGCGCGAGCTCATTCTGGTGGACGACTTCTCGAAGGACGGCACGCGCGCCCTGTACGCCGAGCTGCCGCGCGCCTTCCCCGACGCCAACATCCGTGTGGTTCTGCACGAGTTCAACCAGGGCAAGGGCGCAGCGCTGCGCACCGGATTTGCGCACACGCGCGGCGACATCGTGGTGATCCAGGACGCCGACCTGGAATACAACCCCAACGACTATCGGAAGCTGCTGCGTCCGATTCTGGACGGCCGGGCGGACGTGGTCTTCGGCTCGCGTTTTGTCGGCGGCGACGAGCACCGCGTGCTGTACTTCTTCCACTACCTGGGCAACCGCTTTCTGACGCTGATCAGCAACTTTTTCACCGACCTGAATCTCACCGACATGGAGACTTGCTACAAGGTTTTTCGCGCGGAAGTGCTCAAGGGCATCCGCATCCGCAGCGACCGCTTCGGGGTCGAGCCGGAGCTGACGGCGAAAGTGGCCCGCGGGCGCTGGCGCGTCTACGAGGTGGGCATCAGCTATTCCGGCCGGTCCTACGAAGAAGGCAAAAAGATCACCTGGAAGGACGGCGTCAAGGCCCTGTTCGCGATCGTGCGCTTCGCCTTTTCCGATTGAGCGGCTCGCGGCCTCGGCGGCGGGTCAGGACCCGGCCGGGCCCTCGCGGGGCGGCCCGGTTCTAGACTTTCTTGCTTTTCATGCGCGGCGCGGCTATACTTGACCCGGAAGCTATGGCCAAGGAGATGCCCCATGGCAACGCAGCTCGCTCCCATCGTTCAGGAACTCATGACGCCCCAGGAGGCCGCGCGCTGGTTCCGCCGTTCCCCCTCCTGGATCCGCCAGCAGCGAACCCTGCTGCGCGTCGGAAATCCCGGCGGTCAGCCGCTCTTCCACACCCACGTCTGCCGCGCCTACGTCCTCGGGCGCATCTGCGGCCTGCGCGCCGCCGACCTGCGCCGCGTCCAGATCGAGGCCCTCGCCGCGGCCTGCGGCTTGGATGATCCGCAGCCCCTGATGCGCTACCTCAGCGACGAGACCCTGGCGGAGCCGGAAGTAGAGGCGCCGCCGGAGTGCTGCGCCGAAGCCGTTTGCGAATGAATCTTGCTGACGCGCGCCTGCGCCGGCGAATGCAGCCGGACGCGGGGCGCAGGGCGCAGGGCGCAAAAACTCGAACAACGAGCGAATGGGACCGATGGCTACTTCGCTCGCCGCGCTAGAACCGCCGCAACACCCCGACCACGACGCCCTGAATCTGCACGTCATGGGCGATGATCGGCTCGTAGGCGGGATTGGAGGCTTCGAGGCGAATGCCGTGCTTCGTCTTGAAGAAGCGCTTCAACGTGGCATCCTGACCCTCGACCAGGGCCACGACCATGTCTCCGTCGCGGGCGACTTCGCGCTTCTCGACGATGACGAAATCGCCGTCGCAGATGTTGTCGCCCGCCATGCTGTCGCCGCGGACGCGCAGCACGAAGTTGCCGAACGGCGAAACGAACAGCTCCTCAAGGTCGAGCACCTCGCGGTTTTCAATCGCTTCGATCGGCCGCCCGGCGGCGATGGTGCCGACCAGCGGCAGGCGCGTCGGACGCTCATCCGGGAATTCGAAAGAGTCACAAAGTTGCAAAGAGCGTGCCTTGTGTCGCGAGCGCTCCAGGTAGCCCTTCCGTTGAAGTGCGGCGATGTGCTCGAACACGGTCACCTTGCTGACGCCGAAGTCGTCCGCCAACTCCTGCATCGTCGGGGCGTACCCGCGCGCGTTCGTGAAGTCGCGAATGAACGTCAGCACCCGAAGCTGCTTCGGCGTGAGCGAGGCCGGCCGACTCTTGGACTTCCCGCGTGGCATCGGTCCACTCCTCGTTCAGAAAGGCGCTTAGCGACCCGAAAATTACCGGCGGAAGCGCCTGCTTGGAAGCCTCCCAGGCCAACCGATCGGATTCCGAACCGACCGCATCGAGGTCCGCGGCAGGCTGTTCGCCCGCACTGAGGCGCTCCCCTCCCGAGTGCGCCTTGAGCCGCGGCCTCGCAACCGTTCCCCCGCCGACAACGGACCTGCTGACCCGACGACCGTTCGGCAGCAACTCGCCGCGCAGGCGCTGGCCGAGGCGATGGGCGAGGTCGACAACGCTGGCCTGGTCGGTCGGCGTGGCGGTTAGGCGACGCAAGCCGGGACGGGAAGGAGCCACTTCCTTCAGGAAATCGCCCCCGGGCCCCAGGATACACAGGCCACGTCCGCTGTCGCGCAGGATTCGGAGCATGACGGCACTCCCTTGCGATGGCTCTCTCCGCGATCCGTCGCGGTCTATGCGAATAATAACCTAACTCATGACACTGTCAAGAACGGCGACATGATTTTTGGACGATTTTCGGTACGATTCAATGATGCTCAACCACGACACGCCCCCCACAGATTGTGCTGTCACCCGCGCTGGGAGGTCGATACAACACCCGCACCACACCCAACCGCCACGAGCGCGGCGAGAATCGCAACATTCTGCAATAATTATAGTTACGGTCGAATCGTTTCAAGTCGCCGGTCAGTGGCCACCGCGTCCACCACCGCCTGTAGTGTCAGGAGTCGTCCGGTGAAACGATGGAGCGGGGGCGGTCAAGTCTGGGAATACCGCCACCTTGCCCAGCCTCTTCCAGACTGCCATCGGACGGATGCATGGGGGACGTGACGCGGCTTGGCGCCGAGCACCCCGGCGCCTCAACTCGCGGAAGCTTGCGCGCCGCCTCGATACGCGCTGCCGCGCCAGGTCGTCGTGGCGCCGGCCAGCCGGCGAATGGACCCGATCGTCATCCCAAGGCAGACGGCGGCACCCAGCGGGTAGGTTAGCGCCCAGGCCCGGCCGTTGCCCGTAACGTGGTAGAAGCCCCACAGAATCGATTGCTGCGAGACGATAGCAGCCGCCGCCGCACCCGCCAGCCACGCCCAGCCGGATCCGGCCAGCGGCGAGACCAGCAGGGTCAGGTACGGGGAAACGCTGAAGATCGCCAGCATCGCGACGCTGGCCAACAGCCGCGGCAGCGTGCCGAGGCAGCCGTAGAAAATGCGGCTCCAGCCCCGCCAGATTTGCCAGAAGCCCGTGTACATGCGAACCCGGTACTGCGTTCCGCCGCGGATGGCGCGCAGCCGCAGCCCGGCCTGCTTCGCGCGACGGGCCAGGTGCATGTCCTCGTTCAGCGTCGCCCGGACCGGCTCGTGCCCACCCAGGCGCTCGTACGCCGAGCGAGACATCAGCATGAACGCGCCGTTGGCGTAGGCGTGCGGACAGCGCGGGTCGTTGACCTTGTGCGGCGGGAACCAGAAAACCATGATCGCGCCGGCGACGGGCTGAACCACGCGTTCCCAGAAGGTGCGCGCCTCGAGCAGCGGCAGCACCGAGAGAAAGTCCACACCCTCGCGCTGCGCGAACCGCATCGCGGAGCTCAGCAGCCGCGGGGAATCGTAGGTGCAATCGGCATCCGAGAAGCACAGCCACTCGCCGGTGGCGTGCTCGATCCCGTCCTGCATCGCGTTGTTCTTGCCAAACCAGCCCTCGCGCACGCGGCGGACGTGCAGCGCGGTCAGGCGTGAATCGCCGGCGGCAAGCTGATCGATGATCGCGCCGGTCCGGTCGCTGCTGCGGTCGTTGATCACGATGAGCTGAAGGCGCGGGTAGTCCTGCCGCAGCAGTCCCTCGACGCAGCGGGCAATATTAGGCTCTTCATCGCGGGCGGCCACGAGGAACGAGACGCTCGGAGTGTCCGGCGGACCGGGCTCATCAGGTTGCAGAACCGGCTCGTTGCGTCCGCGCCAGAGATCGATGTGCCGGCGCAGCCAGATCGGTGCCAGGAACAGTGTGATCCAGAACCAGACCTGCAACCAGACGCTCTCGAAGGGGGGGCCGAACGCAAACTCGTGCACAGCCGGAGTCTCCACGCGCGCACCGCGCGGCAGGTAAGCTCGTTCTGTGGCACCGGTCTCCAACCGGTGATCTCAGCCATGTGGCACCGGTTTCCAACCGGTGGCGCCGCGTGGCTGAGGAGCTTACTTGAGAGGGGCCGATGGCCGCAAACGCGGACTGCTCTACAATGACGGATCATGCGCGAGCAAGAAGTGCAAATGAGTCGGCGACGGCAGCACGGCGGAATCCTGCTGGCGGTGGGGTTTGTGTTCGGTCTGGCGTTCGCCCGGGCGGCAAGATCGCAGGAGCCCACACCGAAACCGGAGTCCGCCTCGACATTCACGCTTCACGACGACGCGTTCGGCTTCGATTTGACCTTTCCCGAAAGCTGGGTCGTCGACGCCTCGCCGTTCTCCGGCCCATCGCGGGCCTCCGGGGTCGCGCGGGCGCGCAGCGCCGACGCCGGCGTCAGCATGCAGATCATGGTATTTGAGCAAGCGCGGCCCCAGCCGTTCCCGAACTGGCTCGATTTCTTCGCGGGGCAGCTCCGCGCGACGCCGGGAGTGACCTCAGCGCACGCATGGACCGACTCGTCCGCCCTGCGTCCAGCGGCATTCGTCCGCGTCGCTGGTTCGCTGACGACGGAGTCCGGACCGACGCGGCTCACGACCTGGTATTACTGCGTCGAGCTCGACTCCGGGCTGCGGTGGGTTCTGAGCCTCGCGCAGTTGGGTGGCGCGGGTTCTTCGGACGCGTCCGCGCCCGAAGCGGCGCCGGCGGCGCCGGCCCTGCTCACCGAGACCATCCGCAGCCTTCAGGTTCGCTATGACCCGCTGGTGGCCGAGGCGTTGCGGGCCGCGACGGCACGCGGACGGCTGTTCCTCGCGGACGGTCGGCTGCAACGCGCCGCACGCGAACTTCGCATCGATACCCAGGAGCTTCATTACGCGCTGGAGGTCGAGCACAAACCCGTCGGATTCGTTTCCCGACAGTTCAGCCGCGATCTCGAGCCGCTGACGCGCCCCGGCGCCCGGGCGCGCCCCAAGGAAGGACTGCGCGTCCGCGAGAAGCGTTGGGAGTTCGGCCACGAGGGGCAAGCCCGCTACGAAACGCTCGACCTGTTCGCCAGCCTCGACGGCGCCACCGACCTCGCTGAGCGGGTCGTGTGTGTCGTGCCGGCGGAACCGGGCGCCCCGGTGCAGCGCACCCACGAGCAGTGCATCCGCGAGGGCGACGTGCTCATCGCCTGCGTGCTGCCGACCACGCCGCGGGCCGAGCGTGCTCCCAGCCGGCCGCTCGCGCTTAGCGACGCGTATCTTTCCCAGGCCTGGGCTCGACTGCTGCCGGCCCTGCTGATCGACCAGCCGGACCCGCTGCCGGGATTCCAGGTCCTCGATTGGAAAACGGGCGGCCTCGTTCCCGTCAAGCTCGCGCCGCTGGGTGAGCGGCCGCTGCCCGGCGGCGGAGACCAGCGCGCCAAGGCGTTCGAGCTGCGCCGCGGCTTCGCGCCGCTGTCGATTCAGTTTGTGGATGCGTACGGCAACCTGCTCCGCCAGGAGCGGCCCGGAGAGACCTTGCAGCGCTGCGACGCCGCAGCGATCGAGGCGCGCTTCGGCGCGCGGCGGGATGCGGCCCTGCGCCGCATTCATCCCCCACCGTAGGCCCGCGCCGTCGGCAAGTCGAGACCCGGTATGTCAGAGAGCCTGTTCCGCGAGCTGTCGGAATTGCCCCTGCACTACGCGACGCCGCCGGAATGGGCGGCGCGACCGCTGCGCGATCCGCTGGTGCTGCTCAACGACCATGCTCACCTGGAGCGAAAGGCGGCCAGCAACGCGCTGGAGCTGGTGACGCGCTGGCCGGACCCCGATCCGCCTCCCTACTGGGTGCAGCGCGTCACCGCGGTCGCGCGCGACGAAATCGAGCACCTGGCGCTGGTTTGCCGGCTGTTGGCACAGCGCGGCGGGATGCTGACCAAGATGCATCGCAATCCGTACGCCAACCTGCTTCGCGAGCGCGTGCGGCGCGGCGAGGGCCCGCGCGAGCTGGTGGACCGGCTGCTGGTCTCGGCGCTGATCGAGATTCGCTCCTGCGAGCGCTTTGCGCTGCTGGCGGCGGCCTGCGACGACACGCCGATCCGTAAGCTGTTTCGCGGGCTGTGGTCGTCGGAAAAGGGGCACTACCTGACTTTCGTCGAGTTGGCGCGGCAGGTTCCCGGGTGCGGCAACGTCGAGCAGTGCTGGGAGCGCTGGCTGGAGTATGAAGCATCGGTCATTCGGAGGCAGCCGGTCGGCGCGCGGATTCACAGCGGGTTCGCGCCCGGGTGAACGCCGAGGGCGGAGCCGCGCGTCTTCCTGCGCTCGTGCTTGAGAAAACCGCGCCGCGGACGTAAAGAGCAGTCTATGGCGTTGATCGGCAACGACCCGCGTCGCGTCGTCATGACGGTCAGTTTGCTGACTTCCGTGATCATGCTGATCGGCAAGCTGTCGGCGTACTTGATCAGCAACAGCACGGCGCTCCTGGCGGATGCGGCGGAATCGGTCGTGCATGGAGCCGCTACCGGGCTGGCGGCCTTGAGCCTCTGGTATGCCGATCGCCCCGCAGATGCGACGCACCCCTACGGCCACGGTCGAATCGCGTACTTCTCCGCCGGGTTCGAAGGCGCACTGGTGTTCTCGGCGTCACTTGCGGTCATCGCGAGCGGAGTCCAGACGCTGCGTTTCGGGTCCCAGCTCGGCAACCTCTCGGCCGCTCTTGCCATTTCCGCGATTCTCGCCGCGATCAACCTGCTGCTGGGCGCGGCGCTGGTTCGAATCGGGCGAAAGCACAACTCGCTGATCGTGACCGCCAACGGTTGGCACGTTTTTTCCGACATGTGGACCACGCTCGCGGCGATCCTCGGCGTCGGACTGGTGATGATCACGGGCATCGAGCTGCTCGACCCGCTCACCGCGCTGGCCTTGGGCGGATACATCATGGTCACCGGGTTTGACCTGATGCGCCGCGCGTACTTCGGGCTGATGGACCGCGTCGATCCGCAGGTCAGCGAGAAGCTGCTCGTCGAGCTGGGCGGCAGTGTCGAGAAGGGGCTGCTCGCGGACTATCACCAGGTACGTCACCGGCGCGTCAACGAGGAGCTCTGGATCGACATGCACCTGCTCGTTCCCGGAAATCTCCCGCTTCAGAAAGCGCACGAGCAGGTCACGCAGGTTGAAGAGGCGGTCCGGACTCTGTTTCCAGAAGACCGCGTGCACATCACTTCGCACATCGAGCCGGCCGATCACGAAGCCGCACATCCCGGCGGCCATGACGAAACCGCCGATCCGCTGCGGACGCCGCCCGGCTGACGCTGATTCACCGGCCCGTTGCGAATCGCCTCAGTCCTTCAGCCCGACTGCGCCTGGCCCGCCAGCCGCGCCACCACCTCCGCAACCAGCTCCATGGCGCGGTCGACCTCGTCGTCCAACGTCAGCCGGCTCAACGACAGCCGCACCTGCCCGCGCGCCAGTCGAGGCGGCACTCCCATGGCGCGCAGCACGCGCGAGGTCTCGCTGGCGCCGCTGGCGCAGGCGGCGCCGCTGGACGCGCATACGCCGCGCTCGCTGAGCAGCATCAGGATGACTTCGGCGCTGAGATCGGGGAAACAGATGCAGGTCGTATTGGGCACGCGCGACGTGTAGGAGCCAATGACCTGCGCCCCCGCGCAGCGCTCGAGCAATCCCCGCTCCAGCCGATCGCGCTGCTGCCGCATTCGTGCGTTCGTCTCCGGCGGCGACGTGCGCAGCAGCTCGCACGCCAGGCCCAGCGCCACGATTCCGGCCGTATTCGGCGTGCCGCCGCGATGATCGCGTTCCTGCGGACCGCCCAGCCGGGGCGGCCGGAATGGCACGTCCCTGCGGACGTACAACGCTCCGACGCCTTTCGGGCCGTGAATCTTGTGCGCGCTGAGGCTGAGTGCCGCCACGCCCAGCTCGTCCACGCGAACCGAAACCTTGCCCAACGCGTTGACCGCGTCCGTGTGCAACGGGACGCCGCGCGCCGCCGCAAGCCGCGCTGCGTCGGCCACCGGCAGAACGACCCCGGTCTCGTTGTTGGCCAGCATGATGCTGAGCAGCGCGGTGTCGTCGCGGAGCGCGGCCTTGAGCCCGTCCAGATCGAGCCGGCCGGCGACGTCCACCGCAACGTGCGTGACCTCGTAACCGGCCCGGGCCAGTTCCTCCACCGGCTCGTGAACCGCGTGATGCTCGATCGACGAGATCACGATGTGGCGCTTGGCGGGCTGCGCCGCAAGCAGGCCGCGCAGCGCCAGGTTGTTCGCCTCGGTGCCGCCGCTGGTGAAGATAATCTCGTTCGCCTTCGCCCCGATCAGCTCGGCCACCTGCGAGCGGGCGTGCTCGATCTCGGCGGCGACGCGCGCCCCCAGGCGATGCGCGCTGGACGGATTGCCAAAGCACTCCTCCAGGTGGCTATGCATCAACGCCCGCACGCGCGGATCCAGCGGCGTGCTGGCGTTGTTGTCCAGGTAGACCCAGCCGCGGGCCGGCGGACCCGTGCGGTCCTCCGCCGCATCCGATTCCACCGCGGGCTCGGGCCCGCCGGCCGCCAGCTCGCGCTCCATCGCGACGCGGCGCGCTTCCGGCACCCAAGGCAGGTTGACCCGCACGTTCTCCGCGGCGGCGGCCGCTGCGCAT
Source organism: uncultured Planctomycetales bacterium (assembly GCA_964465125.1). Lineage (GTDB taxonomy): Bacteria > Planctomycetota > Phycisphaerae > UBA1845 > Fen-1342 > CAYOHG01. The sequence goes on along the minus strand of CAYXIO010000028.1, from coordinate 8,656 downwards.
TCGGCCATGTGCCGGCCGGCGGCAACATCCGAGTGCAGTTGCGGATTGGTCGCCGGACCGCACTGGTCCAGCAGCGCGCGCACCTGACGGGCGAAGGCCAGCGCCTCGAGCGGCACCATCGCCGCCAGCGTCGCCGCCTGTGCGATGCGCTCGGCCCGGCCCGGCTCCGACTTCGCCAGCCGGAACGCGGCGTTCAGCTCGCCATAGGCGGCGGCATCCTCATCCATCAGGCGCAGGAACGCGTCGCGGGCGCGCCCAAGCGCGTTCATCGCTTCCCGCAACTGCGGCTCGACCGCGGCGAAGCGCGGCTTTCCCACGGTCAGCGCGCAGGCCTTGAGTCCCAGCGCCGCGGCCTGCGCTCCGCACAGCGCCGCGGCCGCCCCGCCGCCGGGCGCCGGCGAAGCTGATCCCAGCGCCTGCACGAAGGAGTCGATCCGCGATTCCGCCAGCGAGGGAGGATTCACACGCATCTCCTCGGCGTCCGGACGGCGCCGATGATCGGAGACTCGGCCTCCGCTCATGGCCGTCCGGGCGGCTACCATGGTACTCGCCTTTGAAGAACCGATCCCCGCGGAGAAGCGCTTTGCGGCACGCGCAGGATGAGCTGGACCGCCGCTGGATGCTCGAGGCGATCGAGCAGGCCCGCCGCGCGCTGGACAGCGAGGACGTGCCCGTCGGCGCGGTCGTCGTTCACCAGGGCCGCGCCGTGGGGCGCGGCTTCAATCAGCGCGAGCGCCTCAACGACCCCACCGCGCACGCCGAGATGCTGGCCCTGACGGCGGCGGCCGCGGCGCTCGGCCGTTGGCGCCTGAGCGGCTGCACGCTCTACGTGACGCTGGAGCCCTGTCCGATGTGCGCTGGGGCATTGGTGCTGGCGCGGCTCGATCGGCTCGTTTTCGGCGCGTCCGACGCCAAGGCCGGCGCCTGCGGCTCGCTCTTTGAAATCCAGGATGATCCGCGGCTGAATCACCGCGTGGTCACGGCCCGCGGCGTGCTCGAGGAGCCGTGCGCGGAGTTGCTGCGCGCGTTCTTTCGACGCCGCCGCTCACTGGGTGAGAAATAGCGCGCCGGCGGCAACCTCTGCGCGGCCGGCGCCAGGGTTGCGCGGCTCCGAGAAAAAACCACTCCTGCCGAAGCGAGAGACGAGCCGCCGAACGGCCGCGCAGTTCCACGTCCGCGCCTCAATTCGCCCGCCCCGCCTGAACGATACCAAACGACGCCGACGACGGCTCGCGACGCGTCGCGGCGACGAATCCTCTCCCGGCTGTATGGATGCGCCGGCAATCTCGAATGGATCGGGCCATCGGGCGTGAAGCCCAGCGGCTGGAGCCGCCGACGGGCACCGATCGTGTCGGAGGCATCCGCTGTGACTGAACCGCTCCTGACGCGCTATCTCCAACCGCTGCTGGCCGGCCGCCGGGCCGAATGCTTCACGCTCATCCGCGACGCCGTCACGCGCGGCGATCCGCCGCAAAGCCTGCTGTGCGAGGTCGTCTGGCCCGCGATGCGTCAGATCGACCGGCTATTCCGCGACGACCGGATCAACTCGGCCATGGAAAACATGGCGACGCGGATCAACCGCACGGTCGCGGACCAGCTTCAGGCGCACCTGCCGACGGGTCCCCGAAACGGCAAGCGACTGCTGATTTCCTGCGCCGAGCCGCTGCTGGAGGAGATCGGGGCCCAGATGATCGCCGATCTGTTCCAGGCCGACGGCTGGGAGGTGTATTTCGTCGGCGGCGGCGTGCCGCGCGACGAGGTGCTGGCGCTGGTCGGGCAACTGCGGCCCAACATCTTCGTCATCTTCGGCACGACCCCGGGGGGAGTGCCGGACGCCCGCGCGCTGGTCGAGCTGGTGCGCGAAGTCGGCGTCTGCCCGAGCATGAACATCGTGGTCAGCGGCGGCGTGTTCAACCGGGCCGACGGACTGTGGCAGGAAATCGGAGCGGACTTGTTCGCTGAGACGGCGCCGGAGCTGCTGCGGCTGGCCAACGACCTCGGCCCGCGCCAGCCCGGAGTCGTCCGCCGCGGCTTCGTCAAGAAGCGTCGCCGCCGGCGAAAGGCGCTCGCCGAGGCCTGAGCCGCCGCGCGCTCAGCTCCGACGCGCCAGACGCGCGAAGCGATCCAGCTTATCGAGCCACGCGGCGGAGTCGCGCGGCTCGTAGCTGCGCAGCTCGACCGAGTTCACCACCGCGCGGCGAAGTTCGCTCAGGGTGCTCAGCTCGCCGGCCGCCAGCGCCTGGAGCAGCACGTTGCCCAGCGCGGTCGCCTCGACCGGTCCGGCCAGCACCTGCCGCTGCGTCGCATCCGCGATGCACTGCATCAGCAGCTCGTTGCGCGACCCACCGCCCACCACGTGAACCCGTCTCGCACGCCGACCCGCGATCGGCTCCAGCCGGTCGAGCACGACGCGCGTCTTGAGCGCCAGGCTCTCCAGCACGCAGCGGGCGAACTCGCCCGGCGACGACGGCGGCGGCTGATCGCTCTCAACGCAGAACGCGGCGATGCGCGCCGGCATGTCTCCCGGGCTGGAGAAACGCGCATCGTCCGGGTCGATCCAGCACTTCGAGGATGCGACGTGCGCCGCCGCCTGCTGCAATTCCTCGTGAGTCAGCGCCGAACCCTCAGTCGCCCAGTGTCGCTGGCATTCCTGTAGCAGCCACAGGCCGGTCATGTTCCGCAGAAACCGGATCGTGCCCGCGGCACCGACTTCGTTCGTGACGTTGGCATCCAGCGCCGCGGTCGAACGTATCGGCACCGAGAGCTCGAAGCCCACCAGCGACCAGGTTCCGCAACTGATGTAGGCCCAATCGTCCGACGTTGCCGGAACCGCCGCCACCGCACACGCTGTGTCGTGTCCGGCGGGAAGGAGCAACTGCGGCGCGCGTGTCAGCCCTAGCTCGGCGCACAGCGCCCTGCGAAGCGGACCAATGCGCGTTCCGGGCGGCAGCACGCGCGGCAGGATGCGCTCGGGGAGATCCAGCGCGCGGACCAGCTCGCCGGCCCACTCGCCGGCCGCCGAATCGAAAAGCTGCGACGTGCTGGCGATGCTCGCGTCGCTGCAAGGCTCGCCGCACAGCCAGTAGTTCATCAGGTCGGGCATGAACAGCAGGCGATCCGCCAACTCGAGCAGCTCCGGGTGCGCGCGGCGCAGCGCCAGAAGCTGATAGACCGTGTTGATCTCCATGAACTGGATGCCCGTGCGAGCGTAGATCTGCGCGCGCGGAACGCGCTTGAACGCTTCGCTGAAGGTGCCGTTGGTGCGCGGGTCGCGGTAATGCCGCGGCAGGCCCAGCAACTCGCCCTGTGCGGACACCAGGGCGAAGTCGACGCCCCAGGTGTCCACGCCCAGCCCATGCACATTGCCCGCGCCCGACGGGGCGACCTTTCCGATCGCCGCGAGAATCTCGCCGAACAGCCCCGGCGCATTCCAGTACAGCCCATCGTTGAGATGCAGCGGCCCGTTCGGAAACCTGTGAATCTCGGTGAGCCCCACCCGCCGGCCGTCCCACCGGCCCAGCACGGCGCGGCCGCTCGAAGCCCCCAGGTCGATCGCCAGATAATTGCGAGGTGTGTTCATGCCCGCTTCCGCGTCTGGGTGCGAGGCCTACGGCGCCGACGGCTTGCCGAACTCCGGATTGACCAGCAGATCGCCGCCATGCGTGCGCCGCACGTCGCGCCCGAGGCCGAAGCGCTCCTTGAGGTCGAGCAGCTGCTCGACCTGCTGCGCCGTCAGGCGCGAGACGTTGCCGATCAGCTTCGCGAGCAGGAGCATGCGGCAATAGGCGTCCACGATCTCCGTGTGCCAATAGGCCCACTCGACCGTCTTGCCCCAACTGACCGTGCCGTGGTTCGAGAGCACGACCGTATTCGCGCGGCCGATGTAGGGCCGAATGGTCTCGGCGAACGCCTGATCTCCCGGGGTGGCGTAGTCCGCGCTGGGAACAATGCCGAGGAAGACCTCGACCTCCGGCAGGATTCCCGACGGGATCGGCTCGCGCGCGATGCCGAAGGCTGTCGCGTACGGCGGGTGACAGTGCACGACCGAGACGGCGTTCGGGTCGCCGCGCATGACCTCGAGATGCAGGAAGATCTCGCTGGTCCTCGGGCGCGTGCCGGACAACTGCTTGCCCTGCCTGTCGACGACGCACAGATCGTCGGGCTTCATGAAGCCCTTGTTGATGAGCGTCGGCGTGCAGAGCACGCGCTGCTCGTCGAGCCTGCAGGTGATGTTGCCGTCGTTACCGGCGGCGAACCCCTTGGCGTAGATGCGCCGCCCGATGTCGCAGATTTGTTCGCGCAATTCCTGTTCGCTGGCCATGGTCGCGATGATACTCGATGCCAGGACCGCGGCCACGCCGATGCGAGTCGCGGACGGTTGGAAGACCTTGAATTCAGCGGTCCTGGCGGGCTTCGGCGTCGAGTCGGCACATCGACCAGGCCGCGGCGACCGCAACGGCCGCCGTCTCGACGCGCAGGACATGCGCCGCCAGCCTTACCTGTCGGCCGCCGGCTTGCGCGAGGAAATCCAGCTCCGCGGGGCTGAGTCCACCTTCCGGGCCAATGACGACGCGCGCCGTGGAGTCCGCCGCGCTGTCTGCGACAGCGGCTGAGAGCGTCGGGGCGCGCGGGTCGGGATGAGCGACGAGCAACTCGCCCGCAGGCACGGCTGAGGCCGCATCCCGAAGGGTCTCACCGCCGAAAAGCCGAGGCAACCAGGCTCGTCCGCACTGCTTGCACGCTTCGATGGTCGCACGCCGGAGCTTTTCGATCGCCGGCGCGCCCACCTGCACGACCGAGCGCTCGAATTCGACGAAGTGAATGGCCGACGCGCCCAGCTCAGTGCACTTCTCGACCATCCACGCGACGCGATCCCCCTTGCAGCCTGCCACGAGCAGGTGCAGCGCCCCGATCGGAAGCGCCTCGCGCTGTAGGTCGACGATTCGCACCCCGACCGCCTGGCGGGATTTGCCCCGCCGCGCCGCGCTCGCGCCGCACAGTACGCCTTGGCCCACGCCGCCCTTGCCGTCAAAGACCTCGACCGAATCGCCCTCGCGCAGCCGCAGGCTCAGCAGCGCGTGCCGGGCCTCGTGCACCGGCAGCGCAGCCAGCCCCTCGGCTAGCTCGTCTACAAAGAACCGTGGCGTACTCACGCGCGCATTATGGCGACCGACCGGGGCTGGCCGCCAATCGGGCGATCGAAGCGATCGGCTGGCGGAATCTACTCCGCGAGACGCGCCAGCAGACGGGCCTTCTGCGGATGCGCGGGCGCGGCACGCAGGATCGCCGCGTACTCCTCGCGGGCAAGCTCCTGCTCGCCCGTAACCCACAGCGCGTCGGCCACCCGCAGACGCACATCCGATGCCTCCGGCCGGAGCGAGAGTGCCTGCCGCAGCAGCCCGAGCTCGGCCCCCGGCTCGCCGCGCCGGGCGCACACGTCCGCCGCCGCACAGTAGGCCCCGAAAAGCACCGCGTCGCGCTGCGCCGGATCGCGCTGGGCCTCGCCGCGCGCCAGGTCGAGAAACTCGGTGATGCGCCCCGATCGCAGCGCGCACTCGCGAAGCAGGCCGTCCGCGTCGCCGGCGGATTCAAGCAGCACGTCCAGCCGGCTCGCCACGATGTCCCAGGCCGTCTCCGCGTGTCCCAGCTTCAGCCAGATGGCGGCGTGCAGCCGATGCAGCTCGGGCGTGTCGCAGCCGGCGTCGATCGCGGCGCGCACCTGGTACAGGGCCGAGCGTTGCGGCGCACACAGGTAGCGATCGACGCCCGGGCGCGCTTCGACCAGCAGCCAGTCGCCGTCGAACTGACCAACCCGCCGGCCGGGAACCTGCCGCACTTCCGCGTCCCCCAGGAGTTGATCCAGCCGGAACAGGGCTTCGGCCAGCAGCGCGCGCAGCCGCCCGTTGGGCCGGCAGTGACGCGCGGCCTGCTCGCCGGTGGTGATCGCGCGGCCGAACTGACCGCGCGACATGGCGATCTCGACGGCCATGCCCCAAAGATCGACATTGGTGGGCTGATCCTTCAGACGGCTCTCCACCCACCTGGACGCCTCCAGGCCCCGACCCATCGCCGTCCAGCCGCGCGTCAGCACCTGCACGCCGCGCACGCTCAGGCGCCCTTGAAGCGGCTCCAGGAGCTCGACCGCGTCGGCCCAGACGCCGCGCCGCGCAAGATCAGCCGCGAGCCGCTCGCGGATTTCGACGTCGCCGGGCCACCGTGGCATCAGACCGCGCAGCAGCGCCTCGCGCCGCTCGGGCGCGATCGGCGCCAGCAGGTCGTCCCAGTCCCGCGGATCGACGGCACCGCGCGCGGCCCGCGCGCGCAGCCACGAGTCGACCCGCTTCACCGCAGCGCTCACGTCACCGGCGGCAAGCAGACGGTCCGCGCTGCTTCCCGGCGATGACTCGACCCGGACCAACTTCCCAGCCGGCTGCTGCGCGAATAGAGTCAGCGGACCGGCGGCGATCAACACCGCGAGCAGCCAGGCCAGCGCGCCCCCTGGTTGCGCCCACCCGTCGCGTGGCCCTGGCACTGTTGTTCGGCGGCGGCTTCGCATACGCTTCACGGTATATGGGTCGGCGTTGGCGCAACGACGGTGCGCGTCGGGCCGGATCGTACCCTCGTGCCTCATTGATTGCCCGAACCGCATTCTGGCGAGGCGGTCGGCCTGCCGCAACCGGATTCTGATGGACAGCCACTCGCTCGAGCGCCTGGATTTCTTCGCAGTCCGCGACTGGATCGCCGGCTACTGCCAGTGCCAGTTGGGCCGGTCCCTGGCCGAGCGGATCGAGCCTTCCAGCCGCCTCGACCTGATTCAGCGCTGGCTGCGACAGCACGACGAGCTGCGGGGCTACGCCGAAAAGCACGGGCTGCCGCCCTACGCCGGCATTTCCGACATCCGCGGCCTGCTGGAGCGCTGCGCGCCCCCGCTGAGGCTGGAGGTCGAGGACGTGGCGAAGATCGGCGACGCGCTGGCCGGCACGCACGAGGTCACCCATTACCTCGGCAGCGTCAGCGGCGACCTGATCGAGCTGTCGCACCTGCGCGAGCGCGTCGGAGACTTCGGAACGATCGGGCAGCGCATTCGCGCCGTGATCGATGAGCGCGCCCAGGTGCGCGACAACGCCAGCCCCAAGCTCGCCCGCCTCCGCGCCGCGATCCAGAGCGCGACCGAGGCCATCCGCCATTCCGTCGATCGCCTGCTGGCCGAGCCCGAGACCCGCCGCTGGCTGCAATTCGCGAACTACACGTTTCACGGCGATCGGCTCGTGCTGCCGGTCAAGACCGAGTACCGCGGGCGCGTCGCCGGCATCATTCACCGCGCCAGCGACAGCGGCGCGACGATCTACGTCGAACCGGCCGTCGCCGTCGAGCTGAACAACCGGGTCTCCAACCTGCGCAGCGAAGAGGCGGAAGAGGTCAACCGCATCCTCTGGGAGCTGGTGCACGAGATTCACATCAACAGCCAGGCAATCCTGAAAACGCTCGATGCGCTGGCCGTGCTCGACCTGATCGTCGCAAAGGTCCGGGCGACGCGCGACTTCGACTTGCGCTGCCCGGAAGTGGTGGATGAGCCGCTGCTCGCCGTGCGCGGAGCGCGCCATCCGCTGCTGATGAAGATGATGGCGCAGCGCGCCGAGCGCGACCGCGGCTCCGGCGCCGTCGTGCCGATTTCCTACCGTCTCGGCGAGGATTTCGATCTCCTGGTGATCACGGGCCCCAACACTGGCGGCAAGACCGTCACGCTCAAGACGATCGGGCTGCTGTCCCTGATGGTGCAGGCCGGGCTGCCGGTGCCCGTTGAATCCGGCTCGCGCTTCGGCATCTTCCGCAGCGTGCTGATCGACATCGGCGACGAGCAGAGCATGGCGCAATCGCTGAGCACCTTCAGCGCGCATCTCACCCGCCAGATGGAGATGCTCCGCAAGGCCGGACCGCGCACGCTGGTGCTGTTGGACGAGCTGGGGGCCGGCACCGACCCCGACGAAGGCGCCGCCATCGGCCGCGCCATGCTCGACGAACTGCTGCGGCTGCAATGCCGCTGTGTAGCCACGACCCACCTGGGCGCCTTGAAGAGCTTTCCGCTGACGCGCAAGCGGGTCGAGAACGGCTCGGTTGAGTTTGACGTGCAGACGCTGCGACCGACCTATCACCTGCGGATCGGCGAAGCCGGGCAGAGCAACGCCATCGCCATCGCCCAGCGGCTGGGCATGCCCAAGCGGCTGGTCGTCGCCGCCCGGCGCGAGCTGACGCCGCAGGCCCGCGCGCTGCGGGCGGCCCTGCGCGGCGCGGCCAGCGCGAAGCGCGAGGCGGAGGACGCAAGAAAGGTCGCCGAGCAAGCCCGCCTGGACGCGAGCACGGTGCGCACCCAGGCCGACGAGACCCGCAAGCTGCTCGAACGTCAGCGCGCGGACTTTCACGAATGGGTCCAGGCGGTCGTCCACCTGCGCCCCGGCGACCCCGTCCGTGTCCGCGACTTCAACCGCGACGGACGCATCGTGCGCATGCGGCTCGAGCAGCACCGCGCCGAAGTCGATCTCGGCGCGTTCTCGGTCGAGGTGCCGCTCGGCGACGTGCTTCCTCCCGAAACCCCCGCGCCGCCGCCACGCGCCGCGCGACCCGCGCCGCTTGCCGCGGTCGACACGCGGCCCGGCCG